>DASZXK010000206.1:0-84224 GCA_035545855.1 Polyangiaceae bacterium
GCTCCCGCGATTGGTCCAGCCGTTTCACAGCTACCCGCGAGCACGGCGAGCGCGCGCCGCTAGGCGCGGCAGGGGGAGAGGTCCGAGGCCCGCAGGGCGAAGCCCGAGGACCACAGGAGCCTCGGGGGACCAGGTCCCCCACAAACCAAACCCCACGACGTTTGCGCCGTCCGTCCCGCCAGCGCCGTCCGTCCCGCCAGCGCCGTTGTCCCGCGGCGCCGTTCGTCTCGCTCGCGGCGGACTCTTCACGAAGAAAGTTCGGCCCGGAATTTGTTCGCCTGGATCGGGGCACGTTACGCTCACTTCACAGGGACCCGGTGCGTCGTTCGAAGGCGCGCGTCCCGTCGGAGCCGACAATCATGAGGTGGACTCCCCCGCGCCAAACCCAGAACGATCCCCGCCGGAATCACCCCCGGGGCGCTCGTTCGAGCCGTTTTTTCCTCGCGGGACTCGCTTCCCTCGCGGTTCTGTCCGCCGCGTTCGGCGCGGAAGCGGCGACCTCCGGGCGGCACGCGACGAAGGTCGAGCTCCGTCCGCTCGAGGCGGCTCGCTCCGCCGAAGTGGTCGTCCAGTTCACGGACGTGCCGACCTACACGGCGAGGCTCGACTCCGGCAACCGGCGGCTCGTGGTGGACGTCATCGACGCCGACGTCATGGGAGCGAAGTCCGCCCTCACCGACCGCGTCGGAGTCGTGGGCGGCGTCCTGACGCAAGCCTTCTCGTCCAACGGCGCGAAGACGACGCGCGTGCTCGTGACGCTCCTGGAGGACGCCCGCTACTCGGTCTCCGTGCGGGACAAGAGCCTCGTCGTCTCGCTCCGGCCCGGCGAGCCCGGGATCGACGACCTCGCCGCTCCCGAGAAGAAGGTCGCGAAGCCCGCCGACGACGGAACCCCTCGCGTTTCCGACGTGAAGTTCGAGCACCACGACGACCGTGACGACGTGGTGGTCGAGCTCGCCGGCTCTCCGAAGATCCTCGACGTGAAGAGCGAGGACGACCGCTTCCGGCTCGTGCTCGAGAACACGGATCTTCCCGCCGCCCTGGAGCGGAAGCTCGACGTCGCGGCCTTCGCCGGGCTCCTCGGCAGCGTGTCCACGTTCGCCGATCCGGCGAAGCACACGGTCACCCTCGAGGCGGAAGCCGCCGCGAAGGTGGAATCCCGGGTGCTCCGGCACGGCCGCACCCTCACCTGGACGTTCTTCAAGCCCGGGAGCCTCCCCACGACGATGACCGGCGTCGCGCAGGACGGCGGAGTCGCGCGCAAGGCGCGGACGCTCCACGTCGACGACAGCATCAAGGACATCCCCGCCGTCACGACGAACTTCCACGGCGCGGGGGCGAAGCGCGGCGTCGTCGAGACGAGGAGCGGAGAGGACCAGGCTGCGGCGTTCACGCCGGCCATCGCCGGTCAGGCGGACGCCGCCGGCGCTGCCGGCAAGTACGACGGTCGCCGCATCGACCTCGACCTGAAGGACGCGGACATCCACAACGTCCTCCGCCTCCTCGCGGACGTCGGGCACGTGAACATCGTCACGGCGGACGACGTTCAGGGCACGGTCACCATCCGGATGAGGAACATCCCCTGGGACCAGGCGCTCGACGTCGTCCTGCAGTCGAAGAACCTCGGCATGGTGCAGCGCGGGAACATCATCCGCGTCGCCCCGCTCGCGCAGCTCGAGAAGGAGCGGGAAATGGCGATCGCCCGGCGACGTCAGGAGCTGCAGCTCGCCCCGCTCGAGACGCGCCTCGTCCCGGTCAGCTACGCGCAGGCCTCGGAGATCCAGGCGCGCGCGCGTGACCTCCTGTCGTCGCGCGGATCCATCGCGGTCGACGGCCGCACGAACGTCCTCATCGTGCGCGACGTCGCCGGGAACCTGGATCAGATCGAGGAGCTCACGCGTTCGCTCGACACCCAGACCCCGCAGGTGCTCGTCGAGGCGCGCGTCGTCGAGGCGACGAGCCGGTACCTTCGCGACTTCGGCATCCAGTGGGGCGGTGACGCGACGTTCTCCGCCTCGACCGGCAACCCGACGGGCCTCGCGTTCCCGAACAGCGTCGGCCTCGCCGGTGGTGCGAGCGACGCCACCACGCCGACGGCCGGTCTCTCGCCCTTCCAGCGGCAGATCAACAACCCGAACTTCGCCGTGAACCTCCCCGCGGCGGTCGGCACCGGATCCGGCGGCGCGATCGGCATCACGCTCGGCTCCATCGACAACAACTTCAACCTGAACCTGCGTCTCTCCGCCGCGGAGTCGAACGGCTTGCTCCGCATCCTGTCCTCCCCGCGCATCTTGACCCTCGACAACCACGAGGCGCGGATCGCGCAGGGCACGTTGATCCCGTTTTCCCAGGTGAGCGCGCAGGGCGTCCAGACGACGTTCCAGGAAGCGAAGCTCCAGCTCCTGGTGAAACCACACGTCACGGCGGACGGCAGCATCAGCATGCACGTCAAGATCAACCGCGACGAGCCGGACTTCAACCAGACCTCCGCCCGCGGCGACCCGACGATCCTGAAGCGCGAGGCCGAGACGGACCTGCTCGTCATGGACGGGCACACCGCGGTGATCGGCGGCATCTACACGCGCAACACCGGTCGCAACGTCGATCAGGTCCCGTTCTTCGGCGACATCCCGCTCATCGGGCTCCTGTTCCAGCATCGGCGGGCGAGCGACACCCGCGGCGAGCTCGTGATCTTCCTCACGCCGCGAATCGTGAACCGGGCCGAAGCGCTCGGACGCTGAGCGCCGGCCGCGGCTCGCTCATCTGCTGCACACGTCGGCGCACTTCGTCGCGTCCTTCGTGCAGTAGAAGAGCGGCGCCGCAGCCAGCGTCGCCGGGTCGCTGCTGGACGTGATTCCGGCCTGGTCGATGCAGACCTGGGCGCAGGGGATGATCTTCGACAGGTCCGCGAGAGACATGCAGTTGCGCGCGGTGGCGCAGTGGACTATTTCCGCGCACTTCGCGTTCTTCGCGCAGGTGTCGTAGTCGGCTCTGCACGGGGCGCCCTCGTCGTAGATGCAGTGGTTGCACGGCGTCATCGGGATGCCGGCGTCGCCGTCCGGCGCGGCCGCGTCCGACATGCCGCCGCCCGCGTCCGCCGTGGAGATGCCCTCCGTCACCGGCACGTCGTCCAGGTTCAGGCAGGCGTTCTGGCAGAACGCCGCCGCCACGGCGAGCGCGAGGGTCCTTCCGAGCACGGTCACGGTGCCTCCTTGCGGCTGGTGTCTCCCATGAAGTCCCACCGCAGGCCGACGAACGCCCGGAACCGGTCGATCGGGGCGTACGCGAGCGCGGGCTCGCCGAGGAGCGCCGGTCCGGCGACGTAGGCGCTCTGGCCAGTCGTGGCCCAGGTCGCGGACACGGTGTACCCGACTCCCGTCCTGCCGACGTCGCCCGAGAGCGTGCCCTTGAGCTCCGCGTACGCCGGCGCCTCGGGGAGCGAAGCGTATGTGGCCTCGTAGGCGCGGTCGACGAGGCGCGAGCTCACGTACCGGACGGCGAGGGCCGGGACCGGGAGGCCCTCCCCGAGAGACAGCGCGAGGCGAGCGTTGCCGAACATCTGCGGCGAGGCCTCGAGCTCGCGCGTCACCCCCTCGCCCGCTTGCCTCGTGTACGCCGCGGTCGCGTTGACGCCGTAGCGGAGCTTCCCCGACGCGAACGCGCCGGAGAGACCCGCGTTGTATCCGTAGTTGTCGATGCTCGCGAGGTTGTGGAACTGCGTGAACCCCTGCGCGATGAACGGCAGCACGCCTTGCGCCTGGAGCGCCGCCTGGTCCGCGGGCGCGAGCGGGCTCGACTCCACGAGGTCCTCCCAACGGGTGCGGAACACGCCGAAGAGCACCCGGTGCGGGCCGAAGCGCTGTTCGATCGAGCCCTCGATGGAGCGGACCTTCTCCGGTTTCACGTCGGAGGGCGCGACCTGGTAGTTCGCCGAGTCCGTCTCGGCCCAGGTGGGCGCGCGGAACGCCTGCGAGTAGACGACCTTCACGACTGTCTTTTCGAAGGGCCGGACGGCGGCAGCCGCCCGCGGCGAGAGGATCGCCGAGAAGCGCGGGTCCACGTCGAGACGAGCGCCGGCGTTCAGATCGAGCACGCGCACGGGCGACCACGTCTGCTGGACGTACGGGCTCACGAGGGGAAGCGTGTCCGCGATGTGGCCGCGCGTCGGGGCGAACGCCTGCCCGGTGTCGAGATCCAGCGCGTCCTGCTTCGCGCGCACGTGCCGGAGACGGGCGTCGACGCCGACCAGCGTGACCAGGCTCGAGTCCGACAGCCAGTTGAGCGAGAGCCGCTCCTCGAGCCCGGCCCAGCTCGCGAGGCCGGCCGTGTAGTACTGACACGTCTCGAAGTCGCTCCGGAAGCACTCGTAGCGAGCGTTCCGGTTCACCCGTCGCTGGTAGTCGAAGTAGTCCGCGTACGCCCGTGACGTGAGTTGCACGAGCGTGCTCGGCGTCGCGTCGTGACGGAGGTCGACGCGCAGCGAACGGTCGAGCTCGAGGCTCTTCGGATCGTCGAAATCCACGTCGTAGACGCGATCCGTGTACGGGATGCCGCGTTCGTACGCGGACCCCATCACCGTCACGTCGAACTGCCCGGCCTTGAGCCGCAGCACTCCCTGTGGAGCTCGGGCGAAGTAGGCTTCCTTGGCGTTGCCGCCCCACACGCTGTCGAACGCGCCGCCTTTCCGGTACGCGACGCCGCTCACCGCGTAGTGGTGCTCCGGGAAGTGGAGATCGGGTCCGAAGCGCTCGTAGTACTCGACGCTGGACGAGAGCTCGGCGGGGGCGCCGAACAGCTCGAAGGTCGTGCCGATGCCGGCTCCGCCGCGGGCGCTCCTCCCGGGCTCGAAGTCCGCGAGCAGGTGGCCGCCCTTGTACGTGCTGCCGGTCTTCGTGATCACGTTGATCACGCCGGCCATCGCGTTCGAGCCGTAGAGCACCGAGCCCGGACCGAGGATGACCTCGACGTGGTCGATGGCGTCGATGGGGATCCCGGCGCCCTGGTCGAAGCGCGCCGCGCCGAACAGCGGGTCGTTGATCGCGTGCCCGTTCACGAGGAGCAGGAAGTGCTTGCCGTCGTCGCCGAGCAGCATGACGCCGCGCGCCCCGACGTCCGGCGTCTTCAGCGGATCCCCCGTGGTCATGCCGAGGCTCAGGAAGTCGATCGCTTCGGCGAGCGTCCGGATGCCGAACGTGCGGAAATCGTCCGCGGTCAGCGTGACCGACGTGCCGGGCGCGCTCGACGCCGTCTCCGCGGTCGTGGACGCGGTGGTGACCACCGATTCGTCGAGCAAGGCTTCGAGGTCCGACGAACCGTCGGCGAGCGCGCTCCCGGCGAACAGCGTCCCCGCGAGGACCCCCAGCGCGATGCGGCGCCGCCTCATCGGTACACCTCCATGAGCTTCATGGCCTCCGCCCGGAACTGGACGTTCTGCCGGCGGCTCTGGGGCAAGTTCAGCAAGATCTTCGGCTTGCCGGATTCGAGCTCGAACCCGAGCACGATGCCTTCCTTCACGTCGAGCGGTTCCGCGCTCACGCTCAGCACGTCGACGCCGGCGAGCGCCTCGCGGATCGCCGGGACTTCGCTCGAAAGACCCGGCGTCAGGTAGACGAGAGCGATTCGGTTCGCGCGGCACGCGGCGGCGAGTGCCGCTGCGTTCTGATACTCCATGAGCGTTTCCTCGTGAGGGAGCCCGCCGATCTGCTCGAGCTCGGACAGCGCGAGCTTCATCGCGGCTCCGGAAAGCTTCGACTGGGCCTGGTCCTTCCGGACGACCACGACGGTTCGCACGCGATCACCCGCTCGGTCCTTGAAGTTCCGGTCGTAGCTCACGAGCTTCGCGAGGAGCTCCGCCTGGAGTCCGGCCGGAACACCGCCGCTCTGCGCGTTCAGTGTCCTCGAGGAGAGGAACAGCCCGATGGCGCCGCCGAGGACGAGGAAGGCACGCCGCGACAGCCCCTTCGGGGTCTCTCGCGGCCTGGATCGAACGGGGCTCATCGGATCGTGAGACGGACGAGCGGACGCAAGCCGCCATTTGCCATCCTACGGTGGTTTCCGGAGGCTCGTTCAGTCCCCCGTGCCGCAGGGCGCGAAATGCTCAATGATTTCCGAGCAATTCGAATTCAGTGTCCGGGTTCGTCAGCCCCAGCGGAAACGAACCTCGGCCGAGGAGAGGTCGGGCGCGGGGACGAGCGTCGCATCTCCCGTCACGCGGGCGATGTGCGCGAGCCCCGCGCACACGCCCTCCCACGAGACGAAATAGTTCGGGTACGCGCGCACCGAGCGGGGAATGTCCGAGAAGCGGAGGACGGGATCTCCGGGCGTCGACGCATCCAGCGTCACCGTGCCCATGTCGCGATACACGAGCGGCCATGCCTTCGGGAGGAGCCCGACGATGCGGGCGGGCTCTCGCCCGAACATCCGCACCATGCCGGAGACGAACGATCGCAGCAGGGGCTTGTCGACCATGTCCGGCACGCTGTCCCGCCAGCACTTCCGCGCGCGGTCCTTCCCGAGCACGGCGACCACGCCGTCGACGACGAAGTGGTCGTGCTCGACGGGGAGCCAGGACGTCCTCGGGGCGAGCTCCAGCGCTTCCAGAGAAGCCTTCGGGAAATGCGAGAGCACCTTGGCTCGCGCTCCAGGTTCGAACTTCTCGACGAAGTCGAGCATGTCGCGCGCCGCGCTCACGCGAACGGCGGGTGAGGGGACCTGTTCCGTCACGGCGTGCGCCGGAGGATAGCGCGCCTTCGCGCGATCATCCCGCGCCGCTCACTTCCGGACGCGCTTTCGCGTCACGGGCTCGTCGGGCTCGACCCGGACGATGGCGTTCGTCGCCTGATTCCGGTACCGCGCTTGACGGACCAGCTTTCCGCCCCCGAGGAAACCGCCGCCGCTCGGGTCGTGGAAGAGTCGAGTCTCCCGCTTGAGGCCCTTCTGCTGGGCGTCCTTCCCGGCCTCGGACTCGGTGTCCACCTTCCATTTGTTGATGTCTTCGGGGAGCGCTTCGAGCACGCCGAGGCGCTGCTCGACCGCGCCCGGGACCTCCCGATAGATGACGAGCAGATAGAAGAGGCCGCCGATGACGGCGATCATGAACAGAAAGCCGATGATGAAGCCCATGGCCGCCTACCGGATCTCCTCGGGAGCCGGCGGCGCGGCCGGCTCCACGCGCGTGGCGCGAAAGTCCTCGGGGCGGGCGACGGCGTCGGCCACCACGGCGGGGACGTCCCCAGTCTCTATCCCGCGGAAGTAGACCGTCCAGATCGCGCCCTTGATCATCCCGTCGCAGAGGCTCGTGTACCAGCCCGCGATCGGGTTTTCCACCCTCCCGCGCCAGAACAGGGACCGGTGGTCGCGCGCGATCGCTTCCCACAGATCCCGGCCCATGCCTTCGCCCTGGGCGACGCGGTCCACGGCGAACTTCGTGAGGTAAGGCGCGATCGGCGACGACTCGATGATCGCGGCGGCCCGGTAGTTCTCCTCGAGGTACACGCCGAGCGGAGGGCGCTCGAAGAACGCCGGATCGAGCGTCTTCCCGAAGCTCGATTCGAGGAGCGCCGACAGCCGCGGGACGTCCACCGTCTCGTACGACGAGTGCCGCTCGATCGTCGTGCCGCGCTTCACGAGGGTGCCGGCGCCGCGCACCGTGAAGAGCTCCCGGAGGAGGTTCAGCGGAGAGGTGACGCTCGCGACGATCCGCGAGGCGTCGGGCCGCTCGAGCAGCTCCCGGAGGCGCGCGAGGAGCTCCGCGTCGTCTCCCGGAAGCGCCCGGGGTTCGAGGAGCGCGCCGTCCGTCTTCAGGTTCACGACGGAGACGTGGCGATCGTCGGGGCTCCCGAGGCCGCGCCCGAGTCGCCGGAACCCGCCGCGCCGTCGCAGCACGACGACCTTCCGCGTCCCGAGCGCGGCGGCGAGGTGCGCGAGGCGCTCGAACCGGTGAGCGGTCGTCTCCTCTTCCGTTCCCGCGAACGAGAGGACGGGTAGATTCTCCGCGGCGAGCTCCTCACGCACGTTCTCCGCGAGTCTCTCGTCCTGCGCGCTCTCGACCACGGCGCCCATCGCCGCGCAGCGCTTCTCGAGACGGAGCGCGGCCTTTTCCGCCGTCGCCGGCTCGAAGACGCCGACGGCGACCGGCGCGAAGAGGCCGAGCTCGCGGAGGAACCGGAGCTGTTCCACGAGCGAGCCCGCGGCGTACCGGAGGACCGCGGCCTCCGCGACGATGATGGCGAAGCTCTCCTTCGGAAGCTCCCGGAAGAGCTTCAGGTACAGTTCGGCCTCCGAACGGCGCCCGACGCTCTCGAGGAACGTGAGGACGACTCCGGCGGCGTCGGGGGAGGGCGGTGGCATCTTCTGATTCACCGGGCCGCGGGTAATTAGCCGATTTCTTGCCTGG
This sequence comes from Polyangiaceae bacterium, assembly GCA_035545855.1. Taxonomy (GTDB): domain Bacteria; phylum Myxococcota_A; class Polyangia; order Polyangiales; family Polyangiaceae; genus DASZVB01. The sequence goes on from DASZXK010000206.1 coordinate 8,396, forward strand.
GTGGATACAATCGTCCCGGCGCCACCCGGAATGAGACCATCCGCTCCGGCGTCCGGATGTCACGAGGAATGCCATGAACGAGCGATCGAGCCACCGTGGACCGAAGACCCGTGTGATTGGAGCCACGCTCCCCGCCATTCTCCTCGCCGTCTCGGCGGGAGCGGCCCCGCTCGCCGAGCGCGACGGGAGCGTGGACGCGGCGTGCCCCTGGGGACGCCTGTCCGACGGAAAGGGCCGGCTGCTCCGCTGCCTGAGTCGCGAGGAAGCCCACCGTCTCCAGGCGGCGACCCCGCCGGCGGAGCCGCCCGGCGACCCGGCGCGGGAAGAACCTCCGCCGGTCGCGTCGGGGACGCCCGCTCCGCCGTCGGCCGCGCCTCCCGCGCCGCCTCCCGTCACTCCCGCTCCCGCGCCCGAGCGCGACGTCCGTCCCGAGCCGGCATTCGCCGTCGAGATCGCGCCGATCGTCGCCGACGAGGGCGCGCTCCCCGACGCACTGAAGAGCCTCCGGAAGGCCGCCGACAGGTACGTCGAGTGCGTGGAGAAGAACGGCGGCCTCGCGGAAGAGCGCGGCGAGGTCGAGCTCCGCTTCCTCGTCCAGGGGCGCGGGCGCGCGGAGGGCGTGAGCGTGAAGAAGCGGAAGGGCGTCTCCGAGCTCGCGGCGAAGTGCATCGCCGGAGTCGTCGATCGGCGCTACGTCGGATATCCCGAGGCGCCGGCCGTCGGGGCGACGGCATCGTTCACCGTCACCAAGAAGAAGCGGTGACCGACTCTCCTTCCGCGGACGCCCCGCGCCGCGGCAGCACGGCGCTCTACGACGCGCGCGCCGCCCGTCATCGCGCGGACGCCGAGGCTCTCGGGCGGCGCTCGCGCCTCGTCTCGAACCTGCGCGGGCTCGCGTTCGGGGTCGCGGCGGTCTGCAGTCTCACCGCGACGCTCGGACACCACGGTCCGTCCGGGCCGGCCGCCGTCGCCGGCTTCGTCGCGTTCGTCGGGCTCGTGATCTGGCACGCGCGCGTCATCCGGGCGGAGGACGCCGCGCTCCGGGCCCTTCGTGTCAACGTGGACGCCGCCGCGCGCACGACGCTCGCGTGGCGCGAGCTCGCCGCCGACGGCGCGCGGTTCTCGGGCACGGACCACCCGTACGCCTCGGACCTGGATCTCTTCGGACGGGGCTCCGTCTATCAGCGCCTGTCCGTCGCGCACACGCGCTTCGGCGAGGACGCCCTCGCGCGCTTCCTCACCGAGCCCGCGCCGGTGTCCGTCGTCCACGCGCGCCAGGAAGCGGCGCGGGCTCTCGCGCCGCGCCTGGACGATCGGCAAGCGCTCGAAGCGCTCGCCATCGCCGTCGTGGAAGCGACCGCGGAATCGCCGGGCAATCGAGCCCCCTGGAAGTCCAGGAAGAAGGAAGGCCCGCCGGATCCGGAGCCGCTTCTCGCCTGGGCGGAGGGGGACACGTGGCTCGCGAAGCGGCCGGTGCTGGTCGGGCTCGCGTACGTCCTCCCGCCGCTCACGCTCCTCGCCCTGTCGCTCGGGAGCACGCTGCACCTTCCGTCCGGTGCGTGGCTCGTGCCGTTCGTCGCGTCGGTCCTCGTCGTCGCGCAGACGCGAGAGCACGCCGATCGGGTCTTTTCCGCCGTCTCGGCGACGGAGGGCGCGTTCCTCCGCTTCGGTCCGATGTTCGAGCGCATCGAGACGCTCGAGCACTCCTCCGAACTGCTGGACGCGATCCGGCGCGATCTCCTCGCTTCGGGTGAGCCACCGTCCCGCGCCATGAAGACGTTCGAGCGCGCCGTCGGGTGGTTCGAGCTGAAGCACAACGGGATGCTCCACGTGCTCGCGAACCTCTTCCTCCTCTGGGACGTGCACTGCGTGCGCATGCTGGAGGCCTGGCAGGAGAGGTCCGGCAAGAACGTCCGCGGCTGGTTCCGTGCACTCGGCGAGGTCGAGGCACTGTCGTCCTTCGCCGGCCTCGCCTTCGACGAGCCGTCCTTCGCGTGGCCGGAGCTCGTGGAGACCCCGTGCTTCGAGGCCGTCGGGCTCGGTCACCTGCTTCTTCCCCCGAGCGCGCGCGTGTCGAACGACGTTTCGCTGCCCGAGGCGGGGCGGGCGCTCCTCATCACCGGCTCGAACATGTCCGGGAAGAGCACCCTGCTGCGGTCGATGGGGCTCGCCGCGGTGCTCGCGTTCGCCGGGGCTCCCGTCCCGGCTTCGAGGCTCCGGCTCTCGCCCCTGGCCGTTCGAACGAGCATCCGGATCTCGGACTCGCTCGCAGCGGGCGTGAGTCACTTCTACGCCGAGGTTGCCCGCCTGAAGGCGGTCGTCGACGCGACGGCCGGTTCGGTACCGGTCTTTTTCCTGCTCGATGAAATTCTCCACGGGACGAATTCCCACGAGCGGCAGGTGGGCGCCCGATGGGTGCTCGCCGAGCTGATCCGGAAAGGAGCCCTGGGCGCCGTCTCCACTCACGACCAGGGGCTCTGCGAGCTCCCGGAGCCGCTGATGTCCCGCGTGGTGCAGTGCCATTTCCGGGAGAGCGTCGCGGAGGACCGCATGACGTTCGACTACCGTTTGCGGCCCGGCCCCGTGTCGGGTGGTAACGCCCTGCGCCTCATGCGGCTCGTCGGACTGGACGTTCCGCTGGAAGGCCCGCCCGCTTGAAGGCATGGGGTTCACCCACTCCCACCTACATGCCGGATGTCCCGAAGTTTCGGCCATCTCCCCGCTTGACGGGCCTGACACGTGGAAATACGGTCCCCGCCGAGCCGAGCGTGGGACTCGAACCCACTTGCTCAGGGGCTCCGGGGTTCGGGCGGACGTGAACCGTTTCCCCTCTCCGCGAGTCCCTGCATATAATTTCGGGGTTCAGGCGAACGTTCGGCGTGAGTGATTTCGACGAAAAGACCAGGGTTACGCAGGTCATCCAGGGAAAGCTGGACGACGAACCCGCGGAAACCGGCAACGATTGTCTCGTCGTGATCTACACGAAGGAGCCGAACCTGCTGGGCAAGCGGTTCGTCCTCGAAGGCCCCAAGGTTCGCGTCGGTCGCGGCGCAGACAACCAGATCGTCCTCGAGGGCGACTCCGTCTCGCGACAGCACGCGCATTTCGAGCGACGCGGTAACCACTGGTACGTCGTGGACGACGGCTCCACGAACGGCACCTACGTGAACGAGAAGCAGATCGTCCGGGAGACGATCCTCCGCACGAACGATCGCACGAAGGTCGGTCCGACGATCCTCAAGTACCTCTCCGGCGCCGACGCCGAGGCGAAGTACCACGAGGAAATCTACCGGATGACCATCGTGGACGGCCTCACGCAGATCCACAACAAGCGCTACCTGTTCGAGTCGCTCGAGCGAGAGATCATCCGCGCCCGCCGTCACGATCGGCCCCTCAGCGCGCTGATGTTCGACATCGACTTCTTCAAGCGCATCAACGACCACTACGGTCACCTCGCCGGGGACTACGTCCTCCGGGAGCTCGCCGAGGTCGTGCAGAATCGCATCCGGCGAGACGAAGTGTTCGCTCGCTACGGCGGCGAGGAGTTCTGCATCGTGCTGCCCGAGACGACGATGGACGGCGCGACCGCCCTCGCCGAGAACATCCGCGAGAAGGTCGCCGAGCACTCGTTCGTGTTCCAGGGCGAGAAGATCCCGGTCACGATCAGCATCGGCTGCGCCCTCGTCCGCGAGAACGACACGGCGACGGAGCTCATCCAGCGCGCCGACGAGAAGCTCTACGAGGCGAAACGCGGGGGGCGGAACCGCGTTTGCTGGTAGAGCCTGGGCGTGACCTCCCACGCGCATCTCCTGGTCACCGGTAGCGACCCGCCCGCGATCGTCGCGCGGCCGCCGGGGCCCGAGTCACGCTCGTGGCTCGTCCGGGCCTCGCACGTCGCGGCGCCCATGGGGCCCGCGCCCGCGTCCCGGAAGGGCGTCGTCGTCCGGGACGCTCCGTCGAGCTCCGTCGTGTACTCGGAGGCGCGCGGCGACAACGTCGTGGACGTCGACGGCAACCGCTACGTCGACCTCGCCGCCGGGTTCGGCGCGATGCTCCTCGGTCACGGCCACCCCGCGATCCGTCGCGTGCTCGAGCTCGCGTCGGCGCGGATCTTCCAGGCCCTCGGGGACGTGCACCCCTCGGACGCCAAGATTGCCCTCCAGGAGCGGCTCGCCGCGCTCTACCCGGAGCGCGGCGCCCGGGTCATCGTCGCTCAGTCCGGCGCGGACGCCGTGACCGCGGCGCTCCAGACGGCCGTCCTCGCGACGGGGAGGTCCGGCGTGATCGCCTTCCGCGGCGCCTATCACGGGCTCTCCTACGCGCCGCTCGCCGCGTGCGGGCTCCGCGAGAGCTACCGGGAGCCGTTCTCCGCGCAGCTCGGCTCGCACGTGACGTTCGTCTCGTATCCGGCGGATCGCGAAGACGCCGCGCGCTCGCTCGAAGAGGTCGAGGCGCGGCTCTCGGCCGGGGACGTCTCCGCCGTGCTGGTGGAGCCGGTCCTCGGCCGCGGAGGATGCGTCGTGCCGCCAGCGGGTTTCCTGACGGAGCTCGCGGCGCTCGCGAAGGCGCACGGCGCGCTGCTCGTCGCGGACGAGATCTGGACCGGACTCGGGCGTACCGGCTCCTTGCTCCGCTCCGTCGAGGAAGGCGTCGTTCCGGACGTCTTCTGTCTCGGCAAGGGGCTCGGCGGAGGGCTTCCGCTCAGCGCCTGCGTCGGCTCCGACGCGGTGATGCGGAGCTGGCGACGGGAGCGCGAGGTCGTGCAGACGAGCACGTTCGCCGGCGCGCCGCTCGCCTGCGCCGCGGGGATCGCGACGCTCGACGTGCTCTCGCGGGAGAAGCTCGTCGCTCGGAGTCGGGAGCTCGGCGCGCGCTTCCTCGCGGAGCTCCGGGACGGACTCCGTGGGCTCGCGAGCGTCGCGGACGTCCGCGGGGTCGGTCTCATGATCGGCATCGACCTCGGTCCGCGTCCCGGAGCGGCGACGGTGGTGCTCCGTCGCCTGCTCGAGCGCGGGTACCTCGTGTCCACGGGCGGGGGCGGGCGCGAGGTGGTCGTTCTCACGCCGGCGCTCACGCTCGGCGAGGGGCAGATCGCGCCGTTCGTGGCCGCTGCCCGCGACGCGCTCGAGGCGCCGCCGTCGTGACCCCGGTCGAGCGCTCCGACGCGCTCCACGCGCGGGTCCGTGCGCTGGCGGCGGCGAAAGAGGCCCTCTCCCCCGAGGAGTTCGACGCTCTCGCGAGCGACATCGCTCGCTTCCAGTTCGAGACGATCCCCGCGTTCCGGCGGCTCGTGCTCGCTCGCGGCGGCGAACGGCTCCTCGCCCGCGCGGACGACGTCCCTGCCGTACCCGTGGAGGCCTTCCGGCTCTCGCGAGTCGCCGCGCACCCGGCATCGGCCGACGAGGTCCGCTTCGAGACGAGCGGGACGACGGGAGCCGCGCGCGGGATCCACCCGATGCGGACGACCGCGACCTATCGCGCGCTCGCGCTCGCGTGGGGGAGGCGAGCGCTCCTCGCGGGCCCTGGTCCAGTCACGGTCGCCGCGCTCGCGCCGGACCCGGGGGCGAATCCGACGTCGTCGCTCGGGTTCATGATGCGGGCGTTCCTCGAGACCTTCGACGTCGCCTCGTCCCGCGAGGGCGCGAGCACGCGGTTCCTCGCGTCGCCCGACGGCGTCGACGTCGCGGGGCTCCTCCGCGTCGTCGCCGCCGCGGAGGAGCGACGGACGCCGCTCCTGCTCCTCTCGACGTCCTTCGCGCTGGTCCTCCTGCTCGACGAGCTCGGCGGAGCTCGGCTCCCGCTCCCGGAGGGCTCGGTCGTCATGCAGACCGGGGGCTTCAAGGGCAAGACGCGCGAGGTGAAGCGGGCCGATCTCGACGTCGCGCTCGCGCGGGCCTTCGGCGTTTCGCGTGCCTCGATCGTGGCCGAGTACGGGATGACGGAGCTCTCGAGTCAGCTCTACGAGGGCACGGTCCCCGGCGCGGAGCTCGCGGCCGCTCCCGGCATCCTCGTGCCGCCGCCGTGGCTCCGCGTCACTCCGGTCGATCCGGAGACGCTCGCGCCCGTGGAGGAAGGGCTCGCGCGGTTCGTCGATCTCGGCAACGTGGACTCGGCGGTGGCGGTCGTCACGCGGGACGTGGTCCGGCGCCGCGGGCCGGGCATCGAGCTCCTCGGTCGTTCGAAGGACGCGGAGCCGCGCGGCTGTTCGCTCTCCATCGAGGCGATGGTGCTCGCTCGGAGCGCGCCGTGACGGACGCGCCCCCTCTGGAGCGCGTCCGCGCCATCCTGCGCGCCGCCGCTCGCATCGCGTCCCGGGCGGATCCGCTCGGCGCCGAGGCGCGTCGCGTGCTCCCCGGGACGACGGGCCTTTCGCCCGAGGGAGTCGAGCTCGCGCTCCGGGAGCACCTCGAGACCGACCCGGACGAGGCCTCCCTCGAGCGGCTCGTCGCCGGCGTCTCTCCCGCTCCGCGGGCGCACGTGATCCTGAGCGGCACCGTGTTCACCGGAGCGCTTCGCGCGCTCGCGCTCGCCCTCGCCGCCTCGCCGGACGTCTCGGTGAGGCCCTCGCGGCGCGAACCGGAGATGGTGCGTCTCCTCCACGCGGCGAGCGGAGGCGGGTTCCGCGTCGTCCCCGAGCTCGAACCGAGCCCCGGCGACGTCGTGTGGGTCTACGGCAAGGACGAGACCGTGGAAGCCGTCCTGCGCGGCATGCCCGCGGCCGTCAGCGTGCTCGGGCACGGCAGCGGCTTCGGCGTCGTGCTCCTCTCCGCCGACGTGCCCGACGACTCGCTCGCCAGGGACGCCGAAGGCGTCGCTCGCGACGTCGTTCCGTTCGACCAGCGCGGCTGCCTGAGCCCTCGCATCGTGCTCGTCCAGGGCTCGGAACGGAGCGCGCGCCGGTTCGCGGAACGTCTCGCCGCGTCGCTCGCGGAGTGGGAAGAGCGCGTGCCGCGTGGAACGCTCGACGACACGGAGCGTGCGGATGCCGTGCGCTACCGCGACACGATGCTCTACTCGGGCGAGCTCATCCCCGCGGGAAGCGGCCTCGTCGGCGTGGACGTGTCCGGTGGCGTCGTACTCCCGCCCACCGGACGACACGTTCACGTCGCACGACCGACGGACCTCGCCGCGACGGCGTTTACGCTCGCGCGCTTCGTGGTCGCCTGGGCCGTGTCGGGGCCGGAGCCGCTCCGGGAGCTCGCGGCAGCGGTTTTTCCCGAGGCGCGTGGTTCGGCCCTGGGTTCCATGCAGCGACCTCCGCTCGACGGACCGGTCGACGGGAGGACGCGGTTTTTGCGATCCGCCCGGTCCGGCTAGTGCGACGGTCTGTGGTATTTTGAACGGCTCCGAGTGGAAAAGGCCCCCCCGTCGCAGTCGAAGCCTCCCGTCGTCAGCGTCGAGCCCGCGCGGCTCGAACAGAAGACGCTCACGACGGAGGCATTCTCGCTTCGCCCGCCGAAGATGCGGGACCGCGCCGTGCTCGTCCGGATGGACGGGATCCAGGCCGGTCAGGTCGCTTCGCTCGACGGACCGGAGACGCGGATCGGGCGGAACGCCGTGAACACGATCGTGGTGGACGACGAGGGCATGAGCCGCTCCCACGTGCGCGTGTTCTACGAGGACGGTCAGTACTTCGCCGAAGATCTCGGGTCGAGCAACGGCACGTACGTGAACGGAGATCGCATCACCCGGAAGACGCTCTCCGACGGCGTCGTCCTCCAGCTCGGACCGCGCGTGTGTTTCCGGTTCTCCCTGACGGACGAGCATCAGGAGAAGATCCTGAGGCAGCTCTACGAGAGCAGCGTCCGGGACGGCCTGACGGGCGCCTACAATCGGCATTTCCTGAAGGAGCGGCTCGCCACGGAGGTCGCCTACGCGGCTCGCCACAACTCGCAGACGGCCGTCGTCATGTTCGACGTCGATCACTTCAAGAAGGTGAACGACACCTACGGGCACCCCGCCGGAGACGCCGTGCTGAAGACGGTGTCCGCGACGACGCACCGGATGCTCCGCACGGAGGACATCCTCGCCCGTTACGGCGGCGAGGAGTTCGTGCTCCTCCTGCGCGGCGTCGGGCTCACGGGCGCGGCAAAGGCGGGCGAGCGGCTCCGCCGCGCGATCGAAGCCAGCACGACGACGACGGGCGGGGAGGTGATCCGCGTCACCGTGAGCGTCGGGTGCGCGACGGCGGCGTGCGCCGAGCGTCTGGACCCCGACGCCATCGTCTCCATCGCCGACCGACGCCTCTATCTCGCGAAGAAGAGCGGAAGAAATCGCGTCGTCGCCGAGGGCTAAGGAACGCTCGTCTCCGAGGTAGGTGCGCGGCCTCCACGACCTCCACCTGTGGTCGTTTCCCTCACAAAAACGGCTAGAACGAGCGGTCGGACGTTGGCCCCGGGTTCGATTCCATCGTTCCATTGGAGGAACGGGGACCTTCATGAACAACGGCATCCTTTTCAACTGGTCGGTGGCGCTCGGGGGTTGGGCCCTCGGCGGACCGCTCTGGGCGACCGTCGCGTTCCTTGCCGTCGCGCTCGTGCGCATCTCGCTCGCCTCGAAGGAGACGAACGACGAGGGCGCGCGCCTCCAGCGCCGTCTCGAGCTCCTCAGCACGCCGTTCGGTCTGGACGATGCTACGGCCGACGACGTCGAACCCGCCGAGGCTCCGAGCTCCGAGAAGCGCGCCATCTCCGGGACGTACCCCCCGGTTCGTGCCGCGTCCTGAGACGTCGCGAGATCAGCCGGTCGCTCCGCGCCTCCGGCGCCGGATCCAGAGACCCGCGATCCCGACCGCGAGCCAGGCGACGCTCCGTCCCTCAGGTGCGGGAGACGTCCGACAGCCGCAGCCGCCGTCGCTCTTCACCGCCGCGACGGGCGTGACGCAACCGCCGTCCACGACCACGCCGCCGTCTCCGCAGCGGGTCGCGCCGAAGACGCATTTCCCGGCGGTGCACGCGGCGTCGCTCGAGCAATCGCCATCCTTCGTGCAGGACGTCAGGCAGGCGTCCGTGCCGCAGGCGTAGGGAGCGCAGTCGGTCGGCGCGGACGAGCACTCGCCCGAGCCGTTGCAGCGATCGCCGCTCTCCTTGCCGTCGGTGCACGTCGTTCCGGTGGCGCCACAGGAGACGTCCGCGCCCGGGTAGATGCAGATCGTCCGGGCGAGGCCGTTGCACGTGCCGCCGCACGGGTCCGAGCCGGCGCATGCCGTCCGTGTGCCGTGGGGCGGCCCGCTGACGGGGGAGCACGTTCCCTCGTTCCCCGAGACGTCGCAGGCCTCGCACTGGCCGCCACACGCCTGGTCGCAGCACACTCCGTCCACGCAGAACGTCGACGTGCAGTCGGTGCCGGTCTTGCAGGCCGCGCCGTCGTCCGCGCGCGCGCACTCGCCGCCGGTGCAGTGCGCGCCCGTCGCGCAGTCCGCGTCCTTCGTGCAGGTCGTCTTGCACGCCGCGCTCGTCGTATCGCAGCGGTAGGGCACGCAGCTCGTCGTCTCGGGCGTGCAGTCTCCGCCGGATCCGCAGGTCGCCGCCGCCGCCGCGGTCTCCGTATCGACGCACTTCGCCGCGGCGCACGCCTTACCCTCGTTCGGGGACTTGCAGGCGGAGACACCGTCGCACGTCCCGGCGCCGAGGCAGACACCCGTGCCGAGCGTCCCGCATTCCCCGTCCGGATCCGTTCCCTGCTTCACCGCCCCGCACGTACCGTCCGCCCCGGAGCCCTTCTTCGCGGCCGTGCATGCCTGGCACTCCCCGCTGCAGGCGGTGTCGCAGCAGACGGAGTCGACGCAGTGCCCGCTCGTGCAGTCCGCGTCGTCGGCGCAGGCGTTCGCGGTGCAGGAGGTGGAAGCGTAGCTTTCGCAGGCCCCCTTGCCGTCGCAGAGGCCGTCCTTCTGGCACGCGGGAGCGCCGTCGTCCTTGCAGTCGCCGCGCGGATCCTTGCCGGCGGAGACCGCTCCGCACGTCCCGTTCGGCTTCCCCGTGGCCGCGACGGCGCACGCCGTGCACGGGCCGTCGCAGGCGCTCTCGCAGCAGAAGCCGTCCGCGCAGAACCCCGATGCGCACGACGCGCCCGCCGTGCACGCGACGCCGTTCGCGTCCAGGGACAGCACCTCCGCCGTGTCCAGGGAGCCCGTGGCCGCCGCCGCGCCGCCCGCGACCAGGACACGCCCGTCCGCGAGGAGCGTCGCGGTGTGGTAGGCGCGGGCGCCGACCAGATCCGGCAAGGCCGACCAGGTCTTCCCGTCGGGGTCGTAGAGCTCGGCGCTCTTCAGATAGCCGGACACGGCCCCCTGGGCGTTTCGCGTCGTGCCGCCCGTGACGATCGCGGCTCCGTTCGCGAGCGCCGTCAACCGGTGGTCGGCGCGCGCCGTCGCGAGCGCGCCGACCTTCACGAAGCTCCCCGTCGAACTCTGGTAGACCTCGGCGTCCGCGAGCGCCTTCTTCGTGCTTCCCTGGTAGCCGCCGGCGACGAGCAGCGCGCCCGAGTCGAGGACGGCCGCGTCGAATTCTCTTCGTGCCTGCGACAGCGACGGCGCCCCCGCCCATGAGGTCCCCGAAAGCCGCTCCACGGAGGCGAGGTCGCCGACCGTGTCCGACGTGGAACCGCCCACGACGACCGGCGAGCTCGGTGGCAGCATCCCGCCGACCGCGCCGAGGCGCTTGTTCGTCAGGCGGCCGATGTCCGTCCACTTCTCGGTGCCGACGTCGAACGTCTCCGCGGCGTCCGTCGCGGCGCCCGCGGCGTCCGTGCCGCCCGCGACGACCACGCCGGTCCCCGAAGGCGCGATCGCCGGAGCGCGCCTCGCCGTGATCAGCGAGGCGACGGCGCGGAACTTCCCCGCGGACGTCTCGTAGAGCTCCGTCGTGCCGAGCGCGGCCGTCGCGCCCGCCCCTCCCGTCACGAGGACGGCGTCCGTCGAGAGCCGCGCCGCGACGTGGAACGCGCGCGCGTCCGTCATGGATCCCGTGGCCGCGAACGTGCCCGTCCCCGGGTCCCAGAGCTCGGCCGTCTTCGAGCGAACCGGCGCCGCCGTCGTCCCGGACTCTCCGCCCGCGACGAGCACCTTGCCCGTCGCGAGGAGCGTCGCCGTGTGCCCGCGGCGAGCCTCGATCATCGTGTTCGTCGTCGCGGTCCACTTCGGATCCACCTCCGCGGGGTAGTCGAGCGGAGCGTCCGCGAAGGAGACCACCACCCGGCAGACCTCCGAGCCCGGCGGCACCGTCGGACGGCCCCAGGGCCCGCTCGGATCCCGATCCACGGCGCAGCCGGAGACGTCGACGTGCGCCGCGTGGTTCCCGCGAGCGTCCGTCACGAACGGCGCGGCCATCCGGAGACGAGGAGCGCCACCCGCGTCGAGGAACTCGAGGACGTCCGAGACGAGCCGGAGGCCGCTCACGCCGCTCGTCTGCACGCGGTACGCCGTCGCCCGGACCCGCGGCGCGCTCGAGTAGCGCACGAAATCTTCGAGAACGCCGCCTTCGGCGCGGAAGCGGACGTCGCTCTTCTCCGGGCCGGCGCCCGGAAACACGACGACGTCGGGGCCTCTCGTGCCCGTTCGCGACGTCGCGCCTTCCAGCCGGAACGCGACGCTCATCGCCGACCCCGGGTCGACGAGGCTCGCCGGTGCGTCCGCGCTCCGCGGGAGCCGCGCTCGCGTCGCCGTGCGGGAGGATGCCCCGGAGAGTGCTTCTGCGCTCACCGTGAAGCTCAGGGCGATGCCCAGAGCCCGAACCAGCGTTCTTTCGGATGCCATGGAGCCCTCCCGGGCACTGGGCTCGAGCGAACGAGCCCGCCGGTCGATCCACGGAGTCTACCCCCAGCGTGCTTCGCCCCGAAAGGCCCCTCAGCCGGCGTTCCGCGACCGTGGCCGAGGCGTCAGAGCGTGCCCTCGTACACCCGATACTTCTTGTAGATCTTCCCCCCCATCATCTTGATCGCGACGTTCACGGGCCCGTTGTCCTCGAGCGTCCAGGAGAGCTCGCCCCAGCGGTACCCGGCGCGGCGTCCCGCGTCGTTCATCTTCGAGTAGAGATAGATGCTGAGTGCCGCGTATTTGCGCTGGTGGCGGTACTTCTTCTTGATGCCGAGGAGCGCGAGGCGCGCGGTGCGCGTGCCCTCCACCTTCAGACGGTACACGAGCTTCGCGGCTCCCGTCGGCAGGAGCTTTCCGCCGAGGTCCGCGATGGCCTCGTTCAGGTTCGGCGTCGCGACGGCGACGGCCGCCGGCTCACCGTCCACGTAGGCGATGTACGTGATCTCGGGGTCGATGATGAGGCGAAGGTCCTTCGCCATCTTCCGGAGCTCGGCCTCGGTGAAGGGGACGAACCCCCAGTTGTCCGACCAGGCGTCGTTGAAGATGTCCATCACGATGCGGACGTCCCGCTCGAGGTGCTTCATGTCCACGTGCCGGGCGCTCACCTCGGGGAGCTGCTCGATCTCCCGCGTCGCCTTCGCGGCGCGCTCCGGGATGTCGCCGACCTCGTAGCGCCAGGCATAGAAGTCCTTCTCCTTGTGGAGGCCGGTCTTCTCTATGAGGCCACCCTGGTACGTCCGGTGGTGCGCCATGAACATCATGGGCGGCGTGTCGAAGCCGTCCACGAGGCACCCGAGCTCCTCGTTGATGCAGAGGGAGAGGGGGCCGCGGATCTTCTTCATGCCGCGGTCCCGGAGCCAGCGCCTCGCGGCGTCCATCAGCGCGTTCGCGACTTCCTCGTCGTCTATCGTGTCGAAGAAGCCGAAGAACCCGATGTCGTCCTTGTAGCGCGTGAGGTGGAGGCGATCGATCTGCGCCGTGCAGCGCCCCACGGGCCAGCCGTTCCGGTAGGCGACGAAGGTCGTCCCCTCCGCGTGCTCGAAGAACGGGTTCGACTTCGACAGCTGGTCCTTGACCATCATGTCTAGCGGACGGACGTAGTTCCGATCCCCCTGGTAGACGTAGTCCACGACATCCAGGAAATCCTTCAGATTTCCGCCAAGCTTCGTCTCGCGCACCTCGACGGCCATGGGCCTTGGTAGTCGCGGACGGGGAGGGGCGTCAATCGCAGGGGATCGGTCACCGGAGTCGGCAGGATGCGATGCCCCACCCGGCATCCCGCGTCGCGGGCTGCCGACCGCCCCCGATGTCGGTGCTCGCCCGGCAGCCGGGCTCCGCGCCGCCATGGGGCGGTCAGCGACCTGTCGCGGAGATCCGTCGCACACCCTCCGTGGCGCCACGTGACGTGACAGGAGATCGCGGGGTGTGTGCGTCCGAGAGAGCGACGACGGCGAGCATCAGATGACGCCGAACTTCTTGCCGGCCTTGTAGAAGGCCTCGAGGCCTCGATCGAGGTGGTGCCGCTCGTGCGTCGCCATGTAGCTCGTGCGGAGCATGGCGTGCTTCGGCGGAACTCCGGGGGAGATGAACGGGTTCACGTAGACGCCCTGCTCCTCGAGGAGGTCCTTCCACATCATGAGCGTGCGGAGGTCCTGGCGGATGTAGATGGGGATGACGGCCGTCTCCGTCTTTCCGAGCTCGAAGCCCATCTTCGCGAGCTCCGTGCGCATGTAGGTGAAGTTCTCGCGCAGCTTGTCGATGCGCCAGCTCTCCTCCTTCATGACGTCGAAGGCGGCCATGGCGGCCGCGACGTTCGGCGGGGCCGCGCTCGCGGCGAACATGAAGCTCGGCGCGAAGTGCTGGATGTAGTCGAGGACCTTGCGCTCCCCGACGAGCCAGCCGCCGATACTCGCCATGGACTTGGAGAAGGTGCCGCTGATGAGGTCCACCTGATCTTGCAGGCCGAACTGGTACGCGGTGCCGCGGCCGCCGGGGCCGATGACTCCGAGCGCGTGCGCGTCGTCCACGAAGATGCGCGCGCCGTGCTTCTTCACGACGGGGACGAGCTTGTCCAGACACGCGATCTCGCCCTCCGCACTGAAGACGCCGTCCGTGATGACGAGCGCGCCCTCGCCGTCTTCCAGGCGGGAAAGAGCGGCGTCGAGCGAATCCGCATCCGAGTGCTTGTAGCGGACGAGGCGGGTGCCCGCGGCCTGGCCGAGGCGCACGCCGTCGTAGAGGGATGCGTGGACGTTCCGGTCGATCACCGCGACGGTGCGCTTGTTGGAGAGGAGCGCGGCGCAGGTGGCGAGGTTCGCCTGGTAGCCGGTCGTGAAGACGAGGGCCGATTCCTTCTTGAAGAAGTCGGCGAGCTTCTCCTCGAACTCGTTGTGCAGCTTCATCGAGCCGTTCACGAGACGGGACCCCGTCATGCTCGTCCCGAAGCGGTCGATGGCGGCCTTGGCCGCTTCCCGGACCTTCGGGTGCGTCGTGAGGCCGAGGTAGTTGTTCGACCCGAACATGACCACGCGGCGGCCGTCGATCACGGCCTCGGGGCCGTCGTTCAGATCGAGCGGACGGAAGAACGGATACATGCCGATCTTCCGCGCGTTGTCCGCGGCGAGGAACTGATACGCCTTCTCGAAGACGTCCTTCCCGCCGATGCCGGCGAGGGACGTCCGCTCCTTGAGCGCCTGGTCGAGCGTCGCCGTGTTGCCGCCGGTGATGGGCGGGCGGTCGGACGACGGCGACTTCGCGATGCTGATGCCCCCGTCGTGGCCGTTCGCGTGGCCGTTCGCGCCGTGGCCGTTCGTGTGGCCGTTCGTGGCATGTCCGTTCTTCGCGTGGCCGTTCGTCCCGTTCTTCGCTCGAACGGGCGGCGCCGATTCACCGATGAAGTCGTCCAGAGCCGGATCCACGGCGGGGAGATCGTGGCCGTTCAGCAGCACCTTCCACGCCGCGCGCATGCGGGTCCGCGCATCCAGGACGCCTTCCGCCGCCTTCATGACCCGGTCGTCCGAGATGAAGCGCATCACGGTCGGGTTCATGACGAGCCGCTTGCTCCGGTCGGTGATTCTCTTGGTCAGGCCCATCCTGGTTTGCTCCTGGGGCGGTATCGATCAGCGCGTCTCGAAGGACGTCTGGTTCAACCACACGAAGGCTGCTCGTTCGTCGAAGCGGGCTTTCGCGCTCGCGTACGCTATCGCGCAAAAGACACCCTAAGTCAACGAGAGCGCTAGTGGTCTGGCCACTTGTCGGAACCCTCGTCGTCGAGTTCCAGCGCGTGGAGACACAGCCCATCGGGAGGCGCCGTCATGCCGAGGTCGCTCCGCTCGAGAGTGGAAAGCGCTCTTCGCACCGCGCCCGGTTCGAGCCGCCCGCGACCGACGTCGACGAGCGTGCCGGCGATGATCCGCATCATGCGGTGAAGAAAGCGATCTCCGACGACCTCGACCACGACGAGGCGCGGATCGTCCGCTGCCGTGTCGACGGCGGCGCGAAATATCGTGCGCACCGTCTCCGTGCGCGCATCCATTGCGCTCCGGAATGCGCGAAAATCGTGCTGTCCCAGCAACGCCTCGGCCTCGCGCCGCATGAGGTCGTGGTTCAACCTCTCCGGAACACGCCACGAGCGGTGGCGGAGGAACGGGTCCCGGACCTCCGAGGGGAAGATCGTGTAGCGGTACGTCTTCTTCACGGCGTGGTCGCGCGGATCCCATCCTGGCGCGACGCGCGCCGCGGAGACGATGGCGATCTCGTCGCCCGCGTGTCGCGAGAGCGAGAGCACCCAGCCTCGCGACGGAATGTCGAGCGACGCGTCGAACGCGACTCGCTGCGCGCGCGCGTGCACGCCCGCGTCGGTACGACTCGCGCCGCGGACGAGCGACGCGTTCGGATCGACGGCTCGCACTGCGCCCTCGAGCTCGCCCTGAACGGTGCGCGCGTGCGGCTGTCTCGCGAACCCGGAGAAGCGAGTGCCGACGTACGCGACCGTGAGCAGGACACCGAAGCGCGCGGCGTCGTCCATCACGGACGCGCGGGCGCGATCACGGTCCGCCGTCGACGTCCAACGTCACGGCTTCGCCGTTCGGCGTGAGACATCGCTGTCCGGTCGGGTCCCCGTTCGGGTTCGCGATCTGGGTCGCTTCCTTGATGTTCTTGTTCAGCTGGTCGAGCTCGGCCTGCGTGAACTGCCCGGGCTGCCCGCCGTACCCCGGCTTCACCAGCTCCCAGTGCCCGGCGTTTCCGCCCGTGCCGCCCGTGCCCGGGACGAACTGGTACTGGTAGAGCCCGATCTCCGGGCAGTGGTCTCCCGCTCCAATCCCCTTGCCGTCTTCGCCGCACGCGACGGCCGCGAGCGCGAGGACGAGCGCACCAGCGATTCGGGCCATGGGGCGAGGATCGCTCATTTTCCGGTCTTCGGCATGAAGGAAATCGGAACGTTCACCTTCACGCAGCCCCCCGTGGGCGCCGGGAAGGTCCCGGAACGGAACTTCTGGAGCACGCAGGAAGCGACCGACGGGTCCCCGAGGGAGTCGCTCGCGAGGCTCGCGCCGCAGGCCTGCCCGTGCGACCCAATGGTGACGCTGACCAGCAGCTTTCCCTGCAGCATCTGGTTTTGACGCAGCGCGCGCTCGTAGCAGCCCCGAACGCTTCCGGCGGCCCCGCTCAAGGCGGAGCGAAGCTGCGCCCCGACCTCTCCCTTGCAGTCCCCGCTGCAGCCGCCGCCGCCCGAAGAGACGATCGTGCGCTTCTTCGGGCCCTCGTCCTTCTTGCCCGCGTCCGGCTCGACGGGCGGCGGGGGAGGCGGCGCTTCGTCGAAATGCGGCGCAGTGGGGGCCGTGTTGATGGCAGACACGGCCGGAGGCGGTGCTTCCTTGCCGCCGAACTTCCAGTAGAGGAGGCCGCCCATGGCGAGGAGCATCAAGATCACCGCGCCGATGAACGCTCTCCCACCGTGGTGGGTCGGGGTGGGCGGCAACGAAGTGTTAGGCATCCCGTTTTCCTCTGTGGATACGCGCGTCTCTAGAGACCAAAGGGGGGCTACTATAACAAAGGCCCGCAGATTTTCGTCCGGCGTTTCACGCTTCCAAGCGCTCGGAATCCTTCGGTTCTCCGGTTTCCTCGAAAAAGGACATCCCCGAACCTCCCCATTTCCTGCGATCGACCAGGGTGAGTCCCGATTCGGGTCCGAGCGCGATCGGGGCGGCCGTCGGATGCCCGAGGAGCACCCGAGCGCCCGGGGCGAGCAGCCCGCGAATGACCTTCGAGACGCGCTCCGCGGCGTCCTGAGCAATCTTCCACGGTGGATCGGCGAGCACGACGTCGAACGGCGCGAGGCGCTCGAGCCTCGCCCGCGCCTTCTCGACCGGTACGTCGAGCACCGTCGCCTGCGCGGTCACGCCGAGCTTCTCGAGGTTCTTCTGGATCGCGCGGAGCGCGTTGCGATCCGTCTCCACGAACGTCGCGTGACGCGCGCCGCGCGAGAGCGACTCGATGCCGAGCGCGCCGGTGCCGGCGAAGCAGTCCACCACGTTCTCGCCATCCAGGGGGCCGAGGATGTTGAAGATGGCCTCTCTCGCGCGATCCGTCGTCGGTCGCGTCGTCATTCCTTCGGGAGCCACGATGGGCCGTCCCCGGAAGCGTCCTGCGATGATTCGCACGCCCTCACCCCGTCTCGATCTTGGTCCACATGTCGCGCCTGAGCTTCTCCCGATTGCGGTCCTTGCGGGTGATGAGCCTTGCCGCGGTGGTCGCGGCGAGGAGCTGCCCTTCTTGACCGAGGCCCGGGAGCACCGTGCTCCCGACGAGGTAGGTCCCGCCGATGGGCCCGCGCACCGGCTCGCCCCCGATGCCGAGGAACCCCTCGGGTTCCACGGACCACAGCCACTGCATGGGCTCGGCGTTCGGGCTCGTCTCGGTCACGTGGATTCGATCGATCTCCCGTCGCGCGCCGCCCTCGTACTGATAGAGCGGGAGGCCGTCGTGGGGCGAGTCCACGAGGACGACGTGCCGTTCCAGGAAGGGGAGCTGTTCGTAGATCGTCTGCAGCACGGCCTCGCGCGCTTCGAGCAGGCCGAGCGCTCCGCGCTTCGGAACCAGCGCTTCCGCGACGAGGAGCGTCTCGTCGGCGTGGCCCGCATCGGAGCTCCGCGTTCGCGAGACGCGGACGGCGAGGCGACGAGCCGGAGCGACGGGCTCGGTCTTCCTCGGGAGCAGGAAGGACTCCTCCGAAAGCGGCGCGGGCAGCCCGGCCGTCTTCACGACGAGGCTCACCACGAATCGCCCGGCGAGCGTGCTCACGCGCGGCCACTCGCGCTCGGCCTTCTTGGTGATTCCCGAGCCGCGCGAGAGCTCCGCGAGGATTTCGCCGGGCATGTCCGTCACGAGCGCGTCGCAGCTCGTCGGGCTCTCCTGGCCGTCCTCGACGACGCCCGTCACGCTCCGTCCTCGCACGACGAGGGACGTCGCGCGTTGCTCGAGACGGCACTCGCCGCCGTGCGCGAGGATCCGCTCGACGAGGAACGCTTCGAGCTCGTCTTCTCCGCCGTCGAGCGCGAGCAGGCCGCGCGTCCAAGACCCGTGGAGCCGGGCGAGCGAGAACGCGCTCCGGTTGCCGGACGCCTCCGCCAGATCGCTCGCGAATCGCGCGGGAAGGAGCGTCACGTCCCGGTACGGATGCCCGACGGGGAACTTGCCGAGGACCGCGTCCACGTCGCCGTCGGAGAGCGTGAGCATCGCGGCGGCGCGCCCCGTCTCGAACCGCTCCCAGAGCGTCCCGGGCGGCCACGACACGTCCCGGTCGAACGCCGCGTCCGCCGCGGCGTTCGTGTTCGCGAACGTCGCGTACATCTCCTCCACGACCTGCCGCACCTCGGGGAACTCTCGCTCCACCTCGCGGGAGAAGAGCTCGAGGCTCGGCGGGACCTCGAGGCGGAAGCCGTCGCCGAGCACGGTGAACATCGGATCGAGCGCGCGCATGCGCCTCCGGAACGTCTGCGTCTGCGCGAGCTCGTGGAGGAGCCTCCGGAAGGAAGGGCACGCCGCGGCGACGAACGTGAACGCGCGTCGCTTCAGCGTCCGGCCCTCGAAGTGATAGGACGCGGGGCGTTGCCCCTGACCGATCGAGAGCACGCGAAAGTCGCGCCGTGCGAGGAGCGCCGCCGCGGCGAGCGCGCCGATCGAACGCCCGAGGACGACGACGTCGTAGTGCCGGTGCGTCACCCGAGCCTCGTCCGGACGCGCGCGCGCCGGCCGCCGTCCCCGGGCACGACCTCCACGCGCCCCTCCGCGATGAGCGCGAGGCACGAGACGAGGAGCGAGTGTTCCTCGGCGAGGATCCGCGCGCGGAGCGCCGCCGCGTCGTCGCCGTCCAGGACGGGCACCGCGCGCTGTCCGATGATGGGCCCGGTGTCCGTCCCTTCGTCCACGAAGTGCACGGTGCACCCCGCGACCTTGACGCCGTAGGCGAGCGCCTGGTCCTGCGCGTCCACGCCGGGAAACGCGGGCAGGAGCGACGGGTGGATGTTCACGATCCGGTTCGGGAAGGCGTCCAGGAACGTCTTCGTGAGGAGTCGCATGAACCCGGCGAGGACGACGAGATCCACCGATGCCGCGCGGAGCGTCTCCACGAGCGCCGCGTCGAACCCCTCGCGATTCCCGTAGTCCTTGTGCGAGAGCACGCGCGTCGGCACCCCCGCCTTCTCGGCGCGCTCGAGCGCGAGGACGCCGGGCTTGTTCGACACCACCACGGCGACCTTCGCGGGGAGCGTTCCGTCCTTCACCGCGTCCAGGATGGCCTGGAGGTTCGTGCCCGTCCCCGAGACGAGGACCCCGATCGACAGCATGTTCAGCCCACGACGTCGACGTCGGGCGCCGCGGACGCCTCCGTCGCGACGATTTCTCCGCCGACCCACGCGCGCTCTCCGGCCGCGCGGAGCGCCGTCATGGCGCGATCTTCGGCGCCCTTCGCGACGACCGCGACGAGGCCGACGCCGAGGTTGAAGGTCCGTCGCATCTCGGCCTCCTCCACCGGGCCGCCCTTCGCGATGACCTGGAACACGGCCGGCCGCTCGTGATCCAGCCGCACCTTCGCCGAGACGCCCTTCGGCAGCACCCGCGGCAGGTTGCCGACGAGGCCGCCGCCGGTGACGTGGCAGAACGCTCGGAGATCCGACCCGAGCGCCGCGCCGAGCCCCGTCGCCGCATTGGTGTAGATGCGCGTGGGGGTGAGGAGCTCGTCGGCGAGCGTCTTCCCGAACTCCGGGACGTGGGAGTCGAGGGCGATGCGCATCTCCGTCTCCAGGACGCGCCGCGCGAGCGAGTAACCGTTCGAGTGCAGCCCGGTGGAGGCGACGAAGATCAGCGAATCTCCGGCCTTCACCCGGCCCTTGCCGAGGACCTGCTTCCGCCCGACGACGCCGACCGCGAAGCCGGCGAGGTCGTACTCGCCCTCGGGGTACATGCCCGGGAGCTCGGCGGTCTCTCCGCCGAGGAGCGCGGCGCCGCCGAGCCGGCAGCCGTCCGCGATGCCGGCGATGACCTTCTCCGCGACGTTCACGTCCAGCTTCCCGCACGCGAAGTAGTCGAGGAAAAAGAGCGGCTTCGCGCCCGTCGTCACGACGTCGTTCACGCACATCGCGACGAGGTCCTGGCCGATCGTCCCGTGCCGGCCCGTCGCGAACGCGACCTTGAGCTTCGTGCCGACGCCGTCCGTGCCGCTCACGAGGAGCGGCTCTTCCACGCCGCCGGGGAGCGCCGAGAGCGCCGCGAAGCCGCCCACGCCCTCGACGACGGTGTCGAGGTACGTGCTCCGCGCGATGGGCTTGATGCGCTCGACGAGCTCGTCGCCCGCGTCGATGTCGACCCCCGCCGCGCGATAGGTGATGGCCATGGGCACCGTTTAGTCCCGGTTTCGCCGGGCACGCAACGGGGCGCGGTTTTCGGCCGTTTCGAGCCGCTTCGCCGCGTACGGATCCACCGGCAAGGGCGGCGATTTCCCGAGCACGATCGCGCGGATGATCTCCGCCGTGATGGGCGCGAGGAGGATCCCGTTCCGGTAGTGACCGGTCGCGAGCAGAAGCCCGGGGACGGCGCTCCGTCCGAGGAGCGGGAGCTCGTCCGCCGTGTACGGGCGGAAGCTCGACCAGCTCGCGCCGAACGTCGCGTCTCCGAGGGCGGGGACCAGCGTGACCGCCGCGTCCAGGAGATCCCGGATGCCCCGCGCCGTCACCTCGCGGCGATAGCCCACGAACTCCACCGTCGCGCCGACGAGGATGCGTCCGTCGTCGCGCGGCACCAGGTAGCAGCGGGGTCCCGCGACGACGCGCGAGAGGACGGGCCGGGGGAGCTCGAGCTCGACCACCTGGCCTCGCGCCGGGATGACGGCGTCCTCCGGGAGCTTCGCGCCCGGCACGAGCGTCGACCAGCTCCCCGCCGCGAGCACGACCGTCTTGCCGCGATAGACCGTGCCGCTCTCCACCGCGACGCCCACGGCGCGGTCGTTCTCGGTGAGGATCTCCTTCACGTACGCTCCCGACTCGAACCGCGCTCCCGCGCGTTCCGCCGCGACGTGGACGGCGCGGAAGAACTTCTTCGGGTCGATCCGCGCATCTTCCGGGAAGAACACCCCGCCCGGGCTCTTCGCGAGCGCAGGTTCGAGCTTCCGCACCTCCGCCGCGGAGAGGACGCGTCGCTTTCGGCCGGTCCCCTCCATCCACGCGGTCTCCTTCGCGAGCGCGCGGAGGGAAGCGGCCGTCTCGGCGACGCGGAGCACGCCGCCCTCCCGGAATTCCACGTCGATGCCCGTCTGTCTCCCGAGGCGCCTCGCCCATGCGGCGTGCCTCGGGAGGCCCGCGCCGAGGAGCTCCGCGAGCGGGCCCGGTCCGTGCGCCTCGGCGCCGGCACCGAGGATCCCGGCCGCCGCGCTGGACGCTTCCGCCCCCGGGATGCTTTTTTCGAGCACCACGACGGAGCGTCCGGCCTCGGCGAGGACCCACGCGCACGCCGAGCCCATCACGCCGCCGCCGATGACGACGACGTCCGCCGTCACGACGCGCGGTCGACCCTTGCCGGAGGTTTTCGGGCGTCGCACGCGCGGGACGCTAGCATCGAATCCACGGGAGCGCGGTTCACGCGCTCACGCGCTCACGCGCTCACGCGGGTGACGGACGAAGCAATCGCGTGATCCCGAAGACGCCGAACGCCGAGAAGCCGAGGAAGAGCGCGATCACGCCGAGCGTCCACCGCGCGGTCGCCGGCGCTTCGCCGTCCACGAGGACCCATGCGCCCGACGGCCGTTCGCCGAGCGTCGCGAGCGCCTCGCCCACGGCGGAGAACCGGAGCCCCGCTTCGTCGAGCGGCACGAGGCGACCGACGAAGGAGTTCGGCGGCACGTAGTGCTCCGGCAGCTCGCTCCCCGGGACGCGAAGCTCGACGAAGAGCTTCGGGTTCCCCTCCGCGCGCACGAGCCGGAACCGATCGGGGTCGAGGGGCCGCCGGTACTCGACCGCCTGCGGCGCGAGCTCCCCCGCGGCGTGGACCCAGGTGTTCGCCGCGGACGGATCGAGCTGAACATTCGTCAGGGCACCGAGTTCCCGCGGGGGGCCGGACCACAGCGAATAGCGGGCGGGCGACACGAGGCCGACCGCGACGGCGATGGAGGCGACGGCGGTCGCGCCGAGCACCGCGAAGGTCGTCTTCCGCCAGGGGCGCCGCGGAGGCGGGAGCGCCTCGAGCTCCGGATCCAGCGGAGAACCCGCTCCGGCCTTTGCGCCGCCGGGTGACACCGAGGGTCCAGAAGCCTCTGCCACGACACCTTCGACAGCCGGAATCGAGGAAAGTTCCCGCCCCGTCGTGGGGCGCACCCGCCGGCGCCGGGCCCCCGGGCCGAACCCGGACCTCCGAGGAGCGGCCGGAGGCCGCCCCGAGGCGGGACGAATGCCCCCAAATAAGCGCGTAGTTCTCGGCGGTTCTCTTCTCGGTTCTCGGGAGGGGACTTCGGGGGCTAGTATCGGTTTTCTCTGGGAACCCGCATGGCACAGCCGAAGCACGTCGTTTGCCCGTCTTGTGGCTTCAAGAACACTCTGCCCCTGCAGAACAACCGCTGCGTGTCGTGCGGCGCGAAGATCGAAGATCTGAAGCGCGCCCTCTCCCGCCAGGAAGAGCTCGAACGGCGCTACCAGCAGGAGGGCTTCAGCCCGTCCTGGTTCGGCATCGCGCTCGTCATCGTCTCGGTGCTGACGGCGGCCATCATCATGGGGCTCCCCATGGTCATCCCGCTCTTCGACTTCGAAGGCTCCGCGGGGATGCTCGTCTCCATCCCCGTGTGGTTCCTCGCGGGGATGCTCGTCGGGCTCATCTCGCCCGGACGCACGTTCATCGAACCGGTGATCGCGACGTTCCTGGTCGCCATGCCGACGGCGTTCCTCCTCTACCAATCGCAGACGGTGAAGGCGATGCCCGCCTTCATGTACGTCCTCATGTCCGCGCTCGGCGTGCTCTTCACGCTCATCGGTTCCTACGTCGGCGAGCTCATCCAGATGGGCCCGGCGCCGAAGCCGAGCGAGTGAGCCGGGCGCACGCGCTTGCCCTGAGCCTGCTCGCCTCGGCGTGCCACGGCGAGCGGGACCAGGCCGTCCGCTCGGAGGCGGGGCGCGTCGCGGAGGCCGTCCGCAAGCTCCGCGAGGCGGACGGAGCCGCAAAGCGCCCGCTGCTCGTCGCGCTCGAACACGAGACGTGCACGGCGGAGGACGTCTGCGCCCTCCGGAAGACGTGCGCCGACGCCTACACGCTCCAGGTGACGGCGCTCGAGAGCGTCGCCGCCGTCCGCCACGCGAACGAGGACGGAAAGCCCCTCCCGCCCGAAGCCATGGCGCTGCTCGCGGAGGCGTCGGCGAAGCTCGAGGCGTCGAACGCGGCGACGAAGACGTGCGCCGACGTCGAAGGCGCGGCGCGACGGAAGCACGGCTTGTAGGGCCTGCGTCGCTCCTGGCGTCGCGGCACACGCCCCGGGGGGGCGGCCTCTCCGCGTGAACCGCGGGCGCTCAGTGCGCGGACGGTGCCGGGGCCGCTGCCGCCTTCGGCGTGGGCTTCGGTTCGGGCGTTCCGGGCCTGGGCGGAGCCGCGCTCGGCGCGGGGGCGCCGCTTCCTGCCGGCGCTGCGCTTCCCGGCGGAGCCGCGCTCGGCGCGGGCGGCGTCCAGCCCTTGGCAGCGAAGAGGATCTTCCCGAAGCGCGACGCGCGGTGGAAGTTCCCCTGGCCGAGGATCGGCGACCAGGACTCGCCGCCGTTGTTCTCCATCGCGTAGAAGTTGAGACGCCAGGTCTGCCCGAGCTCCGGCGGCGTCTGCTTCGCCTTGTCGAACGACTTCCACGGGATCGCGACCTCCACGGCGTAGCCCGTGTCCTGATCGTCCTCCTTGTCCATCGTGCCCGTCACGACGACGGCGCTCTTCAGCTTCGCGCTCCACTCCTGGTGACCGAAGGGTCCGTCGGGCTCCTTCTTCGGCGTGTTGTAGGAGTCGAACTGGGAATCGAACACCAGGTTCTGCGGGTTCACCTGGATCTCGTAGTAGTCCTTGTTGTCCCCGTCGCCGTCCGGATCGACCATGATCTCCACGGTGTCCTTCGTCCAGAGGTGCGGGTCCTTCTCGTCCTTCTTGAAGCCGCCGACGACGTTCTTGTCCTTCACGTCGAAGCCCACGTAGAGGTTCTGGTCGTCCCAGAGCACCTTCGCCGAGCCGGTCACGCTCGCGGAGGGGTTCGGTTGCCCCGTGCGGACGTCCACGAACGGTCCGGTGGAGGGCGCCGTCTTCCAGGCCTCGTCGTCGAGCTTCCCGTCGACGACGATCTTCTGGCCCTTCTCCATCTTGTCCACGCGGAGCTCGGGCACGCGCGTCGTCTGCGGATCGGGCGCGCCTCCCTCGACGCGGATCGTCGCGGCGATGCCGCGGTTGTCCCGCTCCTTCGGGCCGCTCACGATCGGGAGTCGTTCGTCCGCCTTCCACACGCCGGTGGTGACGTTGATGGTCGCCGTCCGAACCTTCTTCGGGATCTGGAACTCCTGCGTGTCCACGTAGACCTTGCCGGCCTTCCAGGCGCTCGGGCCGAGGACCTGGTCGTGCTCCACGTACTTCCGGAGCGGACCCACGCTGTCGATGTTCAGGATGCGCTCGCCGGAGGCGTCCGTGACGTGCGTGAAGAGCTTCCAGCCGCCTTCCCCGAGCTCCTTGTCACAGCGCCAGTAGTTGGTGACCTTCACTCGATCGCCCGGCTTGATGGGAGTCGCGGGCTCCACCTTCGACGCGACGAGCGTGATCTTGTTGTCGTAGTTGACGCCCACGGGCCTGGCGTCCGCCGGCTCCTTGTCGAGCGTGAACGCCTTCAGCGCCTCCGTCTGATCCGGCGGCGGCGCGTCCTTCGCGCCTCCGACGCAGGCGGGTGAGAGCACGGCGAAGCTCGCCGAGAAGAGGACGGACAGTGTGCGGTTCTTCATGATTCCCTCCAAGCAGGTCAAATCTTCGAGCGCCCTTCAGCGCGGCTTTTCGTCCTTCGCGATCGGCTTCGGCGGGGCGGGGGGCCGTCTCGGCACTCCGGTCGCGAAGGAGGCGACGAGCGCCGCCTCGTGGCCGTTGGTCTGGCCGCTCACCACGGGGAGCCGCATGGCGTCGTGCCACACGCCGACGATGATTCCGACGCGCGGGGTGAGCTCGTCGGGCTTCGGCAGCTCGATCGTCTGCTTCTCCTGGTAGATCTTCCCGAGCTCCAGCGACGAAAGTCCGCCCTTCGTGCCCTCGAGCGCGGAGCGAAAGCCGCCCTCGTGATCGAAGTTCCGGAGCTGCCGTCCTTCGTCGTTCTCGATGTGAGTGAAGAGGCCCCAGCCGGGTTCGAGGCTGCCCGTCCGCTTCCAGTACAGCGTGAGCGTGACCTGCGAGCCCGGGGCCGCGGTACCCGAGGGCGAGACGGACGTTCCGACGATCTGCACCTTGCCGCCGAAGTCGAAGTTCGCCGAGCGAGCCTCTTCCGGCACGCCCCCGACGACGAAGGCCGACAGCTTCGCCGCGTCTTCCGGGGACCCGCCGGGCGCGCACCCTGCCGCGAGGGCGAGAACGACGATCGAAAATCCGAGCTCCCTCATCCTCATCACTTCCCTCGGTTCTTCTTTCGCGAGGCGCGCTCGCGCTTTCGCTGGTTCTTCTTCGCGTTCTTCTCGGCCTGGGAGAGCTTTCGCATCTGCGGAGTCCCCGCGCCGGACGCTCCGGCGAGCCCGGGCATTCCCGGAAACCCCGGCATTCCGCCCATTCCAGGCATCCCGGGGAATCCGGGCATTCCGCCCATCCCGGGCATTCCCGGCATTCCGGGCATGTTCTGCGGGAACTTGCCGCTCTTCATCGCGCGGCGGACGTTCCGCGCCATGTTCAGGTTCTTCAGGCCAGGGATGCGATCCAGAAGGCCTCCGCCTCCGCCGCCCATCCCCGTCATCATCTGCTGCATGAAGAGGAACTTCTGGACGAGCTCCGTCACCGCTTGCTCGGGGCTGCCGGAACCCTTCGCGATGCGCTTCACGCGGCCCGGTTCACGGACGAGCGCGTTCGGATCCAGCCGCTCCCCCTTCGTCATCGACTGGATCATCGCCTCGATGCGAACGAGCTCCTGATCGTCCAGGTCCACCCCGGGCGGCATCATGTTGCCGAGGCCGGGGAGGCGTTCGACGAGATCCTTCAGGGACCCCATCTGCTTGATCATGCGGATCTGATTGAGGAAGTCGTCCAGGGAGAACTGGCCGGAGAGCATCCGGGCGGCGTCTTCTTCCGCCTTCTTCTGATCGACGACCTGCTCGAAGTCCTTCATCAGGCCGACGACGTCCCCCATTCCGAGGATCCGTCCGGCCATGCCTTCGGCGCGGAATTCTTCGAGCTTGTCCGTTCCTTCGCCGACGCCGGAGAAGACGACGGGCGCGCCCGTCACTTCCTTCACGCTGAGCGCCGCGCCGCCACGCGCGTCCCCGTCGAGCTTCGTCAGCACGACGCCGGTGACGCCGAGCCGCTCGTTGAAGGACGCGGCCGTTCGCACGGCGTCCTGCCCGATCATGGCGTCGATGACGAGGAAGACGTTCTCCGGCGAGATGGCGCTCTTGATGTCCGAGAGCTCCTGCATCAGGGGCTCGTCGATCGCGAGACGTCCGGCGGTGTCGTAGACGATGACGTCCCGGCCGAGGCGCTTCGCCTCGGCCTCGGCCGTCTTGCAGATCTCGAGGGGCGTCGCTCCGGCGACGTTCCAGACGGGCACGTCGATCTGCGCGCCCAGCACCTTGAGCTGCTCCACGGCGGCCGGACGCTGCATGTCGGCCGCGACGAGGAGAGGCGAGCGGCCCTCGGACGCGAGGAGCCGAGCGAGCTTGGCGGACGTGGTCGTCTTACCGGAGCCCTGGAGACCGACCATCATGATGGCCGTCCGCTTCCCCTTGTCCGCGAAGTGGATGGGGTCGCCCTCGTGGCTCATCATGGCGACGAGCTCGTCGTGGCAGATCTTCACGAACTGATCGCCCGCGGAGACCTGGAACTTCTCTCCCCCGTGCTTCACCGTGGTGGCGAGCGTCTGCCCGAGCGCCTTTTCCTCCACCCGCGCGAGGAACCGCTTCACGACGCCGAGCTCGACGTCCGCCTCTAGGAGGGACGCGCGCACTTCCTGGAGCGCCGCGCGAACGTTCTTCTCGTTCAGCTCGGTGAGCCCGGCGAGGCGATTCTGGGCTTCGCGAAACCCTCGTTTCAGAGCGTCGAACACCGCGGCCGCCTCTTACCACAAGGGACTCCCGAGAGGTCACCCCATTACCCGGAAAAGCTTTGAAAAATGGGTGTTTCGGGGGCCTCGGGAGGTGCGCCCCGCCGCGTGGGACGGGGTTCGGGGTACGCTCCCGTCCGGTGAGGCAGTTACGCGTGGTGGTCTCGGCGGCGGCGCTGCTCTCCGCCGTCGCGTCCGTCGCCCACGCCGCGGATCCCGCCGGCGCGGCGGGCACGGCACCGTTCCCGGAGGTTCCGGCTCCCCCCACGCGCGACGCGACGGATGGCGACGAACCGCTTCCGCCTCCGCCCGCGGTCGCGCCGGAGCCCCCGCGCTTCCGTCCGCCCGACGCCGCGGCAGGGCCACGCGCCGAAGGTCTGCCCGCCCCTTCCGGACCCGCAGCGGGCGTCCGCGGACCCGAGAGCGGCTACGGATCGCCGGAAGCGACGGCCCCACCGCGCCCGAGCGACGCTCCGCCCCTGCCGCGGCGAATGAAGCGTCGGTCGTACGGCTATCAGACGTTGCTGAGCGACGTCTTCGCCGGCTTGCTGCTCGCCGCCGGACACGGCGACGACACGGTCTACGCGGTGGGGCTCGGCATCTACCTCGGGGGTGGGCCTTTGATTCACGCGCTCCACGGCCACGAGGGCAAGGCCGTCGGAAGCCTGGCGCTTCGCGGAGCGGGCCCGCTACTCATCGTCGCGGGGAGCCAGTCGACCGGAACGAGCAGCGACGACGACGTGGGGCTCATCGCGCTCGGCGTCCTCGCGATTCCCGCCGCGGTCGTCCTGGACGCGGCCGCGCTCGCGCGTGAAGAGGTCCCGGACGACACCGAGAGCGCGCACCTCCGCGTCTCGCCGTTCGTGCTTCCGCACGGGTCGGGGGCGGGGCTGTCGATCGGGGGAGAGCTTTGAGTAGGATGGGAGCGACGATGAAACCCCGCTCTCCCGGTTCTTCCCGCGTCGAGATGACCCAGATCGTGATGCCGACGCACACGAACGGTGCTTCCGGCGTGCTCTTCGGTGGCATGCTCATGCAGTGGATCGACGTGTGCGCGGCGGTCTCTGCGATGCGTCACTGCGGCGGCGCGGCCGTCACCGCGTCGATCGACCGGCTGGATTTCCTGGTCCCCATTCACGTCGGAGACGTCGTGGTGCTGCAGTCCCAGGTGAACTTCGCGTCGCGCACGAGCATGGAGGTCGGGTGCCGCGTCGAGACCGAGAACCCGCGGACCGGCAAGCGCCGTTACACGACGAAGGCGTACCTCACGTTCGTCGCGACGGACGCCGAGGGAAGGCCCCGTGAAGTCCCGCCCGTCCTGCCGAAGACGAAGGAGGACAAGCGACGTTTCGAGAACGCCAAGGTCCGCCGGGAGCACCGGCTCGTCGCGGCCGGCAAGCTGAAGAGCGCTCCGGAAGAGACGCCGCGGAGCGGTGTGCCGAGGAGCCCGCGGCGCGCCACGCACCGAACGCGCGCCTAGAGCCGGGGAACCATCAGGGCTGCGAGCTCGAGCTCGAGTCATCCAGGATGCCGGCACACACGTTCGCGTCCACCGGGGCGAGCGTGCCGCACACGCTGTTCCGGCAGGCCCCGCTCTGGCACTCCGTGGAGCTCTGGCAGGACGTACCCATGGGCAGGCGCGGTTTGCACGTCGGCTCGGCCGATGTCACGTCGCAGTACGTGGCCGAGTTGCACTCCGTGTAGTTCGGGCAAGGTCCCGACGCCTTCTGAGCGACGCACCGAGTCCCGTCGCAGTAGGCGCCGGCGGCGCAGTAGGTGGTGCACGGTTGGCCGAGGGCGGGAAGGGCCGCGCAAGTGTACGTCGCGTCGTCGCAGTAGAGGCCGCTCGTGGTCTCGCAGCTCTTCGCTCCGGGCGGCGGCTCCGCTCCGCTCGACGAGAGCGTGGAGCTGCAGAACGTCACCGCCGGTTCGGTCCTGCACGTCGCGTTGCACGGATCGCCGAGCGCGCCGGGGGTCGACGACGTCGCGCCCGGCACCGTACAGATTCCGTCGACGCAGCTCGCGTTGCCGCCGCTCGGGTCGGCACACTCCGGCGATTTGGTGCACGACGCGCCCTCCGGAACGTGTCCGACGTAGACGTGCCCGCACGCGGGCTGCTTCACGATCGCGGCGCCGCACGTCTGGTACGTCTGCACGAACTGCGCGACGCAGTCCCCGGCGTTGTTCGCGTCGTAGGTGACGATCGGCGAGTTGGCCGGGTAGAGCACCTGCGTCTGGACGAGCCGCTCGAGGTTCGTTTCGCACGTCGCCTGATCGGCGCTCAGCCTGTTCTGCTGACAGCAAGCCGCGATGGCTGCGCACCCCTGTCGCGCGACTTCTCGAGCGAAATCCGCCTCCGCGACGGGCGTTCCGCTGGCAGGTGGCACCGTCCTCGGGCCCGTCGAGGTCCCGCCGCTGCCTCCGCTCGTCGTCCCACCACACGCGACCAGGAACGCCGCCGTCGCGACGGTTCGGAACGCCCGCCTCGGACCCTTCATGTGTCGAAGACTATCGCACGGACGGCGCGCGCGAAAGCCGGCGTCACCCGAGACCGTCGGAGGCGAGAGAAGCGCTCGCGGAACTCTCAGCCCCCGCGTCGCCGCGCCGCTTCCAGGACGCGAGCGTAGATCTCGCGGCGCGGTTTGTTCCACCTCGCCGCGACGTCCGTCGCGACCGTCCGCGGAGAGTCCCCGGCTTCGAGCCGCTCGGCGATGAGCGCGTCCACGTCCGAGTCCGGAGGCCCTTCTTCTGCGTTGCCGTCGGCGTCCGCGCCGCGCGAGACGACGATCGTGAACTCTCCGCGCGCGGTGATCCCCGCCTTCGCGAGCTCGGCGAGCGTGCCGCGGCGCACTTCCTCGTGCACCTTGGTGAGCTCTCTCGCGACGCAGGCTTCTCTGTCCGGCATGACCTGGGCGAGGTCCCGGAGCGTGTCGTCCGCGCGCCCCGGAGCCTCGAACAGCACGACGGGGAACTCGGAGGCGCGGATCTTCGCGACCATGCCGGCGCGCTTCGTCCCTTTTCGCGGCAAGAAGCCGAGGAAGAGGAACGGCCCGTCGACGAGCCCGCTCACGGCGACCGCCGCGGTGACGGCGCTCGGTCCGGGGACGGACGTGATCGGCACGCCGCGGAGCGACGCGGCGCGCACGAGCTTCGCTCCCGGGTCGCTCACGCCGGGCGTCCCCGCGTCCGTCACGAGCGCGAGCGTCTCTCCGCCCGCGAGCCGCTCGGCGAGGTCCGTCACGGCGCGCTCCGTCGCGTTCGCGTCGAGCGAGACGACCGGTTTGCGTCCGATCCCGAGGTGCGACAGGAGCGCGCGGGTCCGTCGCGTGTCTTCCGCGACCACGGCGTCCACGATGGACAGCGTCTCCTCGGCGCGCTTCCCGAGGTCCCCCAGGTTTCCGATCGGAGTGCCGACCACGTAGAGGGTGCCGGGTCCC
Source organism: Polyangiaceae bacterium (assembly GCA_035545855.1). Lineage (GTDB taxonomy): Bacteria > Myxococcota_A > Polyangia > Polyangiales > Polyangiaceae > DASZVB01. Next base: position 39,423 of record DASZXK010000206.1, read on the forward strand.
TCAGCCACCGACTTCCACCGCGTCCCCGAGCTTGGACTTCAGGAACTCCCGGAGTTTTCCGGTCAAGCGCGCCTCGAGCTGCCGGACGCGCTCCCGGGAGACGCCGAACTGATCGCCGAGCTCCTGGAGGGTGAGCGGGTCCTCCGCGACGAGGCGCTTGTCGAAGATGTCGAGCTCCTTGCCGGCGAGCGTGGTGCGAAATTCGTCGAGCTGCTCGCGGACGAGCTCGGAGAGCTCCGCGCTCTCCGTCGCCGCCTCCGGGCCCTCCGAGTACGAAGGGAGGAGATCCATCCGCGTCGTCTTCCGGCCTTCGCTGTCCCCGACGGGGGCGTCGAGCGAAGCGTCGCTCCGGGCGAGCCGCCGGTCCATCTCGATGACGTCCTTCTCGTCCACCTTGAGACTGGACGCGATGGCCGCGTGGCTCGGCTCGATCCCCATCGCCGAGAGGCGCGCCTTCTCCTTGTTCAGGTTGAAGAACAGGCGGCGCTGCGCCTGCGTCGTCCCGATCTTCACGAGGCGCCAGTTGTTCAGGATGAACCGGAGCATGTACGCGCGGATCCACCACGCCGCGTAGCTCGAGAGCTTCACGCCGCGGTGCGGGTCGTACCGCTTCACGGCCTGCATGAGCCCGATGTTCCCCTCCTGGATCAGGTCCATGATGTTCCGGTACGCGCGCCGGTACTCGTAGGCGAGCTTCACCACGAGCCGGAGGTTCGCCGTCACGAGCCGCGCGGCGGCGTCGACGTCTCCGTCTTTCGAGTACGCGACGGCGAGCTTGTGCTCTTCGTCGGGCGTGAGGAGCGGGTGCCGCTGCACCTCGCGCATGTAGAGCGAGAGCGGGTCGGCTCGCGTGAGCCCGGTGCTCTTCTCCTTCTCGCCGATCTTCTCGAGCTCGGCGCGGTCCACGACCTCGGCCTCGGCTTCGACGACGTCGTCGCCGAGCTCGTCGTCCCCGTGGTCCTCGTCGCCGTCCGTCTCTTCGGCCTCGGCCTCCGTGGCGTCGTCCGATTCCTCGGGCTCACGGCCCTTCTGCGCCTTCGGCGCCCTGGGTTTGGAGGGTTTCTTCTTCGCCACGCGGACCTTTCGGGCGAAAGAACGTGCTTCCGGGGGTGCCCGGGGTCAAGCGCGCCCCGCCGAGGCGGCTCCTCCGGCCGGGGAAATCGTCACTCGACCTTCACGGGGCGTCCCGCCGTCGGCGCCGTGTCCAGCAAGACGACTTTGTCGAGCTTCTGTTTCTCGAGCGACTGCGTGGCAGCCGCGAGGTCGTACACGAGCCCCCACTCGACGTCCTCGTCTGCGGAGACGAAGACCCACGGCGAATCCTTGCAGCGCTTCGCCGCGGCGCCGAGGCTGTCTTCCGTCATCGCCATGTCGGGCCCCGCGAGGCCCTTCGGGCTCTTCACGGCCGTGCCGCCCTTGAGGCTCCACACGGCGTTCCGGCGTTCGGAGAGCACCTTCGCCACGACGCTGCAGCCGGGCGCGGACTTCGCTTCCGTCTTCGGGAGGAACTTCACCGTCTTCGGGAACTCCGTCCGCGTCTCCGTCGTGACGGTGACGCTCGCGGCGCCGCCCGCTTCGAGCCCGCGCATCATCGCGGCGACGTGCGCGAGCTTGGACTTCCGATCCGCCTGGAGCGCGACGTCCTTCCCCGACACCCACTCCGCGTTCTCCTTGATCGCGTCGGCGAGCTTCTGCTTGCCGTCGGGCTTGTCGATGAGGATGTACGTCCAGGACACCTTCGGCCCTTCTTCCCCGACGGTGAACTCGGGCGGGCCCTTCGGCTTCGGCGGCTCGGTGATCGGCGGCGGCTCCTTCGGGGCCGCCTTGTTCTCGAAGGGGTTCTCCTTCGGCTTGGAGTCGCACGCGACGAGCGCGAGGCACGCGAGAGCGACGGGGACGATGAAGCCGCGCATCGGGGCGCGAGTCTATCAGAAGTCCCGGAGGCCTTGTCCGCCGCTTCGCGCGGCCGCGCTCACTGGATGGCGGCGCAGATCGACGACCCCGGCACGATGCGATCGTCGCACTTGTACGTATCTGCCTTCACGAGAACGCAGATGCGGGTCGCGCAGTCGTCGTCGGTCTCGCACGGGTCGCCCTTCTGTCCGAGCGCCTTGCAGGTCGCCCCGGCCACGCCGCCGTCGCCGCCGTTCGTCGGGGTCGCCTGGCAGAGGAAGCCCGTCGTGCAGGGCTCCGCGTCGGAGCACGGGGCGGCGTCTCCGCCGCCCTCGACACAGTGATTGCCGCTGTCGCAGTAGTAGCCGTCCCCGCACACGGCGTCCTCGGCGCTGCAGCTCCCGCCGTTGTCCACCGGCGCGGGCTTCTCGCAGAGGCCCGACGCGTGTCCCGCCCTGCGAACGCACGCGAGATCTTCCTCGCGGTTGCAGTCCGAGTCGCTCTGGCAGGACTCGCCCGTGCTCCCCGAGCCGGAAAGGACCTTCGAGCAGGCCCCCGCGAACTCGACGATGAGATCTCTGTCCTCCGGGGACATCTTGCCGTCGGCATACGCCGCGTCGATCGCGTCGAGGCAATCCTGAGCGCCGGCGGACGAGTATTTTCCGTCGGGGACCTTCGCCTTGCACGTGGTCTCGCCCGAAGCGATGCAGGCATCGGCGCCGCCCGCGAGGCAGCCGTCGATCACCTCGGGCCGGCAGTTCCGCGCCGCCCACTCGTGACAGAAGCTCTCGCGGTCCGCGTAGCTCGGGCCCGCGGGGCTCGACTTCTTGCCGGAACAGGAGATCTCGAGACCGAGGAGCAATCCGAGAGCGAGGACTCGTCGCATGGCTCGCTTTTGCGGGAGCGACCCGCTTCGGGCAAGTTCTCGGCGTGGCTTTTTGCCCCGAGCGCTTGCCGCGCCGGAAAGGTGGTGGGACACCGACCGGATGGGACCGCGATCGGCGCCACGAACGAGCCGGAGGGCGCTGCTCGGCGCTCTGGTCTCGATGCCGTTCGGGTCGGCGCCGGGGGTCGCGCGCGCGGAGGAAGCCCGTGGGGAGCCTCCGGATCTCACGCCGGTCGAGCTCGCGCTCGAGGGGGACCCGAAGCTCTCCCGGAGCGCCATGGTGCTCGTTCCACGCGAGCGTCGCGCGGACGAGCGCTTTCCGATCCTCCTCCTCTTCCACGGGCTCGGAGAGACGGGGGACCCGAAGATCGGCGTCCGCGCCTGGGCGGACCGATACGGCCTCGTCACCGCCGACGCGCGCCTCCGCCATGCTCCCCTCTCCCTCGCGAAGCCGAACAGGTACGTCTCCGAAGACCGGCTCGCGCGCATCAACGGCGAGCTTGGCGCGTCGCCCTACCGGGGCGCGGTGCTCGTCTGCCCGTTCACGCCGAACATCCACAAGCTCCCGTCGGAGGCGCAGGCGCTCGACCGCCTCGCGGAATGGACGGAGAGCACGCTCCTCCCCGCCGTTCGCGCCCAGGCGCCGTGCCGGGAAGATCCGGGCGGCGTCTCGATCGACGGCTGCTCGCTCGGGGGCTACATGGCGCTCGGCGTCTTCCTCCGGAAACCGGAGCTCTTCGGCGCCGTCGGGTCCGTCCAGCCCGCGATCGGGGAGAAGATCGCGCCGCTCTACGCGGATCTCCTGAAGCACGCGGTAGAGAAGGCCGGACCGCGTTCCATCCACATCGAGACGTCCAGCTGGGATCCCGAGCTCCCGTCCCACCAGGCGCTCAGCGAGCGCCTCCGCGCGCTCCGGGTTCCCCACGACTACACCGTGCTCCCCGGCGGTCATGACCAGATTTTCTTGAAAGAAATCGGTACTTTGGAGATGCTGCTCTGGCACGACCGCCGCTTCGCGGAGGGGCGCGCTCCCCAGGCCCCCGGCGGCTGACGATTTCTTTGAACGACTCTCCGGGGACCGGGCACGGAGGGCAGGATGGTGCGGATCCGGAGCCTGTCATGGCACTAACGCTCGGTGCAACCGGGACGGATTCCCTCGTGATGGACGGGCCTGCGGTCGACCCGCTCGCCGTCCGGATCGCCGACGGAGACGTCGACGCGGTCGCCGAGGCGTACGAGCTCCACCACGCGGCGGTCCGCGCGTTCGCGCGGCGGCTGGTCGGCGACGAAGCCGTCGCGGAAGATCTCGTCCACGAGGTCTTCGTCACGCTGCCGTCCGCCATCCGGAGCTTTCGGAGCGAGTCCACGCTCCGCACGTTCCTCGTGTCCATCGCGGTGAACCACGCGCGGCATCACGTGCGCGCCGCGGGGCGCCGCCGCGCCGCGATGGCGAAGCTCAGCGTCCATCCGCCGCCGCCCGCGCCGCCCACTCCGGAGGAAGACGTCGCTCGCCGGCGCCTCGCGCTCCGCCTGAGCCGCGCGCTCGACGAGCTCCCGGTCGATCAGCGCGTCGCCTTCGTCCTCTGCGAGGTCGAGGAGCGCCCCGCCGCGGAAGTTTCGGCCATCGTGTCTGCGCCGGAAGCGACGGTGCGCACACGACTCTTCCACGCGAAGCGGAAGCTCCGCGAGATTCTCCAGAAGGAGGCGCTCGGATGAACGACGACGATCTCGAGCAGGCACTCCTCGCGCTCCGTGAAGAGGGAGAGCGTCCCGCGCCGCAGGCGAAGACGACGAAGGCACGGATCCTTCGAGACCTCGCGCCGCGGAAACGGAAGCTCCGATCGGTGTGGCTCATCCCGCTCGCCGCGATCCTCGCCGGAGGCACGGTCCTCGCCGCGACGGGGCGGCTCCCGGCGGTCGCCTCGATGGCGGCGCAGGCGCTCGGCATCGCTCCGCGCGCCACCGTCGCGCCGCCCGTGTCGCGACCCGCGAAGGCCGTCGCCGCGAAGGTGGAGCAACCTCGTCCGGAGGTGACGGCGGCGCCGCCGTCTCCCGTCGAGGAAGTTCCGGTGCCCGCCGTGTCGCTGCCGAGCGTCGCGGAGGCTCCGAGCGTCGCCGCGCGCGCGGACGTCCCGAGCGCCGCGCCGCGGAAGGTCGCTCGCGCCGAGGCCTCGGCGCCCAGGGCCGCCGATCGCACCGAGGACGCGCCGAGCGTCGCGACTTCGGCACCCGCCGTCGAAGCGCCGTCGCCGGGGGCGGCGCCACCCGCGCCTGAAAAGGAAGACACGGCGATCGCGCTCTATCGAACCGCGCGGAAGCTCCACTTCGTGGACCAGAACCCGGCGGCCGCGCTCCGCGCGTGGGAGGCCTACCTCGCGGCGGATCCGAGCGGGCCGCTCTCCGTCGACGCCCGCTACGATCGGGCGCTCTGTCTCGTCCGCCTCGGGCGCACCGCGGAGGCGAAGACCGCGCTCGCGCCGTTCGCGGCGGGCAAATTCGGATCTTACAGGCAGTCCGAGGCGAAAGCCCTTCTCGACGCGATGCCGGCATCGCACTGAAGCGAGTTCCCGAGCAGCATGTCTCCCCGTTTGCGTCTCTCGACGGCCTTCGTCGTGTATGCGCTCCTTCCAGGCCGCGTGTACGCGGAGGACGGTGCACCACCGACGGCCGCGGCTCCGCCCCCGTCTTCCGTCGCGGCGCCCGCTCCGCCGCCCGACGCGAATCCCGCCGCTCCGCCCGCGCCGTCCCCCGCGCCGTCCGTGTTCGCGCTCTCGGTCGACATCGAGCCGAACGCGGGCGGGCTCGACGCCGACCGGCTCCGTGACGCCATCGCGCGCGAGGCGTCCGTTCGTGTCACTTCCGCCGTGACGTCCGATACCGCGCGCCTCGTCATCCGTGGCGCAGGTCGGCGCGCGATGCGCCTCGAGCTCGTCGAGCCCGGAGGCAAGCGCACCGAGCGGACGATCGAGCTCCCCGACGACACCGAAGCGAAGTCGCTCGCGACCGCGGCGCTCGTCGCGGCGAGCCTCCTCGAAGACGAGGCCGGCGAGCTCCTCGCCCGGCTCCAGGCCGAAGCGAAGAAGGCGGACGACGCCGCACGCGCCGCCGAGCTCGAGCGGCAGAAGAAGGCGGAAGAATCGAAGCCTCCGCCGGTCGCCCCGCGCCCCACGAAGTACGCGCCGCTACCGCCCTGCGTCGCGCGACCGAGGGGGCGCATCCGTCCCGTCGGCGCCGATCTCGTTCCGTACGTCGGGACCTCGTCGGTCGAGCCGCCCGGAACCGTTCGTCGCTTCTCGTTCGAGTTCCTGGGCGGGCACTCGGCGGGCGTCGCCGGCTTCGAGCTCGGCTTGCTCGCTGCGTACGGGAGCGGCTTCGTCTGCGGTGCTCAGGTCTCGGGCGTCGCCGGCTGGGTGAACGGCCCGATTCGCGGGATCGCTCTCGGCGGCGTCTTCCAGGGAAACGTCGATCCGGTGGAGGGGCTCACGCTCGCGGGTTTCTTCGACCTCGCGGGACCCGTCACGGGCGGCCAGCTCTCGGGTTTCGCGGGATGGGCGGACTCCGTGAAGGGCGTCCAGGCGAACGGGTTCGCATCGGTGACGACGCACACGCTGACGGGGCTCCAGGTCGCGGGAACGCTCGCCATGGCCGACGAGATCCGCGGCGCGCAGGTCGGCGCGATCCCCATCGCGGGGGACGTCCACGGCGCGCAGATCGGGCTCATCGACGTCGCGCGGACGTCGGATGCGTCGATCGGCGTCGTGCAGATCGTGACGGAGGGGCGAACGAAGGTCCACGCCGTCGGCGGGTCGAACGGCGTCCTCACGCTCGCCCTCCAGCACGGGAGCAAGTACGTCCACAACTTCTACGGCGCGTCCGTGTCGGTCGCGGGCAAGGAAGGCACGGGGTTCGGCCCGACGCTCGGCATCGGCGCGCACGTGTACGAAAACACGCGGCTGTTCGCGGACATCGACGCGCTCGCGACCGTGATGCTGAGCTCGACGAAGGGCGGCGACCCGCAGGCGCTCTGGCAGGCGCGCGCCGTCCTCGGCGTGAAGCTCTCGAAGGAGCTCGCGCTCTATGCCGGCCCCACGTACGACATGCTCCTCGTCCCCACGGGGCAAGCGCCGCGGGTTTACTCGCTTCCGTCGCTCACGAAGACGACGAAGACGGGGGGCGGGGATTTCCACATCTCGCCCGGCCTGGTGCTCGGGCTCCGGGGGCTCTGAGGCGAGAACGGCGCGACGGCGCGCCGCTCTCCGCTTCGAGCGGGGGCGCCGAACGGCTCGGCGTCCCCGGGTTCGTCACGCCTTCTGCTTCAGCAGGTCCCGGATCTCCCCGAGCAGCGCCTCGGTGGGAGTCGGTGCGGGCGGCGCCGGAGGCGGAGCGGCCTCTTCCTTCCGCTTGAGCGAGTTCATCAGCTTCACCATCGCGAAGACGGCAGCCGCGATGATGAGGAAGTCGAACACGTTCTGGAGGAACTGGCCGTACTTGAGGAGTACTGCCGGCGAGCCTTCCTTCGCTTCCTTCAGCGTGACGGCGAGGGTCGTGAAGTTCACGCCGCCGACGAAGAGCCCCACCACGGGCATCACCACGTCCGCCACGAGCGACGAGACGATCTTGCCGAAGGCGCCGCCGATGATCACGCCCACGGCGAGATCGACGACGTTGCCCTTCATCGCAAACTCTTTGAATTCCTTCGCGAGGCTCATGCGAGATTCCTCCGTTCGTCTGGTCGCGCGCCCCTCTCGGCGTCGCACCGCTCGCTTCTAGCCCACGACCGCGGACGCGCCAATGTGGCCTCCGTGCTGGTCGCTCGTTCTACGGGGAACGCGCATCGGCGCGGTTTCTGGGATTGACGTGAGTCGGAAACATCCCCCATAAGGGTGCCGCGTCAGCGACGCTCGGAGCGAAGCCCGCAGGCGGTGATTGTCATGAGAACCATCATGAAGACGGGATTTCTCGCGGTTCTGCTGGTGGGCGCAATTTCCGCGCGGCCGGCCCGCGCCGAATCGGCGAGCGCCTCGGTCGGGCTCGAAGGAGCGAAGGCGAGCGGGAGTGGGGCTTCGGTTCCCGAATCGACGGGCTCGCGCTTCGACGCCCCCGTGGAGCTCGGGTTCCTCGGCGGTCTGTTCCTTCCCGCGAAGGAGGCGACTCTCCACGGCGCCGACTACGCGCCGGATCCACTGAAGTCGCCCGCACCGGAAATCGGTGGGCGGGCGGCGTATCTGCCCGTCCGCTATCTCGGCCTCGAGCTCGAGGGCGCAGTGATGCCGGCGAAGACGGAGTCCGGCGAGCATGGCGGGTTCTTCACGGTGCGCGGGCATGCGCTCCTCCAGTACCCCATGGGCTCCTTCGCCCCGTTCGTCGTGGGCGGCATCGGCCGTCTCGGCTCCGGCAGCACGAACACCGGGACGGGCATCGGGCTCGCCGGTCATTTCGGAATCGGCGCGAAGCTCGCGCTGGACGACTTCGTCGCGCTCCGTCTGGATCTCCGGGACACCCTGAGCGACAAGGAGAGCGGCTCCGGTACCGCGATGAGCCCCGAGGTGCTGCTCGGCCTCTCGTTCCGCATCGGCGCGGGCAAGAAGGCCCCGGAAGCGGCGCCTCCGCCCCCGAAGGTCGATACGGACGGCGACGGCAAGACCGACGACGTGGACGCTTGTCCGAAGGTCGCCGCGACGACGGCCGACGGCTGCCCCCCGCCCGACACCGATCTGGACGGCTTCACCGACGACAAGGACGCCTGTCCCAACGAGGTCGGCAAGCTTCCGTGCGGCTGCCCGCTCCGGGACGCGGACGGGGACAAGGTCATCGACGAGCTCGACAAGTGCCCGAACGAACCGGGTCCCATCGAGGGCTGCCCCGATCCGGACGCGGATAGGGACGGCGTGCCGCTCCCGGCCGACAAGTGCCCGGATCAGCAGGAGACGAAGAACGGCTACGAGGACGGGGACGGCTGCCCCGACGAGGTGCCGGAGAAGGTGAAGAAGTTCACCGGCGTGATCCAGGGCATCGAGTTCGATCGCGCGAAGGACACGATCCGCCCCGTCTCCGCGCCGACGCTGGACGGCGCCGTCGCGGTCCTGAACGAGTACCCCGCGCTCCGCATCCTCATCAGCGGTCACACGGACACGGACGGCGATCGCGCCGTGAACATGGATCTCTCGAAGCGCCGGGCTGATTCGGTGAAGGGCTACTTCGTGTCGAAGGGCATCGCGGCCGACCGCATCGAGACCGTCGGCATGGGCCCCGACCAGCCGATCGCCGACAACAAGACGGCCGCGGGGCGGCAGAAGAACCGGCGCATCGAGTTCAAGCTGCTCGCGGAAGCCGCATCCGCCGACTCGAAGCCCGCGGCTCAGCCCGTCATTCCCGATCCGCAGAAGAAGCCGGACGCGAAGCCTCCGGAAAAGTCGGAAGCGAAGCCCGAGGGCGCGTCCGCGGCGCCGCCGGCGACGAAGCCCGCAGATTCCATGCCGGCGCCGTCCACCGTCGCCCCGGCGGGAGGTAAGTGATCGTGAAGCACGACAGCGTCATCGCGAAGGTCGCCCTGGTCGCCGCATTCTCGTCCGTCTCCGTGCTCGCGCGGGCCGAGGAGCCCGCGGGCGGCCTCATGAAGGACAAGAGCGCCTCCGCCGGCAAGGAAGACGTCGCGACGTCGGGTTTCGAGACGCAGGCGAAGCCCGACGCCGAAGCGAAGGACGTGACGGAGCTCAAGCTCGCCGCCGGCGGGCTCGCCGCGGGCGGAAACTCGCGGTCGATCTCCGCCACGGGCTCCGGAAAGTTCCGCGTCCGACGCGAAGCGAACCAGCTCACGCTCGGCGCCGCCGCGAACTACGGACGCTCGGCGCCGTCTCCCGCCGAGTCCACGAAGACGACCGTCGAGAACTACCAGGGCAAGACGCGCTACGACCGGTTCCTCGCCGGCGGCTTCGCCGTGTTCGGCGCGATGTCCGGCCTTCGAGATCGATTCCAGGGCCTCGACCTCCGCCTGAACCTCGACCCCGGCCTCGCGTACTACTTCGTGGACGAAGCGAAGCAGCAGCTCTGGGGGGAGCTCGGTTACGACCTCCAGTACGACGTCCGCCGTCAGGCGAACCTGGACGAAGCCGCCGCGAAGGGGGACCCGCAGGATAAGACCGAGGTCCGTCACAGCGGTCGCCTCTTCGTCGGCTACTCCAACTCGCTCAGCGCGACGGCCACGCTCGATACCGGCCTCGAGTATCTCCAGGCCGTGACGGAGACGAAGAACTGGCGCGTGAACTGGGCCGTTTCCCTCACGAGCGCCATCGCCGGAAACTTCTCCATCGCCGCGGCGTTCAACCTGAAATACGACGATAACCCGCTCCCCGGCGTGAAGAACACGGACTACCTGAGCTCGCTCAGCCTGGTCTACACGCTCCTCTGAGCGTCGCTCAGCGCACGAAGCGCACGCGGATCGTCGTGGCCGTCGACACGGCGCGACCTTCGCGGTCCCTCGGCGCGGAGAAGCGCTGGCGGCCGATGCACTGACGCGCCGCGCTCCCGAACCCTTCTCCCCGCGGGTCCTCCGAGACGACCACGACGCTCTTCGTCCCGCCGCGCTCGTCGACCACGACGCGCACGACGGCTTCGGCGGAGTCGACCGTCGCGGTCGCCGGGTAGTACCCGCGGCACGGGTCGTCGGAAGAGAGGCGGGGGCGTTCCGACAAGTCCTCGGGTCGGACGAGCTCGGGAGCGGCGGGCTTTGCCGCGGGCGCGGGCGGAAGATCGGTGTGTACCGCGGGCGCCGCCTTGCCTTCGCCCGTCGCCGTGCCGCCGCGGCTCACGACGCCGAACCCGTAGCTCGTCCCTGCCGGATCCGTCACGAAGTCGAGCGGCGCGTCGCCGGGCGGCGCGGGTTCCGTCGCGGTCAGAAGTCGTCCCGCCGCGGCGGGTCGGGGCGCTTCCGGTGGCGGGGCCTTCCCCTTCGGAGCCGCGTGCGCCGGTTCCGGCTCCGTCGTGGCCGTCGGTGGGGGAGGCGGTGGAGGCCGTTCGGCCTTCGGCGGCGCGAGCTCCACTTCCAGCGGCGGAGGCGTCGCGGGGCGCTCCGCGGCGTGGCTCGGCGTGAGCACGGCGAGCGCGACGTGCAGGGCGCCGGCGAGCGCGAGTGCGACGGGGAGCACCTCCGGTTCGTGCGCGGTTCTGTCGGGCATGGCGAGGGTCGCGCTCACGGCGTCTCCTCGGGGCTCGTGCCGAACGCGACGCGGGTCAGGCCGCCGTTCCGGAGCTCATCCAGCACGGAGACGACCTCGCCGTGCTCGGTGTGCTTCGACGCGGCGATGACGGCACGGAGCTCTGGATTCTTCCGGAGCTCGGCCCGCGTGCGGTCGGCGAGCGCGTGACGGTCTCGCACGACGTCCCCATTCAGCCGCGTCTCACCGTTCTTCGCGATCGCGATCGTCCAGATCGACTGCTCGGCGTTCGCGCTCGCGGCGTGGGGGAGGTCGAGGGGCACCGCCGATTGAGCGATCAGACGCGCCGTGACCATGAACACGACGAGGAGCACGAGCATGATGTCGACGAGCGGCGTCACGTTGATGGCCGCAATGGGCTCGCCGTCTCCGGATTCGACGTGGGCGGCCATGGTTCACGCCTCCTCCGCGCCGGGGACGAACGAGAGGAGCTTCTGCGAGAGCGCATCCGCTTCTCCGAGGAGCACCTTGATGCGGCGCTGGAACGCGTTGTACGCGACGACGGCCGGGATCGCGACGAAGAGCCCGACGGCCGTGGCGACCAGCGCCTCGGCGATCGCGCTCATGACCGACGTGGGCGCCGCGCCGCTCGGGCCGGCCGCGCCGAGCGCGTCGAAGGCCATCACGATGCCGATCACCGTGCCGAGGAGCCCGATGAACGGCGCGTTGCTCCCGAGCGTACCGAGGATCGAGAGCCGTCGCTCGAGGCGGAGCCGCTCGGAGGTGCTGGCGCCGCTCATCGCGTCCGCCGCGGCCGTCCGTCCACGGCGCGCGGCGCGGAGTCCCGCTTCGAGGACGCGGGCGGCGGGGGATTCGGATTGTTCGAGACGCGCGCGAGCGGACGTCACGTCCCACGTTTCGAGGTAGGTGAAGAGATCGCGATCGAGCGCGCCGAAGTCGTCGTCCGCCTTCGCGAGGACGTACGCGCGTTCCAGGATCACGGCGACGCTGCCGACGCTGAGCCCGATCATCAGGTAGAGGACGGGGCTCGAGCCGACGTGGAGCATGAGGGACTTGGTCAGGTTGACGACGTTCACGGCGCACTCCTCCGGGTTCGGGAAACGACGGTCCGTGCCCGCTCCGGCCGGGGTCGTTCAATCCGGCGTGACGATCTTCTCGAGCGACATTTCCGGTCGATTTCGTTGAACGTCGCCGACGGGGACGGGCACTACCCGCCGTGCAGACGAAATCAGGCTTTCGCCGTTCGCTCGCTCGAGCGGGCCTTCTCTTCACGCTCCTTTCCGCCTCGCCGGCTCTCGCCGACGGCGTCGTTCCGCCCAAGGTCGTGACGGCCGTCCCGCCCGAGTTCCCGGCGTCCGAGACCGTCGACACCGCCGAGGTCGTGCTCGCGCTCTCCATCGACGAGACCGGCGCCGTCACCGACGCCACGGTGCTCACCAGCGGAGGCGCGGCCTTCGACGCGGCTGCCCTCGCCGTCGCGAAGCAGTTCCGCTTCGAGCCCGCGCGCCGGGGCGATCGAGCCGTCGCGGCGCGAATCCCGTTCACGGTCCGCTTCGAGCGACCCCATCCCGAAGAACCGGCCACTCCGGTGGTCGCTCCGCCCCCTTCCACGTCGAAGGAACCGAAGAGCGCGCCGGTTCCGAAGCCCGCTACCCCATCCGCCGCGCCGGAGACGGAAGAGGAACCGGAAGAAGTCTCGGTCCGCGGCGAGAAGACTCCCCGCGAGCCCACGACTCGCACGCTCACCGGCGCCGAGATCCGGAACGCGCCCGGCACGAACGGCGATCTGCTCCGCTCCGTCGAGAACCTCCCGGGCGTCGCGCGGCCGTCGGGCATCGACGGTCAGCTCCTCGTTCGCGGCTCCGGTCCCGCCGACACCGGCGCGTTCCTCGACGGGACGTGGATCATCGGCGCGTATCACTTCGGCGGCATCACCTCCGTCGTCCCGAGCGAGCTCATCGAGCGGCTCGACTTCCACCCCGGAAACTTCTCGACCGAGTACGGGCGGCTCATGGGCGGCATCGTCGAGCTCGAGCTCCGGTCACCGCGGAAGGACCGGCTCGGCGGGCTCGTCCAGGTGGACTTGCTCGATGCGCGGGCGCTCATCGAGGGTCCCATCTCGAAGAAGACGCGCTTCGCGGCGGCCGCGCGAAGATCGTGGATCGACGCGTGGCTCGGGAGCGCCGCGGGCGACGCCGTCATCGCCGCGCCCGTCTACTACGACTACCAGGCCATGCTGGAGCACGACGTCTCGAAGGACGTCACCGCGCGGCTCTCCGTCTACGGCTCCGACGACCGCATGAAGCTCCTGTTCGACTCGCCCGACGCGCAGGACCCGGCCGGCGGCGGCACGCTCGCGGCGGCGGAGTCCTTCTACCGCATCGCCGGGCGAGTCGACGCGCGTCTCTCGCCCGACGTCCACTGGGTGAACAAGGTCTCCTACGGCCAGAACGACCAGTCCTTCGACATGGGGACGTATCGCGCCGGCGTCACGTTCGACATCATCACCGCACGGAGCGATCTCCGGCTGAAGGTCGCGGAGGGCCTCGCTCTCGTCGGCGGCTTCGACGGTCTCTTCGGCAACTACGACATCTCGCTCCGGATCCCGCAGGTGCCGAACGACGGCTCGCCGTCGGACGGGCCCGTGTTCGCGCGGCCGGCGCCGAGTCTCCACGGCAAGGGCTTCGCATCGCGCCCCGCCGCGTACGCCATGCTCGAGGCCCGGCCGTTCTCGCGCCTCCTCGTCACGCCCGGCGTGCGCGTCGACTACATGAGCGACACCGGGAACGTCACCGTGGACCCGCGCGTCTCGGCGCGGTTCGATCTCGCGACGGGCCCGCGCCGGACGACGCTGAAGGGCGCGTACGGGTTCTTCCACCAGGCGCCGGATCCGTCGGAGAGCATCCAGCCGTTCGGCACTCCGGGGATCCACTCCGCGTACGCCGAGCACGCGAGCTTCGGCGTGGAGCAGTCCTTCGACGGCCTCGTCGAGCTCTCCGTGGAGGCCTTCGGAAAGCGCTTCCACGACCTCGTCGTGGAGCAGGCGGACGAGACCGGGAGCCAGAGCGGCGTCCGGTACGCGAACACCGGCGCGGGGCGCGCCTTCGGCGTCGAGTGGCTCGCGAAGTGGACGGGCGGCGGCCGTTTCTCAGGCTTCCTGTCCTACACGCTGTCCCGGTCGGAGCGCCGCAGCCGCGACGACGAGGCGTATCACCTCTTCCAGTACGATCAGACGCACATCCTCACGGCCGTCGGCGGCGTGGATCTCGGCCGCGGCTGGAGCGTCGGGTCCCGGTTCCGGTACGTCACCGGATCTCCGTACACGCCGTACGTCGGGAGCGCCGTCGACTTCGACGCGGGGGCGTACGCGCCGGTGTCCTCCACGCGGCAGTACAGCTCGCGCTCGGCGCCGTTCCACAAGCTCGACGTCCGCGTCGAGAAGCGGTGGCAGCTCGGCGTGGTGAAGCTCGCCGCGTACCTCGACGTGCAGAACGTCTACAACCACCGCTCCGAAGAGGGGCGCGTCTACAGCTACGACTACGCGAAGTCCGAGCCGCTGCTCGGCCTTCCCATCCTGCCCATCCTGGGCGTCCGAGGTGAACTGTGAACGCCATGCCGAAACTCGCCCCGCTCGCGCTCGTTCCGCTGCTCGTCGCCTGCAACGGCGACTTCGACCCGGCCTCCCGGGTGACGGATCTCCGTGTCCTCGCCGTGCAGGCGGACCAGCCGTATGCGCATCCCGGCGAGACGGTGAACCTCTCCGCGCTCGCGTTCGACCCGGCGATGCGCCCGATCACCTGGGGCTGGGCGTACTGCGAGAACCCGAAGGATTCGAGCGCGCTCGGCTGCCTGGAAGCCCTCCGGGAGCGAAAGGCGATGGGCGAGGACGTTCGGTTCACGACCGGAACGGACCTCTCCAGGTTCTCGCTCACCGTTCCCGACAATGCCCTGGACGGCGTGGTCCCGGGGCGTTCGCTCCTCGGCGTGGTCGCGGTCGCTTGCCCCGGCGCGCTCGATCCGGAGGTGCAGGCGGACGTCTCCGACGGCGATCCGCTGCCCGTCGTGTGCCGCGACTCGGCCGGGAATCGTCTCGGGTCGTTCGATTTCGTCGTCGGGATGAAGCGCGTCTTCGTGCGGAACGCAGACCGGAACGAGAACCCTCCCATTTCCGGCGTCACCTGGGACGGCGCGGACTGGCCCGAGACGCTCGTGCCGCAGGTGGACGCTTGCGACAAGGAGACCAACGTCGTGGACGACTGCGCGTCCCGGTTCCGGCACGCGATCCGCGTGAACGCCGCGGCGAACGCCGTCGAGAGCGGTATCTCGGAGACGGGAGAGCCGTTCACGGAGCAGGTCGTCGTGCAGTACTACGCAACGGAGGGGACGTACGCCGACGACGTGCGCGTCTGGGATCGCCCCGAGACGAAGTGGGTCGCGCGTCCCTCGGCGCGCGGAAAGGACGTCACGCTGTGGTTCGTGCTCCGGGACGATCGCGGTGGCGTCTCCTGGGCGACGCGGCACGTCGCCGTGAAGCCCTGAAGGCGCTCGGAGAACGGGCCGCTCACTCCTCCGCCACGCGGACGAGGAGCTTTCCGTCGTGGTCACCGCTGAACAGACGCAGGAGCGCTTCCGGCGCGCGGTCGAGCCCGGGGACGACGGTCGTCTTGTGCTTGAGCTTCCCCTCGGCGAGGAGCGCGCCGATCTTCATCGCGCCCTCCATGAAGCGATCCATGTAGTCGAGGATGATGAAGCCCTCCATGCGTCCTCGCGTGGAGAGGAGGTTGATGTAGTTCGGCGGCCCGTACGCGGAGTCGAGGTGGTCGTACTGGGAGATCGCGCCGCAGAGCACGACCCGTCCGCGGAGGGCGAGCCGCGCGAGGACGTGGTTCAAGATCGGACCCCCCACGTTGTCGAAGAAGACGTTCACGCCCTTCGGGCACGTCTCGCGGAGGCGCGCCGGGACGTCTTCCTTCTTGTAGTCGATGGCGGCGTCGAACCCGAGCTCGCCCGTCAGCCAGTCGCACTTCGCCTTCGACCCCGCGATGCCGACGACGCGGCACCCGTGGTGCTTCGCGAGCTGACCCACGATGGAGCCCGTCGCGCCGGCGGCGCCGGAGACGACGACCGTCTCTCCCGGCACGGGCCGTCCGACGTCGAAGAGCCCGAAGTACGCCGTCATGCCCGTCACGCCGAAGACGCTGAGGGCGTCCTCGAGCGGGATCCCGGGAGGGATCGGGGTCGGCCGGTTCTCGTCCCCGAGCACGACGTACTCTTGCCATCCGAGGAGGGCGAACACGCGATCGCCGGGCGCATACTTGGGATTCTTCGACTCCACGACGACGCCCGCGCCCGCGCTCCGGACGACCGCGCCGAGCTCGATCGCGGGAAGGTAGGTGTCTCTCTCCATCCATCCGCGGATCGTCGGATCGATCGAGAGGAACAGAGTCTTCACGAGCACCTGGCCATCCGAGATTGCCGGAACAGGCGAGGTCTTCGTCTCGAAGCACGCGGAGGTGACGGCGCCCTTCGGGCGCTCGCGGAGGACGATCTGGCGGTTTTCCTGATTCGGCGTCGGCATTCCGAGAGAGTAGCCGCCCCGTCGTTTCAAAAGTGAACGATCGGTGCGCACGCCGGCGCGCGTAGGCGCGTAGGTCGGGCGCCTTGCTTGGCGCTTTCCGCCTGGCGAAGCTAATCTGTAGAGATTACGCTCCGTCTTCGAATGAAACGCGCCTCCCGCCGGCTGCTCGGAGCTGCCGCCGCTGCGGTGGATCTCGCCGTTCGCAGGACGGCTCTCTCCCGCACGTCGGGCCAGAAGAACGCCGACGCCCTGCGGCACGAGGTGCGCATCGCGCTACTCCACCGCCTCCAGGACCGCTACCGGAGGCTCGGCGCGCCCGACCACTTCTTCCGGGAGCCCCGCGTCATCACGCCGATGGAAGACGTACGCGTCTCCCAGCCGCTCCGCGTGGTCGACGTGCACTGGCCCTCCGACTACCAGTGCTTCCTCCCGGAGCTCCAGCACGAGTACGACCGGTTCGAGGAGAACCGCATGGCCACGGCGCGGCTCGTCCTCCACGAAGAGCCGCGCCCCGTGCTCATCCTCATTCACGGGTACCTCGGCGGAGCGCACCGGATGGAGCGGCGCATCTGGCCCATCTCCTTCTTCCGGCGCCTCGGGATGGACCTCGCGCTCTTCGTGCTGCCGTTCCACGGGAGTCGTTCCGCGGGCGGCTTCGGAGAGCTCCCGCCGTTTCCGGGCGCGGACCCGCGCATGACGAACGAGGGCTTCCGCCAGGCCATGGCGGACTTCCAGGATTTCGTCGGCTGGCTCCTCGGCCGCGGCCACCCGCACGTCGGCGTGATGGGCATGAGCCTCGGCGGCTACTCCACGGCGCTCGCCGCGACGGTGGAGCCGCGGCTGTCGTTCGCGATTCCGGTGATTCCGCTGGCGTCGATCCCCGCCGTCGCTCGCCTGAACGGCCACCTCGGGTCGAACGAGGAAGAGGCGGAGACGCAGTACCGGGCGCTCGTCGGCGTCCACAAGGTGGTGAGCCCGCTCCACCGGCCACCGGCGATCCCGTCCAAGTCCATCCTCATCGTCGGCGCCGAGCGGGACCAGATCACGCCCATCGAGCACGCGCGGCATCTCGCCCACCACTTCGGCTGCCGGCTCGAGACCATGCACGGCGGCCATCTGATGCAGTTCGGCAGGAACGCCCGCTTCCGGAGCATCGGGCGCTTCCTCACGGAGCTCGGCGTCGCCCCGGGTAATGCGGGGCACTCCCTCCTCGGGTAGCGTATCGGGCATGGCCGAGCCCACCCTGTTCGACCAGCTCGGCGGGGAGCCGGCGCTCCGTCGCATCGTCGACCGCTTCGTCGATCGCATCTTCGACGACGTCATGATCGGCTTCTTCTTCCGGAACGCGAGCCGGGAGCGCGTGAAGGAGAAGGAATACGAGTTTGCGGCGCGGCACCTCGGCGCGAACCTGCCATACACCGGGCGTCCGATCCGCGAAGCGCACGCGCCGCACCCCATCATGGGCGGCCAGTTCAACCGGCGGATGAAGATCCTCGAAGAGACGCTGGTCGAGCTCGGGGCGCCCGAGAACGTGAAGCGGCACTGGCTGGCCCACACCGAAGCGCTCCGCGGCCAGGTGACGCGAAACGCCGGAAACGACTGCGATCCGACGTTCGGCGAGGTCACCGGGAAGGGGAAGGGCACGTGAAGCGGTCAGTGCGTCTCGGAGCCGTCGCGTCGATGCTCGCCGGTTGCAGCACCGGCGGCGCGGCGTGGATGAGCGAACCGATGACCGCGCGAGACGAGGACGAGCTCCCCGTCTCGAAGGTCCGCGTCCCGAAGGAGAGCGTCCCGCCCCCCTCGTCGCGGTTCGCGACGCGCGTCATCGGCGGCGAAGAGGAGCCCGCCGTGGTTCCGCCGGGGCCGCCCGGCACGCCGGGCGCGCACGCGACGCCCGCGAAGAAGTCGTTCAGCGGCCGCGTCCTCGGCCTCTTCCGCAACACGTACTACGACTTCCCGACCGAGGCGGACTTCACCGGGGACGAGGTGACGCTCCGGGACGCGAAGTGCGGGGTCATCGCCCGGGTCCCCCGCGGGTTCAACGACGCCGTGTGCGTGCAGGGGAGCGGCATCCTCCAGACGGGTCGCACGGTGAGCTTCGCGAAGCGCGACTGCGACTGCGCGGAGACGTGCCCGAAGACGGGGCAGAAGATCTGCTTCGAAGCGCTCGATCCGGCGAAGTTCCCGTGGGGACGCGGCGCGCTCGGGACCGCGATCACGCCGCTCCTCACCGTCGCCATCGACGACACGCTCGTTCCGATGGGGACGCCCATCTACATCCCCGAGTTCGACGGGCTCCCGACCGACGAGCACGGCGGCGGACGGCACGACGGCTGCTTCGTCGCGCAGGACCGCGGGCTCCGCGTGAAAGGGGAGCACGTGGACGTCTTCACCGGCTACGGCGCCATGACGGCTCTCTGGAACAAGCTCGTCCCCTCGAACCACGGCGTCACGGTCGTCGTGGACGAGCCGCGCTGCGCCCGCGCGGAACTGCCGAAGGAATGACGCCCTCCGCCGCTCAGGGGATCGCCCGGATGACCTCGGCCATCCGCGGGTGATCGCCGGCGTGCCTGGACTTGTGGAAGTACACCATCGACGCGGGCGGCTTCACCACGAGCACGCCGCCGAGCTGGGTCAGGTCCCCGAAGAGCCCCGTGATCCGGAAGCCCTGCTTCTGCGCGTGTCCGTACGCTTTCACGGAGTCCCGGTTGAACGTCTTCAGGAGCCCGCGTTCGAAGCCGGCCGCCTTGTAGGCCCCGCGATCCGGGTCCGTCACGACGTGCACGCCCTCGCGCGGCAGCCTCTTTTCCGCGAAGAATCGTCTCGCCTGCTCGAGCGAGCCGTTCCCGACGATCACCACCCTCGCGCCGCGCGCGAGCACGGCCGGCACGGACGCCACGAGGTCCTCGACCATCTGATGGCAGAAGAGGCAGCCGAAGTGGCGCACGAAGCTCGTCACCGTCGGCGCGGACTTCCACAGCTCCCGGATGCGCGTCGTCGTCCCTTCCAGCGTCACCACCGGAGCCGCCGCGATCTGGGCGACCAGGCGGTCCGTCGCGAGGGTGTCCTGGTCGTCGGAGGGATCCATCGGGAGCGCACGTTCCGGGAAGTAGTCCGCCCTGACCATCTTCTCCCGATACGAAAGATCCGGGGGATCGGATCTACCGGGCGCGGCTCAGGCGGCTTTCCCGCAGCATTTCTTGTACTTCTTGCCGCTCCCGCACGGGCAGGGGTCATTTCGACCCACCCGGGGGCCCTCCCGCGTGACGGGCTTCTGGCCGACGATCTTCCCGTCCACGTAGTACCAGCGGCCGCCGTTCTTCTGGAACTCGGCGATCTCGTGGTGCGTCTGCGGGACGCCGTTCAGCTCGAACTTCGCGACGAACTCCACGATGCCGCGGTCGTCCGTGGCCTTGCCGCCCTCGGTCGCGACGACGTCCAGGCCCGTCCACTTCGCGCTCTTCGACCACGTCTCGGTCGCGTCCCGGTCCACGTCCTCCCGGTGGTCCGGGTGGAGAGAACCGAGGATGTAGTCCACCTCGCCGAGGACGTAGGCGGAGTAGCGCGAGCGCATGAGCGCCTCGGCCGTCTCCGGCGGGGCCTTCCCCTGGATGATGGGGAGGCAGTGCGTTTCCGTCGATTCACCGAGTCCGCAGACGCAGGGCACGTTCGAGTTCTCCTTCGAGTCGGAAGGGGCGCCTTCTAACACGAGCCCAGCCGCCGGGCGAGCGCGCCCCTCGGTCCGCGGCGTCAGGCCTTTCCCGCGAGTGCCGTCAGCACCTTCTCGTGGATGCCACCGAAGGCGCCGTTCGAGAGCAGCGCGATCGTGTCCCCGGGCTTCGCGAGCTCCTTCAGCCGAGCCACGATGGCGTCCACGCCGTCGAAGGTCTCGGCGGGTCTTCCGCGCGCCGAGAGCGCCGTCGAAAGACGACCGAGATCGAGCCGTTCCGATTCGGGGAGGCCGGAGCGGCCGAGCGGCGGGAAGAGCACGCGATCGGCCGAATCGAAGCTCCGTTCGTACTCGGCCTGGTGCATCGCGCGGCACGCCGTCGCGCTCCGCGGCTCGAACACGGCGATGAGCGCCCCGTTCGCGTGGCGTGCCCGCAACGCGGCGAGCGTCTCTCGCACCGCCGTCGGGTGATGCGCGAAGTCGTCGATCACGGTGATTCCGCCGGGAGTGCCGATCACCTCTTGCCTTCGCTTCACGCCGCGGAACGCCGAGAGCGGACGCGCGAGCAAGTGGAGCGGGACGCCGTACCCCTCGACGGTCGCCGCGAGCGCCGCGACGGTGTTCGAGACGTTGTGGCGCCCCGCGAGCGGAACCACGTAGCGGCCGCACAGCACGCCCCCGGCGAAGAGATCGAACGTCGTCCCGGTGCGATCCGTCACGGCGGGCGCGGCGAGCCACCGCGGCGCGACGCCGTGCGTGTCCTCCCCTTCGAGGGCGTAGAACGAGGCGGGGGCGCGCGCGGACTCCGTCACGATGCGAACGACGGTTTCGTCGGCCGCGTTCGCGACGACGAGGCCGTTCTCTGGAAGGCCCGCGACGAATTTCCGGAACGCGTCTTCGTAGGACTCCCTCGTCGGGTAGATGTCGACGTGGTCGTGCTCGACGGACGTCACGATCGCGACCTCCGCGCGGTAGTGGAGGAACTTCGCCGTCTTCTCGAAGAAGGCCGTGTCGTACTCGTCTCCCTCGATCACGAACGGCGCTCGATCGGACGGGGGCGACGCGCCGACCGTCGGGAGACGCCGCCGCTTCGGCGCGCGGAAGCTCCGCTCGAAGTTCGCCGGGATGCCGCCGACGAGGAACCCGGGCTCGAGGCCCGCGCCTTCGAGGAGCCACGCCGCGAGCGACGTGGTCGTCGTCTTGCCGTGCGTCCCCGCGACGACGAGGGGGCGCGTCCCGGAGAGCACGAACTCCTGCAGCGCCCCGGCGATGTGGGTGTACGGGAGCTTCCCATCGATGGCCGCGCGGGCCTCGGGGTTGTCCCTCCGGCACACGTTGCCGACGACGACGAGGTCCGGCCTCGGCACGAGGTGCGCGGGGTCGAATCCCGTCATGCACCGCACGCCCCAGCCGGCGAGCGCGGGACCCACGGGAGGGTCGAAGGCGACGTCGCTCCCGGACACGTCGTGCCCGAGCTCCCGGAGGAGCCCGGCGAGAGAGCCCATGGCCGTGCCGGAGACTGCGACGACGTGGATGTGCATGATCTTCGAGGCCGACCCATACTAGGCTCCTTCGCCCCCACGATGAAGATCATCGAGAAGCTCCACAGGGAATCGCCCGCGTTTTCGTTCGAGTTCTTCCCGCCGAAAGACGAAGCAGGCGTCGAGCAGCTCTTCCAGACGGTGAGGGATCTCGCGCCGTACAAGCCGACGTACGTCTCGGTGACGTGGGGCGCCGGCGGAAGCACCCGGCGCCTCACGATAGATCTCGTGCGCCGCATCAAGAAGGAGTCCGGCATCGAGGCGATGGCACACCTCACGTGCGTCGGCGCCACGAAAGAGGACATCGCGGGCGTGCTCGCTCAGCTCACCGAGGCGGGCATCGAGAACGTGCTCGCCCTTCGCGGCGACCCGCCGCGTGGCGAATCCAAGTTCGTGAAGACGGAGGGCGGCTTCGGGAGCGGCGCGGAGCTCGTCCGCTTCATCCGCGGCGGTTACGACTTCTGTCTCGGCGGCGCTTGCTACCCCGAGACGCACCCGGAGGCGACGGACGCGGAGACGGACCTCGGGTACCTGAAGGAGAAGACGCAGGCGGGGACGGACTTCCTCGTGACCCAGCTCTTCTTCGACAACCGGGACTACTTCTCCTTCGTGGAGCGAGCCCGGAAAGTCGGCATCACGCAGAAGATCGTCGCCGGCATCTGGCCCATCACGAACCTCGCCCAGATCAAGCGGATCACCGGCATGTGCGGCGCGACCATTCCTCCGGATCTTCTAGCGAAGCTGGAAAACGCGAAGGAGCCGGACGCCGTCCGAGCGGTGGGTGTGGCGCACGCAATCGCGCAATGCCGCGAACTCGTTGCGCATGGCGTCCCTGGCATCCACTTCTATACGCTGAACCGGTCCCACGCGACGGTGGACATACTGGAGGCGTTGCGTAAGTCGGGGCAGGCCGCCTAGTCTACGCCCCTCGGCTAGCGGTCACGCGAGGCCGAGCTCGCACGCGGTTGCTGGACGCGCGCGAATCTCGTCACCGAGAGATCACTTTGGCGAAACGGTGCCTCTGCTACCGGTGAGGCAACCGCTCTTCGTGCGCTTGGGGGCGCACAGTCCACCCGAAAGTCCCCGAGCCCCATGAAGTCCCTGAAGACCGAGTCCGTCGACACGCTTCCTTCTCACCAGTCCGAGCTCCGTGCAAAACGCCGCACGAGCACCCCTCCGCCCCCCGTGAAGAAGTACGAGGAGCTGGAAGGCGGACTCGGGAAGGAGATCAACTTCCGCCCGCCCCGGATCCCGTCGGCGGAGCTCGGGCCCGTCGGCGCGGTGGTGGAGATCCGGGACGGGGACGGTTCGCTCAGGAAGGTCCTGCACGACGTCTCGCAGAACGGCGTCGCGTTCGAGTGGGAGGACGGCGCGGCTCAGGTCGGCGATCACCTCCCCGAGATCGTCGTCAGCTTCGACGGACACGAGGCGTACCGGGGTGAGGCGCGCGTCAGCTCCGTGCGCGTGATCGCGGGGAAGCAGATCGTCGGCGCGTCCTTCCTCGACACGCTGATGAACGTCGACGACGTACTCCAGCTCCGGGACGTGAAGCTGTGGGGTGCGCGCGAAGCCGGGTCGACCCCGCGGCAGCGTCCGTGGCGAGTTCCCGGGCACGAGGCCTTCAAGGCCCGCACGTCGGAGCTCCGGTTGCTCTTCGAGGATGCCGAGCAGCACCTTCGTGAGCTCGAGACGTCTCTCCCGTGGCACGTCACGCACGGTGATCACGAAAGCCCGGCACGCGCCGCTCTCGTCGAGCGGATGCGTCGAGACGTCGTGGAGGACGTCGTGGCCCTCTACGTGGAGATCGGTGCGCTCTACCCCGGCATCCCGGTGACCGACCATCCTGCCCTGAAGGAGTGGTCCCTCAGGCATCTGGACGACGCTTTCATGCAGTCTCCGTGGGTGCGTCGCGCGTACGAGAAGCCGCTCGGCTATCCTGGCGACTTCGAGCTGATGAACGGCCTCTACGGGAACCACTTCAGCGGGAGCTCGCTCTTCGCGAAGGCGGTGAACATGGCGTTCGTGTCCGTGCCCGCCGCCCGCGCGGTCGTCGAGCGCAAGAACCTCGTGCGCGCCAGGCTGGACGCGCTCCTGGATTCCGCGGCCGAGCGCGGGCGGTCGGTCCGCATCCTCTCGATCGCTGCGGGCCCGGCGCAGGAGGTGTACGAGCTCCTCGAGCGCCGGACCCGCGTCCCTTGCCCCGTCGAGATCGTCCTGTTCGATCAGGACAGGCGCGCGCTCGGTTTCGCGTACTCGAGGATCCAGCCGCTCGCCGCGCGGTTCGGGGACCAGGTGAGCGTCGTGTACCTCCATGACACGATCAAGCGGCTCCTCAGGGACGCGAACCTGTTCTCCCCGCTCGGGACGTTCGACGCGATCTTCAGCTGCGGCCTGTTCGACTACCTCCCGCAGCCGACGGCGACGACCCTGACGGCCAGCCTCTACCAGCGCGTCGCCCCGGGCGGCTCGCTCTACATCGGCAACCAAACCCCCGCGAGCACGAGCCGGTGGGCGATGGAGTTCCACTGCGACTGGTATCTCATCTACCGTGAGCACGAGCAGATGCTGGAATTCGCTCGAGCGGGTGCCCCCGGGGCCGCGGTCTCCATCGTGGAGGAGCCAACCGGGATCAATCCGT
The DNA here is from genome assembly GCA_035545855.1 of Polyangiaceae bacterium. Classification (GTDB taxonomy): domain Bacteria; phylum Myxococcota_A; class Polyangia; order Polyangiales; family Polyangiaceae; genus DASZVB01. Next base: position 63,803 of record DASZXK010000206.1, read on the forward strand.
TCGTCGTCGTGAAGCGGGAGTGAGATGGGAGAGGGCGCGGAAGGGCTCGAACTGGAGGCGCGCTGGGCCGCCTGGGTGCTCGCCCGGAATCTTCGCTCGACGAAGATTTCCCTCTGGCTGGTCCTTTCCCTCGTCCCGCTCTTCGGCGTCCTCGACTACCTCCTCGCGCCGCGCGAGTGGCTCGCGTTCCTCTACGGCACGCGGGTGCTCGTCACCCTCATCACGATCGCGCTCCTCTTCGCGGCGCGGAGGCCCTTCTTCGAACGGTACGTGGACGTCGTCTCGGCGTCCTTTCAGGTCGTCGTCGCCCTCGGGATCGGCGTGATGACCGTCTTCATGGGCGGGCTCGCGTCCCCTTACTACGCGGGTCTCTCGCTCATCCTCGTCGGCATGGGCCTCCTCTTCGTCTGGCCGAGGACCGTGGTCCTCGTCACCAACGTCGCGATCGTGCTGGCGTTCGTGGTTCCGAACGTCCTGATCGGGACCGCCCAGGTCACGTTCGCCGCGTTCTCGAACCTGCTCTTCCTCTCGACGCTCGCGTTCATCGCCGGGATCGGCCAGATAGTCACGTACCGGACCTACCGGGAGCAGGTCGAGAACCAGCTCGTCATCGAGTCCACCAAGGCGAACCTGGAGCGCGTCAACGAGCAGCTGAAGGAGCTCGATCGGTTCAAGAGCGAGCTCTTCGCGAACGTGACCCACGAGCTGAAGACGCCGCTCACCATGATTCTCACGCCGCTCGAGCTCCTCATCGAGGGCGAGATGGGGAAGCTCACGGACGCCCAGCGCGGCACCCTCCAGTCGATGCTCCGGAGCGGGATGAAGCTCCTGAAGCTCATCGGAGACCTGCTGGACCTCTCCAAGCTGAACGAATCGAGGCTGCGGCTCCAGCTCGGCGAGCATGATCTCGTCCAGTACCTTCGCGGGCTCGCGGCGCAGGTCCAGCCGCTCGCCCAGCGAAAGACGATCGATCTGTCGTTCGAGAGCGACGTGCCGTCCGCCGTCGTCCATTGCGACATAGAGAAGCTCGAGCGCGTCTTCGTGAACCTCCTCTCGAACGCGGCGAAGTTCACGCCCCCGAAGGGCAAGATCGTCGTTCGACTGGAGGACGTCGGCGACGCGGTCCGCGTCACCGTCCGGGACACCGGCATCGGGTTCCCGAAGGAGATGGCCGAGACGATCTTCGAGCGCTTCGTCCAGGTCGACATGGGCGGGACCCGAAAATACGGCGGCACCGGGATCGGCCTGTCGCTCGCTCGCGAGCTCGTCACTCTCCACGGCGGCACCATTCGCGCCGAGAGCGACGGCACGGACGGCGCGACGTTCGTCGTGGAGCTCCGGAAAGGGCGGGACCACATCGCCCCCGATCGCGTCGATCGGCGGTTCCGGCAGGAGGACCGCGTCGGCGGAAAGCGCGAGACGGATCACGGCGTCGGGGAGTGGCAGGTCCAGGCGCGGGACCAGTTCCGGCTCATCGACATCGACGAGGCGACCGAGCAGCGAATCGTGAATCGGGACCCGGACGAGCTCGACCGGGCGCAGAGCGTGCTCGTCGTGGAGGATACGCCCGACGTCATCCGGATGATCCACCTGACGCTCCGCGGGAACTTTCGCGTCTTCGCGGCGCCGGGCGGCGAGAAGGGCTTCGAGCTCGCCACGAAGCACCTCCCGAGCCTCGTCATCACGGATCTCATGATGCCGGAGGTGGACGGCATGGAGCTCACGCGCCGCCTCCGCGCCGATCCGCGCACGCGTCACATCCCCATCGTCATGCTGACGGCCCGCGGGGACGTGGAGGATCGCGTCGCGGGCTTCGAGGCCGGCGTGAACGCCTATCTGACGAAGCCCTTCTCGACGCGGGAGCTCGTCTCGACGGTTCGCGGGCTCGTGCGGATCCAGGAGACCACGGCGGACATCGTCCTCACGCACAGCATGGACTCGCTCGAGACCGTGGCGGGCGGCCTGGCGCACGAGATCAACAATCCGCTGAACTACGTCCGGAATGCGCTCGCCCTCGTGAAGGTCGACGTGGACAAGCTCGTCGACCAGATCCGCGCGCCCGGCGGAGCCCCGCCCGAGGAAACGCTCTCGCGCCTCCAGCGCATGTTCGACGTCGCCGAGACGGGGCTCACGCGCATCGGGGCGACCGTGAACCTCATGCAACGCTATTCGAGAGAGGGCTACAGCCGCGTGCTCCAGCCGCTGGACCTGTTCGCGGCCGCGCGTGACGTGATCGCCACACTGGAGGCGGGGCACGAGAAGCCGCTCATCGTCGCGCGGTTCTCGGGGGAGGGGCGCATCGACTGCGTCCCCGAGGAGATGCACCAGGTCCTCACGAACCTGATACAGAACGCGCTCGACGCGATCCCGAGCGACGGTACCGGTCGGGTGCTGGTCACCGGGTCGAACGACGGCCCGAACGTCGTTCTCTCCGTGGAAGACAACGGCCCGGGGATCCAGGCCGAAGACCGCGCGCGCATCTTCACGCCTTTCTACACGACGAAAGACGTCGGCCGGGGCATGGGCCTCGGCCTGACCATCGTCCGGAGAGTCGTCACTTCCCTAAGCGGCACGGTGGACGTCGCGAGCGAGATCGGGCACGGAACGGTCTTCACGCTCCGGCTCCCGCGCGAAAACGTCGAACGTCGAATGCCGAAGGCGCTTCCCTCGCCCGAGTTGGTGTAGCGTCTCGTGCGCGGAGAGGGAGAATCCTCTCCGCTCCATTCGTCATGACCGCTCACGTCCTGTTCGTAGACGACGACGAAGCGAACCTGATCGTCTGGCGAGAGGCCTGCTCCGACGCGCACGCGGTGCTCGTCGCGAACGGCGCCGATCACGCCATGGCCCTCCTCCGGGAGCACGAGGTCGGCGTCGTCCTCGCCGATCAGCGCATGCCGAAGACGACGGGGGTCGAGCTCCTGGAGAAGGTGCGGGAAGAGTTTCCCGACACCGTGCGGATCCTCATCACGGCCTACTCGGACCTCGGCGCCGCGATCGACGCGATCAACCGCGGGCACGTCCGCCGGTACCTGCGAAAGCCGTGTGCTCTCCCCGAGCTCCGCGCCGAGATCGCGGACGCGATGGAGTTCTACCAGATCCGGCTCCGTGCTCGCGCCGTGGAGCGGCGACTCCTCCTCACGGAACGCGTGTACGCGCTCGGCCTCGTCGCGTCCGCTCTCGGGCGCGAGCTCGGGAGGCCGGCGGAGCTCATCCGCGAGAGCGTCAGCCTCGCCCGCACGGAGGTGCGGACGATCGCGGACAAGCTCGAGTCTCCCGCGGGGGACGTGCGAGTGCTCCGGACGCGACTCCTCGAGCTCGAGGAGTGGCTCGGCCGGGCGCTCCTCGGCGTCGAGCGGGTGATCGACCTCGCGCGGAGCGTGGAGGTCTCGCCGCCCGGCGCCGAGACGGAGCAGGTGGACGTAGCGTCGGTGCTCCGGCTCACCTTGCGCATCATCCGCGGAGAGCTGCGACGCGGCGCGGACGTCGAGCTCGATCTCACGGCCGTCTCGAAGGCCCGAGGCTCGAGCACGAAGCTCGGACAGGTGGTGCTGAACCTGCTCGTGAACAGCCTGGAGGCGGTCTCCACGATGCCCCCCTCGAAGAGCGTCATCACCGTGAAGCTCTGGGAGAGCTCGGGCCGCGTCCGCCTGGACGTCCGGGACAACGGGCCCTCCATCCCGGAGGCCGAGCTCCAGCACGTCTTCGATCCGTTCCGCGTCGCCGGAACGGTCCGGGGCGCGGGCCTCGGTCTCGCGATCGCCCGCACGCTCGTCGAGGAGATGCGCGGGACGCTCTCCGTGGGGAACCAGCCCGACGGCGGCGTCGTCTTCTCGGTCTCGCTCGCCGCCGCGGGTTAGCGCGCCGCGGCGCCGTCGAGGTACGCGCGGATCATCGCGTGCGCGAGGGAGTACGGCGGGGGTATCCAGAAACCCTCCGGCTTCTGGAGCTCCGCTCGCGTGTACCACCGCGCGTCCTCGAGCTCGGTGCGATCGATCACGAGGTCGTCCGACGTCGCTTCCGCGAAGAAGCCGATCATGAGAGAAGCCGGGAACGGCCAGGGCTGGGACCGGAAATAGCGCACGCCGGAGACGGCGAGGCCGAGCTCCTCCCTCACCTCCCGGGCGACGCAGTCCTCGACGGATTCCCCGGGTTCCACGAACCCCGCGATGATCGACTGCATGCCGCGCGGCCAACCGGGTTGTCTGGCGAGCACGATCCGGTCCCCGCGCGAGACCAGGACCATCACCGCCGGATCCGTCCTCGGGAAGTGCTTCAGCTCCTCGGCCTCGCACTCCCGCACGTGCCCGCCCTCCTTCGGCTTCGTCGGGCGCCCGCACGAGCCGCAGTGCTGGTGGCGTCGGTGCCAGTAGAGCATCCCGCGGGCGTACGCGAGCACCTCCGCCTCCGTCGCCGGGAGGACGCCTCCGGTCAGGCGGAGGTCCGTGAGCTCGGCGCGGCCCGCGAGCGCCGGGTGCGAAAGAGGCTCGGCGATCGTCGAGATGTCGAGCGCGAAACAGTCGGCTTCTCCAGCCTTTCCGAGCCACACGAGCTCCGTCGCCGCGTCGATGAGGGTCGCCCCCTCGCGGGCGTTCGGGAGGGCCGCCCGCGGCTCGCTCCCCGGCGTCACGAAGTTCTTCTCCTGCCAGACGGGGACCAGGAGCGTCGTCTCGGCGTCGAGGGCGCTCATGAGCCGATCGGTGTCCCGGCGGAGCTCCGCGCGACGGTCGAGGCGGGGAAGGGGAGGGGCGGCGCCGCGCGTGCTCATCGAAACGAAGAATCCCGCCCCGAGACGCGCGCCGCAACCCCCGTGTATCCTCGTCCCGAGACGGAAGCCGGTGGATCTCGCACCCTACATCGAACACACGCGGCTTCGCGCCGACACGACCCCGGCCGACGTGGACGCGCTCTGCCGCGAGGCAGTCCAGCATCGGTTCGGCGGCGTCTGCGTGAATCCGCTGTTCGTCCCCCACGCGAAGCGGGCCGTATCCGGCTCCGCCGTGCGCGTCGTGACCGTCGCCGGGTTCCCGCTCGGGGCGTCCCACACGTCGATCCGCGTCGCGGAGGCGCGGCGCGCCGTCGAGGAAGGCGCGGACGACGTGGACCTGGTCCTCCCCGTCGGGCCGGCGCTCGCCTCCGATTGGACCTACGTGGAGGACGACGTGCGCGCCGTGCGCGAGGCCATTCCGCGGGCGACGCTCAAGGTGATCCTCGAGACGGGGCATTTCGACGAGGCCGGCATCACGCGCGCGACCGAGATCTGCGTGCTCGCCGGCGCGGATTTCGTGAAGACCTCGACGGGGTTCGGGCCGCGAGGAGCGAGCGTTCGCGACGTCGAGCTCATGATCGTCGCCGCCGGGGGGCGCGCGCGCGTGAAGGCTTCGGGCGGCATCAAGACCGCGCGGGAAGCGATCGAGCTGATTTCCGCGGGCGCGACCCGGCTCGGCACGTCGAGCGGCGTGTCGATCCTCCTCGGGGCCGCTATTTCCGGACGTTGACGATCGTTCGGGACGCTTCGTCCGCGGGCGCGGTCACGCCGTGGAACCCCGCCGAGAGCTCGGGCGTCGCGAAACGAAAGAGCGCGGCTGCGTCTTCCGGCGACACCTCGACGTTGCCGGGGCCGTGCTCGATGCCGAACCGGTCGTGCCAGTACGCCCCGAGGAGGTACTGCCCGGACGAGAGCTCGAGCGCCCACGGCACGTCGTAGATGGAGACGCCGTCGGCGAATTTCGCAGGGTCCGCGCCGACGAGCGTGACGTGCTTCTCGACCACCTGGTGCTCGCCGCGCGTCGTCGCCTGCGCGCCGTCCGGCGCGCCGAGGCGATCTCGCCCGACGCTCGCGAGGGTCGCGTAGACGGCGCGCCGTCCCTCGTAGGCGACCAGGGTCCCGGTGACGACGCTCACGTCGATCCACCTCCGCCCCTCGGTCGCGAACGCCGGGAACTCGTGCCGTTCGCGAACGACGGTGACGTCGCGGAGGCGGACCCAGCGTCCGTCCGTCGTCGCCCAGAACTCGACGCCGGAGAGCGTGCGGAACTTCCCCGTGAGGTCCACGCGCGCGTGATAGTCGAGGAGGCCGCTCTTCTCCGTCTCGTCGCCCGAGAGCTTCCAGGCGTGCACGCCCCGCTTCACCACGAACGCGAGCGGCAGCTTCGTCTCGTCGTCGAGCGCGGCTCCCCGGAAGGAACTCGGCGCGGCGCTCTCCAGGTCGTCGGCGGGGACGAACCGGCCGTCCGTCGTCATCGCGAGGCGGAGCGCGCGCCCGTCCGGCCCCTTCGCGTTCCACGACCCGACGAGGGCGAGGCCGCTTCGCGCCCGGACCTCGCCGAGAGCGCGCGCAGCCCCGTCGTGATCCGGGTCGGCTTCGTAGAGCGTCGTGTCGCGCACGGTGCGCGCGTAGGTGTAAGGGAGAGCCGAGGCGGGATCCGCGGTCCGCCCCATCGCGACGAGCGTCGGGTGCCGCGAGTCGAGGGTCGTCGCCGGGCCGTTGCAGACGAATCCGCGGGGCCTCACCGGGTACCAGCCGCCCTCGCACCCCTTCGTCGAGAACGCCGTCGTCGCGCGCGCCACGGTCTCGCCCGCGTGGAGGTAACCGAGCCGCGTCCCTCGCTTGCTCGGCCGATCGAACACGGGGACGATGCTCGCGACCGCGCCGAGGCGGGGCCCGTTCTCGTCGGGGACGGGGACGACCGGGACGGGGGGGAGCTCGGCTTCCTCCGACTTCTCGAGCTTCGCGCCGCCACCGTCACGGCGGCAGCCGACGACGACGGCGAGCACGAAGGGAGCCGAAACGAGGGCGAGAACGCCATACGCCGCCGTGCGTCGCACCCCCCGTGCGTGGCACGCGGCGCCCCGTCCGGACCACTTTTCGGCTCCGCCCAGGCGTCCGCCGCGGCATCCGGCGGGCGTGCGAGCCGGACCGCTTCGACCGCCCCCTTTTCGCCCGGGCGGAGCTGGCCTAGTTCTCGGGCCTTCCCATGCGCCGACATCTCGGTCCGCTCGTCGTCCTCGGGCTCGGGCTCTGCCTCGCTCCCGCGCCCGCCCGCGCGGACACGGAAGAGTGGGCGAGCAGCTACGACCCGGGGAAGCCGGTTCGCCGTGGGGACTTCGCCGCGGGACTGACTCTCGGCGGAGCCGTCGGCGGCGTCTCGGGGTACCCGAACGAGATCGCGAAGCTCGACGACCCGAGATACGAGGCGAACACGGGCGTCGGCGGGGGCCCGGCCGGGGGCCTCTTCATCGGTGGGGCCCTCCGCGACTGGTTCGTCTTCGGCATCGGCTTCGAGAGCGCGTCCGTAGCCGGCAACGCCTACAAGTCGTCGAGCACCTACTTCATCCTCCACGTGGAGGCGTACCCGCTGTTCTCGCTCGGGGGACCGTTCCACGATCTCGGTCTCGTCTCGGAGTTCGGCGCCGGGGGCCGGACGGTCAAGATCGGCGGCGACACGGTGGCGGACGGCGGTCTTCTCTCGATCGCGAGCGTCGGCGCCGTTTACGAGCCGTTCCGCCTCGGATCCTTCTCCTTCGGGCCCATCGTCACCTTCACGCATCAGGGGAGCCAGTCGCTCCAGGCGAACTACGCCACCATCGGGCTCCGCTCCTCCTTCTACGGCGGTCCGTAGATCCGAGCGACCGCAGGGTTTTTCCTGCGAGGACCGTAAACGCTGCGGAGGCGGGGGTGGACGCCCCTGGAGGCCGTCCGTCTGCGACCCCCGGAAAAGCTCCCGGTGGGGGCCGCCTGAGGTACCATTCCGGAACGAGGCGGCCGCTCCGACGCGCGCTCGCTCCACGCCTACATGCCGCTCCAGCTCGGCCAGATCATCGACGGCAAGTACAAGATCGTCCGTCTCATCGGCGAAGGCGGCATGGGCGCCGTCTACGAGGGCGAAAACACCCGGATCCGTCGGAAGGTCGCCATCAAGCTGCTCCACGGCGCCATCGCCGAGAACCAGGAGATGGTGGCCCGGTTCGAGCGGGAGGCGCAGGTCGCCGGCACCGTCGGGAACGATCACATCCTGGAGATCCTCGATCTCGGATCCTTGCCGAACGGCGACCGCTACATGGTGATGGAGTTCCTCGACGGAGAGACTCTCACCGATCGGATCAAGGCGCGCGTCCGGCTCCAGCCGAAGGACGCCGTCGCTCTCGTGAAGCAGGTGCTCACGGGACTCTCCGCCGCGCACGGCGCCGGGATCGTCCACCGCGATCTGAAGCCGGACAACATCTTCATCCTCCGCGCCAAGGCCGGCGTGCGGGATTTCGTGAAGATCATCGACTTCGGGATCTCGAAGTTCTCGGAGCAGGGCGCCTCGTCGCGGATGACCCGGACGGGCGCGCTCATGGGCACGCCGCACTACATGGCGCCCGAGCAGGCGACGGGCAGTGCGGACATCGATCGCCGCACGGACATCTACGCCGTCGGCATCATCCTGTACGAGGCCGTGACGGGTCGCGTCCCCTTCCAGGCGGAGACGTTCAATCAGCTCCTGTTCGAGATCGCGCTCGCCAAGATCATCCCGGCGCGCCAGCTCGTGCCGGAGCTGGACTCGGCCATCGACTCGATCATCATGAAGGCGAGCGCGCGGGATCCGGGCCACCGGTTCCAGACGTGCGAGGAGTTCATCGCGGCGCTCGAGGAGTGGGAGAAATCCGGAAGGTCCGTGTCGCTCCCGCCGGAGCAGTCGATCGAAGCCATCGTCGCAGCGACCGTGCCGCGCGCGGCGAACGTCCCCTCGGACGCGACGCTCGCTCAGCCGCTCGGCGATTCGGGCGCTCGGATTCCCTCGGGCTCCGTGCCCGGCGTCCCTTCGGGCTCGGTAGCGGGGCGGGCCGTCTCGACCGGTTCGATGGCGTCGAGCCCCGGCATCTCCGCGCCCGCCGGTTCGGTTCAGCCCACGCTGAACAGCTGGGCGAACGCTTCCCAGGCCGGGCTTCCGCCGCAGCAGCCCCCGGTGCTCGCGGCGACGGTGATCGGCTTCCTCTTGCTCGTCGGGGGTGGAGTCGGCGCGTATTTCGTGCTCCGCCCGTCGCCGACGGTCGCGGTCGCGGCGAGCGCCGCCGTCCCGAGCGCCGCGGCACCCGTCGCCGCCGCCCCGTCGCTGCCCGTCGTGCAGCCCGCGACCGCGACCTCGGAGACCTCGGAGCCCGCTTCGCCGAGCGCCGCGGAACCTCCGGCGGCGCCGGCTCCCGCCGCTCCCGCGCCGAAGGCTGTCGTTACGCCCACGCCGAAACCCGCGGCGCATCCCGTCGCAGTGAGACCCCCGCCGGTTCAAGAGAAGTCGGACAAGCCGAAGAAGAAGTCGATCAACTTCGGCTACTGACATCGCGCGCGGCGCGCCGCGTTCCGGCGAGGGCCTGTGTTACCCTCCCGGGTCATGACGCGGGTCGGTGCTTCGCTCGGGCGATCGGGCGCTTCCTTCAGTTTGGCCGCGGTGCTCGTGCTCCTCGGCGGGTCGGCTCGAGCGCAGACGGACGAGCAGCGCGCGGGAGCTCGCGCCGCGGCGAACGCGGGCGGCGCGGCGTTCATGGACAAGAAGTACGCGGACGCGATCGACATGTTCACGCGCGCCGAGTCGCTCGTGCACAGCCCCGTGCACCTCCTCTACATGGCCCGCTCGTACGAGAAGCTCGGACAGCTCGTGAAGGCGCGGGAGACGTACATCCGCATCACGAACGAGGACGCGCCCGCGGGCGCCTCGCAGCCCATCAAGCAGGCGCGAGCCGACGCCGAGAAGGAGCAGGAAGCGCTCGAGCCGAGGATCCCCTACGTGAGCGTCGTCGTGCAGGGCGGTGGCTCGAGCCCCGTCACCGTCACGATGGACGGCGTGCAGGTTCCGCCCGCGCTCGTCGGGGTGCCGCGTCCCGTGGATCCGGGCGACCACAAGTTCGAGGCCGCGGCGCAGGGGATGGACAGCGCCGTCAGCTCCATCGCCGTCCGCGAAGGGCACAGCGAGACGGTCGTCCTCACGCTCCACGCGGCGGCGAGTCAGCCCCCGCCGGGTCAGATGCCGGTCGGGTACGCGCCGGTCGGCTACGGGCAGCCGCAGCAACCGCAGCAACCGCCTCCCGCGGCGGATTCCGGCGGCGGCCACGGTCCGTCACCGCTCACGTGGGTGGCGTTCGGCGTCGGAGCCGTCGGCCTCGGCGTGGGGACGATCTTCGCGCTCCAGGCCTCGAGCAAGGCGAGCGACGTGAACGCTCAGCAGTGCAGTCTCCTCGGGCCCGACGGCAAGGCCGACTGGTGCCCGTCCTCGACCGGCTCGCAGATCGACGACGTCCGGACGGACAAGACCATTTCCCTCGTCGGGTTCATCGCGGGCGGCATCGGGGTCGCGGCGGGCGTCACGCTGCTGCTCGTCACCCCGAAGAAGGCGCCCGCGCAGGCGTCCGTCGAAACGTATCTCGGTCTCGGCGCCGCCGGCGTCCGCGGCCGCTTCTAGCTTGCTTCCGGAGCCTCCATGAAAAAGAGCGTTCTCTCTCTGGTCGTGTCCCTCGGTCTCGGGGCGATTCTCAACGCCGGCGCCGGCTGTACGGAGGTCCCGAATCGCAAGGTCCTTCCGCAGGGCTTTCACGCGGACGCGAGCGTCGGGAACGGGGGTGAGTCCAGCGGAGACTCCGGTTCCGGCGGCAAGGGCGGCTCCTCCGGCAGCGGCACCGGCGGCGAACACGAAGGCGGGGTCGCCGGCATGGGGGGCCAGGGTGGCAGCGGCGGCGGCGCCGTCGACGGCGGCGACGGGGGCGGACTTCTCTTCTGTGCGAACTCGCCGTGCAAGGACTTCACCGGGTTCGGCACGAACCTCACGGCGTGCTGCGCCGGCGAGACGGGGCAGTACTGCGGTCTCGACACGACGCCCATCGGCGGCCCGGGTTGCCTGGAGCTGAACCAGCCGGGCAGTCCCGACGCGACGTGCCCGGACCTCACGCAGGACGGCGTGCTCCACAAGGGGTGCTGTCTGGACCGTTCGTCGACGTGCGGCCTCCAGTTCGCCGTCCCGGGGGGGCCGAGCTTCGGTTGCGCGGACCTCGTTCCGTTCGGCGGAACCCCGCAGAGCTGCACGCCGACCTGCTCCGCGACGAAGGGGCCCTGCACCGTGGACTCCGACTGCTGCGACGCGAGTCCGAAGGTCGTCGCGTGCGTGAACGCGGGCGGCACCGGAGTCTGCTCCTACTACTGCACGAAGAACTCGGAATGCACGTCCGGGTGCTGCGCGATCCTCGAAGCGAACGCCCGGGGCGTCTGCGCTCCGGACGCTTCCTACTGCCCGACCGGGTGCGGGAACGCCGACGACGTGTGCGAGACGGACGCGGATTGCTGCACCGGCAACGTCTGCGTCTCCACGGACGCCCCCGGGCCGAAGCTCTGCCGCCCGAGCTGCAACACGAGCCAGGATTGCGCCCCGGAGCAGTGCCTGCCGGACGCGACCACGAGCAAGCTCGCCTGCGCGAGGGCCGGCGCGACGCTGTGCAGCGACACGTGCCGCTACGCGAACGACAACGAGTGCGACGACGGTGGGCCCGGGTCCACGTCGTCCGCCTGCGCCCTCGGGTCGGACTGCACCGACTGCGCGAAGGTCGCGCAGATCTCGGCGCGCCTCGGCGGGACGCGGGAGTGCTCGGATAGCTGCGGCACGGCGCACGACAACATCTGTCAGGACGGCGGACCGGGCTCCACGGCGTACACCTGCAGCTTCGGGACGGACTGCGCCGACTGCGGCCCCCGACGCGGCATCTGCACGGACTCCTGCACCTACGCGCGCGACGGCTCCTGCGACGACGGCAGCGCCAACGCCGCCTATGCCGACTGCGCCCCGGGCACGGACTGCTCGGACTGCGGCGTCTTCGAGGGCGGGCGCGGGGACTCCGCGTGCGACGGCTCTCTGGGCTCCGTGTGCGTTCCGCGTGGGAGCCAGTGGTCGAGCGGCGGAGGCGCGGACGGCGCCTGCTCGTGCGGCGACTGCGCGTGGGACGCCAAGGACTGCGGCGTTTCGCAGGGGTTTTACTGTGACGGGGCGTCGATCAGCTCGACCTGCAGCACGTCGAATCCGAACGGCGCCGGAGCCGACGGCATCTGCCAGTGCGGCGGCTGGTGCGACTGGGAAAAGGCGGATTGCGGCGCCGTGGGTCCGGCCAAGTGCGACGGCCTCTCGATCTCCTCGGCGTGCGCGCTCTCCGATCCGTACAGCTACGCCAACGATGGCACGTGCGACTGCAACGGGGCGTGCTCCTGGGACGCGCAGGATTGCGCACTCAGCGGCACGATCAGCCTGTGCGACGACACGTGCACGTACGCCGGGGACGGTTCGTGCGACGACGACTTCTACTGCACCTACGGTACGGACTGCGCGGACTGCGGGCCGCGGCCGGTGATCCCCTGAGGCCACGTCAGCGTCGTCAGCGTCGAACGCCGCTGACGACGCGCTCCCAGCCGCCGTAGTCGCGGCGGCGTTCGACGGCGGTAAAGCCGCGCGCCTGGAGGAGCTCCGCGGTGCGAGACGCTTGATCGTGACCCACCTCCATCGCGAGGAGGCCGCCGGGGCGGAGCCGCGCCGCTCCCACGTCCACCACGCGGCGGACGACGTCGAGCCCGTCCTTGCCGCCGTCGAGCGCGAGCCCGGGCTCGTATCCCCGGATGTCCTCGGTGAGGCCGGGGATGTCCCCGGTGGGGATGTACGGCGGGTTCGCCGTGACGGCGTCGAAGCGCTCGTCCGCGGCGAGCACGGCATCCAGATCGGACACGAGGAACACGACGGGCGCGCCGAGTCGGACCGCGTTGTCGCGAGCCACCGCGACGGCCCCCTCCGACAGATCCACGCCGGTCACGCTCCACGTCGGGCGCTTCTTCGAGAACGCGAGGGCGACGCAGCCCGAACCCGTGCAGAGGTCGAGGAGCGCCCCGTGGAGGCTCGAGTGCCGGGTCCGTTCGAGCGCGACGTCGACGAGCGTCTCCGTGTCGGGACGGGGGATCAGGACGCGCGAATCCACCCGGAACGGGAGCCCGTAGAACTCCCGCTCGCCGAGGATGTACGCGAGGGGCTCGGACTTCCGCCTTCTCACGATGAGCTCCCTGTAGGCGGCGAGCTCCGCCGGCGTGAGCTCGCGCGCGTGGTCCACGAAGAGGCGGATCCGCTCCACACCGAGGACCTTCGCGAGGAGGAGCTCCGCGTCCAGTCGCGGCGAGTCGATGTGGCGACGGCGAAAGTCGTCCGTCGCCCACGCGACGACCTTCGCGATCGTCCAGGGTTCCGCCGACGCCGCGCCCGGCTCAGCCATGCCCGGCCGCGCTCTGGACCGCTCCGAGCACGGATTCGACCTCGCTCCGGATCTGGGAGAGTCTCGCCTCCGACGGCGCCTCGAAGCGAAGGACGAGGATCGGCCCCGTGTTGGAGGCCCGGACGAGCGCCCACGCGCCGTCGGGATAGCGCACGCGGACGCCGTCGATCTCCGTCGTCTCGTACTTGCCGCGGAACGCGTCCCGCACCTTGGCGACGACCTTCGCCTTCTCCGCGTCGGGGCAATCCACGCGGATCTCCGGGGTGGAGAACCCCTTCGGCAGATCGGCGAGGAGCTCCCCGATGCTCTTTCCTTCCCTCGCGACGATCTCGAGCACGCGAAGGGCGGCGTAGATGCCGTCGTCGTAGCCGAGGTAGCGATCCGCGAAGAAGAAGTGGCCGCTCATCTCCCCGGCGATGAGCGCGTGCTCCTCCTTCATCTTCGTCTTGATGAGCGAGTGGCCCGTCTTCCACATGATCGGGCGCCCCCCGTGCTTCGCGACGTCGTCGAAGAGGGCCTGCGAGCACTTCACCTCCCCGATGACCGCGGCGCCTGGGTTCGCCTTCAAGACGTCCCGGGAGAAGAGCGCGAGGAGACGATCTCCCCAGAGGATCTCACCCGTTCGATCCACGACGCCCAGGCGATCCCCGTCTCCGTCGAAGGCGATGCCGATGTGCGCATTTTCCTTCTTCACCGTCTGGATGAGCGTCTCGAGGTTCTTCGGGACGGTGGGATCGGGGTGGTGATTCGGGAAGGTCCCATCCATGTCGCAGAAGAGCTCGGTCGGCGAGAGGCCGAGCGAGCGGAACGCACGGACGCCGAGCGGGCCCGCGGCGCCGTTCCCCGCGTCCACCACGACCCGGAGCTTCTCCGGGTTCGCGATGCGGATCTTCTCGGTGAGGGCCTTCACGTACTCGTCGGCGACGCTCCGCTCCTCGAGGCTTCCCGACTTCTCGGGGCCATAGTCGCCCGCCTCGATGCGCTTCCGGAGCGCCTGGATGTCCGCGCCGAAGAAGGACGCCTTGCCGCGCATCATCTTGAAGCCGTTCTCGTCGCCCGGGTTGTGGCTCCCGGTCACCATGATCCCGCCGTCGGCGTTCAGGTGATGGGCGGCGAAGTAGAGCTGCGGAGTCGGACCGATGCCGACGTCCACGACGCTCGCGCCCGCCTTCTTCAGGCCCTCGACGAGGTTTCCGACGAGCCGCGGCCCCGACACCCGGCAATCCCGACCGACGGCGATCCGCGGCGCCTTGCCGTTCTCGGAGACCATGGCCCCGAAGGCGCGTCCGATGCCGCGAGCGATGTCGGGAACGAGGTCGCGATCGGCGACGCCGCGGATGTCGTACTCACGGAAGATGTGCGCGCTCATGGTGCTCTCTCGGCTCCGTTCACGGGGACCGCGGTGCCGAGCCGTCGCACGCGCGGGGGGCGGCGCACGCCGCGCCCGTTTCCGCATCCGGATACCATCGCCCCGGAAAGTAGAAAAGCTGACCGGACTCTCCCTGCGTGGCCCATGTCGTTTCCGCGAGAGCGAAATGACAGCCCGGTGGCGGGAGCACCCAGGCGCCCGGGGTCCACTCCCAGGTTCGGTCGACCCATTCCCATCGACCGTCGAGCCAGACGCAGGGCGCGCCGGGGTCCTTCGGCACCGTTTCCACCTTGTGTAGCGGCGGCGCCTCGGAAATGGGGATCGGTTTCGGCGCGGAGAGCGGGCGGGGGCCGAGCTCGACGGTGCGGAGGCCGCTGCCACAGGAGGCCGCGCCGACGGCAGCGAGCGCCACGAGAGCGCCCACTCCGAGCGCGCGGGCCTTCACGCGGGCCACGTCATCTCCAGGTAGCGCTCGACGAGCAGGTCCCCGAAGAACAGGTATTCGACGATGCCGAGGGCGAGGAAAGGCCCGAACGGGAGTCGGATCTTGCCGAAGCCTCCCGAGGGTTCCTGGGCGAGCGGGTCGGCGTCGAGCTCCTGCTGGAACGCCCGACGTTCCTCGCCCTCGAGCGTCTCGAGCTCGGCCCGGAGTGCCTCCCGCTCGGCCTTCACCGCTGGCGGCTCGTCGATGCCCCCGCGCGCGACGAGCACGACGACGGCGACCACGGTGCCCTGGACGGCGCCCGCGAGGAGCGCGAAGACCGCGCCCTTCCACCCGAGCCACGCGCCGGCGAGGAGGAGCAGCTTCGCGTCCCCGAGCCCCATGCCCGCGTGCCCGCGGAGGAGCCGGTAGCCGACGTGGAACGGCAGCCAGACGAGGAAAAAGCCGCTCGCAGCTCCGACGAGCGCCTCCGTCCAGGTGATGTCGCGGATCGGGACCGTCGCGAGGCCGAGCGCGGCGCCGCCGAGCGTGATCTCGTCGGGGAGGATCATGAACTCGAGGTCGATGAACACGAGCGCGATGAGCCCGAGACAGAGGATCAAGTACGCCGAGAAAGAGAGGATGAGGACGTGGTCCGGCGTCCCCGTCGTCGCGTCGCCGAGGACCTTTTCGAGCACGGCCCACCCCGTGAGTCCCCCGAGCGCCTCGACGAGCGGATACCGCGGCGAGATCTTCGCCCTGCAACAGCGAGCCCTTCCGCGGAGAACGAGCCAGGAGAAGACCGGAACGTTGTCGTACGCGCGGATCGGCGATCCGCACGCGGGGCAGCGGGACGCCGGGTACGCGACGTTCTCCCCGCGCGGCAGGCGGTGGACGACGACGTTCAGGAAGCTCCCGAGGGCGAGGCCCAGGGACACGGCGACCGTGGCCAGGAACCAGGCCGGGAGCTCCAGGATCACGGCCGGAGTCTAGTACGCGGCCGCGCGGTCCGGCGAACGCTGCCCCGCGTTTCACGCGCGCCCCCCGTTTGGTATGTCTGGTCCGATGCTCAAGGGTGAGGCCACGACGCTGTCCCTCGGTCGGTACGCCCCCGACGCGAAGGCATGGATCGTCCAGGCTCAGACGCTGGCGGACGCGGAGCATCACGCCGAGGTCACGCCGCTCCACCTCCTCGCGCGGGGCGCGGACGGCCTTCCGGGCGTCGCAGCCGTCCTCGCCCGGGCCGGCGTGAACGGGGCCGAGCTCTCGTCCGCGGCCGCCCGGGCGCTCTCGGCGCTGCCGAAGGCGAGCGAGCCGTCGTACCTCTCCACGCGGTTCATGGACCTCCTCGCGCGCGCCGAGCGCGACGCCGATCGGGAGCGCGCGCCCGTGGTCTCCGTCGCGCACCTCCTGAACGCGCTCTCCCAGGAGATCCGCGGGGGAGCCGCCGAGGTCCTCGCCGCGTTCGGCGTGGGGCCGGGATCGCTGAAGCCGCACCTCGGCGCCCTGGAGCAGGCGGCGCCCAGGCCCGCGTTCTCGACTCCCGTCGGGAGCCCCGCGGAGCCCGAGGCGCGAGACCTCGTCCTCGAGTCGAAGAACGGGCAGGGCGATCCGGTCGTCGGCAGGGACGCCGAGATCCGCCGCCTCGTCACCATCCTCGAACGACGCGAGAAGGGGCACGCGCTCCTCGTCGGCGAGCCCGGCACCGGAAAGCGCGCGATCGTCCGCGCGCTCGCGAAGCGCCTCGGCGGAGCCGACGTCCCCGCGCGGCTCTCCGGCGCCCGCCTCGTCGCGGTGGACGCGGCGTCGCTCATGTCGGGGTCCCGTCTCCGCTCGGACGCGGAGCAGCGCCTCGGGCGACTCGTCGAGGCGGGGCAGAACACCTCCGCGGTTCCGATCCTCTTCATCCGCGGCGTCGAGCAGCTGTTCGGGCAGGGCGCCGCCGGACAGATGGGGGACGCGCTCCGCTCCCTCGTCGCGCAGGGGACGATCCGGCTCCTCGCGTCGACCACGCCGGAGGGCCTCCGCAAGATCACCGAACGCGACGCGGCGTTCGTTCGCCTGTGCACCGTGCTCGAGATAGCGGAACCGTCCGTCCCGCAAGCCATCGAGATGGTGCGAAGCGTCGCGGCGCGACTCGAGCAGCATCACGGCGTCCGGATCGGGGAAGGGGCCGTCACGACGGCGGTGACGCTCGCGAAGCGGTATCTGCCGGATCGGTTCCTGCCGGACGGCGCCGTCGGGCTCCTCGACGAGGCCGCCGCTGCGCTCCGCGTGGAAACCGACGGCGTGCCGCGCGACGTGGAGACGACCGTGAGCCGACTCGAGTCCATCCGCGTGCAGATCGCGGCGCTCTCCGGCGTGGACGACGCGCCGACCCGCGCCTCCGTCGCGAACCTCACGGCGGAGGCGAACGCACTCGAACCGCAGGTGCTCGCGCTCACGAAGGCCTACGAGGTGAAGCGGGGCACGCTGCTCGCCGTGCGCGGCGTCGAGCGCGAGCTCGAGGCGGCGAGGAAATCGCTCGCCGACGCCCGGTCGCGGAGCGACGGCGCGCGCGCCTCCGAGCTCGAGCACGTCGCGATCCCCGAGCTCGAACGGCGCCTCGCGTCCGCGACGGAGGCGGCGCGCGCGGCGGGCGCCTCCGTGGACCAGGCCGTGCTCGGGGAAGAGCAGGTCGCGCGGATGGTCGCGGACTGGACGGGGATCCCGGTCGCGAAGATGCTGGAAGGGGAGGCGGACAAGCTCCTCAAGATGGAGGAACGGCTCGAACGCCGCGTGATCGGGCAATCCGAGGGGGTGCGGGCCCTCGCCCGCGCCGTCCGTCGTGGACGGGTCGGGCTCCGCGATCCGAAGCGGCCGATCGGGTCGTTCCTCTTCCTCGGACCGAGCGGCGTCGGGAAGACGGAGCTCGCGAAGGCCCTCGCGGAGTTCCTGTTCGACGACGAATCCGCGCTCACCCGGCTCGACATGAGCGAGTTCATGGAGCGGCACATGGCCCAGCGCCTCCTCGGCGCGCCGCCCGGGTACGCCGACAGCGAACAGGGCGGCTTCCTCACGGAGGCCGTCCGGAAACGCCCCTACTCCGTGCTCCTCTTCGACGAGGTGGAGAAGGCCCACGGGGACGTCTTCAACCTGCTGCTCCAGGTCCTCGACGACGGCCGGCTCACGGACGGCCGTGGACGTCTCGCCGACTTCACGAACACCGTCGTCATCCTGACGAGCAACATCGGCTCCGACCGGATCCTCGGAGCGGACCCGGCGCTGTTCGAGTCGACGGAGGGGCGCGAGCAGCTCCGGGAGACGCTCCTCGCCGAGCTCCGGAAGTTCTTCCGCCCCGAGTTCCTGAATCGAGTCGACGACGTCATCGTCTTCCGGCCGCTCGCGAAGGCGGATCTCGCCCGCATCGTGGAGATCCAGCTCGCCTCCGTGCAGAAGCTTCTCGCGCCGCGGAAGCTCTCCCTCCGCGTCGATGAGGACGCGAAGGCCCGGCTCGTCGACCTCGGTCACGAGCCCGCGCTCGGCGCACGACCGCTAAGGCGCGCGATCCTGAAGCGCGTGCAGGACCCGCTCGCGGAGAAGC
Source organism: Polyangiaceae bacterium (assembly GCA_035545855.1). Classification (GTDB taxonomy): domain Bacteria; phylum Myxococcota_A; class Polyangia; order Polyangiales; family Polyangiaceae; genus DASZVB01. The sequence continues at coordinate 82,442 of DASZXK010000206.1, forward strand.
TCCTCGAGCGACCTCTCCCCGAGGGCACCACCCTGGTGCTTCGGACCGAGGGGGAGGACTTCGTCTTCGACACGGTGCCGCCGCCGTGAGCGAGGAACCCGCCACGGACGTCGCTCCGTCCCTCGGGCGAACGGTCGCGGCCGTCTACGCGCTCGCGTGGCTGCTCCCCGCGTTCGTCGCGGGCTACGCGATCGTCACCATGTTCCAGTTCGACGCGGTGCTCGTTCCGGACTACGTGCCCGCGGTTCACGGCGGGCTCGGCCACTTCTTCCTCGACCCCTGGCAGCACTGGGACGGGCAGTGGTACCTCCGGATCGCCGAGCGGGGGTACTACCCGGGGGACGCCTCCGCCGCGTTTCTCCCCGCGTATCCGATGCTGGCTCGAGCGGTGCGCGCCTTCGTCGGGGACACGGTGCTGTCCGGCTGTCTCGTCTCCTGGGTGGCTCTCGCGGGCGCGCTCGTCACCGTGGCGCGCCTCTTCCGCGAGGAGATCGGAGACGACTACCGGCTCGCGCTCGTGCTCCTCGTCACGTTCCCCACGGCCTTCTACTTCCACGCGGCGTACACGGAGTCCTTGTTCCTCTTCGCGGCCGCGCAGGCCCTCCTTGCGGCCCGGGAGCGCCGCTTCGTGACGGCCGGGGCGTTCGCGCTCGTCGCGACGCTCACTCGATGGACCGGGTTCGTCCTCGTGCCGACGCTCCTCGCCGAGGCGTGGGCGCAAGCGGCGGCGAAGCGCGACGGGAGAACCGTCGCCGATCATCGGCTGCCCGAGCTGCTCGCAAAGCCCGGCGTCGCGGCGCTCCGCTCGCTCTCGCCGGTGGCCGTGATCTCGGCGCTCTCCCCGCTCGCGGCGTTCCCGATCGTGTTCCGCGTCCTCGACGAATCCATCCACGATCCGATGGGCTTCGACCGCGCGCAGCGGCTCTGGGAGCGCCGCCTCGCGCCGCCGTGGCAGGGTCTCGTCGAGGGCGTCACGGTTCTCCTTCCGGGACACCCGCCGTTCCTCACCCCGTTACCCGGCGGCTTTCCGCGGCTTCCGTTCTATCCGGGTGGTTTCCTCGAGGCCCACGCCTACAACCTCGTCGCGGCGCTCGCCGCGCTCGCGCTCGCGTTCGTCTCGATCGGACGCCTCCGGGCCTCCTCGGCGGCGTTCGCGCTCGCCTCCGCGATCTTGCCGCTGATGACCCCGTCCCGGCTCCAGCCGCTCCAGTCGGTGCCGCGGTTCTTCGTCGTCATGTTTCCGCTCTTCGCCGTGCTCGCGCTCCTGGTGAAGCGGAGACCCCTCGTCGCGGCGTGCCTCGTCGCGGGTTTCGCGATGCTCCAGGGCTTCTTCGTCGCGCGGTTCGCCCTGTGGTTCTGGGTCGCATGATCTCCGCTCGAACGCGAACGGAATAGGGACCTCGAAGTAGCGTTCGAGGATGCCCCACCCGGCATCCCGCTGCCGACCGCCCCGTTTTCGAAGCGTGGATTCAGGGATGCCCCACCCGGCATCCCGCGATGCGGGCTGCCGACCGCCCCTGATGTCGGTGCTCGCCCGGCAGCCGGGCTGCGCGCCGCCATGGGGCGGTATGCCGACCGGCGAGGGAGTTCCGGGGCACACCCTCGGTAGCGCCGTGCGACGTGAAGCGTCGTCTCGGGGTGTGTGCTTCCGAGAGAGAGTCGACGGCGCGCGTTTCGCGACACTTCTCGAGATCGGAGAGCGAGTCTTCGCCGTCGATGCTTTCTCGAAAGCCCGTTCCGAGACGGCCAGGAGGCGGACGAAGCAAGGTTCACGTTCACGGAC
>DASZXK010000207.1:0-7397 GCA_035545855.1 Polyangiaceae bacterium
CGACCCCTGGTTTTCGTACGTGGAAGAGTTCTGCGCGCTCTACGACCAGACGTCCTTCGACCCGAAGTACGAATCCATGCCGCTCGAAGCGTTCGAGCCGATGGTCCGGAACGTGATGGCGCGGCCCCGTCGCTCCATCTACATGAGAAGCGCCGCGGAGTGACGGGCAGACGGCCCCGGTCCTGACGAGCGCCGAAACTACAGAAGCGGCGGCGCGCAGGACAGGCTGCACGCCGAGGTCCCAGTGCAATCCGACACCTGGATGGCGAGCGCGACGGAAAGCGACGTGAGGCCGCCTCCGGGCGCGGCGTCGATCACCGCCTGGCACGTCGACGGCGAGTAGCAGCTCACGCCGGAACACTCGGCCCGCAGCATGCAACCGAGGATCGTCATGCAGTAGCCGTGCGGGTCCGCTCCGCACTGGAGTATCGCCGGCGTGCATCTCGAGCAGATGCACCCGATGCCGCACGTGGCCGAGTCGATCGGGAACTTCGCCCCCACCGTGAGCTTTCGGCACTCCGCGACTCCGATGCTCTCGTCCACGCAGCTTCGCCCGTCGAACACCAGAGCGGGATCCACGCAGCCGCCGTCCTGCACGGCCGACCCAGTTCCCCCGGCCGACGACGAATCCCCACCTCCTGCGGCCCTGCCGAAGCCGCCTCCTCCGGAAACGCCGCCAGTCGCGCGTTCTCCGCCCGCCGCCCCCGTTCCGTCTCCCGAGCGCTGAACGACGCCACCGCAGGCAAGCAAGGCGACTGCCGCAATCCCCGCCACCAGAGGTTCCTTTCGAACACGCATCGACCTCTCCCTGCTCCTTCCGACACCCGAAACGGAGTGTGACGCAGAGAGGCGCGAGGGGGTGGAAAAAAGATCCTCCGGCGAGTTCCCATGGCGACACCCGGCTAGGATCGTCCGCGTGCGTGGTTTTCCTCGAGCACGTGTCGCGTCACGACTGCTCCTTCTTGCGACGCCGCTCGCCGGCTGCGCGCCGAAGCTCCGCGAAGCGCCCGTGACGCAGACCGTGCAACCTCGAGGCACCGAGCAACGCTTCACCGTGACAAAGGCAGAGAATCCGCCGGAACCGAGGCCCGAAGACGCCGGACCGACCCCGCGCGCCGAAGCTCCCCCGGACCGGGCGCCGGACGGCATGCTCCGCGTTCCCGGTGGCACGTTCACGATGGGAAGCGACGCGGGCGGACAGGACGACGAACACCCCGCACATGCGGTCACGCTCCGCGCCTTCTTCCTCGATCGGACGGAGGTGACGAACCGCGCCTACGGCGCTTGCGTGGAAGCAGGCAGGTGCCGGGCGCCGCTTCCCGGCGGCGCAGCGCGGGGCCACTTCGGTTCGGACGAGGCCTTTCGCGGGCCCGACCAGCCCGTGAGCTCGATCTCGTGGGAGGACGCGCGCGACTACTGCGCCTTCCGCGGCGCGCGCCTGCCCTCGGAAGCAGAGTTCGAGCGCGCCGCTCGCGGCGACGACGGAAGAACGTATCCGTGGGGCAACGATCCGCCGACGCCGTCGCGCGCCGTGTTCGCCCGGGCGCGAACGGAGAACGTCGGCACGCACCCCGACGGCGCAGGCCCGTACGGCCACCAGGACCTCGCGGGGAACGTCTGGGAGTGGGTGGAAGATCTCTACGACCCGGACGCCTACCGGCGCGCGGGAGCGGCCCACGGCGTGCCGGGAACGTGCGACGACATCCTCGCGACGCTCGCGTCCCTGCGTCGTTCGGGGCGCCGGGGATACACCGGCTCGAACCCGATCCCGACCGAGTGCGAGCGCGTGCTCCGCGGCGGCGCCTTCAACTACGGCGGCGAGGGTCTTCGCACCACGAACCGCGTGCATCACCCCGGGCGGTTCCGGCTCGTCATGAGCGGCGTGCGCTGCGCCGCGGACGCGCCGCAGACGTCGGAGTGACGGGCCCGCGCCGTTCTTCACGCGGTGGCGACTACTGAGCGGCCTTCGCCGCGCGCTGCCGCATGAAGAGATTCACGACGACGATGAACGCGAGCAGCACCGCAGAAGCCGAGTATCGGCTGAGCGCGAGCCCCCCGTCTTCGACCGGCTTGTCCAGGAAGTCGCCAACGACCGCGCCGAGCGGACGCGTCAGGATGAACGCGGCCCAGAAGGTGAAGGTCGGAGAGACCCGGCGCGAGAAGTGCGCCACGGCGACCCCGACGAGCAATGCCGTGAAGAGAAGCGCGCTCCGCGCGTAACCGAGGTCCTGCGTGTCCGCCGTCCAGTCGCCGAGCGCCGTCCCCAGCGTCTGGGAGAACATCACGGTGACCCAGTAGAACGCCTCGGCTTTCCGCGAGCTGATGCTCTGGATCGACAGGGTCCCGAGGGTACCGTGCCAGACCGCGAGCGACGCGACGAGAAGGGCGAGCAGCAGCGCCGAGCCCCCGGCGTACCCGATCCCGAGCGAGCGATCTGCGAAGTCGGCGAGGGTGGTCCCCACGGTCGTCGTGGCGATGACGGCGGTCCAGTAGCGCGCCGGGTGAAACGCTCGGGAGAGAATCTGCACCGCGGCCGCGACGGCGAAGATGGCCGCGAAGATCAGGGTTCCGACGAGATAGCCGAGGTCCATCGACATGGACACGGCGTCGCCCGCGGTTTCGCCGAGGGTCGTCGCGGCGATCTTGATGGCCCAGAAGGCGAGCGTGACCTCGGGGACCTTGGTCGAGGCGCGTGAGTGCGGCGGGACGGGGTCCGTCACGCGTGAATCCAGACGAGCGTTCCGCGCGTGCTCATCGCGCCGTGCCACGCGGTGGGCACGGGCGGATCCGTGAAGGAGAACAGGAAGCGGGCGTCGAGCGGAGACAGGTTCACGCACCCGTGGCTCCGCGGCGCGCCGAAGCCGTCGTGCCAGTACGCGGCGTGGAGGGCGAAGCCGTCCTTGAAATACTGGACGTACGGGACGTCGCGGAGGTCGTACTCGTCGCCCTCGGCGTCCGAGTCCATCGTGACCGTCACGTGCTTGGTGTGGACGAGGAACTGACCCTGGATCGTCGAGTGGGTGGTCTCCGGGTCGCCGGTGCCGTCGATGCCCGTCGAGACGAGCGTGACGAACACCGGGGTCTTCCCCCGGTAGGCGACGAGCGCCTGCTTGGTGATCGACACGTCGATCCACGTCCGATCGCCCGTGGCCCAGGCCGGCAGGGACGTCATGGGATCGACCCGGAGCAGCCGGTCGTCCTCGATCCACGCGCCGTCCCTCGTCTCGAGGTAGCTCTTGCCGCCGGTTCGGATGCGCTTGCCGGTGAGCGGCACGGCCTCGCGGAACTCGAGCTTCCGCTCTGCACGCAGACCCGTCCGCTCCGGGTCCCCCGAAAACAGGTACGCCCCGCGCGCGCGGACGAACGCGACCGGGAGCGTCGTGCGGTCGTCGAGCGGAAGGCCGTGGAAGCGGCTCGGCTCGACCCTCGTGAATCGATCCAGGGGGACGACGGCCATGTCGCCCGTGAGCCCGAAGCGACGCCCGGCGGACTCGAACAGCGAGAGGAACGACATGCCGCTCCGCGGCTTCGCGCTCCCGAGGGACGCGGCGAGACGGGAGAACCGCGTCCCGTTCGGGCTGATCGACGGAGCGCCGTCCTCGAGGAACCACGGAGTCGAATCGAGCGGAAGCTCGTCGAACGTCGTCTTCCGCTTCTTCGCCGGGTCCAGGTCCGGCTCCGCGATGCGCTGCTCCGCCTCGCTCGGCACGCGGGAGTACAGCGGAGCGCCGTAGCTCGTGATCCCGTAGACGTACGGCAGCGTCGCCGAGCGGTCGGCGCGGCGCGTCCCGGCGCGAGCGAGCTCGTGAGAGCCGTCGAGCGACGCGCCGCTTCCCGCGCACACGTAGCCCTCGGGCGCGATCCGGTAGAAGCCGCCGCGGCAGCCGTCGAAGCCGACCGGGGACGCGTCGCGCGAGACGACGGCTCCGGCGCGGAGATACCCGAGACGCGGCGCCCGCGGGGACGGCCGGGCGAGCACGGGCGTCTCCCGGGACGTGGCGACGAGAAGGGGCCCCGAAGGCGGCCTCGTCGACGGGTCGAGCTCCGGGTCCGTGGCCGGTGGTGCAGTTTCCGGTGAGGCGATCGTCTCGGGCGCGGGCTCCGGCCTCGGAACGGGCGCCTCCGAACGAGCGACGACCGGACGCGCGGGCGGCAGTCGGTCCGGAACGTGCGAGCTCGGCGGCAGCCGGCCTTCGACCGCGGGTCGGGAAAAGTCGGTCGCCGCGCTGACCCGTGAGAGCGCCGGCCGCGGATCGGCGGGCGCCGCCGTCGCGAGAGACTCGATCCGCGCCACGGTGGACGTCACGAGCGCCTGGACCCCGGCCACGTCGGGTTCCGCGCAGCCGACGGCTACCCCGAGGGCGAGGAGAGAAATGGCGGATCCCGGGGCGCGCATGGCGGCTCCCCCGCGGCTAGCGGAGCTTCCGGGAAATGGCCCAGTTTCGGCGGGCCGCCGGCGGCCGTCCGTTCACCGCCCGGGCCACGGTAGCTCCCCCGGCCCACGGGCCGTGTTATGGGGCGGAGCATGAGCGAACCCATCTCCGTGGATGCCCTGTCCGCGATCGACGAACACCTGAGCGAAGACGAGCGGATGGTCCGCGACACCGTGCGGCGGCTCATCCGCGAGCGGTACCTGCCGCGCGCGGGCGAGCTCTACGAAAAGGAGCAGTTCCCGAACGACCTCATCCCGGAGATGGCGGAGATGGGCCTCCTCGGAGCGGGGCTCAAGGGGTACGGCTGCGCCGGGATGAGCGCCGTGCAGTACGGGCTCATCCTCCAGGAGCTCGAGTACGGAGACAGCGGGCTCCGGAGCTTCGTCAGCGTGCAGGGCTCGCTCGCGATGTACGCGATCTACGCGTACGGGAGCGAGGAACAGAAGCAGAAGTACCTCCCCGAGATGGCGAAGGGGAAGATGATCGGCTGCTTCGGACTCACCGAGCCGGACAGCGGCTCGGACCCGGGCTCCATGACGACGCGCGCCCGGAAGGACGGCGACCACTGGGTCATCTCCGGCACCAAGATGTGGATCACGAGCTCACCGTTCGCTCATGTGGCGGTCGTCTGGGCGAAGGTGGACGACGGCGACGCGGGCTCGATCCAGGGCTTCGTCGTCGAGCGCGGCATGAAGGGCTTCGAGACCCCGCGGATCCACGGCAAGATGAGCCTCCGATCGAGCGAGACGGGGGAGATCGTCCTCGACGAGTGCCGCGTTCCCGACAAGAACCGTCTCCCGAACGTCCGCGGGCTCAAGGGGCCCCTCGGCTGCCTGACCCAGGCGCGCTTCGGCATCGCCTGGGGCGCGATGGGCGCCGCGAAGGCGTGCTTCGACGCCACGGTAGATTACGCGCGGAAGCGGATTCAGTTCGGCGTTCCGATCGCCTCGAAGCAGCTCACGCAGGAGAAATTCGCCGACATGGGCTCGGAGATCGTGAAGGCCGACCTGCTCGCGCTCCATTTCTCGCGGATGAAGGACAAAAAGGGCATCAGCCCGACCCAGGTCTCCCTCTGCAAGCGGAACAACGTGGGGCAGGCGCTCGCGATCGCCCGGACCTGTCGCGGGATTCTCGGGGGGAACGGCATCCTCCTCGAGTACCCGGTCATCCGCCACATGCTGAACCTCGAGAGCGTCTACACGTACGAGGGGACGCACGAGGTCCATACCCTGGTGCTCGGCAAGGCCTTCACCGGGCTCGACGCGTTCTGAGGGCCGCCGTGGGAGAAAGGGCGAACGGGATGGACCGGTCGAGGCCGAACGCAGCGCTTGCGTCCCGCGGCCAGGTGCCGCGACAATGCCGCCCCGTGTATCGGAAAGTCGCTTCCCTACTCTTCTTCTTCGCCGCTTCGCTCCTGCTCTCCGGCGCGGCCCTCGCGGCGCCTCGGGACAAGGCCGCCCAGAAGAAGATCGAAGAGGCCATCTATACGAACTTCCTGAACACGGACTTCGACGCGGCCGAGGGGCTCCTCCTCGGAACCATCCGCGCGTGCGAGGACAAGTGCAGTCCCCAGCTCGTGGCGAAGGCGTGGATGTACGTGGGCGTCGTCCGCGGCAGCGGCCGGAACGACCTCGCCGGCGCGCGTGAAGCCTTCAACACGGCCATCCAGACGGATCCCGACGTCGCTCTCGACAACGAGATCGCGACCGAGCCGGTGAAGGCGGAGTTCGCCAAGCTGAAGGGTGGCGGAGCAAAGCCCTCCGGCGGCGGAGGGGGCGGCGGGGGCGGCGGGGGCGGCGGCGCGGAGTTCACCTGCAAGCCGCAGCCGACGGAGATCGAAACGCGCCGTCCGGTTCCGCTCCAGTGCGAGACGGACAAGGACCTCACGAGCGTGAAGCTCTTCTACAAGTCGTTCAGCGGACAGTGGGAGTCCGTCGCGATGGAGCAGGTGGAGGGGAACTGGCGCGGGACGATCCCGTGCAAGGTGACCCAGAACACCGGGCGATTGAAGTTCTACGTCCAGGGGAAAGACGGCGACGAGGTCGCCGTGACCTACGGCGACAAGGAAAAGCCGAAGACGGCCGACGTCGTCTCGGAGACGAGCGCGGATCCGCCGGCGTTCCCCGAGGAAGAGCCGCCGGCCCGGTGCGGCCTGGACGAAAGCGCGGCAGCCGCGCCGCCTCCGACCGAGGGCGGCGAGTGCAAGGCGTACGGCTCGGCGTGCTCGGGCTCGAACTGCTGCGAAGGCCTCGCGTGCATCAACGGGACGTGCGGGGAACCCGAGTGCCAGAGCGACTCCGACTGCTCGAACGGCGCCGAGTGCCAGTCCGGAAAATGCGAGGGCGGCGACGAAAAGGGCGACGGGAACTACCCGAAGAACCTGGTCGGGCTCTCCTTCGCGCTCGACATCGCGAGCATCTCCGCGGACGAGGCGTGCGCGCCGCAGTCGCGGAAGGACAACATCGCGTGCTTCTTCGGCGACAACAGCACGCTCACGCGGCCCACGGTGAAGGGCTACGGCGGCAAGATCAGCGGCGGGTTCGCCCCGGCGACGATGCGTGTGCTCGCGTCCTACGAGCGGCTCTTCGGCGCCTTCGGCCTCGAAGGACGCCTCGGCTTCGCGTTCAACGGAGGGCCCACGCCCAAGAACGGGTCGGCCTTCCTCCCCCTGCACGCGGAGCTCCGCGCGAAGTACTGGGTCCTCGGCACGAAGGCGTTCACGAAGCCGGGCTTCCGTCCCTGGGTGCACATCGGTGGCGGCGTGGCGCAGGTGGACGCGAAGGTCTCGGTGCCGACGTACATCTGCGACGAGCCCCCCGCCGGCCAGCACAACCCCTGCTACGACGGGGACCCGGGCCCCTCCTCGAAGAAGACCCTGACGGCCGTGAAGCAGCTCGGACAGAGCTTCGTCAGCGCGGGCGGCGGCGTGATGTACGCCATCGGCAAGACGCACGGCGCCGTCCT
>DASZXK010000208.1:0-34083 GCA_035545855.1 Polyangiaceae bacterium
GCCTGGTAGTGGTCGAACACCGCGGCTTCCCACCCGGCGGCGTCACCGACGGGGATCACGCACTCGGCACTCGAGTAGTAGAGCTTGTCCCCGCGCTCCTCGCTCGCGACCCGGCGATCCCGGACGAGGCGCGCGAGCGCGGAGTCGAGCGCGTCTTCGCCCGCCGGCACGTGGGACGCGAGGTCGCCGCGAGTGAGCGGCCCGTAGCGGTGCACGGCGACCCAGACGAGGCTCGCCGTGCGCTCGGCCTGGGACGCTGCGTCCTTCGGCGCTTCGTCCGCGCGTGCGGCACGGTAAGTGGTCAGATCTCCGCGACCCGTGCGGAAGAGGAGGCCGCTGTCGACGAGATCGGTGAGCACGCCTCGGACGACGGGTTCCTCGTCTCCCTTGAAGCGCTCGAGGATCTCGGTCCGGCTCACCGACGGCCGTTCGCTCGCGAACGCGAGGAGCGCTTCCCAGAGCGAACGCCCGCGATCCGTGCTGCTCTCGGAGAGCCGCGCGATCTTGTTGTGGTACGTGCGGAGGGAGAGCCCGAACATGTCCGCGATGACCTTGTTCCGGAGGCCCTGATCCCGGAGCTCCCGGACCAGGTCGTAGAAGACCTGGTTCGCCGTGTGGGCGAGCGGGGCCCGGGCTCCGGCCGCCGTCGCGAGCTGGGCGATGAGCACCGTCGTTTGCCGGACGATCGCGTCGATCAGCAGGTTGACGTTCACGTCCCCTACATACGTGACGGCCGCGGCCCGCGAATAGTGTCGCCATTTTCACGAGCAAGGGGGCCCTTCGGGTTACTCTCGGGCGAAAAATGGCCCGATTTCGGAAGCGAGAGCCCGTCGCGTGCGGCACCTGCGGCGCCCCGCTGGACCTGGAGGACGGCGCGAAGGAAGCTCGCTGCCGCTTCTGCGGGGAGACGACGCGCTTCGACGCCCGGAGTCGTCCGCCCGGGGTGCCGACGAATCGTCTGCCCCTGCTTCTCGTCGCGGTCGTCGCGTTCACGTCGCTGTCGGGAATCGCGTCGTTCCTCCTCCTCATGAAGCCGGGGACGACGGCCGCGTCCACGCCCGTCGCCGTTCCTGCGCCAGCGCCGACGCCCACGCCCACGCCGGCGGCTCCCGCGCCCGTCGCCCCGACGCCCGTGCCGGAGGAGACCCCGGCCCCGTCCGCCGCGCCTGAGGCGTCACTCGACGTCGAGCACGGCCCGCTCACGCTCGTGTGGAAGGCAAGCGTGCGTTCGTCCGTCGGCAAGGTGTTCCGTCCCGGGACTCCGTGCACGCTCACCGCGCACGTCACGAGCGACGGAAACCGCGTGCATCACGATCTCGTCTCCCTCCAGTGCGGCGGTGAAATCCTCTACGACTCCACGGTGCCGCTCGAAGGGATGTCGAGCAACCACTTCGGGCTCGGGGAAGAGCCGCTCATCGCGCAGGCGGGCGTCTACGAGTACGCGCTCGACGCGGAGGACGTCGGGTCACGGAGCGGGCCGCGCGCGCAGCTCACCGTGAACACCCAGGAGAAGGCCGCGGAGGCGTTCCGCGACTCCGCTCCGAGCTACCACGTCTACCTGGCCATCGAGCGGGACTCGCAGACGCGGAAGGGGAAGCCGCTCTTCAAGGAGACGATCCCCGCGTTCGCCGGGGTCGTGAAGCGGAAGGCGAAGGTCGTGCAGCGCTCGGGGAGCGTGCCCTTCTCGGCGTCGTCGTGCGACGTCGTGATCTCGCCCGCCTACGCCGAGGGAGACACGTGCCGCGTGCTCGTCACGTGCGGCGGCAAGGTGATGTACGGCGCGGGGACGAGCGGGTACGCGCACTGCCTCGTCGCAAACGGCGCGCCCACGAGCTTCGTGGACGCTCGCCCCACGGCGTCCGGCTCGGACCCCGAGCTCTCGATCGATCTCGTCGCGGGCACCGGGACCCTCGGGGACACGACGAAGAGCGGCGTCACGTATTCGGTGCAGTTCTCGCTCTCGCCGTGAGCGATCGCTTCACGGCGTGGCCGGATCCACCAGGTTCGGCTGCACGGGTCCCTCCGGGCGCGTGAGTCGCGGCCGGGTCACGTCCATCTTGACGTCGATGAGCACCGTCTCGCCCTCGGCGAGCGTCACCGTGCGCCGCTCCGTCTTCGCGGAGGGATGTTCGAGACGGACGTAGTGCGTGCCCGCCGAGAGCGGGATGGAGCGCGCGAAGGGCGTCGTGTCCACGGCCTCGCCGTCGACGAAGACGTTCGCCCACGGATCGGCGACGACGCGGAGATAGCCGGTCTGCTTCGGGGTGAGCTCGAGGCGCGCGCTTCCGCGGAGCGCCGCGTCCCCGCGCGCGCGCACGGAGCCCCAGCGGATCGCGCCGCCGCCGCCCACGACGAGGGCGAGCGCGACGAGCTGTCCGACGACGGCCTGCTTCACCGTCGCCGGGCGCCTTCCCACCGCGCGGAGGCGCATCGAGTCCCGGCGCTGGACGGGCGCCTGCACGAGCCCGAGGCGGGAGAGCTCTTCCACGATCGTGTCTCGCGTGGAGCTCCGACCGAGGCCTTCGAACTCCTGGCCGAGCGCGGAGGCGAGCTCGCTCGCCGACGCGAAGCGATCGCTCGGGAGCTTCTCCAGGCATCGACGGACGAGGCGATCGAGCGTCGGTGACACGTCCGGGCGCGCGCGGGTGAGAGGAGCGACGGGGTCATGGCGGATCTTGTGAGAGGAGGCGCGCTCGTCGGACGTCTCGAACGCGCGCTTTCCGGCGAGCGTCTCGTAGAGGACCATCCCGAGCGAGAAGAGATCGCTCCTGGGATCTTCGGGTTCCCCGAGGAGCTGTTCGGGCGACATGTACGCGGGCGGCTGGAAACCGGCGTTGCCGTCCAGGAGCTCGGGCGCCGTCGGCAGCCTCGCGTCCGCGGCGGAGGCGAACGAGACGAGCTTCACGCCGCCGTCCCGCGCCACGAGGACGTTCCGCGGCGAGATGTCCCGGTGCACGACGCCGCGCTCGTGCGCGTGGGCGAGCGCGCGGGCGACCTCGAGCCCGATGGCCACGGTGGCGGGCGGCGAGAGCCGCTTCTTCTTCTCGAGGATCTCCTCGAGCGAGAAGCCGTCCACGTGCTCGAGGACGAGCCAGAGCGTCTCCTTCTCTCGGACGAGATCGAGCGCCCGGATGATGTTCGGGTGATCGAGCTCAGTGAGGAGGCTCGCTTCCCGTTCGAGGGACGACGCAAAGGGGGACCCGGGCAGGATCCCTCGCGCGAGCGCCTTGATGACGACGGGGCGACCGAGAGCCTTCTGCTCCGCGCGGTACAGGTCCGTCACGGGGCCCGAGCGGAGCTTCGCCACGACTCGGTAGCGCTCGAAGGTGGGCTCGTTTTCCGTGGGCGCCGTCATGGTCCCGATGGCCTCGCGGCGTGACTATACTCCGGGCCCGTGAACCCCCGGCGGCTTTCGGAGCGCGTGCTGTCGCGCTTCAGGGATCACGATCCGCGCGTCGCCGCCGCGTTCGCCCCGGCCCTCGTGCTCGCCGCGATCCTCTTCACGCGGAGCCCGGCGAGCAATTACATCTTCGACGAGCAGGAAGCGCTCCTCGCGAACCCCTTCGTCAACGCGCGCGTCCCGTTCAAGGACATCCTTACGCGGGATTTCTGGGGTCTCCCGCACGATCGGAGCATCGGCTCGTACCGGCCGCTCCCGAATCTCGTCTGGCGGCTCTTCTACCAGGCCCACCCGCTGCTCCAGCAGCCCTGGGCGCTCCACTTCGTGAACATCGTCGTGCACGCGCTGAACGCCGCGTGCGTCGGGCACATCGCGTTCTCGCTCACCCGGAGCCGGAAGATGGCGTGGTTCTCCGGGGCCGCCTTCTGCGCCTCCGCGGTGCTCACGGAGGCGGTCACGGGCGTCGTCGGCATCGCGGACGTCCTCGGCGCGCTCGGCATTCTCCTCGCGGTGCTCTCGCTGACGCTGCCGCTCTTTCAGATGGGCCCCGTCGTGTTCCTCTCCGTCACCCTCGGGCTCTTCAGCAAGGAGAGCACGCTCGTCGCCGTCCCGCTGGTCGCGTGGACGGCGCTCGTCACGGCGCGGCTCTACCACCCGGAGCGTCCGCTTCGCCTGGTCCGCGCGTTCGTCGCGTTCGTCGCGAGCCTCGCCGCGCTCGCGCTCTATACCGAGACCCGTCGGCGATTCTTCCCGACGGACCTTCCGGCCGAGCTCGCGCGCGCCTTGCCGCCCGGCACTCCGTGGCCGCGGACGGCGTTCCACGCGTTCCTCCGGTGGTTCGCGCAGCCGAAGCTCCCGCAAGATCCGATCAATAACCCCCTCCTCGACGCGGACTTCCCCCATCGCGTGGCGGGCGCCCTCGCCGTGTACGCGGGCGGCATCTCCCAGCTCCTCTTCCCGTGGACGCTCTCCGGCGACTACTCGTTCGCGTCCCAGATCGCACCGGAGACGCTCTTCGGCCCGAAGACCGTGGTCGGCGGGCTTCTCCTGGTCGTGCCGCCGCTCGCCGGAGTCGCGGCGTTCGTGCACGCGGCGCGCACGGAGCAGGAGGATCGGCCGCCGCCGCTCTCTCTCGTGTTCGCGATCGCGCTCGTGTGGATCCCGGTCGCGTATTTTCCCCACTCGAACATCCCCGTGACGCTCCCCACGGTGCGCGCCGAGCGGTTCCTGTACGTCCCGGCGATCGGAATGGCGCTCCTCACCGGGCTCGCGCTCGGGAAGCTCGTGACGCGGCGCGCGTTCTTCGGCGTGAGGGACGCGGGGCCGATGCTCGCGGGCCTCTTCCTCGGCTTCCAGATGACGCGGGCGAGGCTCCACGCGCTCGACTACACGGACGACCTCGCGTTCTGGCGCGCGACGGCGCGCGCCGTCCCGATGAGCGCCAAGGCGCACCTGAACTACGGCGTGATGCTCGGAGCGCGCTCGCACCTCGATCAGCGGCTCGTGGAGAACCGTCGCGCCGTCGAGATCGCGCCGCGATGGCCCATGGCGCACGTCTACTACGCGGACACGCTCTGCCGGCTGAACCGCGCCGACGAAGCGTGGCCGTCCTATCGCTCCGGGATGACGCTCGGTCCGAACGACCGGAACCTCATCGCGCTCTCCCTCCAGTGCCTCTGGGACCACGGCGGAATCGAGCCTCGCCGCGAAGAGCTCCTCGCGATGTCGGATGCCGCGCCCGGGACGTGGCTCGCCTATCTCGTCCGGGACATCGTCGTGAACGGCCAGAAGAACGGCGGCGTGGAGCGGAAGTACCGGCCGCGCGGGTACGACGAAGGGCCGGCGGAGTAGCGGCGCCCGAGATCCCGATGACGGCGGCCGACCTCAGAAGAACGCGCAGGTCCACGGCTGCGCGTCCTTCGTGTCCGTCTCGTAGAAGCCGAAGACGTTGCACATCTCGCCGTCGTACACCTTGTTGGAGAACGTGAGGCGAACGTTGCTCTTGTTGTAGCCCGAACACTCCCAGGTGAACTGATCGGCGGGGTCGAGCGCGAGCACGCCGCTGTAGCCTCCGGCGATCCCTCGAGCCGCGTCGGGGGTGCCGTTGTCGTCGACGCTGTTGAAGCGGAATTCGCGCGGCTCGTGCCAGTCGAAGTCCTGGAACAGCAGCGTGGACTCGCCGCCCCGCACCATCGTGGCGCTGTACTCGACGGTGTTCGCGTGAACGTGACCGGTCACGCCGAGGACGTGGATGTTCGAGGCACCCTGGGGCGGCGTGCACGGGGAGCCGGTGCTGTCGAGCTTGTACTCCGTGGCCGGCGGGATGTTCATGCCGAGCCCTCCGTACCAGGTGATGGCTCGCTTCCAGTGGCGGATGTCGCTCTCGGCGATCTCGTGGAAGTTCACCCAGATCTCCTGGCTGAGCGGGTGATCCGACGTGTTGATGAAGTGGAGGTTCACCGAGTACACGGAATGCGGCGCGACCTCCGTCGCGGCGCCCTGGCTGTCCGGGTCGTGCGGCATCGCGTCTTGCACCGGCACCGTCGCGCCCGCGAGAAAGGTGCCCCCGATGGCGCCCTGCGCGGACTCGGCTCCAGAGCCGTTGGTCACCGGGCCGTCGCTTGCCGGCGGTGCGCTTCCCGGAGGCATCCCGTAGAGGATGAAGTGGTGCGAGCCCGGGCGCATGTAGCTGTAGTAGCCGTCCCAGTAGACGGTCGTGTCGTTCGGGGTCGCGACGGTCTCTGCCCAGTTCGTCTCGTCCCCTGGAGCGGCCAGGTACTTCGCGACCTCGTCCGGGTCCGAGTAGTCCTTCGGCCCGACGTGGATCTGAAAGCCCGTCGACGGGTCCGGCGCGGCGCGGCAGTACTCGTCTCCGTCGTAGCCGGTGTCGATGCCCGCGCACGGCTCCGCGATGCCCGCGACGCACGGCACCTTGCCGGAGGGATCGCACGTCGTCGCGGGGTCTGCCGGCTGGGGTTCCGCGGCGTCGGGGCGCGTGCTCCCGCCGCCACATGCCGTCGCCAGCGCGCTCATGAAGCCCAGTACGAAGATCGGGTCCGCTCGCATCTTGCTCTCTCGCTTTCGTTTTCGGGCGAGGGCTCCCCCTGAATTGGTCGGAACGGCCGAATTTCTCGGATGGGGCGAGCCCTCGCCGCCAATGAGTGGCGACGGTCCGCCCCTCGCGGTCGGAGCGGATCCTTGTCGCGAGGAACCAGCGATCTGTCCTCGGAGGACAGGGCCACCGGAGCGAGGCGTGGGCGAACATCGGCTCGGCCCGTGTAGAATCGATGGAGCGCACTCGATGCAGGCGTCCGTTCAGCTCCTCAGGAATCTCACGCTCGCCGTGGCGGAGCTCGGCTGCGATCCGGCGCTCGTCCTCGGCGAGGCCTCACTCAGCTGGAAGGACCTGGAAACGGGGGACGGCGAGGAGCGGCGCGTCCCCGTGGAAGTGTTGCGGCGCTTCTGGACCGCCGCCGTGTCGGTGACGGGAGATCCGAGCATCGGAGTGCGCGTGGGGGCGCGTGCACGGCTCGAGCACTTCGGTGTTCTCGGTGAGGTCCTGCGCGGAAGCGCGACCCTCGGTGACGCGCTCCTCAGGACGGGGCGCTACATGCGCCTGTGGATCGAGAGCACCCGCCTTTCCTTGCTCGTGGAGGGGGAGCAGGGGCAGGTGTTCTGCCGCTCGGACGCGCCCGAGCCGCACCCCTCCGCGCTCCAGTCGCTGCTCGCCACGCTGCTCGTCCTGTCCCGAGAGCTCACCGGGCTCGAGCTCGTCCCGAATCGGGTCCGCATCGCGTCGCCCGCTCCCGAGGACGACTCGGTGTTCCGAGACGTGTTCGGCGTCGCTCCCACGTTCGACGAGGGCGAGAGCGCGCTGGTGTTCCCCTCGGACGTCCTCATGCTTCCCGTTGCCGCGAGGGGCGCTCGCGCCCAGCCGTCCGCGGCGTCGCCCGGGGCCGCTCTGTCGCGACGCGTGCGCGACGTGCTCGCGGCGGAGCTCCAGGGCGGCAACCCGATGATCGAGAACGTCGCCGCGCAGCTCGGCATACACCCGAAGACGCTCACACGCCGGTTGAAGCAGGAGGGGACGAGTCACAGCGAGCTCCTGGACTCGCTCCGCCGCGAGCTCGCCGAGCAACACCTGTCCGCTTCGACCCTGAACGTGACCGAGGTGGCGTTTCTGCTCGGCTTCTCCGACGCGAGCGCCTTCAACAAGGCGTTCCGGCGATGGTTCGGCGTGGGGCCGCTCGCGTTCAGGAGAGGGCCGAGGCCGCCCGCGACGCACTGACGCCGCTGCCCGTCACCCGCTCTTCATCAGCCAGACCAGCGCCGCCACGCTGAGCACCAGCACGACGAGCGCGAGGAACGCCACGAGCACGTCCATCGCCGTCCAGCTCGTGCCGGGGTCGGGTGGCGGGGCCCGCTTCGGGCGCGGGGCCACCGGCGTGCCCGGTTTGCTGCTCGTCTGGAAGGTGTCCGTGGGGATCGGCGCCTCGGGCGTCTCTCCCTTCGGCATGGGCGGCTCCTCGGACGCGGGGATCTTCTCGTCCGCGGCGCGCTCGAGCTCCTCGAAGGCGGCGGCGACCGGATCTTCGTAGGCGAGCGCCGTCTTTCCGATGACGAGCTTCGCGTTCTTCGGCCAGGGGGCTTCGCCGTTCTCGGGGACCTTCTGGTCGTCGAGGAAGCTCCCGTTCTTGCTCCCCAGGTCGCGCACGACGACCTGTCCGCCTCGACGGAGGATCTCGACGTGGCGGCGCGAGAGGTCGGGATCGTCGACGTCGAGATCCGCGGCCTTCGCGCGCCCGACGACGTACGGACGTTCCGGGTCGTCGAGGACGAGCTCGGCGCCCGTCCCCGGCCCTTCGACGACCTGGACGCGCACGGCGGACGCCGACCCTTCGGCGGCGAGCGCCTCGGCGACGAGGCGAAGCGCGAGCTCCCGCGTCGCGACCGGGCCGTTCTGCGTCGGGAGCGCCTGCTCGACGATCGTCTCGAGCCACACGCGGCCGATCCGGATCAGGTCGCCGCTCCGGAGCACGCGGGGCGCGCCCGGGGAGAGCTTCACTGGGCCGACGAACGTCCCGTTCGTGCTCCCCTCGTCCATGACGATGTAGTCCGCGCCGCGCTGCCGGATGGACGCGTGCCGGTGGCTGACGCTCGGGTCCGGAAGGCGCACCTCGCATCCTTCTCCGCGGCCGATGACGATGCGCGGGGCGTCGAAGGTGATCCGCGGCGCGCTCGTTCCTTCAGCCGAGCGCACCACGACGGTGAGCGCCATGGGGGCCCCAAGGATGACCAACGTTGGGCCCGACTGACAAATCCTCCGCTTTTTCCGCGGGGAAGCCGGGCCGGCGCCCGCCCGTTCCGGGCGCCCCGAAAGTTGGCCCTGGCCGGGGCTTCGACTTAACCCGGGGCGAAGCGGCCGCCCGTCTCCGGGCGAGCCCTGGAGGAATCATGACCGAGAGGCAAGAACGCAGGACGCCGGGAGTGAATCGGGTCGCCGTCGCGCGGCTCGTGGACATCTGCGGAAGGGACCAGAGCGTGCCGGCGTTCGAGGCGCAGTCCGTCGAGCTCAGCGGCCGAGGCATGCACGTCCGGACCCCGTTCCTGCCGCCGCTCGGCGCGCCGCTCGTGTGCCGCCTGGAGGACGACGGGCGCGAGATCGTCGTCGAAGGCGTCGTCGCGTGGCAGGCGAACCACGAGGGCGGCGGCGAGTTCGGCATCCAGTTCACGGCGCTCGACAGCGGGAGCGTCGAGGCGCTCCGCGCGCTCTGCGGCCTCCCCGGCTCGGGCCCATCCGTGTCCCCGAAGGAGACGAAGCGCTCCGTTCCCGAGACCAAGGACCAGTCCGCGCCTCCCGGGCTTCCCGTGAAGCTTCACATCGAGGGGCTCGGCGCGCCGATGAAGGCGCGCGTGAAGACCGGCAGCACCCGGAAGCTCCAGGTCGGGTCGAACCTCGAGTTCCTGAAGGTCGGCCGCGGGCTCGAAGTGGAGGACGTGGAGCACGGCGATCGCCGCGGCGCGAAGATCGACTCCGTCTCCATCGCCATCGATCCGGAGACCCAGGTTCCGCAGCTCGTCGTCATGCTCCGCTATCAGGGCGAGGACACGACGCCCGAGCCGAGCGTCGTCGACGACGAGAGCGAGCCGGTGCTCGCGGTCGGCGTGTCGAGCCACGAGGCCCGGCCCGCGAGCGAGGCGAGCCCGCCCGCGAGCGCGGACGAAGACGCCGAAGACGAGCTCCTCGCCCAGGAGGAAGAGGACGACGAGGAGCGCGTCGCGGCCGCCGAGGAAGCGGACGCCATGCGCGGCAAGGTCGATCAGATGGCCGCTCGCGTCGGCAAGGCCGCGCAGCGTGCGAGCGACCGGCTCGGCGAGGCGGGGACCTTCGCCGCCGAGAACGTCGGGAAGTGGATGAAGGTCGGCACCGCGAAGCTCGTCCAGATGGCGAAGCAGCGGGGTCAGGCGAAGCGCCGCTCGACGGCGCCCGCGCCGTCCGCGCCGAGCACGGAGCACCGGAGGCTCCGGCCGCAGAATGGCCCCTCGCCGGAGGCGACGGCCGAGGTCGAGTCCGCGAGCAAGAAGAAGAAGGTCGTTCTCGCCGCGGCTGCCGGCGCCGTCGTCTCCGTGTCGGCGCTCGCGTTCGCGCTCGCCGGTCATGGCTCGAAGAAGGACGCCGCTGCGGCCGCACCGGCCGACGCCGTCGCCGTCGCGCCCGCGGGACTGCCGCCCCTCGGCGCCGCTCCAGCGGCGGCCGCGGCTCCCGCGATGGCCGTCGCTCCCGCACCGGCCGCACCGTTGCCCGGCGTGCAGGGGCAGATGCCGATGGCCGGCGCGCTGGGGCAGATGCCCGGCGCCGCCCAGCCGATGGCCGCGCAGGTCCCCGGCGGCCCGCGCTCCGGCGTCGTCGCGAACGTGCCGCTCTTCGGCCCGACGCCGATGGCGACCCTCGAACCCGCGCCCCTCGGGCCCGCCCCCGATCAGATCACCGCGTTCGCGGCGAGCGGAGTGAAACCCGCGGCCGAAGAGGAGCGGATGGACGAGGGCGACGACAAGGCGGAAGCCGCCGACGAATCCTTCGGCTCGTCCAGGAAGGACTCGGCCGACAAGGACAAGTCGGACGACAAGAAGTCCGCGGACGCCGTGGCCGAGTCCGTGAAGCCGTTCCTGAACGGCAAGATGCACCTCCCTGTCGTCTACAAGCTCCCCCTCGACAAGCCGGGAGCGGCGCTCGAAGGGAAGAAGGAAGCCGCGGGATTTTCCGTGACGATCCCCGGTCGCAAGATCGAGGGGAGCGGCACGACCATCACCAAGCGCGACGACCGCATCGCGGACGTCCGCGTGAAGAACGGCTCGGGCGGCGCCCGGGTGACGTTCGTCTTCCGGAGCAAGGTCCCGAGCTACAAGGTCCGCCTGAAGAAGAGCTCCGTCGAGTTCTTCATCAGCTCGCCCGATAGCGCGAAGTGACGGATCCCGGCGGCGACGCCGGGATTGCACGCCTCAGAGGCACGGGCCGTTGTGGTAGTGCTTGCAGTGGCCCTGCACCGTATCGCATTCATCCAAGATCGGGTCATCCAAGCATTCCGTGGTGCTGGAGCAGATCGGGAAGCAGCCGTACGTGGTGATGCCGCACACGTTCTGCTGCGTCGGAAGCTCCGTCGGGAGGCACTTGGTCCCACAGTCGATCCTCGTGCAGCCGAGCGCGTCTGCGGTGCAGAGGCACGTGTTACAGTCGTCGGTCGGACTCGGGATGCCGTCGAGGTTCTGGGCGTAAATCACGCCATCCACGTTGCAGACTCGGCTCTCGCACGCTCCGGCCGTGCATTTGCCCCCGAACCCACACTCGGCGTCCGAGACGCAGAGGCACGGGTCGGTGCCGAAGGAGAGCGTCCACTTTCCGCCGGTGCAGGTCGCGAAGCGCCCCCACCCGTCGAACGACTCGATGCAGTGCCGTGGCTCGCCGCTGCACGCGCAGCCGTTGTCCGGCGCGTATTCGGCGCGGTCCGGCTGATCCGGGGTCCAGCACGGGTCGCACATCGAGCGGTCCACGGCGTGCCAGTGCCCGCCGGTGCAGACCAGCGCGGTCGGCGGACTCCCGTCCCCGATGCAGAGCCCGTTCGGGGCCTGACTCTCGGTGCAGCGGCAGCCGACGGCGTTCGGTTCGTAGGCGTGCTCGAGGTTCTGTCCCGGCGAGTAGCAGGCCCGGGGATCCGGAGGCCCGCTCGACCGGCCTGCTCCGTCCGAAGGCCCCGCGGCGTCGCGAAGGGTTCCGCTCGCGCTTCCGTCGTTCGACGGCCGGCCCGAGTCCGCAACGGAAGAGGCGCGCCCTCCGTCCAGGGCGACGCACCGGGAGTCGGACCCGCAGCGCGTCCCCGGCAGCGGCGCGCAGTCGGCGTCCGTCCTGCAGTCGATCCAGTTCGTCCCCGTCGATTTCTCCGGCGCCTTCGACGCGCAGGCGGCAACGACGAGGCAGACGAACGCAATCGTCGACGTCCTAGCGAGCATGCTCGTTCTCTCCGTCGTCGTTCGTCTTGACGTATTGCCCCACGTACACCGTGACCTCTCGGTCTCTCCCATCGGGCGGACAGGCGTTCGTTTCGTTGTGCCGATCGATGCGCGCTCGCAGATCGACCAGCGCGGCGCGGAAGCGAGACAGCGTGCCGCGCGCCTCCTCCTCCAGCGGATGGCCCGGCCACACCTCGAGGGTGTAGGTCGAACCGCCGACGGCGTCGCTCGCGCTCGAGCGGGCAGTGCCCGCGCGGAGCTTGATGCAGATGCCGGTCACGACCGCCTGGAAGTGATCGAGCACCGCCGCTTCCCAGCCCTCGGCCTGCCCGACCGGCACGTCCCAGCGACGGCTCTCGTACACGGTCTTCGTCCCCACCACGTGCTTCTCGACGAGCCCGTCCCGCACCAGGGACTCCAGGTGCGCCTCGCAGACGTCCACGCTTTGACGGACCTCCTCCGCGAGCGCGGCCGCGCCGATGGGGCCCCTTCTGACGGTGGCCAGGCCGACGATGTGACGCTCTGCCCGGCGACGCACGTCTTCGTCGGTTGACGCGAAGTCCTCCGGATTGGCGATCCGGTAGACGGCGCCCCCGCCCCGGCCCGCTCGATAGACCACACCGGAGTCGGTGAGATCCGTGAGGACTCCGGACACGACCGTCGCGTCGTCCGCGGAGAAGCGCGAGAGGACGGCGGCGCCCGAGACCGGTTCGTTCACCTGAACGAATTCGACGACGGCCTCCCAGACGCTGCGTCCCACGTCCGTCCGGGAGGCCGCCGCCGCCCGCGCGCGCCGGTGATACGTGCTGAGCGCCATTCCGAACATGTCGGCGATGACGCTCTTCGTCACGCCCTGCGCGGAGAGCTGCGCGCTGAGATCCGCGAACACCTGATTCGCGACGTTTGCCAGCGGGGCACGAACTCCGCCCGCCGTTGCGAGGTGCGCCACGAGGATCATGGTCTCCTGGACGACGGCATTGATCAGGGGCTGGGGGTGCACGGTCGCCTCCTCTCCCGGAACGGTCTCAGGAACGCGGGACCGTTTCCAGTCTCAGAATTGAGACCAGGACCGGTCCACCCGGAGACTCGAGAGCGTCTCGAGGAGTGCGTTCAGGTCCGCCCGCGACGGAGCCGGGCGCGTGCGCGTCTTCACTCCGTTTCCATCAGGCTGCACGAGGCAGCCGTTCATCGTGAACTCGGACGAGGGCCATCGCGCAGGGAACGAAGAGCTCCGAAAGTGCCCGCGCCCGGATCTCGGCGCGGAGGGCGTCGTCCAGGATACCGTGGGCGGCCAGCACTTCGCCGTCTGCGTTCGCGCTCACCGGTCCTCTGGCCTTCCCGGCGTCCCGGAGGGCTCCTCGGGCGACGTCGAGCAGCGCCGATCGCGTCTCCGCCGCGAGCTCGGAGTCGCCGGAGGAGAGCACCCAGGAAACGAATTTCCACGCGAGCTCCGCGTGCCGGGATTCCTCCTGGGCGACGCGGGCGAGCGCCGTCCGGACGGCAGGGTCCGCGGCTCGAGCGAGCGCCTCCGCAGCCTCCACGGCCGCGACCGTCTCGCCGATGCACCCTTCGAGGATCGTCGTGACGACGACCTCCCGGCGCGAACGGGGTCGGTCGTCCGCGGCGTCGAGGACTCCGGGACCGAGCCCCTTCCCCGCGTAGGCACTCGCGAGGGCGAAGGCGTCCTTCGCGTGCCTCGTCTCGTCACCCATCGCCGCCACCGTGCGCTCCACGAGCTCCGCCGGGGCACCGAACGAGAACAGATCCTGGAGGAACCTCGCGAAGGCCGCCACCGACGCATGCTCCATGAGCGCGATCTCCGTCCATCGGAGCCGGAGCGTCTCCCTCGCGCTCTCGTCGAGCGTCTCCACGGCGGGAAGGAGCGCCGAGCGGAAGTCGTCGCGTTCGACGCACGGCGCGAGTCGCGGCGCGCCGTTCACCAGGAAGGGTCGTCCAATCGCGCACGTGGGCGCCATGCAGACGTGCGCGGTTCCGCTCCCGGGTACTCCGGGCGTGTCGTTCAGAGCGCACTGTCGACCCGACGGGCAGTCCGCGTCGGAGAGGCACTCGTCCAGGGACGTCTGGCAAGCGAAGCGGACCCCTCCGCAGCCGGGCGAGGCGACGACGCTCGTGCAGAGGTTCCCGTCGGAGCACTCGGAGTCCGTGGTGCACTTCGCGTCCACGCAGGTCCCCCCGAGGGCATCGCACTGGCAGATCTGGCCCGGGCCGCACTCGCCATCGTTCAGGCAGCGGTAGCTGCAGTAGCAGCCGGGAAGGCCGCCCCCGACGCTCTCGCCCACGCATCTACCGTGCGGGCTGTCCGTGCAGTCCGAGTCGAGCTGACACTGGACGATGCAGCCGCCCGCCGCGGGATCGCAGTTCGCCGGCACCGGGCACGCGGCGCTCCGCGACGGAAACGGGCACTCCTGCTTCGCGGTGCGGTGGATCGCGCCGCCCTTGCACTGCACGAAACCCGTCGGCTCTCCTGAACCGCCGACGATGGGCTCCGGGTTTTCGCAGGGGAAGCGCGCGCTCCCTCCGCCGCCCGAACCTCCGTGCCCGCCCGTGCCGCCTCCGTCGATCGAGGTGGCGCCCCCGCACCCGACGAGGGGTGCGATGCCGAGCGCGAGAGAAAGCGACCAGCGGAACGTGTCGAGCGAAGTGCGGAGGGTCATGGGGCCGAGGCTCGATGAGAGCGAGTTTCGTGCCGCGTGTCACCAGGCATATACAATGGAATTCATTGCATAATTTGCCGAAGTTGCTGGCACAGATGTGCCAGGTCGCGGCAGCGCGATCCGCACCGCCCGCCGCGTGGGGAACCGTGCTCTCGACTCCGGCGCGGGTTTTCGGGCACCGTCCGCGCGCGATGTCCGAGCCCGTGCCCTTCGACGACGCGTTCCTCGCCGACCTCCCGTACGACCCCGAAGTGCTGCTCTTCGACGCGATCGTCGAGCTCGATCGCGACGCGAGCCGCGTCACCTGCCGCATGCCGTCGCTCGAGACGCTCCCGCTCACGCGGAGCCAGCGCGCGCATCCGGTGCTCCACCCGCGGCACGTGTCGGGCGGCCTCCTGGTGCACGCGACCGGGATGCTCGGCTTCATCCACGCTTACCACGTCATGGGTCTTCGGCATCACGAGGGCTGGGTCGGCTACGGCACGCACATCCACGCGGCCACGTTCCGGAAGCTCGTCCCGCCCGGGACGCCCATCGTCGCGACGTGCACGGCGACGAAGATCAAATCGGGGAAGACGCGCCACGTCGTTCGGTACGCCTTCCGGTTCCTCCACGAGGGCGAGCTCTGCTACGAGGGCGACCAGACGGCGATGTGGATGAACGTGACGCCGAAGTAGCCGTTGCGGCAGACCGCCGATCGTGACGAAATCCGGGGCGTGACGCCCGACACCTCCGCGTGGAAGCGCTGCAGCACCTGCAAGGACCCGATCGGGTTCGACACGAAATATTTTCTCTGCAGCGTCTCCACCTGCAACCGGAAGCGGATGACGCTCGTGTTCTGCTCGCTCTCCTGCTGGGAGTCGCACCAGGCGGACGCCCGGCACCGTGATGCGGGCGCGATGGAGGCCCGGTCTCCGACCGCCGCCGCGTGGGCGAAGGAACAGTCCGAGTCGGAAGCGCGCGAAGCGGAGCGGAAAGGACCTTCCGACGTCTCGCTGCAGAAGGTGAAGGGGCTGGACGCCCTCGAGACGCTCGTCGTCGCGTCCAAGCTGAAGGACTACATCCGCGAGCGCGCCGACATGAGCACGTCCGATCGAGTGCTCGGGGTGCTCTCCGATCATCTTCGCTCGCTCTCGGATCACGCGATCCTCGCCGCGGGGAAGGACGGCCGCCGGACCGCGATGGATCGGGACTACCTGCCGCTCGTCACGAAGGGCACGGGGGCACTCGCGACGGGCGCGCCGGAGGTCGACGACCGGCCGGCGGAGGTGCTCGTCGTGGTGACGAAGCTCAAGGCGTACGTGAAGGCGCGGGGCGGGATGAACACTTCGGATTCCGTCGTTCCGGTCCTCTCGGCGTATCTCCGCCGTCTCGCCCGCAAGGCGATCCGCATCGCCGGAGCCGACGACCGGAAGACGGTGCTCGACCGGGACGTGCTCCTCGCTATCGAGAAGTGAACGCTCGCTAGGTTCTTCGCCCGCGACCCTTCCGCGTCACGCGGGGAAGGAGCGTGTCCGGGCTCATCTTCACGCGGCCGCGGTCGTCCGCTCCGCTCTGGAGCGCGAGGAGCCCCGCGTAGGCGATCATGGCCGCGTTGTCCGTGCAACTCGCGACGGGCGGGACGACGACCCGGATCTCCCGGGGCTCGCACGCCGCGCGGAGCCTTTCCCGGAGCTCGCGGTTCGCGGCGACGCCGCCCCCGAGGACCACCGTGGAGACGAACTCGCGTTGCGCGGCGATCACCGTCTTTTCCACGAGGACGTCCACCACGCGGCGCTGGAAGGCCGCACACAGATCGGACGCTTCGGCTTCGGTCCGCGGGTGGCCGTGGGTCTCGACCCAGCGCGCGACGTTCGTCTTGATCCCGGAGAAGCTGAACTCGAGCGAATCCCTCCGCGGCATGGGCGGCGCGACGCGAATCTTCTCCGGATCGCCCTGCTGCGCGAGGCGATCGACGACGGGGCCGCCCGGGTAGCCGAGGCCGAGGAGCTTCGCGACCTTGTCGAACGCTTCTCCGGCTGCGTCGTCTCGAGTCGCGCCGAGCTCGCGGATGCCCTCGGCGCCGAGGGAGTCCACGCGATAGAGCGCCGTGTGCCCACCCGAGACCAGGAGCGCGACGAAGGGAAGCTCGGGCGGAGCCTCGGCAGGAGCGTCTCCTCGGACGAGGTACGCGGAGAGCAGGTGCCCGACGAGGTGATCCACGCCGACGAGGGGCTTTCCCAGGGCCCAGGCGAGCCCTTCGGCGATCTGGATCCCGACGAGGAGAGCGCCGCTCAGGCCTGGCCGGCAGGTGACGGCGAGGCCGTCCACCTCTCCGAGCGTGAGGTTCGCTCGCGCGAGCGCCGCTTCCACGACGGGCCGCGCGTTCCGCAGGTGATCGCGGGAAGCGAGCTCCGGCACGACGCCGCCGAAGGGCGCATGCACCGAGACCTGGCTGTGCACGACGTCCGACAGCACCCGCCGCTGGTCGTCCACGACCGCCGCGGCCGTCTCGTCGCAGGAGGTCTCGATGCCGAGGACCTTCACCGCTAGAACCCGCAGCCGCTCTCGCTTCGCGCGAGCGGGAAGAGCGCGAAGGCGTCGCGGCGGTCCGTCGCCGCCGGTGCTGCGGGCTTCAGGAGGCGCACGTCCACGCGGTCGTCCTTCATGAGGGAAACGACGACGAGCATCGACCCGCTACAGGTGGAATCCGCCCAGGCAATGACGTTCTGGATCTGACCGTCCTCGAACGTCATCGTGGAGAGCGGATCTTCGACGACCTCCGGCGTCACCCGGAGCGCGGCGTGATCGAACGTCGCCCTGGGCGCGCACGGACCGTCTGCCGCGTCGTCGGTGGTCAGGGTGCCCGGAGTGGTCGTCAGACGTGCGACGTCCAGCGTGAGGCCGAGGCGGAGCGTCCGCGCGAAGCCGCCCTCGTTCTCGTTCGTGCGGATGAACTGCGCGCCGACGATGCCGCCGCAATACGCTCCGCCGTTCTTCGTGTCGAACTTGTCGATGCTCTGGCAGGACAGCGAAAGCGCCACCGGCACGAGCAGCGCGAGCGGAGCGACCCGACTCATCGCGTCTCTTCTAGCAGAGTCCTGGCGAGGGCGCGGAGGCGCGGCTCGGCGTCCCGGGTCGCCGCGGCGCCGAGCACTCCCCGGGCCGACGACGCTCGCGACAGCGCGAGCGCCCGGAGGGCCGCCTCTCTTACGAAGGCGATCGGATCCCGCTCTGCCATGCCGCCGAGCACGGAAACGGCCTTCTCGCCGAACGGCCCCGTCGCGAGAGTCCCGAGCGCGACGGCGGCTCGCTCGCGGACCGGCCAGAGCGGGGAGCGGGTCGCGAGCCGCTCCACGGCGGAGACGGCGTCCTGGTCCTGCGCGGCGGAGAGGAGCGACAGCGCCGCGCGCTGGACGAGCGGGTTCGTGTCGTCCAGGGCCGCCTCGACGGCGTGCTTCGCGTCGGGCTCGGAGCGTCGCGCGAGCACCCGGATCGCCCGGGCGCGCACGTCGGCCGAGGGGTGGTGCGTGAGCGCGAGGAACGCCGGCACGAGGGTCTCCTCGATCCGTTCGATCGTCGCGCGCGCCTGGGCGAGTGACTCCTGGCTCGCGTGCTCCATGCCGTCGGTGAGCGGGGAGAAGGATTTCTCCGTCCCGCCCGCGAGGAGCGCGTCGGCGACGACGCGGGAGCCTTCGGTCCCGGTGTGGACGGCCGTCGCCGCGGCGTCTCCGAGCTCGTGCTCGAGGAGCACGACGGCCCTCGCGCGTTCGTCCGGCGTGTACCCGGTCGGGTCGAGGCCGCGGAGCACGTCCCGGACGTCCACGCGCCCGGCGGGGACCGGCAGGGGCTCCTCCGGCATCCGGTATTCTTTCGTCGTGAGCACGAGCGCCGCGTCCGCCGCGGCGTCCCGGAGCGCGCCGTCCGTTCCGACCAGCGCGGAGGCGATGACGCGCTTTCCGCCCGCGCCGTGGAGCCGCGCGAGGCCGAGCACCGCCGTCGCCCGGAGGAGCGGGTCGGGGGCGTCCACGAGGCCCTCGAGCGTCGCTTCCGCGCTCGCGCTCCCGCCGGCGACGGTACCGACGGCAAAGGCGGCCGCCGCGCGGACCACCGGCTCGTGATCCGGCGAGGCGGCGATCGCCGACAGCTTCTCGGCGTCCGCGCGATTTCCGAGGAGACCGAGCCCGACGGCGGCGAGCGCACGCACGCTCGGCGCGTCGCTCCGGAGCATCTCGAGGAGGAGCGGGCGCGCCTTCGGGTTCCTCATGCGGGCGACTCCCCACGCGGCCGCGATCGCGACGGAGTCCGTCTCGTCGACCCGGACGTCCCCGGAGGGCGCGATCACGGAGCGGAGGCGCGGCAATATGCCGGGGTCCGAGAGCGCCGCGACGGCGATCATCGCGCGCGTTCGCAGGTCCGCCTCGGCCTTTCCCGTCGCGAAGGCGACGAGCGCCGGCGCCGCGCTCGCGTTCTGGATGCGGGAGAGGAGCTCCACGGCCGTCCGCTGCTGGGCGAGGCGATCGTCACCGAGGGCGTCGAGGAGCGGCTTCACCGCGCGCTCTCCGATGCGCTTCAGGGACTCGCGCGCCGCCGCCCGGCGCTCGGGGTCCGCGCCGCTCGCCTCGTGGACCAGCGAGAAGGCGAGGCTGTCGTAGATCTCCACGAGGAGCCGCCGGTAGATCGGCCGCATCGGGTTCCCGAGCGCGACGGGGAGGAGCTCTCGCTCGAGCGATTCCAGGGTCCCGCGTCCGAGGTTCACCTGCATGGCGAGGCGAGTCGCCCGCGCGACCAGGTCGTCGTCGGTCGCGGCGCGCATGACGCGGCGGAGCAGGAGGTCCGCCTCGGAGACTTCGCCCCGCGTGAGAAGGAGCTCGGCGAGGTCGAAGTACACGGGGAAGAGACGGTCGTTCTTCGCGAGCGCCCGCCGGAGCTCGGCGATCGCGTGCGGGACGTCCTGCCGCCGGCGGTACATCTCCCCGAGCTTCTGGTGGCCGGCGGCGTCGTCCGGGTTCAGGTCCACGGCCTTCGACGCGTACCGGATGGCGTCGTCGTCCCGGTAGAGCTCGGCGGCGTAGCCCGCCATCCGCTGGTAGTACTCGCGAGCGCGCCGCGTATCGATCGCGACGAGCTTCTCCAGGACGGTGATGGCTTCCGCGAGCTTCCGCTGCGAGACGAGCGCGCGCTCGAGGCCGAGGTACGCCTCTTCGTCACCGAGCTCGCGCGAGACGACGATGCGGAGCACCCGCTCCGCGTCCGCCGGTTGCCGGAGGCGCGCGTACACCTCGGCGAGCAGCCGTCCCGCCTCGACGTCCGGCGGGGACGCGGCGAGCCGCCGTTCGAGCGGACGCGCGCGGTCCTTCAGGTGCCCGCCGAGCCCCCAGAGCGTCACGATGTGCTGGCGAGCTTCCCGCGCCGCGGCGCGATCCGTCCCCGCCTTCTCCAGGATGCTCTCCCAGATCTTCCGGGCCGCCTCGTACTGGTCCTTCCGGTGGGCGTCCGTCGCGTTCGTGCCCGTTCGCTCGAGGGCGAGCGCGAGGGCCTTCTGGTATCGGACTTCCTTCGGAGCGAGCTCGACCGCGTGCCGGAGCGCCTGCAGCGCCGCGTCCGGCATGTCGTGCTCGAGGAGCACCTCGCCGAGCGCGTGGAGGCCCTTCGCCCGATCGGGAACGACGCTCCGGATCCGTTCCCAGATCTCGAGCGCGCGCTTCGTGTCCCCCTTCTGATAGTAGTGATCGCCGAGCTCGACGAGGTGCCGCGGATCCGTGCCGCCCGCCGAGGCGAGGCGGTCCAGGATCTTCTCCGCGCGTTCGGATTCGCCGATCTTCTCGTAGAAGTCGACGAGCGCCGTCAGGATCTCCTCGTCCCCGGCAGACCGCGCCTCGAGCTTCGCGACGGCGGCGAGCGCTTCGGGGCGGTCCCCGCGCTCGATGAGCGTCTGCGCGAGCCGGAAGACGATCTCCGGATCGTGGGGAGCCGCCGCCACGAGCTTTCCGTACTGCTTCACGGCGTCGTCGAGCCTTCCGGCGACCTCGAGCAGCTGGACCACGCGGAGCCGCGTCGCGATGTCGTCCTTCCGCGCGAGCGCGCGCTCGTACGTCGTGAGCGCCTCGGCGACGCGACCGGTCTCCTCGTACAGGCTCGCGAGCAAGGAGAGCCGCTCGAAGTCGTCCGGGCGCTCCTTTTCCAGGAGTCCGACGAGCGCCGCGACCCCGCCCGTGCCGCGGTGCACGTCCACCAGGACGTCGAGGATCTCCCGGCGAAGGCCGGATTGTCCGCCCGCCGTCGCGAGGGCGCGGTTCAGGACCTCGATGGCCTCCTCGTGCTTGCCTTCCTTCTCGAGCGCCTTCCCGAGATCGCGGAGCGCGGGAGAGAGCGCCCGGTTGTCTCCGGCGGCGGCCTTCACGACCTCCCGGTACTCGGCTTCCGCGCGCGCGTAGTCACCCCGGGTCAGGAGCTCGCGTCCGAGCTCGGCGCGCGCGAAGAACGACCCCTTCGCGCGCTTCACCAGCTCCTCCTGGTACCGCTTCGCGGCGTCGAAGTCGGAGAGGTCGAGGGCGAGCCCGACCAGCGTCCGGAGGAGCTGCTCTCGGTCGGCGTCCGCTCTCACGTTCGGGAGCGCCTGCTCGAATCGCCTCCGAGCGCCTTCCTTGTCGCCGCGCTCGACGAGCAGCCGGCCGAGGGCCAGCACCGGGACCGGATCCGAGGGCGCTTCCTTCATCGCGCGCTCGTACGCGCCGATCGCGACGTCGAGCTTTCCGTCCGCGCGCAGCACCCCGGCGAGCGCGACGAGCGCCGCGAGGTGCTCGGGTCCGCTCTTCTCCGCGCGCTTCGAGAGATCCTGGACGAGCTCGTCCGCGTTTCCGTCGCGCTCGCGATAGAGCTCGACCAGGCGCTCGAGCGGGAACGGCTCCCCGGGTCTCGCGATCACGAGCCCCATGTAGCGGGCGATCAGCGCGTCCGATTTCTCGCTGCCCTCGCCCGGGGACTTCTCCGCCGACGGGGCCGGCCGCGCCGGCGCCGGGACGGAAGGTCCGGCGTTCGGCCGGGACGCGGGGGCGGAGGGATGCGGCTTCCTTCCGTGGCCGCGACCCCGAGGATCGAAGTCCGCCGAGGCCGCGCCCGAGAGCGCGAGGACCCCTAGAAACACCGCGTGGGCGGCCCTGGTTCCGGTGCGACGGCGCACCGACAAATCCTACGACGGGCGCCGGTGCCGGTCGAGCCGGTGCGGGCGATTCTCCTAGGGAAACGAGCCGCGGCTCGGCCGCCGACCTGGACGCCCGTCGCGGGAGCGGGCGGCTCGCGGCTTTCCGCCCGCGTGCTGGTATGTTCCGCGTCGATGGATCTCTGGTCCGCGTTCCTCGCCGAGCTCGCGCTCGACCGGACGTTCCAGCTCTCCGCGCTGGCGCTCGTCACGTTCGTGCTCTCCCGCGCGCTCGCGCGAGAGAATCGAAAGCGGCTCCGGAGCGCGACCATTCTCTTCGGGATCCACCTCGTGCTGGTCCCCACGGCCGCGGCCATCGCACTCGCGAAGTCGTCGCTCCACGGCGAGATCCGCCTCGTTGCGCTGATCTTCGCGACGCTCGGGCTGATCCAGATGGTGGCGACGCTCTTGTTCTCCGCGCTCTCGCGAGTGCGGGTGAGCGTCCCCAGGATCCTTCAAGACGTCATCGTCGCGTCGACGTCCATCGTCGCCATCTTCATGCTGGCGGGGCGCGCCGGGTTGAACCTGTCGGGCCTCATCGCGACGAGCGCCGTCCTCACCGCGGTCATCGGTCTCGCTTTCCAGGACACGCTCGGCAACGTCGTCGGTGGTCTCGCGCTCCAGCTCGACGACTCGGTGCGCGTCGGCGACTGGGTGAAGGTCGGCGACCTCTCCGGCAAGGTGGTGGAGATCCGGTGGCGCTACACCGCGATCGAGACCCGGAACTGGGAGACGGTCATCGTGCCGAACAGCCTGCTCGTG
This sequence comes from Polyangiaceae bacterium, assembly GCA_035545855.1. Classification (GTDB taxonomy): domain Bacteria; phylum Myxococcota_A; class Polyangia; order Polyangiales; family Polyangiaceae; genus DASZVB01. The sequence continues at coordinate 22,523 of DASZXK010000208.1, forward strand.
AAGGGGCAGGTGATCGTCCAGGGGCGACGCCGGGGAATGCCCACGTATCTTCGGCGATGGGTCTACTTCAACGTCGATTTCCGCTATCAGCCGAGCGAGGTGACACGGATCGTCCTCGAGGCGCTCCGCGGCACGCCCATCGAGCGGGTCGCGACGGATCCGCGTCCGGACTGCGTGCTCATGGACCTGAACGAGAGCTACGGGCGCTACGCCGTCCGGTACTGGCTCACGGACATCGCCGTCGACGACCCGACCGACAGCGTGATCCGCACGCGCATCTACTTCGCGCTCCGGCGCGCGAACATCCCGCTCTCCATGCCGGCCCACGCCGTGTTCCTCACAGAAGACTCGAGCCAGCGGAAGCAGGAGAAGGTCCGCGCGGACATGGATCGAAGGCTCGCCGCGCTGTCCCACGTGGAGCTCTTCCACGGTCTCTCGAACGACGAGCGCACGCACCTCGCCGAGCACCTCCGGTACGCGCCTTTCGCCCCGGGCGAGGTCATGACGCGACAAGGGGCGGAAGCGCACTGGCTGTACATGATCGTCGAGGGCGAGGTCTCCATCCGGATCGCGTCCGACGGCGCGGAGCGAGAGGTCGCGCGGCTCCAGGCCGGCGAGTTCTTCGGCGAGATGAGCCTCCTCACGGGGGAGCGGCGAACCGCCACGGTCGTCGCGCTGACGCCCGTCGAGTGCTACCGACTCGACAAGGCCGCGTTCCAGGAGCTCCTCGTCGCTCGCCCCGAGGTGACCGAGACGATCGCGGACGTGCTCGCGAAACGGAAGAGCGAGCTCACCGCCGTACGGGAAGATCTCGACGCCGACGCCGAGCAGATGCGCGTCACCCGAAACGACCTCGTCTGGAAGATCAGGAATTTCTTCTCCTTGGACGACGCGCCACCGAGCGACCGGTGAGCCGGTAGGGCCCCCCGCCCACGTTTCCCGACACGCGCGTCGCGGGGGCCTGCTCTCAAGGTCCGCGCGAAGGAGCCGTTCCTTCCAATCGGTGAGCCCGATCGTCCCGAACCCCTACGCCACGCCTCGGATCACCGAGCAGCGCCCGACCTTCGGCACCGGCTCGTTCATCCCCACCGCGCACACGCAGCACCCCGACCGCTTCACGAACCCCGGCTCCATGCCGCCGGAACCCCCGCGCCCCCGGCGCACGCTCCGCTGGGTCGCGGTCGCGGCGCTTTCCTTCGCGTCCGCCGGGCTCTTCAGCCTCGTGCGGCATCACCCCGACGTGAAACCGAGCATCGTGAGCGGCCGCGCAGGGCCGAAGCACACGAAGAGCGGTGCTCCGGAGCGCTGGTTCCGGGAGCGCGTCACGGTGACCCTCGACGGCTCGCTGGACCGCCTCTCGCCCGGGGCTCACGACGCCGTCCTGGAGGCGTTCGGTCAATGGATCTCCGGCAGCGGCAAGCTCCCGCGGCTCGCCTTCGATTCACGCCCGACGACTCCCGTGGTGCTCGCTCCCGACGGCGAGAACCGGGTCTACTTCGCGCCGATCACCGTGCCCGGCCACGAGAAGGATCTCGCGATCACCGTGGGGTACACGAACACGGAGACCGGGGAAATCACGGAAGCCGATCTCATCGTGAACTCGAAGAGCCGGTTCGCCTTGCTCGACACGAAGACGGAAACGAGCCCGGGCTCGAGGTCGAAGCGGCACGACGGCGACGGGAAGGACGACGGCTCGGAAGGTCGAGGAGGCTCGACGAAGGGTCAGTCGGCCGAACCCACTGCCCCCACGACCGAGACCGTCGTCGTCGGATGCACGAACCAGTTCGATTTTCGCAGCGTCGTCACGCACGAGGCCGGTCACTTCTTCGGACTCGGCGAGGACATGCAGGACACCTCCGCGACGATGTATTTTTCGACGAAGCCCTGTGACGTCGGCAAGCGCGATCTGACGACGACGGACGAAGGCGAGGCGACCGGTCTCTACGAGGCCGCCGCGCCCGAAGCCGGAGACGAGAAGGGGAGCGCGCAGAAGTGTTCCGTGGGCTCCCTCGGGACACGCGCGCCGGCTGGCGAGACGTGGGCCGTCGTCGCCCTCGCCGCCGTGGCGTTCGGCGCGCGCCGGCGCCGGGCTCACTCGCCGCGCGGTTCCGCGATCTCGTAGCCGATCCGCGGGAAGTGCACGAACACCGTCCCCGCGCGCGGATCCTCGCGGCGGAGCGCGACCTCGTCCGCCGTGGCGTGCACGAGCTCTCCCTCGACCGGATCCCGCCCGTAGTCGACCGCGCGGACGACCCATTTCTTCCCGAGCTCGAGCCCGCCGGTGTCCTCGAAGGCGCCCGTCGGGCGGAGCTCTCGCGGGCTCTCCCGGCAGATGCGGAGCGCTTCCTCGCTCGTGAGGGGCGTGACGTGGCCCATCGGGAGCGCCGCGATGCGCGCCATCCACGCGCGGAGGTGCACGAACGGTTCGAGCGGCTCCGGGACCATCGTCTGGAGGAACCAGGCCGAGTGGTACGCGGAAAAATCCGCGATGCAGGGCGCCTCGCCGAGCAGGAACGGTTGCGCTTCGAGCGTGCGATCGAGACGCGCGAGGTAGACGGCGAGGTGCGCCTTCGAGGCCGCGAGCGGCGGCGGCTTCCGGCGCGCGCCTTCCCGCATGGCGGCGCGGTCGTCCTGGATCTTCGAGAGCTCCTCCGGCTTCATGTGCTGGAGCACGTCGTCGAAGCGGGTCGGGCGCATGGCGACGGGCACGGTGACCTCGAACAGCGTCGTGTCCGCCCACTCCGCGAGCGATTCGGCGACCGGAGACGGATAGAACGTCGGCGCCGGGGAGAGGCGCTCCAGCACGCGAGCGATGAGCGCCGTGTCGCAGTAGACGTGATTTCCGATCTGGAGGATCGGCGTCTTCCGGTACCCACCCGTCAGCGCGACGATGTCCGGCTTCGGCATGACGGCCGGCGCCCGCACCGCCTTCCACGGCAGACGCTTCCAGGCGAACAGACGCCGCGCCTTCTCCGAGAAGGGCGACATCTCGTACTGATGGAGGATGAGATCGGTATCGGTCACCGGCCCCTCATAGCACCGCGGTCACCGGGTGAGGGGCAACGGCGGCTTCAGGGGCGAGCGCGCGCGGATCGGGGGGGTCCGCTCGATCGAACCAGTTTGCATACAAACCATCGGATCGAGACGACACCCCCCGGGAGCGCGCCGGACGGAGGTGGCCGTCGTGGGATCGGCCGGGGAGCGTTGCCCGCCCCGCGGCCTCCCCGAGGCTCGGCTCAGCCCCTCTTCCGCCGCGCCATCGCCGCGAGACCGACGAGGCCTGCGAGCGCCGCCGCGAAGCCCGTGCTGTCGGACTCTTCGTCCACGCGGGAGACGCTGCACTTCGAGCTCGCCTTCACCTCGCCGCTCGCTTCCGCGTGGCAGCCGCCGCCGTCGATGTCGCCGCAGCCGGACGAGGCCTGGCCGCTCGCGCTGACGTCCACGTGCTCCTTGAGCCAGGCGTCGAGGGCGTCGATGCACTTCTGCGCGTGGCCGCCCTCGTCGACGTACTGGCCGTCGCAGAACACCGCGCCCTCGGGCTGCGAGCACTGCGCCGTGCAGCCCCCTTCGAGGTCCGTCTCGCACTTCGCGTAGCCGTCCGCCTGACAGTTCGTCTGACAGTCCATGTTCAGGTCGGCCTTGCAGGAGCCGCTGCAGCTCGCCTTGCACTTGCCGCTGCAGTCCGCGGTCGGCGGCGTTCCCGTGCAGCTCGCGTGGCACTCGCCGCCGCAGGTCGCCTTGCAGGAGGCCTCGCACTTCGCCTGCGCGTCGGCGCTCCCGCCTCCCGCCGAAGCGGAGCCGCTGCACTTCGCGGCGCAGGTTCCCTCGCACTTCCCGGTGCAGCTCCCCTCGCAGTCGAAGCTCCCGGGGTTCACGTTGCACTGCGTGTCGCAGTCGGCCTCGCAGCTCCCGGTGCAGCTCACGGACGGCAGCTCGCTGCACGTCGTCGCGCACGTCGCTTCGAGCTGTCCGGCGCACGCGAGCTGGAAGTGGACGGGCGTGCACTGAGCGGTGCAGCCGCCGCTCACCTCCGCCTTGCACTTGGCTTCGGCCGAGACGTTGATGTTCCCGCAGTCCGCGAATCCGGCGTGCGCGGGCACCGTGAAGGAAGCGGCCGCGAGCGCGCCGCAGAGAGCCAGGAAACGAACCGGTGAGAACGACGTCATGAAAAAGCCTCCAGCGAGTGTCGGACGGGGATGGCCCCGCGGATATTCGAGGGTGGGGCGCCCGAGGCCCGAAGGCTCCCGGACGGACCCACGTCCCGCCTAGACCAGCAAGGATCGCGCCCGGGAGCGGATCCGGCAACATTTTCGGTCACACGGGCTCGGATCCCCTCGTGATTTTCCGCCCCGCGGGCCGCGCCGCGCCCGGGCCGAGCCGGGACCTGCGGGAGGGAAAACGCGGCGGATCCGTGTCACCCGAGTCGCGGTGTGACGTCGCGGACCATGGTACATGGCGCCCGTGGGAACGAAGAAGAACCCCGTCGTCGGCTTGGTCCAGAACCGGACGAGCGAGGACAAAAAGGAGAACGTCCAGAAGGCCGTGCAGGGCATCCACGAGGCCGCCCGGAAGGGCGCGACCATCGTCTGTCTGCAGGAGCTCTTCGCGTCTCCCTACTTCTGTCAGGTGGAGGACGCGGCGCTCTTCGACCTCGCCGAGCCGATCCCCGGTCCGACCAGCGAGCTGGTCGCCAAGGCCGCTCGCGACGCGAAGGTCACGGTCATCTCGAGCGTCTTCGAGCGTCGAGCCGCGGGCGTGTACCACAACACCGCCGTCGTCTACGGTCCGGACGGCGCGGAGCTCTCCCGCTACCGGAAGATGCACATCCCGGACGACCCTCAGTACTACGAAAAATTCTACTTCACGCCCGGAGACCTCGGCTTCGTCGCGTGCCCCACGGAAACCGCGACGCTCGGGACGCTCGTCTGCTGGGATCAGTGGTACCCGGAAGCGGCGCGTCTCACGGCCCTCCGCGGCGCGGAGATCCTCTGCTACCCGACGGCGATCGGCTGGCTCCCCCGGGACAAGGCGGAGTTCGGCGCGGCCCAGCTCGGCGCTTGGCAGACCATCCAGCGGAGCCACGCGATCGCGAACGGCGTGTACGTGGTCGCCGTGAACCGGGTCGGCGTGGAGAAATCGCGCGAGGGCGAGATCGAGTTCTGGGGCCGCTCCTTCGTGGCGGATCCTTCCGGCACGGTCATTGCGGAGGCGGGGAGTGACGAAGAGGTGCTCGTCGTCCCGTGCGACCTCTCGAAGATCGAGGCGACCCGGCGCGGCTGGCCGTTCCTCCGGGACCGGCGCATCGACGTCTTCGGAGAGCTCGCGAAGCGCTGGATCTAGGCGCGTCGGGCGGCGAGGACTCCTGGAACGCTAGGGAGCGGAACTCCCCGCTCGATTCCGGGGCGAGCTCTTCGAGGCCGCCGGACCCTCTGCCTCCGGGGCCGCGCTCGATCCACACCGTGAGCGGTAGGTTGCTGCTGGGTCGGGACCCGAGGGGGGATTCACCCGGATCCCGATAGTTTGTATACAAACCATCGGTCCGAGAGCAGCACCCCCATCGGTCTGCCAGCGGCGCCCTCTCCGAGCACGTAGCGAGAGACGAGCGCCACGCAGACGACGCTCTGTTGCGCCGGCTTCGCCCGGAAAACTCGCTCCGAACGTTTCGCTTCCATCCGCCGCTTCGCCGAGCCATCTCCCCCCGCGATGACCTCGCCGACGGAGAGCCCCCGCGCCCTCGGATTCCGCATGCCCGCGGAGTGGGAGCCGCACGCCGCGACGTGGCTCGCGTGGCCGCACAACCGGGACGACTGGCCCGGGAAATTCGACGTGATCCCGGCCGTCTTCGTGGAGCTCGCGAAGCACCTGGCAGAGGTGGAACGGGTCCGCTTCATCGTGGAAGACGCGAACCGTGAAGCGGAGGTGAAGACGCTCCTCGGCGCGGCACGCGCGAACGTCTCGAACGTGGACTTCTTCCACGCGCCGACGGACCGCTCCTGGACGCGGGATTTCGTCCCGATCTTCGTGAAGAAGCCCGGCGAGGTCGCGGCCGTGAAATTCCGGTTCGACGGCTGGGCTCGCTACGACAATCACCTGAAGGACGACGCCGCGGGCCGGAGCGTCGCCGCGTGGCGGAAGATGCGCGGCTTCGACGCGCTCGCGCCGAAGAACGGAACGCCGACTCGCGTCGTGTGCGAGGGCGGCGGCATCGACGTGGACGGCGAAGGGACGCTCCTCGCTTCCGAAGATTGTCTCGTCTCGGGGCCGCGGGGGCGGAACCCGTGGCTGGGCACGGCGGGCACGGAGCGCGTCTTTTCGGAGACCCTCGGCGTGGACAAGGTCGTCTGGGTCGGCGCCGGCGTCGTTGGCGACGACACCTCTGGCCACGTGGACGATTTCGTTCGCTTCGCGGGCCCGGGGCGCGTGCTCCTCGCGGAGGAGAAGAACCCCAGGGATGCGAACCACGCGCCGCTCGAAGAGAGTCGCGAACGGCTCGAGGGGGCGCGTGACGCGAAGGGTCGCAAACTGGAAATCCTCCGCATCCCCATGCCGTCGCCCGTCATGTGGGGGGAAGAACGGCTCCCCGCGAGCTACTCGAACTACTACGTCGCGAACGGCCTCGTGCTCGTCCCGGTCTTCGACGACCCGCGGGATGCCGCGGCTCTCGGGCTCATCGGCGAGCTGTTTCCCGGCCGGAAGATCGTGGGCGTCCGCGCCGTGGACCTCGTGCTCGGCCTCGGCACGATCCACTGCAGCACGCACGAAGAGCCCGCGGTTTGACCAGATCTCCGCGAAGGAGCCGCGAGCGTTTCGCTCTTCCCGACGCGGCCCCCCGTGGTACGCCTCTCCCGTGATGCGTCGAGTCGTGATCACGGGCGTCGGGGCCCTGAGCCCCGTAGGAATCGACACGGAGAGCACCTGGGAAGGGCTCGTCGCCGGCCGGAGCGGGATCGGTCCCATCACCCAGTGGGACGCCTCCGGTCACGCGGTGAAGTTCGCCGGGGAGCTGAAGGGCTTCTCCGCGGAGAAGTGGATCGAGAAGAAGAAGATCAAGGAGGGGGACCGCTTCATCCACGTCTCCATCGCCGCCGCGCGCATGGCCGTGGAGGGCGCGCACTACGAGCCCTCGGACGAAGAGCGGGAGCGCGTGGGCGTCATCATCGGCGTCGGCCTCGGCGGCCTCGACTTCATCGAGAAGACGGCGAAGGTCCTGAACGAGAAGGGGCCGAACCGCGTCACGCCGTACTTCATCCCGGCCACGATCGCGAACCTCGCCGCCGGGCAGGTGAGCATGCTCTACGGCTTCAAGGGCGCGAACTTTTCCACGACGAGCGCCTGCGCGTCCGGCGCCCACGCCATCGGCGAAGCGTTCCGCGCCATCCGCCACGGGTACATGGACGCCTGCGTCGCCGGCGGCTGCGAGGCGTGCATCACGCCGCTCTCCGTCGCGGGCTTCTCGCAGATGCGCGCGCTCTCCACCCGGAACGAGGCTCCGGAGAAGGCGAGCCGCCCCTTCGACAAGGGACGGGATGGGTTCGTCATCGCCGAGGGCGCCGGCCTCGTGCTCCTCGAAGAGCGCGAAGCCGCGGTGCGTCGCGGCGCGAAGATCTACGCGGAGATCGTCGGCTACGGAGCGACGGCGGACGCCTATCACCTCACTCAGCCCGCGCCGGAAGCCGAGGGAGCGCAGCGGGCCATCAAGATGGCGCTCGCGGATGCGAAGCTCACGCCCGACGCCGTCGATTACGTGAACGCCCACGGCACGTCCACGCCAGTTGGGGACGTGAACGAGCTCGTCGCGCTCCGGAAAGTGCTCGGCGCCCGGGTGACGTCCGGCTTGCTCGTCTCCAGCACGAAGAGCATGACCGGGCACCTGCTCGGCGGCGCCGGCGGCCTCGAGACCGTGATCGCGGCGCTCTCGCTCGATCGCGGCGTCGTGCCCCCGACCATCAACCTGGAAGACCCGGTGGACGAGGCGGCGGGCATGGATCTCGTCCCGAACACCGCGAGGGAAAGCCGGGTTCGCGTCGCGCTGAACAATTCGTTCGGCTTCGGCGGCACGAACGCGACGCTCGCCCTCGCGCGGCACTAGAGCGCGCGTTCAGATTTCTGGGGACGGGTGGTGGCCCCGCTCCGGCTGGACACCAGAGCGCGCGTTCTGGTTTCTAGGGTGCGAGCGGACGATTCCATCGTCCGTGCAGCCGGATCGGCCATGTAGGGCCGCATCGCTGGGTTACGCACTTTTTCTGATCGCTCCGCGGGGATGGAGGACTCAACCGGATCAAGGGAAGCGCCGGCCCCACGCCGTCGCTGAGCGATCCGTGCAGACATTCATCGAACGCCCCGCAACGGTTTTCTGCTCCGAGGTGAAAGATCGAGAGCTGACGCTCTCGATCCGGCTCATGTGGCCCTTCCTTCGGCTTCTCGCCAACGAGCCGGACATGATCGCCCGGCATCAGGCCGTCGGCCTCGGGCCGGAACAGCTCGGAAATCCCGAGACCCGGATCCCGCACCGCGTCGTCATGTTCCTCCTCGAGCAGAGCATCGCCTCGATCGGAGACCCGACGCTCGGGCTTCGCGCCGGCGCCAGCAGGGACCCTGCGGACGGAGACGTGCTGGAGCACGCCGCGCGCACCTGCGCGACGCTCGGTGAGGGCTTCGAGTGTCTCATCAAGTTCTTCCGGATCATGAACGAGGCCGCCGAGCTCTCCCTCGTTCCCGAAGGGGACCTCGTCTCGTTTCGTTTTCGCGTGACGGACGGCGTGCGCCAGCCCTCGGCGGCGAACGACTACGTCGTCGCGAGCTCCCTCGAGTTCGCGCGCCGGAACGCGGCGACGCAGGAGCCGCCCGTCGAGATCCGTCTCGCCCACGATCGACCGGCGTACGCCGCGGAGTACGAGAAGGCGTTCCCCGGCGTCCCGGTCCGGTTCGGTTTCCCTTACAACGCGATCGTGTTCCGGAAGGAACGGCTCGCCGTTCCGATGCTGCGCGCGAACCCCAGGGTCTCCGCGGCATTCCAGCTCCACGCCCAGCAGATGCTGGACCGCCTCCGCCGGACGGACACGACGGTCGGCCGCGTGAGGGAGGAGATCAACACCCAGCTCGCCGCCGGCACCGTCAGCATGCGCACGACCGCGAAGCACATGGCGATGAGCGTCGCGACGCTCCGCCGGCGCCTCGAAGCGGAGGGCGCGACCTTCGCCGGCATCGTCGACGAGATGCGCCGCGAGCTCTCGATGCGCTACCTGAACGAGCGCGGCCTCACCGTGAGCGAGGTCGCGTTCCTCCTCGGCTTCTCGAGCGGCGCGGCCTTCCACCGGGCGTTCCGCCGCTGGAACGGCGCGAGCCCCGCCGAGTTCCGTTCGAGACTCTGGGCGCAGTGACCTGACGGCCCGGGCGCGGCGACCCGCGCCACGCCGGGTCGCAGGGACCGCTCAGCCCGGTCGTCCGAGCCGCACGCAGTCCCGCGAGTGCTGGACGAACTCGTCCCACGTCCGGGGGCCGCTCGGCTCCTGGAACGCCCAGCGGCGAGTGCCGAACTCGTGGTCGAGCCGGCGCTTCAGCAGCGCGGTCTCCGTCTGCTCGACGCGGCAGCGCGTCGCGTGCGGATCCAGGCCGTAGACCTTCGCGGCGTTGAGCCCCAGGATCTTCGCCTTCTGCGCGTCGTCGAGCGCGGGGTAGCCGTACGTGTCCATCATCGACTGCGGGATGGTGAGCGTGCGGAACCACTCGATGAAGGGCTGCGGCGAGCCGTAGATGATGCAGTCCGTGCCCCAGAGCACGTTGTCCGTGCCGACGTACTTCATCAGCTTGCCGAAGAAGTGCGCGGCGACGACGGGATCCTTCTGCACCTGGTTCAGCGCGCTCCCGACCTCGCCGAAGACGTTCTGGTTCGGTCCGATCCCGTTGTCCTCCAGGCTCCGGATGAGCGCGTTCACGCCCTTCGGATCCGCCTCGTTCGGGTCGTAGGGGCCCTCGGGGGGCGCGTTCGCGGTCGAGTCCGACCCGGCGCAGATCGCCGAGTGGTAGATCATGAATCTCGCCTCGGGATAGTCCTTCGCGACGACGCCCACGTCCCGCGGGTGGTTCCCTTCCACGCTGAAGAACGTGCCGATGGGTAGGCCCTTGTGCACGCAGAACAGCGGAACGCCGAGGTCCAGGCCCTTCTGGATCACCGCGCGCCCGCGGTCGTCGTCCATCTTGAAGATGGGCTGAAAGCCCGGGTACATCTTCCACGCCGCGACGCCGTACGTGTTCTTCGCGGCCTCCATGATCGCGAGCTCGTAGTCGATGCCCTGCGTGTCCTGCACCATCACCTGAACGTGGTTCACGACGCGCTGCGTGTGGTGCGCGAGCGAATCGTTGATGTGATCGCGCGAGGCGGCGTTGGACTCGTTCGAGAGGGGGAGCCCGCAGTTCGTCGTCACCTGGCCGGTGCAAGCGATGCCGGGCCACGCCGTGAGCGCGGCGACGGTCGTGTCGCTCTCGAGGAACATGTTCTTCACGTACTCCGTCTCGGTCGTCCGATCGAAGAGCTGCCCGAAGAGCTGGAGGTAGGCGGGGAAGTTCGCGAGATCGTCCTTCTTGAACCAGTGCGTCTGCACGTCGAAGATGAACTCGTCGCCGCCGATCACGGCGCAAGCGAGCTCCCGGTCGAGCCCCGCGTCCTTCGGCACCGCGTGCCCCGCGTCCTTGTTCACCGCGTCGTCGGAGCTACAGGCGGATACGGCGCTGATCACGGACAGCGTCGTCGCCATGCCCATGGCGCTCGCGAGGAAGTCCCTTCGATCCATCCCGAGCTTTCGCGCGTTCTCGTCGCACGTCTCGAGGATGAGCTTTCTCATCTTCCGGTCCTTCTTCGTCGCCGGACGGAAGTACTCGCCGTTCGACTGATTGCCGAACCAGATGGGCGGCTCGAGGGGCAGCTCGGGGTCCGTCTTCTTCCGCATCTCGAGCCACGGCAGTCGCTTCATCGGAGACCTCCCGGTTACCGGCCAACTGGCCGGAAATGAAAGGATGCTACCGATCGGTACGCCCGCGCCAGGGCTATTTTCGTGCAGGACGGCGTTTGGCGGCGTGGGGTTTGTTTGTGGGGGGACCTAGTGCCCCGAGGCTTCCCGTGCGGTCCTCGGGTCTCTGGACGAACGACGATTGGCGGCGTGGGGGTTTGTTTGTGGGGGGACCTTGTCCCCCGCGGCTTCCCTGCGGTCCGCGGGCTTCGCCCTGCGGTCCTCGGGAACCTCTCCCCCTGCCGCGCCCGATCGGGCGCGCGCTCGCCGTGCTCGCGGGTAGCCGTGGAACGGCTGGACCAATCGGGGGGGCGACTCGCCGCCCTTCGGGCGGGCTCGACGCGACGACGGGGACTTGGAACGGCTGGACCAGTCGGGGGGGCGACTCGCCGCCCTTCGGGCGAGCTCGACGCGACGACGGGGACCGTCGTGGGGTTTGTTTGTGGGGGACCTTGTCCCCCGAGGCTTCCCTTGCGGTCCTCGGGCTTCGCCCTGCGGTCCTCGGGAACCTCTCCCCCTGCCGCGCCCGATTGGGCGCGCGCTCGCTTTGCTCGC
>DASZXK010000209.1:0-23542 GCA_035545855.1 Polyangiaceae bacterium
CCGGCTCGACGCCGAACGCCGGGGATGAGCCGCCGCCCGCGCCACCGGAGGCCGCCCCAGCGCGCCCGGACGCGAAGACGGCCGCCGAATCACCGGATCACGCCGGCGACGCCGCGGCGAGCACCGGCGCGACCACCGCCACGGTCTTGCCGGCGCTGACGCCGCTCACCGATTGCCGGGCGTGTCCGGAGCTCCACCGCCCCGATCCGGAGTCCGAGCGGGACCTCTCGAACGTCGCGCGCGAGGTGTCGAACGTCGTCATGGAGGCCGCGCAGGACCTCGGTCTCACGCTGGACGTGTCCGCGCGCGCGGGCCGCGGCGAGCCGCCGACGGACGACGAGCTCGTGGAGGCGGCGAAATCGGGCTGGGTCTTCTCGCCCCGCGTCTCCGTGCAGCGGAAGGACGTGACTGTTCGGATCGTCGCCGTCGCTCCGGGATCGAGCGTGGTGCTCGCGCGGTCGGCCGAGTTCTCCCGCGAGGACATCGAAGTGAAGGTGGTCCTCATGATGCGGGACCTCTACGGAGCCGCCCGCGGCGGGCGAAGGCCCCCGATACCGACTCCCGAGGCGAACGAGCACGCGGTGGTGCACGCCGCGCGTTCGCGCGGAAGAGCCGTGCTCGCCCTGAACGCCGCCGCGCTCGGCGGTTACGTCGGCTTTTCGCTCCAGCGCGCCGGCGGCTCGAACGACGCGCGGCTCACGTACCCGCTCATCGCACTCGGCACCGGCATCGGGCTCGGCGGCTCGATGATCGTCGCGGACGAGTGGGACGTCGGGCTCGGGGACGCCTGGTACCTCTCGGCGGGCACGTGGTGGCCGGCGCTCGGCGCACTCCTGGTGGCGCACGGAGAACCCGACCGGAAACGGTTCCTCTACGGATCGGGCGCGGCCGGCGGCGGACTCGCGCTCGCGACGGTCTCCCTCACCTTCGGCGGCATCGGCGAGGGCAGCGCGGTCGTCGCGCACTCCGGCGGCGCGTTCGGTCTGCTGCTCGGTGGGATCACGGACCTCGCGATCCAGGGCCGGACGGACCTGACTCCATCGTCCGGCATGGGGGTCGGGGCCATCACGGGCGTCATCCTGAGCGGCGCGCTCGCGAGATTCACGCCGTCCCAGGCGTCGTCGCGAGTGCTCCTCGTGGATCTCTCCGCCGGGCTCGGCGCGCTCACGGGCGCGGCCGTCGCGAGCCCGCTCGTGTTCGGGGACGACGTCGGCAAGACGCGAAATCGGCTCTGGCTGTCGACCATCGCGCTCGGCACGTTCATCGGCGCGGGCGTCGGACTGTTTTCGACGCAGGACCACACTGCGCAGAAGGAAAGCGCGCTTCCGACGTCCGTCGCGCCCTTCGCGGGCGTGGTCGCCGTGACGCCCCGCCCGGACGGCTCCGTCGTCCCCGCGACGGGCGTGGGCGTCCGGGGCGTGTGGTGAGCGGTCCGGCCGAGCGCGAAGGCGTCCCCGAGCGAAGCGCAACGGAGGACGAGAGCGTCTCGTTCACCGTCGGTCCGGATGAACGCGGGGAGCGGCTCGACCGCGTCGTCGTGCGGCACGTCCCGGCCCTCGGACGTCGCGCGGCCGCGTCGCTCTTCGCGGAGGGACGAGTTTTCGTGCGGGGCCGCGTCGCGCGGAAGGGAGATCCGGCGACCGACGGCGACGTCGTGACGCTCTCCGTGACTTCCACGGCGCCGATCGACCCCGAGCCCGGCGATCTCGTCGTCGTCCTCGAGCGCCCGGACCTCGTCGTCGTCGACAAGCCCGCGGGCATGCCGACCGCACCCCTCCGTCTCGGCGAGGCAGGGAGCCTCGCGGGCCGTCTCCTCGCGCGCTACCCCGAGATGCGCCGCATCGGGCACCGGCCACGGGAGCCTGGCCTGGTCCATCGCCTCGACACCGAGACGTCGGGGCTCGTCGTCGCCGCCCGCACCGCGGCCGCCTTCGAGCACCTCACCCGCGCGCTCTCCGAGGGGCGGCTCGAGAAGCGCTACCTCGCCGTCGTCGCCGGAGAGGACTTCCCGGCCGAGGTGACCGCGACGCACCCGCTCGGCCCGGACGCGCGAAACCGGGCGCGCGTCCGCGTCTTTTCCCCGGGGTCCCCGGAAGGCCGTCCTTCGACGACCCGCCTGTCGCGCGTGCGGAGCGCCGCCGGGCGGACCCTCGTGGAGGCGTCCGCGTCACCCGCGTACCGGCATCAGGTGCGCGCGCACCTCGCAGCGCTGGGGTGGCCGATCCTCGGCGACCCGACCTACGGCGGGACGCGGGCGCCGGAGCTCGCGCCAGGGCGTCACGCGCTCCACGCGAGCTACGTCGCGTGGGCCGGAGACGACGTCGTCCGCGGCTTCTCGGCGCGTGCCGAGCTCCCGCCGGACCTCGGCGCGCTCTTCCCCGGCTGACGTCGGTTCTCCTCCGGCACGCCGAACGCCGAGGCCGTCTCTCGCACGAGCGCGAGGAGCGCGCGGCGAGCGAAGAACCGAGGACGGAGCGCCGCGACGCGCTCGTCCGGAGTGCGACCGCGCGTCCAGAGATGACCCTTCGGCAAGGCGTCCTCGGCCGGCGACCCCTCGCGCACGCGAACGAGCACGAACGGCAGCCCGACGTGACCGAGCGGGAACGCTCGATACTCGACGCCCACCTCTATCCCGACGAGACCCGGGACCGCTTGCCGGGGGAGGACCAGGAGGCGGATCTCGTCGTGCCGGGTCTGACCGAGAGGAAGCCGCACGAAGGGGGCGACGTCGAGGCGCGCGTCGCGGGCGAGCATGTCGTGGAGCCACTCGAGGATTCGGACGGGCGTGCGCGTCGGGTCCGGCGGGAGCTCCGCGGAGCGACCGGTGAAGAACACCGGGAAGAGCGCCGTCGAGGCGAGGGCCGCGGCCACGCCGTGGAACGTCGAGGAGCGCATCGCGACGAGCGCGCCCGCGACCGTCGCCGCGAGGAGCGAGACGAAGAGCACGAAGCCGAAGGGGTGCCCCGCGTCGACGAAGCGGAGCGCACCGAGGCGAGGCGGAGCGTCGTCGAAAGCGAAGTCGGGGTCCCTCCGCTCCCACTTCCCCGGGCCGCGGAGGACGGGGGTCGCCGCCGGCGGCAGATAGGTCTGCGCGACGAGTCCGAGGAGGAACACCCCGAGCGCGAGCTCCGGCTCCGAGAACGCCGCGACGAGCACCGCCGCGCCCGGAATCGAGAGCGCCGCGCAGAGCCCGCGGAGGGCGAGCGGCGCCGGCAGGAGCGGGCGCGGTGAAACGCGCCGTTCGGCGCCGAGCCGCGCGAGACCCCGGTCTTTCACGACGAGCACCAGGACCGCGAGCAGGGCCACGGCCGCGGCGAGGAAGACCAGCGAACGGGGCGGCGGGCGCCTCGGCGGCGCGGCTTTCGGGGCAGCGATCACGGCCGCGGGCGCCTCGGGAATCGACGCTTCCGGCTCCGCTCCGGCGTCGAACGTCCCGCGGTCCACCACGACGCTCCACGCGACGCTCTCGCTCTTCGCGACGTGGGGTCTCACGACCTCGAGCTCGTCACGCTCGTCTCCGCGACGGAGCGTGCTCAGGAACACGCCCGCGCCGTCGTCGGCGATGTCGGACGAGGGATCCGTCCCGGCCTTCGCGCGGAGACGCGGCGGGAGGTTCCCGCGCGGCACGCGGAAGACGACCTTCGCCGCGTCCATTCCGTTCGAGAACGCGAGCCCGTGCCATTCGACGCGGGTCATCTCCGTCCCCGGCGTGACGTGGCCTCCGGCGAGGAGGTTCGTTCGATAGGAGAAGCGGAGCTGGTAGCTGCCGCTCCGGAGCCCCTTGCCCTCGAGCACGTGCAGGCGGACCTTGTCGCCGTCCTTGGTGGCGGAGAGCGGAAGCGGATAGCCGGCAGCGACCCCGCTCTTCGCCGACGTCGCGGTCGCCTCGGGGAGGAGCGCCGCGTCCTGGTCCACCGGCTCGACGACGATCTCGGGAAGCGGTCCGCCCCGAAGCGCGAGCAAGATCTCGTGAGAGACGACGGCGGAGCCGTCTCGCTCCACGTCCACCGTCACGGAGTCGGACGTGACGGTCTTCTCCACCCAGCCGAACGCCGGGCTCGACGCCCAGAACACGGAGAGGAGCGCCGAGACGGAAAGACGTACCCGCGCGCACCGGAGGACCGACAGCACACGGGTTTCCTAAAGGTGACGGGCCGAGCCGGCCAACTTCGGGAAGATCCGGCCGCGCGCTTATCGAAGCGGGGGGGCGCCCGAACTCACTTCGCGAGGGCCGACGCGGCCTGGGACGCGCCGAGAGCGACGATGTCCTCCACGACGGCGCGCGGGAGCTGCATCCCGAAGGTGAGCTTCGGTCCGGTCGAACCGGCGACGCCGCGGAAGAGCATCGGCGTGGTTCCACGGTGGGGCAGCGTCGCGAGGACCTGCTCGCTTCCCGCGTCCTTGCCGTGAGAAGACAGGACCGCGGCGAGGACGCGCCCGGCGACCGCCGAGAGAGACGAGAAGCCGCCGGTGAGAACGCGGTCCGTCCGGAGCGGCGCGAGGCCGTCCCGGGTGGCGAGCGTCGACCCGGTTCCGGCGATGGCCTCGGCGAGCTTCGACTCGACGAACGCTTCGTCCGTCCCCACGCCGAAGAACGTCTTCCGGTCGACCGGCGAGGCGACGATGAAGATGGGCAGGCGCTCCGTCTTCTTCTTCGCGGACTTCTTCGCCACGGGACCCTGGACGACGTCCGCGAGCGCTCCGTCGAGCGCATCGTGTTCGGGAACGTCGATGTCGACCTCCCAGGCCCGGCTGCCCTTCGGGAGCCCCTTGCCGAACTTCGGCGCGCGCTCGCGCGCGGTCGGGAGCGGAACGTCCTTGAACGCCTTCGACTTCCCGAGGTGGCTCCGGACCGTCGCATCCGACATCGTCTTCACGAGCTCGGAGATCAGCGTGGAGAATTCCGCGCCACCGCCGTCGAACACCAGGACGTGGTCGCCGATCGTGTCCTTCACGAGCCGGCTGTCCGTCGACTCCTTCGTCTTGCCTTCCGGCGAGGAGTACGTCGCCTGGACCGCGGTCGCGCCCACGCCGAGCGCGCGCTCGAGCGCGTCGACCAACGGGATGCGGCGCTTCTCCGGGACGCCTTCGTAGTCGAGGAAGCCGTCGGCGAGCTCGCGGAGGGCGCCCGCGACGACGCGCGCCCGTGCGGAATCCGCGTACGTGTTGTACGACGCGCTCGTCGCGTCTGCCGGGAGCTTCCAGAACGTGTCCGGCGCGACGTCGGGCTTCGCGGCCGCGTCGGCGATCCCCTGGGCCGTCCACGAGCGCTTCCCCAGGAAGCCGAGCGTGAAGCTCATCTCGGCCATGTCCCCGGGGGAAAAGCCCATGTCCATGTCCACGCGGTCGAGGTCGTAGGCGAGCGCGATGACCTCGTCGGCGAGGCCGTAGAGGACGTCTCGAAGGGAGCGATCGAGCTTCGGGTGGTCGACCTGGAGCTCCCGGAGCGCGAACGGCACGCCGACGGTCCGGACGAGCGCGAGTTGCGAGCCGTACCGCCGCCGGAACGGCTCCGCGACGACGTGGACGTGGAGATCCCCTCCGGCCAGCGTCTCCGTCGGGAGCCCGCGCGTCATGTAGGGCGCGAGCGCGTCGACGCCCGCCGGATCGTCGGAGCAGACGCCGCGGGCGGCCGCCGTCCCGAGCGCGCGCGACACGACGCAGGTGACCTTCGGATCCACCTTCACGTGGTAGCCGCCGCCGCCGTCCGCCGTCGCGGCGCCGCCCTGCGAGCGGAGGAACTCCACGAGCGCGGAGACGGAGCGCGCGCCGAACGACACCGCCCAGTACACGTTCGGTTCTTCACCCGAAGACGGGTCCAGCATCGCCGCGAAATCGACCGGGGCGTCGTAGAGCACCACGCCGTCCAGGCCCGGCACTTCCTTCGCGACGAGCTTCCGCCAGTCCAGCGGCAGACCCGACCAGGCGACCCCGGTGTCGGTCGCGCGCGCCGCGTTCTGGATGCGTGCCACGGCGAAGAGCTCCGGCGGCGCGGCGACCGGCGTGAGCGGCGCCTCCAGGATGGGGCCGGATTGGCCGGTTCCCGCGGGTGCCGTCGGGACCACGGCCTCGGGCTTCGAGCCACCGCAGGAAAAAAGCGCGAGCGAGAGCACGGAGCAAGCGAGGCCCCCTCCGAAGCGAGACGTCCACATGCTCGCTAACGTAGCCTGGGCTCTCGGCCCCTGGAAAGGCCGTCGGGCGCGAGCAGGCCCTTCGCGGTCGCCGCGGCCGCCCGGATCGCGGCGCGACCGAGCGCGCGCCTCGGAAACGGGCGGCCCGCGAAGTGGGCGAGGCCGACCTCGAGGAACTCGGGAGTCTCGAGAAGGTACTTTTCGATTGCGCTCCGGTAGCGCCCGTAGGCGAGCGGCAGACACGCCGATCGCACGAGCAAGTCGCGCCCGATGGAGGCGGACGCGAGCGCACCGGGAAAGTCGGAAAAGTTCACGTTCGCGGCACGGAGCTTTCGAGCGAGATACGGACCGGCGGCGGCGCCGTAGAGGATCGCCTGAGCGATGCCCTCGCCCGTCACCGGATCGATGCCGGCGGCCTCGCCGACGAGGAGCACGCGGTGGGCGGACACCGGGACGCCTCGAGAAAATCCCTGCTCGGCGTAGCGCTTCCGCTTGTAGCGCGACGGATCCAGTCCTCGGACCTCGAGCTCGCGCGTCAGTATGTCGTCAATCTCGGTCGGTCTCTCGGCGAACGTCTTCAGGTAGTAGACGCCGCGACAGACGAGATTCTCCCCGTTCACGACCGTCGGGAAGTCCCAGTAGTAGCCCGGGTAGCTCTCGTCACCGAGGTCGAAGAGGATCGTGGAGCGCGGGAGGTCGGACGCGACCGGCTCCGTGTCCACCTCGACGGCCTGCGCGCGGTACGACGCCTTCGGGATGCCGAGCGCCTTCCGCACGAAGCCGGAGACGCCGTCCGCGCCGACGAGGACGTCCGCGTCGATGGGCCCCGCGCTCGTCTCGACCGTGACGCCGTCGGGGCGAAGCGCGAGCCCGGTGGCGCGCACGCCGTCCCGGAGGTCGATGCCGCGCTCGATGGCGACGCGGGCGAGCGCGTGGTCGAACTCGATGCGGCGAACGACGCGCCCTGCGGCGCGACTCTCGACGGTACGCGTGCGCCCCTGGGCGCGAACGGCGAGCGCGTCTATCGCGACCGACGGCACGTCGACGGTGACGCCGATCGCCCGGAGGGCCGCCTCCGCCCGCGCTCCGACCGCACCGGCGCAGAACTTCTCCCGGGGGTACTTCTCCTTCTCCAGGACGACGATCCGCCCGGTGAGCTCCGGCGCGGCGACCTGCAGAAACAGCGCGGTGGCGAGCCCGGAAGGCCCGCCACCGACGATCAGCACCCGGGAACGAGTCACGCGCCCGGGACCATCGGGGCGCGTCCTCGACTCGAACCCTCCGCGATCACGCGCCTTCTTCGAACTCCGCGTCGATCACGTCGCCGCGCTTCTTGCCGTTCGCATCCCCGGAAGGACCGCTCGCGCCGGGAGGGGCGGCGCCCGGAGGAGGAGCTCCACCCGCGGCGCCGGCGGACTCGTAGAGCTTCTGCGCCATCTGGTGCGCTTCCTTCTCGAGGTTCTCGAGAACCTCGCCGACCTTGGCGTCGTCCTGCTTCTCGATGGCCTCGCGCCCTTCCTTGATGAGCCGCTCGACGCCGCCGAGGTCCACACCCGAGAGCTTCTCCTTGTTCTCGGAAATCTGCTTTTCGAGCTGGTAGCAGAGGTTGTCGAGCTTGTTCCGGCGCTCCACTTCCTCACGCCGCTTCTTGTCCTCGGCTTCGTGATCCTGCGCTTCCTTCACCATGCGCTGGATCTCGGACTCCTGGAGGCCGCTGTTCGCCGTGATGGTGATGCGCTGATCCTTGCCCGTCGCCATGTCCTTCGCGGTGACGGAGAGGATGCCGTTCGCGTCGATGTCGAACGTCACCTCGATCTTCGGCATGCCGCGCGGCGCCGGCGGGATGCCGTCCAGGTGGAAGCGCCCGAGCGTCCGGTTGTACCGGGCCTCCGCGCGCTCGCCCTGGAGAACGTGGATCTCCACGGACGGCTGGCTGTCGCTCGCCGTGCTGTAGATCTCCTTCTTCTGCGTGGGGATGGTCGTGTTCCGCTGGATCATGACCGTCATCACGCCGCCGAGCGTCTCGACGCCGAGGGAGAGCGGCGTCACGTCGAGGAGGACGACGTCCTTCACGTCGCCGGAGAGAACGCCACCCTGGACCGCCGCGCCGACCGCGACGACCTCGTCCGGGTTCACGCCGCGGTGAGGCTCCTTGCCGAAGAACTTCTGGACCGTCTCCTGCACCATCGGGATGCGCGTCGAGCCGCCGACGAGGACGACCTCGTCGATGTTCGACGGAGACTTCTTCGCGTCCGCGAGCGCCTTCTTCACCGGCTCCATCGTCCGGTCGATGAGCGGACGGATCATCTGCTCGAGCTTCGACCGCGTGAGCGTCTTCTGGAGGTGCTTCGGACCGCTCGCGTCGGCGGTGAGGAACGGGAGGTTGATCGTCGTCTCCTGCTTGCTGGAGAGCTCGATCTTCGCCTGCTCCGCGGCGTCCTTCAGCCGCTGGATGACCATCTTGTCCTTACCGACGTCGATCCCGGTGTCCTTCTTGAACTCCGCGATCAGGTAATCCATGATCAAAATGTCGATGTCGTCGCCGCCGAGGTGCGTGTCTCCGTTCGTGGAGATCACCTGCACGACGTTGTCCCCGACCTCCAGGATGGAGATGTCGAAGGTGCCGCCGCCGAAGTCGTAGACGGCGATGATCTCGTTTTCCTTCTTGTCGAGACCGTAGGCGAGCGCCGCAGCCGTCGGCTCGTTGATGATGCGCTTCACGTCGAGGCCGGCGATCTTGCCGGCGTCCTTCGTCGCCTGGCGCTGGGCGTCGTTGAAGTACGCGGGGACGGTGATGACCGCTTCCTTCACTTCCTCGCCGAGGTAATCCTCGGCAGCCTTCTTCAGCTTGAGGAGGACCTTGGCGCTCACCTCGGGAGCGGCCATCTCCTTGCCGCGGGCGGAGATCCAGGCGTCCCCGTTCTTGCCCTTCGTGACCTTGAAGGGGACTCGCTCCGCCTCGGCCTGCACCTCCTCGAAGCGCCGGCCGATGAACCGCTTGGCGGAGTAGACGGTGTTCTCGGGGTTCGTGACGGCCTGCCGCTTGGCGATCGTGCCGACGAGGATTTCACCCTTGTCGTCCCAGGCGACCACGGACGGCGTGATGCGGGACCCTTCCTCGTTCACGATGACCTTGGGTTCCTTGCCTTCCATCACGGCGACGACGCTGTTGGTCGTGCCCAAGTCGATTCCGATGATCTTGCCCATTTGCCTTTTTCTCCGCGTGGCCGCTGGGGCCGGCGGCGAACTTAACCACCCCCCCCTCTGGGTCAACCGGGAAGGGGAGAAGGGAGGGAGAAGTCCGTTGACACTGCCCCCGAAAAGGGTAGAAGTGCCCCCGCCCTCGGGGCAGTAGCTCAGCTGGGAGAGCGCCGCGTTCGCAATGCGGAGGTCAGGGGTTCGATCCCCCTCTGCTCCACCGTCCTCGCATCCGAGGGGAAGACAGTGACGGGAGTCGTGCGGCTCGGGAAGTCCATCCACGCCTCTCGCGAAGATCTCTTCCGGTACTGCGCGACCACGCAGGGGCTCGAGCGCTGGTACGCGGACCGCGTCACGGGCCGGGTCGCCCGCGGTTCGGAGATCCGTCTGGAGTGGTCGGAGCTCGGAGCCGGGGTCGACCTCCGCGTGACGGAGGTCATCCAGAACGAATCCGTGGTCTTCGAGAACGGGGAAAGCCGCCTCACCCTGCGCTTCGGGGACGGGACGATCTCCCTCCTCCACGAGGGGCCGGACGTAGCGAACGACGTCCCTGGCTTCGAGTCGTCCTGGCAGGTGGCGCTCGCCGTGCTCGCGCACGCGCTCACGGTGCACGGGGGGCGGCCCCGCCGCACCCGGTGGGTGACGAGGCCCGCCCGGACCAGCGCGAGCCGAGCCCACGTTTGCTTCACGGAGCCGGAGGCCCTCTCCCGCTGGTTCGGGCACAACGCCTGGATCGGCGCCGAAGGGGAGGAGTACGAGCTCGAGCTCGCCGACGGGGAGGCCATGCAAGGCACCGTCCTCGCCCGCGTGCCGGGGCGGGACGTCGCGTACGTGTGGGAGGATCGCGGGGACTCCGTGCTCGTGATGCGGACCTTGCCCCTGACGACTCCGGGAGAGCGGCTCGTCGCCCTGTGCTGGTCGCAGTGGACGAAAGAGACGCCCGACGAGGACCATGTCCTCTTGGGCCTGGAGCGCGCGCTCGAACGGCTCGCCCTGGTGCTCGCGCAGAGCGGGGACGCTTGACGCGAAAGCACGGGGAGAGCGCGTGCTAGGGTGCCTTCTCGAATGCCCCGCAGAGCGCCGCCCGGAACGTCGCCGTTCGTGGCCCTGTGCGCGCTCGTCCTCGCGGCCTGCGGTGGCTCGTCGTCGCCGGTACGGTCCGCCGAGGGCACGGCGCCGCTGCCTGCCGCCCCGAAGCGACTCGACCTGACGCGACCGGAAGCCTCTGGCGGGGCGCCCGAAGCACCGCTCCTCGCCGCGCTCCGCGAGGAGCTCGCCCGGAACGTGGCCGAGCTCGGAAAGCAGGGGAAAGACGCCCCGTATTTCGTCTCCTACGAATCCATCGACGAGAGCACGGTCGTCGTGGACGGCTCCTTCGGCGCGCTCTCGTCGTCCACGGCGGATCGCTCGCGGAGCCTCGACGTGGACGTCCGTGTCGGCGATCACCGGCTGGACAGCACGCACCGGCTCCGCGGCGACTGGGACGCGACCCGGGACTTCACGCGCGCGGCCTGGCTGCCGGTGGAGGACGACCGAGACGCGATCAAGACGGTCGCGTGGCTCACGACGCACGCCGAGTACGAGCGGGCGCTCGAGGACCTCCTCAAGGTCCGCGCCAACAAGCAGATCCTCGTCGAAGAGGAGGACGACTCGGACGATTTCAGCGCGGAGCCCGTCGCCACGTTCCGGGAAGCGCCCGTGACGCTCGATGTCGACCGCGCAGCGTGGGAAGCGAAGGTCCGGGCGTACTCCGCGCCCTTCTCGAAGCATCCCGAGCTCCTCGAGTCCAAGGTGACGCTCCAGGCGTCCGCCGAGACGCGGTTCCTCGTGACGAGCGAGGGCGCGAGCGTGCAGCTCGGTCGCACGCACGCACGCTTCGAGGTGATGGCGAGCACGACGGCGGACGACGGCGAGCGGCTCGAACGGCTCGAGACCGTGGACGTCCCGTTGGTCTCGGGCCTCCCCGACGATCGAACGGCGTTCGAGCTCGTGACGCGGGTCATCGACGACCTCCTCGCGCTCCGGAAGGCGCCGCCCGTCGAACCGTACGCGGGACCGGCGATCTTGGACGGCCGCGCCGCAGGCGTGTTCTTCCACGAGATCTTCGGACACCGCGCGGAGGGGCACCGTCAGAAGGACGAAGAAGAGGGCCAGACCTTCTCACACGTCGTCGGGCAACGCGTGATGCCGGCGTTCCTGAACGTCTTCGACGATCCCACGGTCTCCTCCCTGAACGGCATCCCGCTGAACGGCTACTACCCGGTCGACGACGAGGCCATCGTCGGCAAGCGCGCGGCGCTCATCGACCGCGGGGTGCTCACGGGGTTTCTCATGTCCCGTTCACCGGCGAAGGGCTTCCCCCGCTCGAACGGGCACGGACGACGGGAGCACGGGCATCGCGTCGTGTCGCGGCAGGCGAACCTCGTCGTGGATCCGGATCAGACGACCTCGCCGGAAGCGCTGAAACGCCGACTCCTCGAGGAAGTGCTGCGCCAGAAGCTCCCGTACGGCCTCCGCTTCCACGAGATCACCGGCGGCTACACGAACACGACGCGCTACGGCTCGCAGGCCTTCAAGGTGCTCCCCGTCATGGTGTACCGGATCTACCCCGACGGCCGGGAAGAGCTGGTCCGCGGCGTCGACCTCGAAGGCACGCCGCTCGCCGCGCTTGCCCGCATCGAGGCGGCGGGGAACGACTTCGAGGTGTTCAACGGCGTGTGCGGCGCGGAATCGGGATGGGTACCCGTCTCGGCGTCGAGCCCGAGCATCCTCCTCGGTCAGATCGAGGTGACCCGGAAGGAGAAGAGCCACGACCGGCCGCCGCTTCTCCCGGCGCCCCCGGCGGCTGCGCCGACGGGAGGAACGCCGTGAGGGCCCGGAGACTCGCCGCCCTGGGACTGCTCGCGCCGCTGCTCGGCGCCGCGGAGCCCGTGGGGCAGGACGAAAAGATCCTCGCCGCGATGCGCTCGGAGCTGTCGCGCTCGACGACCGAGCTCGTGCTCCCCGGCGCGCCGAAGCCCTACTACGTCGGGTACTGGGTCGTGGATTCGAGCGAGCGAAGCGTGGAAGCGACTCTCGGTGCGGTCGTCTCGGACGAGACGAGCCGGGATCGGGCCGTCAAGGTCGAGGTCCGTGTCGGGACGCCCGAGTCCGACAACTCGAATTTCGCCGGGAACCTCGCCGCGGACGGCGATTTCGTCCGGGAAGCGGAGCTGATCTCGCCGACGCCCGCGCCGCTCGACGACGACGACCTCGGCGTCCGGCGCGCGCTCTGGCTGGCGACGGACGGTGCGTACAAGGGCGCCGTGGAGGTGCTCGAGCGGAAGCGCGCCGCGAAGCGCTCCGAGGTCGCTTCCAAGACGGACGTGCCGAGCTTCTCCACGGAGAAGCCCGCGACGACGATCGAGCACGACGCGCCGAAGCTCGCGGCCGGAGGGGACCCTGCGGCGCTCGCGCGGAAGGTCTCCGCCGTGTTCCGGAGCTTTCCCGAAGTACAGCGGAGCGACGTCCACGTGCTCGAGACCACGACGAAGAAGCGCTTCGTGTCGAGCGAGGGGAGCTCCGCCGTGGAGACCGCGGTGTTCGCCGGAGTGGAGGTCACCTGCTCTGGCCAGGCGGAGGACGGCATGCCGCTCGAACGAACGGCGTTCGTCGCCGCGAAGATCGGCGAGCCCATCCCCGAGGCAGCGGCTCTCTCCGAAGCGAAGCGCATCGGCAAGGAGCTCGTCGAGCTCGTCCACGCGCCCCTCGTCGAAGACTACGCCGGACCGGTCCTCTTCGAGGGCAAAGCCGCCGCCCAGCTCGTCTACGAGCTCCTCGGGGAAGCGCTGTCGGGCACGCCCGCCCCCGAAGGGAACGAGGAGCTCGAAGGGCCGCTGGCGAGGAAGCTCGGCCGGCGCGTGCTCCCGAAGGGCTTCACCGTGTTCGACGACCCCACGCTCCGCACCTGGCAGGGAGCGCCGCTCCTCGGAGCCTACCTCGTGGACGACGAAGGGATGCCGTCGACGCGCGCGCCGCTCGTCGACGACGGGCGGCTCACCGGCTTCCTGATGTCCCGCACGCCGCGCGAGGGCGTCCTCCATTCGAACGGCCACGGTCGCTCCGGCCTGGTCGGGTGGGCGCACGGCCGCGTCGGAAACCTCTTCGTGGAGGCGAAAGGGGGACTCCCCAGGTCGGAGCTCCGCCGCCGGCTCGCCCGCGCCGCGAAGGACGAGGGAGAGAGCGCCGCGCTCGTGATCACGGAGCTCGAACCGCGGACCACGGCGACGAGCGGCGACATCGTGCCGGGCGCCCAGGTCGCGTATCGGATCGGCGCCGACGGCAAGGAAACGCTCGTCCGCGGCGCTCAGATCGCGGACCTCTCCGTCCGAGACCTCCGCGACGTCCTCGCGACGGGAAGCGAGCGCGCGCTCTACGGCTTCCTCGCGGAGAGCCAGGGAGGCCTCGACGTCGGCGTCTCCGTCGTCGCCCCGTCCCTGCTCCTCGAAGACGTCGAGGTCCGCGGCCAGAAATCGCCCAACAAGCGAGCCCCAGTAGTCCCGAAACCGCCGATGGATCCCGCGCCCGCGAAGTGAAGCTTCAGCGAGCGAGCTCGAGAGACGCGGGACTACCGAGCGCAGCGAGTTCCGGGGGGAGCAGTCGCGCAGTGAGCTGCGAGGGGAGCAGTCGCGCAGCGAGCTGCGGGGGGCGGGCAACGCCCCCCAAGACAACCCCGAAACCGCCGATGGATCCCGCGCCCGCGAAGTGAAGCTTCAGCGAGCGAGCTCGAGAGACGCGGGACTACCGAGCGCAGCGAGTTCCGGGGGGAGCAGTCGCGCAGCGAGCTGCGGGGGGCGGGCAACGCCCCCAAGACAACCCCGAAACCGCCGACGGATCCCGCGCCCGCGAAGTGAAGCGTTGCCCTTCGGGGCACACAGGTGGGCGGGGTGCTCGCGATCCGATGGTTCGCATACAAACTATCCCGCGCGAGCGAGGCCCCCACGAACCCCGCGAGCACCGCAGGGTACTCACGATCCGATGGTTCGTATACAAACTATCCCGCGCGAGCGAGCCCCCACGAACCCCGCGAGCGCCTGGGCGATCCCACGAATCAATCACTCCGGCGCGGCGTCGCGACAGCAGCGGACGCCGAGGGAGTAGTCGTAGTAGAGGGGCGCGTGGTTCGTGACGCGGCTCTCGCAGCCATTCTTGGTGGAGCGGGCGTAGAAGCCACCGACGAACTCCGGGTGCTCGCCGTCGACCCACTCGTCGACGTTGCCGACCATGTCGTAGATCGCGTCCGTTCCCCAGCGGCTCGCGCAGGTCGGTGTCGCGCCGGTCAGCCGGAGGTACGGCTTGTCCCCGCCCTCGGCGACGAGGTTCAGGCGTGGATCCCGGTGTCCGAAGGTCGCCCCTTGGTGGAGCGCGATGCCGGGGTGCACGTACCCCCAAACGTTGCAGCGCGAACGATCGAACGAGTCGCCGTAGGGGAACTTCGTTCCTCGTTCGCCCTCGCAGGCCGTGACCCACTCGTCCCGCGTGCAGAGCCGCTTGCCGGCGTTCTCGCAGGCGAGCTTCGCGACGGGGTAGGGCACGTAGGCCTGGGGCACCACGCCGGACCGCGAGAGCGCCTTCGCCGTGAAGCCGTGCGAGCGCTGGAAATCCGAGAGCTCCGGGATCGGCATCTGGCGCGCGCCGTCGCTGCCGAACGCGCCGTGGTCGAGCTCCCAGGCCTGATACGTCTCGCGGAGGAGTCGCGGCTCGGGCGGGTAGAACGGCGAGAGCGGCTCCCCCGTCGCCTTGTCGACCATGGAGGCCTCCCAGCGGTCGACGCAGAAGCTCCGGACCCGGACCATCTCGGGCGGACACCGCCGCGCGTCGCGAGGGGCGACCGTTCGCGTCCCGCTCGCGACCTGCCCGGCGGGGGGACCATCCGCGGCAACGCTTCGCGACGCCATCGCGGCGGTCATCCCGCAGGCGACGAGAAACGGAGCCGACCGCCGACCGATCTCGGCGGTGACGAACCGTCCTTTCAGGCGCTCCCCACGGTGCGCGTCGTGAAGGCGATCGGCGTCGTGCCGAGCCGCTCGTACGCGGCGCGCCAGATCTCCTCGCGCGGGACCTCGAAGAGGAGCGCGGGATCGGCGTCCGTCGGAAGCCAGGAACCGAGACGGATCTCGTTTTCGAGCTGAGACGGCGCCCAGCCCGCGTACCCGGCCAGGCCCATCACGCCCTTGGGCCCCTGGCCGAGCGCGATCGCTTCGAGGAGCTTCCGGGAGGGCGAGGCCGTGACGCCCGATCCGACGTCGAACTGCTCGGGAAATCCCACGATGCGATTTTCCGTCGGATAGACGAGCCAGACCTGCTCCTGCGACACCGGCCCACCGATGCGCACCGGACCCGACGGCGCGACTCCGCTCGGCGTCAGGTCCGCGCGGGACAGCAGCTCTTCCAGCGTCATCACCTCGCGTCCGTTGATGACCCACCCGAACGCTCCCTCGGGCCCGTGCGCCGCCAGGAGCACGACCGAGCGATCGAAATTCGGGTCGCCCAGCGGGGGCGCGGCAACCAGCAGGCCCGGGGCAAGCGACGACATGACCCCCGAACGCTAACGCCGCTTCCGGGGGCCGTCGAGGCAGCGAACCGACACGCCCCGTGGGCGCCGGAAATCCCTCGTTTACGGCCGCGGAAAAGCCGGCGGGCGGACCCGACTTAAGCCCGGCCGGGGTCCAGCCGTACCAGGATCCACGAGATGTTCGAGAATCTCATGACCGTGAAAGAGGTGGCGGCCCTGCTCCGGGTCTCGCCGCAGACCCTCTACAAGATGCTCGAGCAACGAAGCATCCCGGCCGTGAAGGTCGGCAGCCAGTGGCGCTTCGATCGGGATCAGATCCGGGAGTGGATCCGGAAGCAGTCGGGTGGGGATACGGGGCCCGACGGCGAGGCGACGGGAACCGGCTGAGTCAGGTCGTGTAGCTCGCGTTGATGTGGACGTAGCCCTCCGTGAGGTCGCATCCCCACGCCGTCGCGGTACCCTCGCCGAGCCCGAGGTCCACGGACAGGACGACTTCTTTCGCATCCAGCGCCTTCGAGATCACGGCGTAGGGGACGTCGGTCGGCGCGCCGCGCTCGAACGCGCAGTGCTCGCCGATGTAGACGCTAGTCCGATCCACGTCCACGTCCGCGCCGCTCCGTCCGACGGCCATCATGAGGCGTCCGAGGTTCGCGTCGCGACCCGTCACCATCGTCTTCACGAGCGGCGAGGACACGACCGTGCGCGCCGCTTTCCGCGCGTCCTCGACCGTCCTCGCGCCGCGGACGCGCGCTTCGATGAGCGTCTTCGCGCCCTCGCCGTCCCGCGCGAGCTCCTTCGCGAGCTCGATCGCGACGGCCTCGATCGCGCCGTGGACGGCCGCGGCGGCGGGGTGGCCGTCCGTGATTGGCGTGCCGCCGGCCTGCCCGTTCGCGAGGAGGAGCATCGTGTCGCTGGTAGACGTGTCCATGTCCACGTCGACCATGTTGAGAGACACGTCCGCGACGGCGCGGAGCGTCTTCTGGAGCCAC
Source organism: Polyangiaceae bacterium (assembly GCA_035545855.1). GTDB lineage: Bacteria > Myxococcota_A > Polyangia > Polyangiales > Polyangiaceae > DASZVB01. Next base: position 16,872 of record DASZXK010000209.1, read on the forward strand.
GCGAGCTCCACCGGCGCGTCCGTCGTCATGAAGCAGAGGACCGTCGCCATGTCGGGGTGCACCATGCCGGAGCCCTTCGCGGTGCCGCCGACGGTGTACGTGACGCCGCCGACCGAGACCTTCGCGGCGCGCGATTTCGGGTACGTGTCCGTCGTCATGATGGCGCGCGTGAACTCCGCGCCGCCGGACTCCGAGGGGCTGATCGCCGCGATGCCGCGCTCGATCTGGTCCATCGGCAGGCGCCGGCCGATGACGCCCGTGGAAGCGACGAAGACCTCTTCCTGCGGCACGCCGAGCTTCTCCGCCGCGACGACGGCCATGCGCCGGGCGTCCTTCCGCCCCGCCTCCCCCGTCGCGACGTTCGAGCAGCCGGAGTTCACGACGACGGCCCGGGCCCGCCCCGCGGCGATCCGCTCGCGACAGAGCTCGACCGGGGCCCCGCACACGCGGTTCCTCGTGAAGACGCCCGCGATGGCGCACGGGCTCGCCGAGACGAGGAGGCCCACGTCCCGGCGCGGCTCTTCTCCGTACGTCTTGATGCCGGCGTACGCACCGCCCGCGGAGAACCCCCTCGGCGCCGTGACGCCGCCTTCGATGAACTGGTGGGACATGTCGTTCGGCGGCGCAATATAGCTCGAAAGGCCGGTGTGGGCGGAAAGGGGCCGGAGTGGGCTCAAGACTCGCCGAGAACGGCCGTTCTCTGAATACGGACACCCATGCCCGGACCCCCCGCTCCCGCGACCTCCGTCCCTCCGTCGGTCGCGTTGGACACGGACCCAGTCGTCCAGCGCTCGTCTCCCCCGGCTTCCCGGGGCGCTCAGGCGCATCCGGCGCTGACCTCGGACGGTCGCGTGAAGCTCCTGCTCGCCGACGACGAGCGCGTGTCTCGCCGGATCCTGGAGGCGCAGCTCACCGAGTGGGGATACGACGTGGTCTCCTGCGGCGAGGGCGGGCGAGCGCTCACGCTGCTCCTCCAGAAGGACGCCCCGCGCCTCGCCCTCGTGGATTGGGAGATGCCGGGCTTGAGCGGCGTGGACATCGTGCGGCTCCTCCGCGGCCGATCGGATGCTCCGTACGTGTACGTCGTGCTGTGCACGGGCCGAGAGGGACAGCGCCACCTGATCGACGGCCTGTCCGCCGGCGCGGACGACTACATCCGGAAGCCCTTCGACCTGCAGGAGCTCGAGGTGAGACTCCGGGCAGGGCGCCGCGTCGTGCTCCTGCAGGACCAGCTCCTCGAAGCGCACGCGGAGCTCGAGCGCCGGGCGATGCACGACTCCCTCACCACGGCGAAGAACCGCGGCGCGATCGTGGACACGCTGACGCGGGAGCTCGCTCGCGCTCGAAGGACGCGGCGCCCGACGTCCGTCGTGCTCTGCGACGTCGACCACTTCAAGCGCGTCAACGACGAGCACGGCCACCCCGCGGGAGACGCCGTACTCCAGGAACTCGTGCGCCGGGTGAGGCTCGAGGTTCGCACGCACGACGACGTCGGGCGCTGGGGCGGCGAGGAGTTCCTGGTCGTGCTCCCGGAGTGTCCGGCGGAAGAGGCGGTTCGAGTCGCGGAGCGGCTCCGCGACTCGCTCGCCCGGGACCCCGTGCCGATCTCGCTCGGAGAGGTGCAGGTGACCGCGAGCTTCGGTGTCACGGGCACCGATCAAGGCTACTTCGACCTGAACTCGATCGTGAGCGCCGCCGACACCGCGCTCTACTCCGCGAAGAGCCGCGGCAGAAATCGCGTGGTGCTCGCGGAGGCGTCCATCGACGCCGCGGGGACGACGCCTATTCGAGCAAGCTCTTGATCTGCTTCTCGATGATCGATTCGTCGCCGTCGCGGAAACCGGTGTGCACGAACCGGACGAGGCCGTCCCTGTCCACGATGAAGCTCGTCGGCATCGAGCTCGGCTTGTAGGCGCCCGCGATACGCTTGTCCCGATCCCACGCGAGCGTGAACGTCGCGCCGGTGTCCTTCGCGAACGCGGCGATGCCGTCCGCCTCGTCGTCCTCGGAGAGGCCGACGATCATCACGTCGTCTCCGAGCTTCTGAGCGAGCTCCTCGTACCTGGGGAACGACGCGCGACATGGACCGCACCACGTCGCCCAGAAGTCGACCAGGAGCACCTTGCCCTTCGCGTTCGCGAGCGATGCCCGCTTGCCGCCCGATTGCGCGGGAAGATCGAACTCGGGCGCCGGGCTTCCGACGAGCGGGTGCTTGTCCTCCGACGCCGACGCGGCGCCCGCGCCGCCCTTTTCGCAGGCCGGCACCGCCGCCGCGAGACCGACGAGGAGCAGCAGGTGGGATAGCGCGCCGAGTCGCGAGCGCCGCGCCGCGCGAGGGAGCGACGCGCCGCGACCGCCGAGCGACGCGCGGGCCGAATTCCGATCCACGAAGTTCGCGGAAGCATCCTTCCGCGGGGATACCGAGCGTTCTTCCGTCATGTTGCCCGGGAGATATCACAAGGCGCGCCCGTCGCCAGACAAACGAGACGAGGGAAGCGACGCGTCGAACGACGGATTTCGTCGACGGAGGAGGGCAAGCAAACTTTGGGTGCCGAAGATCGTTTCGCTCGCCTGCTGCGAAAGACATTGGTTACTCTTGTCGGATCCGGGTCGCGCGTTCCCGGATCCCGAGGGAGGTACGTGCGATTGTACGAAGTTCGATTCACGGAGAAGGCAGCGGGCATCGTGTCCGTGCTCGAAGTCCAGGCAGCGGCTCGGCGGAGCGTCCTGGAGAAGGTGCGGCACCTCCTGTTCGAGCTCCGGGTGCAGATCGTGCGTGTCGAGTCCACGGTGGTCGAGTCAGGTCTCCTCGAGCGGTTTCACGTCGTGGAGCTCGACGGCGCGCCCATCTCGAAGCGCCGCGCCGCGCGCGTGCGCGGGACCGTCCGGCGCGCTCTCCGCGGGGACGACGAACGCGCGGCGTGATCTACTTCGAGCCGCCGTCGTCGGGAGGCGGAGCGCCGTAGTGCGTCTGAAATCCGCCGGCCCCGCCGTCGCCCGGCGCGATCCCGTAGGGCGGCGCGATGCCGCCGCCGGCCCCGCCGTTACCCGGCGCGATCCCGTAGGGCGGCGCGATCCCACCGAAGCCGCCGCCCCCGGCGCCTGCGTTCCCTCCGGCGCCCGCGTTCCCGGAGTCCAGGACGCTCGCATCGAAGGGCGCGCCGTAGATGGGAACGACGTTTCCGCCGGTCTTGGTGTCCCCACCGCACGCGGCGGCCCCCATGCTCGCCGCGGCGAACGCGAGGATTGCGCTCCGGCCGAGGCGCGCCGTCGGGAGGGCGCGTTCCGGCGTACGGGCGAACGCTTCCGCGACCGCGCCGCCGCAGAACGGACATTCGACTTCGCTCCGCCTCAGGTGGCGACTGCAAGAAGGACAAGGGATCAAGTTCACCGCGGCACCTCCGAGAGGCGAGTGTAGCAGCCGAAAGGAGCCGGTAAAGGTCACCCGGACGGGTCGGAGTTTCCCCCGCGTGACACGACTTTCCCGGACGATCGGACGCGGAGCGTGCAGATCCCGATGGCGACGACCTCGCCCTTCTGATTCTTCACCTCGGCGTCCATCGTGAGGAGTCGACGCCCGCGACCGCGACACCGCGACGCGGCCGTCAGGACGTCCCCGACGAACACGGGCGCGAGGTAGCTCACCTGGATGGAGACGGTCGCGACCCCGTTCCCGCCGATGGACGGCTGGTACGCCATGGCGGCGCCGCACGCCGTGTCGACGAGGCTCGTCACTACGCCGCCGTGCGCGGTGCCGTTCGTGTTGCAGTGCGCGCCGGCGATCTCGACGCTCACCTGGGCCGCGCCGTCTTCCCGGTGCTCGAGGCGCAGGCCGATCAGGTCCGAGTAGTGGGATCGGTTCGGCCACTCCGGCGCTTGCATGACGTCACGGAGCTGCGGCGGCGGACGGCGCCGGCGGAGCGGGCACGGCCGGGAGCGGCTGGCCCGGCGTGGAGGGCTTCCGCATCACGATCATGTGCGAGTGGTGATGGCGATCGGAGTAGCCGAATTGCATGGGGAGAGGACGAGAGCCCTCCTGGAAGAGCTTCCGGAACGCGCCCGCGTCCAGGGGCTCGATGGGGCCGTACCTCGCCGGCGCGTCGAACGTGCCGTAGGCGTCCTGCACGAACCCCGCGGCGGTCGCGTATCTCGGCGGAATGCCCGTGGAGTCGGAGATCATCCACGCGGCGTGCTCGAGCACGTAATTCCGGATGATGGAGAACTCGTCGGCCCAGAGCAGGTGGCTCGCGGCCTTGGTCATCATCGCGACCTGACCGAGGGAGTCGAAGTGCGCCCGGAAGCCCGGCGTCTTCCCGAGCTCCTCGTCCGAGAGATCCTGCGCGAAGTGGCGGAAGACCTTCTCGCTGCCCGGGACGCCCGGGGTCTGGAAGCGGAGCTCGACGCCGGAGAAGGGCGCGCGCGACCCTTCCTTCTCCGCGTGACGCTGCTTCCCTTCGGCGTCCGCCTCCTCCGCGCTCAGATAGTGGAGAGAGCCGTCCACGTTCACGTGGAAGTAGCGGAGGGACGTCGGCTCGAGCCCGTGCACGACGAGCGCCGCGAGGTGGAGCATGAGCTCGCCCGGGAGCTTCGCGTGGCCGTGTTTGTCGAGGTTCACGGTGTTGCTGTAGGTGACGCCGACGAGCTTCAACACGCCGTACCCGGTGAGTCGCAGCGCGCCGCGGAGCCGCTCCTTCGGGATCGACTCGACGAGCCGCACGTCCCCGGGAGGTTCGAGCGAGATGGTGTTGTAGTCGGTCGCGTCCGGAAACACGGTGAGGACGGTGAGGAGGTCCCCGCCGCCGAACGGGTAGACGACCCGCTTCGGCAGGCCCTTCGGCACGACCGTCTGGAGGAACGGCTTCGCGGTCGCGAGCCACCCCTTCCGGTACTTCTCGTACGCGGGGCGGAGCTTCTCGCAGTGCTCGTCGACGACCTTGCGATCGAACTCGGGCGGGATCTCCCCTTCGGCGCAGGCTGCGATGCGAAAGAGCTTCTTCGCCTGGGCCACGAAATCGGCCCCCTCGGTCGCGGGGGGGAGCTCCGCCGTCTCGGCTGGTGGCGCCGCGGACGGCGAGGCGGCGGCGGCCGACGGCGCGCCCGTGGGAGCGGCGGATGCGCTCGGGGCCGGGGCGACGGAAGAGGCGGACGGCGGGGCTTCCGAGCTCGGCGGCGGAGACGAACAGGAGAGGAGAGCGAACGAACCGAGGGCGACCGCCCGTACGAAGCCTTGGCGCATGGGGATGGGAGGGCTCCGGCGTCAGCGCCCGTCGTCAACGCCGGGGTCGATCACGGCGGCGCCAACGCGGCTCAGCCGCGGGAGGGCGCAACATAGACGGAATCCGACGATGCCGCCAAGTTGTAGCAGGGCGAAATGGCCCGAGCGCCCTGCGACCTGGCAGGTTGCCAGGTGCGAGCGACTCGGAAGGAGAGGTGCGCCACGCACGCCCCTGGCTTCCACCACGGAAGCCAGGAGCGGGGCCCGCGTCTTCGGGCCCGGCCTGCGATCGGACGGGTGGGAATGGCCTACGCTAGACCCACTAGTCACCAGGGGGGCGGACCATCAGGCAGCGAATGTTGGGGCGACCGGCGTGGGGCCCGGGCCCGGCGGCCGCTTCACGAGTCCCACGCGGGATCAGCGGTTCACGGTGCTCATGTCGCCGTAGCGCTGGCCGAACGCCGACCCCTTCGGCGCGGCACGATCGATCTCGGCGAGCTCCGTGGCGCTCAGCGTCACGGCGGCGCCGCGGACGTTCTGCTCCAGGTACGTGCGCCGCTTCGTCCCCGGGATCGCGACGATGTCCTCCCCCTGGGCGAGCACCCACGCGAGCGCGAGCTCGGCCGGGGAGACGTGCTTTCGTTCCGCGATCTGCCGAACCGCGTTCACGACGGCGAGGTTCTTCTGGAAGTTCTCGCCCTGGAACCGCGGGAACAGGCGCCGCCGATCGTCGGGCGCGAGATCCTCGGGCTTCTGGATCTGGCCGGTGAGGAAGCCGCGCCCGAGCGGACTGTACGCGACGAACCCGATGCCGAGCGTCCGCACCGTCTGGAGGAGCTCGTCTTCCGGTTCCCGGCTCCAGAGCGAGTACTCCGTCTGGAGTGCGCTGATGGGGTGCACGGCGTGCGCGCGCCGGATGGTCTCGGGAGCCGCCTCGGAGAGGCCGAGATACCGCACCTTGCCGGCACGCACGAGCTCCGCCATCGCTCCGACCGTCTCTTCGATGGGGACCTTCGTGTCGACGCGGTGCTGATAGTAGAGGTCGATGACGTCGATGCCGAGCCGGGCGAGCGAGGCGTCGCAACAGGCACGGACGTACTCGGGGCGTCCGGAGATGCCCTTGAAGGAACCGTCCGTCCCGCGGACGTTGCCGAACTTCGTCGCGACCACGACGCCGTCACGCTTTCCCCTGATGGCGCGACCGACGAGCTCCTCGTTGATGAACGGACCGTACATGTCCGCCGTGTCGAGGAAGTTCACTCCGAGATCGAGCGCGCGGTGGATCGTCGCGACGGACTCCGCGTCGTCCCGGGCGCCGTAGAACTCGCTCATGCCCATGCACCCGAGGCCGATCGACGAGACCTCGAGCCCCTGTTTCCCGAGCTTCCGCTGTTGCATGACCCCTCGTGTAGGGTCACCGAGCGGAAGCGGGGAGGGGGAAAATGCGAGCGCGGTC
>DASZXK010000210.1:0-30463 GCA_035545855.1 Polyangiaceae bacterium
CGGCGGTAGTCGTCGCGACCGTGGTCTTCGCCTTCCTCGAGCGCGCTGATCGCCGCCTTGTTGCCGAGCATGGCGGCGCCGCCCTCGACCAGAGTCGCGAAGGAGCCCCAGATCCCCGAATCCTTCGCGGGCTGACCACCGCGACGGAGGATCTCCTGCTCGAGCACCGTCGCGCGCTGCTGGTGCGAGCGCGAGCAATCCTCGAGGGTCTTCCGATGAGGGAAGCCGTCGAGCTTCCCGATGGCCTGACGATACGTCTCGACCGCGGACAGCTCGCCCCGGAGGAAGGAGTTCAGGTGCTTGACCGTGTCGGCATTCGTCCTGTGCTGCATGACGTTTCCTTTCGGGTGAGATCGTCGCGCGGTGAGGTCGCCGCGCGATCGTTGCTGCGCTCCCCTACGCAGGATCCGCGCCACGCGCGTTCCGAGCGCGCGGTCGGGGCGACCCGCCACGGGGCCTCGGCGATCGCCGATCCGCCGGACCGCGTTCCGGCGGCACGGTTCCTGAACGCTCGCGTGGGCATGAGAGCACTCGCCGCTTGCCGTTCGCCTTCGCCGTGGATCCTCGGTCTCTCGTGCGCGCTCGCGCTCGGAAGCCTCGGGTGCGCCGCGTATCACGGCGCCGCGAAGACGGTCCAGCCGTCGGAGGCACTCCACGACGGCGACTGGACCTTCATCCCCCACTTCCCGCGCGTCATGCAGGAATCGACGTACGACTGCGGGGCAGCGTCGCTCGCGGCGGTCTTGCGCTTCTGGGGCAAACCGACCACGCCGCGAGAGGTCGCGGCCCTCGCGAACCAGCGCGGGAAGATGAGCGCCGCCGACCTCGAGCGGGCGGCGAAGGCCTCGGGCCTCTCGGCGTTCGCGTTCTACGGCACGATGAAGGACCTCGTCTACGAGCTCTCCCGCGGCCGTCCAGTGATCGTCGGGCTGGGCAAGGCCTACGAGACGAACCGCGCGATCGCGCACTACGAGGTCGTTCTCGGCTGGGAGCGACGCGAGAAGAAGCTCCTCCTCCTGGACCCCGGCCGTGGCTTTCAGGTGGATCACGTCGACACGTTCGCGAAGGAGTGGGCCGTGAGCCACGGCGTCACGGTCGTCGCGTTCTTGCGAGAAGGAACGCCACGAACGGTCGGCGTGAACTGAAGTCCCGGCGGCGAGGCACGTGGCTTGCTCCGGAACGCGGTCATGCGTTCCACCGTCTCGCGGCTCGTCGCGTCCGTATTTCTGACCCTGTCGGTGGCCACGTCCGTCCATGCCGGGACGTTCGGCCCCGACGCCCCGCCTCGGGCCGCCCCGGTCGCCCGGCACGCACCGCCGAGCGCTTCGTACGGCACGGAGGACGAGGTCGCCCGCTACCGGGCGCGCGAGGCGGCCTCGCCGGAAGCCGCGAAGTTCCGCGGCGGGAGCGTGATCGTCATCAGCGCGAGCGCGCTCGCGGTGATCCTCCTCGTGGTGCTGCTCATCGTGCTCATCTGAGCCGTCGCGGGCCCGTTCTACCAGGGGAGCCTGCCGTCGCCGTCCGGCGGGTGACCGAGCGACGCGAGCTTCCCGCGACAGGTCGCGCAGAGGTCTCGCTCGAGGTCCGTCGCGAACACGGTTCCTCCGGCGTCTTCCATGATGCAGCCGGGCGTCACCGTGCAATGCGGCAGCCCGAGCGAGTGACCGAGCTCGTGGACGACGACCTTGCCGAAACGCTGCGCGGCTTCCCGCGACGTGTGCGTCCCGCGGCGCGTCCGGGCCGACGACACGACGGCCGTACGACCGCCGAGGTTCGCGAGCCCGAGGATGCCCCAGTCCGGATACGGAGGCTTCGTCGTGGAGATGTCCGCCGCCGTGACGCCGAGGATCCGATCCACGCCGGATGGGACGACGCGCGCGAGCTCCTCGAGGAGGATCTCGGCGCGCGGGCGGCCCGTGCCGCGGTAGCGTGCGCGCTTCGGCAGAGCGCGTCGCTCGACGACGCGGACGTCGTATCCGTAGACACCGCGGACCGCGCGCTCCGCGAGCTCCATCGCGAGCGCGGGCGGGGCCGGACCGAGCACCACGACGCCGAGGGTCCGGGCTGCGTCCGCCCGTGCCGGGCGCGTTCCGGCAGCGAGGAGGACCCCGAACCGGAGGAACGAACGACGGCTGACCGGCACGCTCCCTCGGACGTTCCGGCAGGGGAAGTCATTGGCCAGTTTTTGTCGGACTGGGTAACCCAGTTGGCGGAGCGTCGTTCGGTGCGCGTGGGATGAAAGATTCGCGCTGCGACGGATGCGAAAGGCCTGGAAACTCCAGCGCGTAAACGAAAATCTCAAAATCGAGCCGGTCCACCAATTTATTCCCGACCGAGGACGCGCAATGCTTGCACCCACAACTCGCGGCACCGGTCCTCTCGCCGAGAAACGGACGAAACCATGCAGATGAAGCTTCTTCGAAATTCGTTGTTCGCGCTCGCAGCGCTCTCCCTCGTGGCCTGTGGCGGTTCGGACGACAAGGGTGGGAATTCGAACCCGGCCGGCGCCGGCGGCGACAACGGCGCGGGCGGCGGCGGGAACGGCACCTGCGACCCGAACGATCCGAAGATCCCCTGCTTCGTCGGCAAGGCCGAGATGTGCAAGAACTACAAGACGCAGTTCGACGGGGACGAGTACTGCCTCGAGGCGCCGGACCCGTCGGTCGGCTTCCAGATCCACGTCGGTCCGAAGGACTACACGGACCCGGCCGAGACCGACAGGTACATGATCGCCGCCGGCGACGAGACGAACTGGGCCGAGGTCGTTCAGCTGGACCTGCCGGATAACGTCTACTCGAGCAGCTACTACAGCCACATGCGGCCGGGCTCGCACCACTTCATCCTCTTCTCGCTCCCGCCGGACTCGGCCACGCAGGTCACGAACGGCCCGCAGGCGAACACGGGCAGCGGGACGGAGTCCGCGGTCGGTGCGCTCGATGGCGAGTTCGTCGCCGGCGCCACTCGCGCCGTGCAGAACGCCGCGTTCGACAGCACGTATCCGGAGGATCAGGGCATCGGCCGAGAGGTCCTGAAGAACCAGAAGTACGCGGTGAACCTCCACTTCATCAACACCGGGGACCACCCGCTCCTCCAGGAGATCTGGGTGAACTTCATGGAGATCCCGGGCGACCAGGTGACCCACTGGGTGCGCGCCATCACGTGGTACGGCGGCCTCAACATGCACATCGCCCCCCATTCGAACCAGATGCTCACGAGCGGCCCCGGGTCCTGCACGGCGCCGGACGACATCCGCATCATGGGTCTCACCGCGCACTTCCACGCGAACACCGTTCGTGAGAGCGCGACGTGGACGCCCGCGGGCGGCTCCGAGACGGTCATGTTCGACGAGTTCAACTGGCACGAGCCGTCCGAGTGGATCTACTCGCGCGCCATCGACAACGCCGCTCCGGATCGAGCAAACTCCAAGTCCGGCGGCTTCACGGGCGTGATGGAAGTGAAGAAGGGCGATCAGTTCTACTGGGAGTGCGACGTCCAGAACCAGACGGACTCCACGCTCACCTTCTCGAACCAGGTGTACACGGGCGAGATGTGCAACGTGTTCGGCATGTACACGTCCCCGAACAACAGCGCGGCGCCGTGGCTTTGCGCGTTCTTCTGATCGACCGAGAGACGAGGACCCTGGGACGGTGGCGAGCTCTGCTCGTCACCGTTTCCGTGTCTCTTGGCCTCCATTCGGCGGCCTGCTCGAGCTCCTCCTCGAACGAGGGGACGACCACTCAGCCGTCGGAAGACGCGGGCTCGCGCGGCGGTAGCCACTCTGGCAGCGGCGGCGCCGCCAGCACCGGCGGCCACTCCTCGTCCGGCGGGGATACGGGCTCCGGTGGCTCGGGCCCGCCGCCGAGCTGCGCGGGCGTGGACGCCGGCACGGACGAATGCCTGGATTGCCTCGCGACGAAGTGTTGCTCGGACGCCGCGGCGTGCTTCGAGGAGTCCGCGTGCACCGGGCAGTGGGGTACGTACCAGTCCTGCGTGCACGACCCGAAGACGGTCGATCCGTCGGGGTGCTATTCGGACTTCACGCGAGCCGGCGCAGGCGACGCCGCGAGCGGCGCGGGGCCGCACGAGGCGCTCTACAAGTGCATCGCCTTCTTCTGCAAGGCCTGCGGCGCGCCGGGCGTTCTCTGACCCGGTCCGTTCGGAGAGAAGAGCCCGCGGGACGAGAGTCTCGCGGGCTTTTTCGTCGGTCCGGATCACCGGCGCGGAGCGGTTTCATCCTCGACGGACCCGCGTAGAGTGCCGGAGACATGAAGCCGAAGGTGTACCAGTACCCGAAGTGCGGCACGTGCCGGAAGGCGCTCCGGTGGCTCTCGGCCCACGACGTCGCCCATGCGTCGCAGGATCTCGTCGCCGATCCGATTCCCGAGAAGACGCTGAAGGACCTTCACGCGCGCTCGGGGCTTCCGATCGCGCGCTTCTTCAACACGTCCGGCGAGAGCTACCGAGCAGGTGGCTTCAAGGATCGGTTGAAGACGATGACGGAGACGGAAGCGCTCGCCGCGCTCGCGAAGGACGGAAAGCTCGTGAAGCGTCCGATCATCGACACGGGGAAGACGGTGCTCGTCGGCTTCGACGAAGACGCGTACGAGCGCGCGTTCGGGTGAGCGCCCCGGCAGCTCAGGGAATGCCGCAGCCGCCGACGTCCCGGTCCGCCGCAGGACGAGCGCAGTTCGGATCGCTCGCGGACACGGGGTTGGTCGCGAGGACGCAATAACTCCCCGTGACGGGGTCGTTCGGGTCGGATCCTTCGACGAGCGGCCTGCACTCGAACCCCGACGGACAGGCGCAGTAGCTCGCTTCCGGATCCGGACCGCCGCAGCGGCACGAGCAGTACACGGCCTTCGAGGGCGGACGGACGACTTTCTGTGGGGACACCGGAACCGTCACCCGCTCGCCGGACGGCGTCCGGCAGCGTTCGTCGTCCGGGACGGAGGAGTCCACGGTCGTGCCGTCCGCGCCCGCGGGCTGCCCGTAGGCACACGTCGTCCTTCCCTGGAACGCGGCGACCAGGCAAACGCCGAGGTCGCACTCGGGCGCGTTCTCCTCGATGGTGACCTCCTCCAGACCGAAGCCGCCGAAGGTCGCGCTCTGCTCCTCCGCGGGCGTGCAGCTGCGACCGACGGATTTCGCCTGCGCGGCGACGTCGTGGCTCACGGCGCCCCCGCACCCCCCGGCACCACTCGCCAGGACGGCCGACGCCAAGAGGACGAGCGCGCGCGCCGTCCGCCTCTCCACTTCTTCACCCATGTCCCAGGGGTGGGCGAGGCGCCCGAGAACGGCTCAGCGCGTCGACCGCTCGCGTCCGGGTGCGACGTCGGACTACCCTTGCCGTTTCCCCCCCTCGCCCCAGGAACGAACGCCATGAGCAAACCGAGACTCACTTACTTCGATGCCCCCGTGAGCCGCGGCGAGGAATGCCGCCTCGCCCTTCACCTCGCCGGGGTGGATTTCGAGGACGTCCGAGTGAAGCCGGCGGACTGGCCCCTCCTCAAGCCGAAGACACCGTACGGCAGCATGCCGATCCTCGAGCTTCCGGGGAAGCCCGCGCTCGCTCACTCGAACGCCATCCTCGTGTACCTCGGGCGAACCCACGGCCTTCACCCGAAGGACGATTTCGAGGCCGCCCTCCACGAAGCGATGATGAACCACGTCGAAGACCTGAGGCACAAGGTGAGCCCCACGCTGCGCATCTCGGACCCGGAAGAGAAGAAGCGCGTGCGCGAAGCGCTCGCGACGGACTACCTCCCTGAGTGGGGAGCGCGCGCCGAGAAGAACATCGGCGACGGGCCCTTCTTCGGCGGAGGGAAGCTCAACGTCGTGGACTTGAAAATCCACATGGCCGTGCGGTGGTTCGCCCGCGGCACCGTGGACCACGTCCCCGCGACCATCTTCTCCGGCTTCCCGAAGCTCACGCGCGTCTACGAATCCGTGGCGGAGCACCCGGGCATCAAGGCCTGGTACGCGAAGGGCTGAACGCCGCGGCGCGCCCCGCGCGCGGCCGTTGACGACTCGAAAGCCGTGCGCACACTGCGCGGACGATGGCCGTCTACCGGTGTACGCACTGCGGCGCGATGAACCGCGTTCCGAAAGCCCGTCTCCACAAGCGTCCCATCTGCGGCCGCTGCAAGGAAATCCTGGATGTTTCGGGCGCGCCGCAACCGGTGAGCACGGCGGATCTCGCTCGGGTCATCGAAGCATCGCCGGTTCCGGTCCTCGTGGACTTCTGGGCAGAATGGTGCGGCCCGTGTCGCATGGCGGCACCCGTGCTGGACCGCATCGCGAGACGCCGAGCCGGCGAGCTTCTCGTCCTCAAGGTGGACAGCGACGCGAACCCGGATGCCGCGAGCCGCCACGGTATCCAGGGCATCCCCGCGTTCATCGTGTTCCGCAACGGCTCGGAAGCGGCACGCCGGGTCGGGTTGCTCCCGGAGGGGCAGTTCCAGCGCTGGGTGGACGGAGAGCTCGCCGCCTAGTGCACCGCGCGAGATGCGCGCAAACGCGCACGAGCGAGGTTCGCCACTACCAGTTCCGCTGGGGCTGTGGCCCAGACCCCACGTCCGTCTCTCCGCGAAGCACCGGGGGGAGCGGCGTGTTCCGCGTTCGTTGCTCGGTGCGGTCCTTCACGCCGAGCAGCATCCTCCTGTCCAGCACGTAGCCGATCGACTCCGTGACGTAGGGACCGAACCCGAGACCGCTCTGGAACTCGGGCTCTCCGAGCGCCCGGAAGCGGCTCACGAAGAGTGTGTTGCCGTTGGGGAGCGGCTCCAGGTGGAAGAGCCAGCTCGCGGCGCCTCCCCGGAGCCCCTCGGAGTCGCCCGGGAGGTGCGCGACGAACCAGCGCCCGGGCTGAACGGCCGCGACCGGGACCACGGGCATCGCCGGGTGGAGCACGAGCACGTCGCCGCGACGAAGGGTCGGCTCGGGCCGAGGTTCACCGGCGCTCGCCGCCGGGACGAACTCCTCGAGCCACCGGTATCCGGACACGGGCTCGCCGAGCTGTCCGATCCGCGACACGCATTTCCAGACTTCCTCGGGGGGCGCGGCTATCTCGATGCCGTGCGTCCAGGACCAGTCGGGCAAGGGCACGAGGGAGTCCCCCGGATACTCGCGCTCCGCGGTCCCTCGATCGACTCCCCAGTGGCCGCGCACGCCGGCGAGAGACGGAGCCGTCAGGTCCAGCCGGCGGACGGCGCCGTCCTGGGCCGCGCCCCCTGTTTCACCGAGCTTTCCCTCCGCACGAAGCGCGAGCTCCTGCAGCCGGGATTTCTGCAGCGCCGGGTGCACGGGCCGGAGCCAGAGCGCGTCCAGCCATTGATCACGCGAGAACGCGACGCGGCCGCGAACGTGGAGCTGCGTACGGTCCGGACCGATCGGCTCCAGCGAAAGCGTCCACGTCGTTTGCCAGAACGATCGCGGCCGCGGATCGAAGAACGAGAGCTGGGCTCCCGTCTCCGTGTCGTGCAGGCAGCCGAGCACGAGCGTTCGATCGGCTTCGATGCGGAGGACCTCCAGGTCGTCGACCCGGTCCGCCGAGACGGGCAGCACCCCGCTCGCCTCGACGAGGAGCGGCCAGAAGGCCTCCGGGGCGGCCTCCACCGTGAGCTCGTGCGTGACCTGGGCCGCTGCGTCCGGAAGCAGGTCGTCCCCCGCGAGCGGCGATTCCGCCTCGTGAGGATGCGGAACGAAGAACGCCATGGCCGCACTCATTGCAAGCCGCGCGCCCCGCTCCGGCGATCGAGCTTCCGGCCACTTTGACGGGGAGCCGCCGTGGCAGCGTGGCCCAACCGTGGCATGTCGAACGCGCCGGGTGCGCGCGCGTCGCAAGGCTTGCGCACGGAACAGGGCGGCGACGGACGCTCGACTCAGGGCATCTGCACGCGAGGATCAGGCGGCGGAAGCCCGACGTGTTCGCGTTCGCCGGGTGAACGGGAGGGGCGACGATCTTCCTCCGCGCAGCGCCGCACGTCCGTCTCCGACATGGTGGCGCTCTCGCACACATAGGTGACCTCCTTCCCACACCCTCGCGCGCGATAGAGCGTGCCCCCGGACGCCAGAACGTCCACCTCGCCGGACGGACACCCCGTCTCCGTCGCGAAGCGCGCCCGGATCGAGCCCACCGTGGTGTGGCAACCGGTGACGATCACCACGAGGAGGGCCCACGCCGAATTCCGCATGCGGGGACGGTACCCTGCCTCCGGTCCACCGGGCCACCCGGCCTACGGCAGCGCGTAGTCCGTCACGGTCGCCCGACCCCGAAACCGCTTCCGGAAGAAGAGGAAACCGCCTCCGCCCTCGAACGTGGCGCGAGACACGGCGGGACCGAGCTTCGTCTGCGCGCCGAGCTCGAGCGTCCCCGAGAAGTAGTCCACGAAGAGCGCCGTCTTGCTCTGCACGGCGCCCATGGTGAGGAGGTCCCCGGTGCGCGCGTCCACCCAGGCCGAACCATTCCACAGCGTGCGTGCGGGCTTCCTCGCCCGGAAATGGACGCGCACGCGGTTCGGGTCGCGCGGATCCGTCGCTCCCAGCTTGAAGACGTACTTCGCCTGCTCGGAGCCGAGGAAGGGGACGTGCGTGACGTCGTCCGGGTCGATGTCCTTCTTCTCGGCGTCGCGAAACTTCTCCTGAGCCTCCATTCGCCGGTCCTCGCCGTCCTCCGTGTAGCGGATGACGTCCACGACGTGGCGGTCGCCGTGGGGACGAAAGCGGAAGACTCCTTCCTTGACGGCGGATACGGTGCCGTCGCCGTCGACCGTCTCGGTGCGTCCGGTGGCCGTGAACGCGGCGAGAGCGAGCATCGTCTCGAAGCGCTGGGACGTGATCGCGAGCTTCGGCAGGAGCTCGCCGAGGCGCGCGTCCTGCTCGGCGCTCGGCGCGTCCCCCACCCGCGTCGTGAGCGCGAGGAGGACCAGCAGGAACGGGACGGTGCGCTTCAATCGAGTGAAAGCGTACCCGGGCGTGGCGCTTCGGTCACCGCCCCCCGAGCCGCAGTGTTTTCGCCACCGCCTCCATGGCGCCTCCATCCTGCCACGAGCCGGAGCGACGCTGCTCGCCGTGACGTCGAGAGCCAAGACGCCGACCCGGCGGGCGTTCCTCCTCTTTTCGCTCGTGTCGCTCGGAGCGTCGAGCGCGCCGAGAGCTCCCGAGCGCGAATCGCTCTTCGTCATCGAGCGGAGCACGAACAAGAACGTCGTGCTGTTCGAGGCGCGACTGCGCAGCGGTCGGCTGGACCCGGAGCGGCCCGTCCACGCCTACTGGAGGCTCTTCGCCGAGGATGGTCGGCGCGAAGAGCTGACGTGGCTCGAGAAGCAGTTCGCGTACGGCTACAGCGTGCGCCACCGGAACGACGGCTTCGTTCTCGAGCTCACGGCCCTCGCCTCGCGAACGCTGAAGCTCTCGGAACGGGACGGACGTTACCGGGCCACGCTCTCCATCGCGGGGCGAACCGCCGTCCTCCACCGGGTGTGGGTGCAGGCGGAGGGCGCGCTCTTCGGACCGCGCGTCCGCTGGGTGGACGTCTTCGGGACCGACGTGAACACCGGGAAGCCGGTGGCCGAACGAATCTCGAACGAGTGAGCCCGGGGTCAGGTGCTCCGCGTGGCCCGGAGCGCCCGGATCCAGAGCCAGGCGAGCCCCCACATGACGGCAGCGTGCGCGAAGTAGAGCGCGAGGAAGCCGGGGAACGGTTGCCGCTCGAAGAACGTGTCGAGCACGAACGCGATCACCGCCGTGTGCGCGACGTACAGGAACAGGGACGAGCGACCGTAGGTTTCGAGCCACCCGAGCGGCACGCGGGCGCGAAGCCGCGGGATCCACTGGAGGAGAAGCACGACGATCCCGAGCGCCACGCAGAGGAACCGAATCGTCGGCGGATAGAACAGCTCGCTGTAACCGCCTCGAGTCACGAGGTTCGGCGGGCGCAGGAGGAGACCGACGAGGCCCACGAGCACGAGGAGCACCCCGGTGAGCGTCTGGACGCGGGAAGGGATCGCCCGGCGCAGGCGGCTCGCGACGGCACCGAGGAGCGCGACTCCGAGCCACGGGAACACGGGAAACCAGCCGTCCACGACGATGCGCCGCCATGCCGGCCACGGCGCGTCGTCCGGCAAGAGTGGACCGTAGCCGAGCCCCGAGTGGACGAGCGGTGTCGCCAGCACGACCAGCACGGCGAGCGCGGCGTGGAAGCGGACCGGGAGCGAGAGGCACGCGGCACAGACGGGGAGCGCGAGCCCGATCAGGTAGAGGACGTCGAAGCTCATGAACGGCGTCATGCGCCAGCAGAGGAGATCGATCGCCGCCGCGACCGCGTAGAGCTCCCCCGCCCGGCGGAACGAGTGTCCGAGCACGGCAGGCCCCGAGCGGCCGACCATCATCCCCGCGAGGAACACGAAGGTCGGCGCCGCGAAGCTCCCGTAGATGCGGAACGCGAGCGGATGGGGCTCTTCGAGCGTGTACGGCGCCATGTTCGCCGCGATCATCGTGACGATCGCGAGACCCCGGAGGACGTCGATCGACGCATCTCGCTCGTCCGGTGGGGCCGCCACGGGGGGCAGGATATCAGGAAACGCGGGCGAGGAGCTTCCGGCTGGCCGGAGGAATGCCGGCGGGGACGACGTAGCGCATGCCGTCGGAGTCGGTGACGAGGTATCGGCCGTCCTCCAGCCGGCGAACGGAGTCCTCGTGCTCGACGACGAACGTGCGGGCGCCGCGGTCCGTCTCGACCGTCCACGTCGCGCGCGTCGCCTCGCGGACGATGCCGTCGATGCGACGGATCGACGGCAGGAAATCCGTCCGGCGGAGCTCTTCGTCCACGAGCGCGCGGAGCGGCGCGGGAAGCAGCGACGGATCCTCGATGCACGCTCGCTCGGCGCCGCTCTCCTCGACGAGCGAGACGAAATGCTCCGGGTCCGAGAGAGGGAAACAGCGACGGACGCGGACGGCCGTCTTCCCCGATGGATCCGATCGATCCCAGGCCACGAGGCGACCGGACGGGTCCCGGGCGAGCTCGAGGGACGAAACCGGAACGAGGGGGACGGGCGCGGCGAAATCCGTGTCCTCGGCGGAGGCCTCTTCCGCGACGGCCCCTTTCGCCTGGGATCTCCGGAGCCGCGCGTACTCGCCGTCGGCGGCGAGGAGCTCCGCGCGCGTCCCCTTCTCGACGATCACGCCGTCTCTCAGCACGATGACGAGATCGGCACGATCGAGCGTCGTCACGCGATGCGCGATGGCGATCGTCGTTCGTCCCACCATGACGGCGTCGAGAGCCCGCTGGATCTCGCGCTCCGTGCGAACGTCCACCGCGCTGGTCGCTTCGTCGAGGACGAGGATCTTCGGATCCACGAGGAGCGCGCGGGCGATGGCGAGCCGCTGCCTCTCCCCGCCGGAGAGCGACTGACCCCGTTCGCCGACGATCGCGTCGTACGCCTCGGGCAGCCGGAGCACGAAGTCGTGCGCGCGGGCACCGCGAGCCGATTCCACGATGCGCGCGCGCGTGGCGCCGGGGCTACCGTACGCGACGTTCTCCGCCACCGTGCCGAAGAAGAGGAAGGCGTCCTGGAGCACGATGCCGATGTGCTTCCGGTACTCGTCGAGAGAGAGGCTCCGGATGTCCACGCCGTCGACGGTCACCCGGCCCGACTCGACGTCGTAGAAGCGACAGAGCAGGTTCGCGACGGTGCTCTTGCCGCTGCCGGTGTGGCCGACCACGCCCACCAGCGTGTTCGGCGGTACCTCGAAGCTCACGTCGTCGAGCACGAGGCGGCTGCCGTAGCGGAAGGACACGTGCTCGAACGCGATGCGACCCGTGAGCTCCGGAACCTTCACCGGGTGCTTGGGGTCGGCGACGCTCGGGACCCGGTCGAGGATCTCGAAGAGCCGTTCGGCGCCCGCCGACGCGCGTTCCGTCGCGGTCAGCATGCGGCTCATGCTCTCCACGCGAGCGTAGAAGCGCCCGATGTACGCGATGAACGCCGTCAATACGCCGATGGTGATGCGGTGACCCAGCACCTGGTACGCCCCGACCGCCCACACGACGAGGAGCCCGATCTGGTTCAGGAACCCGACGAGCGGCCAGAAGAACGTCCAGAGCGCGTTGACCCGATCGTTCGCCCGGACGATGCGAGCATTCGCCTTCGAGAACCGCTCGATCTCCCGGCGTTCCTGGGAGAACGCCTTCACGACGCGGATCCCCGGGATCGTGTCGGCGAGGATGTTCGTCATCCCCGACCACACGCGGCTCCCGCGGAGGAAGCCGCTCGTCAGCCGCGCGCGGACCTTCGCGATGAGCCAGGCGATGAAGGGAAACGAGCCGAGCGCGGCGAACGCGAGGCCCGGGTCGAGCCAGACGAGCACGACGGCCGTCCCGGTGATCATCAGGACGTCCGTGACGAAATCGACGAGCGTGTCCGAAAGGAAGCTGCAGAGGTGCTCCGTGTCCGTGCTGATCCGCGAGATCAGGTCCCCGGTGCGCTTGCCCCCGAAGTACTCGAGGCTGAGACGCGTGAGGTGGGAGAAGGTCCGCACGCGGAGGTCGGCCGCGATGCGCTCGCCGACGCGCGAGATGACGTACCCCTGCGCCCACCCGAGGAGCCACGCGAGCACGGCAGAGACGCCGAGCGCGGCGAGATAGAACGCGACCTTCCCGTAGGGCGGCGCTCCTCCGTCCGTCGGCCTCGTGAGCACGTCGTCGACCAGCGGCATCGTCAGGTACGGAGGCACGAGCCCGAGCGCGGTCGATGCGAGCGTGAGGAAGATCCCCAGGGAAACCAGCCGGAGGTGCGGGCGAGCGAACGCGAGGAGGCGCCCCAGCGGAAACCGGACGCGACCGACGTTCGAAGGCGGGAGCTCGTCCTCCGTCTCCGGCGGCGCATGGTCGCGGCGTCGCTTCGGCGCCCCGTGGACGTGGGTCTCGAACGCGTCGGCGAGCGCGACGGCCGCGGCCTGCTCCCGGAGCGTGAACCGGAAGCAGGCGACCGCGGTCTCGCCGTCGAGCACGGTGAGCTCCCCGAGCCCGTGGTGCTCCGCGCGGCGGAGCGTGAGCGCCGGGCCGAGCGGCCAGGACGTCTCGCCGCCCTTCGCGTCGCGGTATCGGAGGTGCGTGGTCGTGAGAGCGACCACTGCCGGCGCGTAGGCGAGACGTTCGTCCAGGTCGGGGCGGAACACGGCGAGGACGGTTTCCCCGGCGGGCAGCGTGAACGGCGGCTCGGCGCCGTCTCGATTCGCCTCCGCGGCGCCGGGGGAATACGTCGACATGTCGGCGAGTTCCGGGCGGACTCTACACCGAACCCGGGAGACGGGTGCTTTGCGCCGGCCCCGCCCATCGACTAACCCTTCCGGCCGCGCGCCTCCTCACAAAGCCATGCAGATCCTCGATTTCCTGGAGCTCCACGGTCCGAACGTCTGGGCGAACTACGCCGTCGTGGAGGCCCTCGTGGATCTCGGCGAGTTCGAGGAGAAGCCGAGCAGCAAGCTCCCCGGGTTCACCGAGCGCCTCGTCCGCTGGCTCCCGGGGCTCGTCGAGCACCGGTGCAGCATCGGGGAGCGCGGAGGGTTCATCAAGAGACTCGAGGACGGCACCTGGCTCGGCCACGTCCTGGAGCACGTGTCCATCGAGCTCCACTCGCGGAGCCACGTCCCCGTCGGTTTCGGACGTGCCCGCGAGACGGGCGAATACGGCGTGTACCGCGTCGTCATCGAGTGCTCGGACACGAAGTTCGGTCGCGCGTGCCTCGAATCGGGGCATCGGCTGGTGCGCGCGGCGGTCGACGGACGGGAGTTCGACGTGGACGCCGAGGTGCGCCATCTCGCCGCGATCGCGAACGAGGTGTGCCTCGGCCCCGGGACCCGGGCCATCACGACCGCCGCGCGAGCGCGCGGCATCCCGGCGATCCGGCTGACGGAAGGGAACCTCGTCCAGCTCGAGTACGGGAAGAATCAGCGCCGCATCTGGACCGCGGAGACCGATCGCACGGGCGCCGTCGCGGAAGGCATCGCTCAGGACAAGGACCTCACGCGAAAGCTCCTCTCGTCCGTGGGCGTCCCGGTCCCCGTCGGGCGTCCCGCGACGAGCGCCGCGGACGCCTGGGCGGCCGCGGAGGAGCTCGGCCTCCCCGTCGTAGTGAAGCCCGGGGACGGCAATCACGGACGCGGCGTCTCGATCCGGCTCGAGGAGCGTCCGGCCATCGAGGCCGCGTACGACATCGCCGCGCGCGAGGGTTCGAGCGTCGTCGTCGAGCGATTCGTCCCCGGCACCCAGTATCGGGTGCTCGTGGTCGGCGAACGCGCCATCGCGGCGAGCGGCGGTCAGGCCGAGACCGTCACGGGGGACGGCACGCGTACGGTGGCGGAGCTCGTCGCGCTCGCGAACCAGGACATCCGGCGCGGAGAGGATTCCGCGCGCCCGCTCTCCACGCTCGTGCTGGACGACGTCTCGCGCGAGCTCCTTCGCCGTCAGGGGCTCGCGCCCGAAGCCGTCCCGGAGAAGGGGCGAACCGTCGTGCTCCACCACAACGGCGACCTCACGGTCGACGTCACGGAGCGCATGCATCCGGACGTCGCGACGGATTGCGTGCTCGCGGCGAAGACGGTCGGCCTCGACATCGCCGGCCTCGACGTCATCGCGGAAGACATCGGTCGTCCGCTCGCGGCTCAGGGCGGCGCCATCATCGAGGTGAACGCGAGCCCCGCGCTCGTGATTCACCTCTCGCCGCTCGTGGGCAAACCACGTCCGGTCGGCGAAGCGATCGTGGATCTCCTCTTTCCGCCGGGGCATCCGAAGCCGGTCCCGGTCGTCGCGGTGTCCGGCACGGACGGGCGCACCGCCGTCGCGACCGCGATCGCGGCGGAGTTCGAGCGCGCCGGCCGCGTGACGACGCTGGTGTCCGCCGCGGGGCTCCGCGCCGAGGGCCGCGTCGTGGAACCCCGCGACGCGACGAACTTCACGAGCACGCGCCGCGCGCTCCTGAACCCCTACGTCGAAGCGTTCGTGCTCGAGGTCTCCGAGCGCTCCGTGCTCCGCGAGGGGCTCGGCTTCGATCGATGCGATCTCGCGATCGTGACGGGCATCACGGAGGAGCCGCCCTTCGGCGACCGCTTCCGCTGGGGCAAGGAGAGCGTCTGGAAGGCCGTACGGTGCCCGGTCGATCTCGTGTCCCGGGACGGCGCCGCGATCTTGAACGCCGACGACCCCGAGGTCCTTCGGATGGCCGAGCACTGCGACGGAGAGGTCGTGCTCGTCGGATCCGTCGGGTCACCGGCGATCGCCGAGCATGTGGCGAAAGGGTGCCGGGCCGTCGCCTTCGATGGCGAGGAGCTCCTCCTGATGGACGGATTGCAGCGTCGACGGATTTTCGGGCCCGTTTCGTCCGATTCTCTTCGTCCGGTCGACCGTGCAGCAACTGCTGCTGCGCTCATTCTTGTAATGAATCCGGCAAGATAACGTCACATTCGTCCAGCCTCGGCCGGCCCTCCGGGGACTTTGCGACGGGGTCGCCGCCGAGGTATGCGTGCGCGCCGCTGATACCGCCCGGATACGGGGCCCACACGGAATTCTCATTTTTCCGTGAACAAACCGCGAGGCCGCACGTCCGTCGCCAAGACGCCCATGAGGATTCAGTCGCTCCGCACCCTGAGGGGCCCGAACGTGTGGTCCGAGACGCCCGCCATCGAGACGGTCGTCCTGATCGAGCCCACCTACTACCTGGGCGAGTCGGCGCTCCGGCGGCTCGCCGAGGCCCTGCCGCCCGGCGTCGCGGACGGCCTCGACCGCTCCTCCACGAACGGCAGCCAGTGCGCGCGGATCCTCGGCCACCTGGCCCGCGCCCTCCAGGAGGAGAGCGGCATCGTCGGCCTCGAGCGCCCCGTCGTGAAGGTCGGCCCGACGCACTCCGAGTACCGCGTCGTGGTCCCGCACCGGGACGAGGCGGTCGGGCGATTGGCGGTGGAGCTCGCCGAGCGCATGCTGCTCGCGGCCGTCGACGGCACGCCGATAGACTTCGCGCGGACGGTCACCGAGATCCGGAAGCTCGACGAAGAAGTGCGGCTCGGACCGAGCACCGCGTCCCTCGCGCGAGCGGCGGAGGCCCGCGGCATTCCCGTGACGCGCCTGACGGACGGCAGCCTGCTCCGGCTCGGTCACGGGTCGCGGCAGCGGAAGGTCTGGTCGGCCGAGACCGACGCGACGAGCGCCGTCGCGGAGTCGATCGCGCAGGACAAGGATCTCACGAAGGCGCTCCTCCGGGCGCTCGCGCTTCCGGTGCCGGACGGCCGTCCGGCGAAGAGCGCGGACGAGGCGTGGAAGGTCGCGCAGGAGATCGGACTGCCCGTCGCCGTGAAGCCGCAGAAGGGCAACCAGGGCAAGGGCGTCTCCGTCCAGCTCGAGACCGAGGAAGCCGTGCGCGGCGCGTTTGCCGTCGCGGCGCAGCGGGACGGGCTCGTCATCGTGGAGCGCCACGTCGTCGGCGACGATTTCCGGCTCCTCGTCGTGGGAAACCGGCTCATCGCCGCCGCGCGACGCGAACCGCCGACGGTGACGGGCGACGGCACCCACACGATCGAGGAGCTCGTCTCCATCGAGAACCAGGACCCCCGCCGCGGCGAGGACCACTCGACGTCCCTCTCGAAGCTGAAGCTCGATGCGATCGCCGTCGAGACCCTCGCGGGTCAGGGCCTCGAGAAGACGAGCATCCCGGCTCGGGGGGCCCGCGTGCTCCTCCGGCTGAACGCGAACCTCTCCACCGGCGGCACCGCGACGGACGTGACGGACGAAGTGCACCCCGAGGTCGCTCGTGTGGCGATCCGCGCGGCGCGCATGGTCGGCCTCGACGTCGCCGGCGTGGACGTCGTCGCGAGCTCCGTCGCCGAACCGCTCGAGGTGACCGGCGGCGCCATCGTCGAGGTGAACGCGGCTCCCGGGCTCCGGATGCACCTGGATCCGTCGAGCGGGACGGCCCGCCCCGTCGGGGACGCCATCATCGGCTCCATGTTCCCACCCGGTGACATGGCCCGCATCCCGATCGTCGCGGTCACCGGCACCAACGGGAAGACGACGACCGTCCGCTGCGTCGCCCACGCGCTGAAGGCGTGGGGGAAGCGCGTCGGGATGACGTGCACGGACGGCATCTACGTGGAAGGCCGCCGCATCGACACCGGTGACTGCAGCGGCCCGAAGAGCGCGAAGGTCGTCCTCGGTCACCCGAACGTGGATGCCGCCGTCCTCGAGACCGCGCGCGGCGGGATCCTCCGTGAGGGCCTCGGCTTCGACTGGTGCGACGTCGCGATCGTCACGAACGTCGGCGAAGGCGATCATCTCGGGCTAGGGGGTATCTCCTCCGCGGAGGATCTCGGTCGCGTGAAGGTCGTGCCGGTCCGGCGGGTGCCGGCCAGCGGCGCGGCCGTCCTGAACGCCGACGACCCGATCGTCCTCGCGATGGCGAGCGAGTGCCGCGGCGAGGTCATCCTGTTCTCCCGGAGCCCGGCGTCCGAAGGGCTCCGAGCGCACCGGGCGCGCGGCGGTCGCTACGTCACCGTCCGGGACCTTGCCGTCGTGCTCGCGTCCCGGGACGGCGAAGTGCAGGTCGCGAGGCTCGACCAGATGCCTCTCACCCACGGCGGTCGCGTCGGCTTCCAGGTGGAAAACCTCCTCGCGTCGGTCGCGGCAGCCTGGTTCCTCGGGATCCCGGTCGAGGTGATTCGCGCCGCCGTCACGACGTTCGAGAGCGACGTGCACACGGTTCCGGGCCGCTTCAACGTGCTGACTCATCGGGCGAGCACGGTCATCCTCGACTACGGCCACAACTCGTCCGCGCTCCTCGCTCTCGCGGAGGCCGTGGAGCAGCTCCCGCATCGCCGTAGAAAGATCGTTTACACCGCCGCGGGCGACCGCCGCGACGAGGACATCCGTCGCCAGGCCGAGATCATCGCGCGCTCATTCGACGAGATCTACATCTACGAGGACAAGTGCACCCGGGGACGCCCGGACGGCGAGATCCTCGCTCTCATGCGCCGCGGCTTCTCCACGGTCGGCAAGAAGGCGCGCATCCGGGAAGAAGGCGGCGAGCTCGCCGCGATCCACGCCGCCATCACGAACCTCTCTCCGGGCGACCTCCTGCTCTGCCAGGTGGACCAGGTCGAGCTCGCCCTCGGGTACGTCGAGAAGCTCCTCCGCGGGGCGAGCGCCGAACCGCTCGCGGCGGCGACTGCGGCGGCTGTGGCGTAGCCACGGGCGCGCGCTCGCCGTGCTCGCGGGGTCGTGGAACGGCTGGACCAATCGGGGGGCGAATGGTTTGTATACAAACTGTCCGGTGCTGAGATACCCCCCCACGCCCTGCGGGCGAGCTCGACGCGCCGTGCTCGCGTGGGACGTGGAACGGCTGGACCAATCGCAGGAGGGTGACCTGCTGTGCTCGGGCGCGCTCGCTTCGCGAGCTAGCCGGGGACAGAGCTACTTCGACGGACCCATCGGCCCATTGGCGGTCTTGCCGTCGTGGAGCTTGTTGCCGCCGTAGGGGGCGATGACGGGGATGGCGCCGTGCTCTTTTTCGTAGAGCACCTTCATGCGCGCGAGGTCCTCGGGCTTCTCCTTCGCGAGGTCGTGGAGCTCGCCGGGGTCGGCGGCGAGGTCGTAGAGCTCGTAGCGCACGTGGTCGTAGACGATGAGCTTCAGGTTCCCGGACAGCACCGCGAAGATCTCGGGGTTGTGGCTGTCTACAGGGAGGTCCAGGAGGATGGGATCGCGATCGGCCGGCTTTTCCGCGCCGTAGATCTCGGGGACGAGGGATCTTCCGACGAAGGCTTCCGGTGCGGGGCGCACGCCGAGGAGGTCCGTGACGGTCGGCGCGAGATCGACGTGGGACCGCTTCTGGTCGATCCGCGCTGGTGCCGCCCCGGGCGCGTGCACGAACAGCGGAACTCGCGTGAGCACGTCCCAGAGCCAGAACGCGTGCCGGTAGACGCCGTGCTCGCCGAAGGCCTCGCCGTGATCGGCGGAGACGATCAGCGCCGTCTTCTCCCACCAGGGCTGCTTCTTCAGGAACTCGAGGAGGCGCCCGACGTGGAGATCCGTGTAGAAGACCTCCGAGTCGTAGCGGGCGCGGTTCCCCTTGCCGAAGTCGGGGGCCTCCGCGTGGAGCATGTACTGATCGTGCGGGTCCATGTAGTGGAGCCACGCGAAGAACGGCTTCCCGGTGTTCTCGGTGTTTCCGAGCACCTTCACGGCCAGATCCGTCATCTTGTCGCTGGTGACGTTCTTGTCCGTCGTCGGGTCGAACGAGATGCCGGGAACGACCTCCCAGACGTCGAAGCCCTGGTCGAGCTGGTTACCGCGCTTGAAGTAGGCGTGCGCCTGGAGCCCGATGGTACGGACGCCGTGCTCGCTCAGCACCTCGGCGAGGAAGGTGTTGCTCTTCGAGTAGGAAGTGAAGAAGACGCCGGAGCGGTAGAGGGACGACGGATACCGGCCCGCGAGGAACGCCGCGACGCTCTTCGCCGTGTAGCTCGAGACGGAGTACGCGTGCGTGTACACGACGGACTCCGCGGCGAGCTTCGTGAGGTTCGGCGCGATGGGCTTCTCGTAGCCCGCCCACGGCATGTCCTGCCGCAGGCTGTCGATCGTGAGGAGGATGACGTTCAGCGGGCCCGCCGGCCCCTTCGGCACCGGAGCCGGCGCGACCGTCACCGGTGCGCTCAGGGCGACACGGATCGCCGGAGCCAGGGGAGCCTTCTCCGGAGGCGCCTCCGTCGGACCGCCCGAAGGCGCCCCGCGGCCACAAGCGAGGGCGGTGCACAGCGCCGGGACGCCGGCGAGGAAGGTCCGTCTCACGCCCGGGGTCACCCTTCCGAGAGCCAGCGGAGCGCCGCCTGGTACATCGCAGGCTTGGCCTCGAGCGCGACCTCGTGACCCATGTCCGCGGGGGTGGAGACCCGCACCGGAACGCCCGCCTTCTTGAGCCACTTCCGGACCTCGTCGGCATCTCCCACGACGTCATCGTGGCGGCCCGTGATGAGATAGACGCGGCGCACGCGGCCCCTCGCCTCCGGCAAGGTCGCGACGCCGGCCGCGCCCCAGTAGTCCGTGTCCGCGCCGAGGATGAGCCAGCGGTTGAACGTGTGCGGCTCGCGGAGCCCGACGTTCATCGCCACGAACGCGCCCTCGCTGAATCCGACCAGGGTGTTCCCGTAGAGTTGCACGCGCCGGCCGTACTTCTTCCGGAGGCCCTCGATCGCGTGCATCACGATGTTCCGCCCGGCGACCCAGTTGTTCTGCCAGCCGCGCTTCCCTCCGCCCCGATCTTCCTGGCCCTGCGGGCAGACGAGCCAGCCGAGGTGGCGAGCGACGCGGCTCCACCGCTGGCAGTAGCGCTTCGGCTCCGCGCCGCGACCGTGGAGGTAGATGATGACCGGCTTCATCCCGGAGCGGCCTGGCCCCGTCGGCTCGTAGTAGTAGGCGGGCGCCGTGCCGGGGATGGCGAGCTCCTGTATCCCGACGTCCGGCCCGAGTTTCTTGTCCTCCGCGGTCTCCTCGAGCGCCTTGCTGCCGAGCGGGATGTCTCCCGGGATCACGAGCTTCTGGCCGATCTTCAGCGTCTCCCCCGGCTTCAGGTGGTTTTCCTCGCGGAGCCGCTCGGGCGACACGCCGTACCGCTTCGCGATGCCGCCCACGGTGTTCCCGGACGCGACGACGTGCACCCGGGACGGCGTCTTCACGCGCTCTCCGGGCGCCGGGATCACGAGGCGCTCCCCGACGCGGATGGGCGAGTGCTTGCCGATCCCGTTCGCCGCGCTGAGCTGCTTCAGCGTGACGCCGTATCGGTGAGCGATGCCACCGAGCGTGTCCCCGTGCTGGACGACGTGCTCCGAAGGCGTCGACGGCTCGTCGTCCTTTTCCTCCGCTGCGGAGGCCTTCGGCGTCTCGCGGACGGGCGCGGGCGCGGAGGGTTCGTCCGGAGGAGACACCTCGTCTTCCGTCAGAGCACGACCCGCATCCGGCGCGGAGGCGGGAAGGGCGTGTCCACCGCTGGTATCCGCGGCCGCCTCGGCCGAGGCCACGGCGAGCGCGGGGGCCGCGAGGAGCGCGAGCAGCGAGAGCGTCCGGCGGGCGCGCATTTCAGGAACGGAGCTAGCACAACCCCGAGCCCCCGTGAAAAACCCGACGGGCCTCAGCCCTGTTCGCGCCAGAGCTCGACGCCGCTCGCGACCAGGCGGACCTCCCGAGCGGTCCCATCCGGGAGTTTGGCAGCGAATTTCGCGCCTTCGCTCTCGAGGTGCTGGACCTCGGGCGCCGCGACCGACTGGACGTGAACGACGCCCTGGACCCGAGCCGAGGAGCCCGCCGAATCGAGCGGGACGAAGAACCCGTAGTCCTTGAAGGTCACTCGACAGCCGGGGAGGGCCGGGTCGGCGGCCTCCGCGAGTTCCATCCAGCAGCCCCGGCGGGTGCAGTTCCTCCGCACCTTGGCCTCCACGGTCACGGTCTTGTCCGCGAACTCCTCGGGTTTCGCGAGGATCGACGCCAAAGTCAAAGCGCTTCCTGCGGCGATGCTCTCACCGAACCGTCGCCGGGTGGCGGCTGTTTTCGGGGCGGCGGGTGACGGCGCCGCGGGTGCGGCGGCCTTCTCCGGCGGAGGCGCCGACTCGGCAGAGCGGCATCCGCAAAGGGACGGACCGAGGGCCAGGGCGAGCGCGAGCGTCGGGAGCGAACGCATTGGCCGGGAGTATAGCGCGGTGGCCCTCAAGTGCTGCCCAGCGGAACGAGGAGCGGGGCGGCGAGCGCCGCCGTCGCCTTCCGGTCGAGCTTGCCGGCGCCCGTGACGGCCAGGCTCGCGACGAGCGCGACGGCCCGCGGCCTCCGGTGCGGCGCGAGCTCCGTGACCACGAACCGAGCGAACGCCCCGAGGTCGAACCCTGCCGGGTCGCCGACGACGAGGGCCGCGACGACGCGATCGCCGAAGAGCTCGTCGGGCACGCCGAAGATGCACGCGCTCCGGACGCCGGCGGCGCGCTCGAGGACCGCCTCGACCTCGGCGGGGTACACGTTCTCCCCGCCCGTCACGAGGAGATCCGAGCGGCGCCCGAGGACGTGGAGTCGCCCTTCGGCGTCGAGCCGCCCGAGGTCGTCGGTGCGAAAGAAGCCGTCGGGCCCGAGCGGGGACACGAGGCCCGCGCTCGTCAGGTATCCGGTGAGGAGCGTCGGTCCGCGCACTTCGATCGCACCCTCCGTGATGCGGACCTCCGTACCGCGGAGGGGCCAGCCGACCGCGCCGTCCGCGCGCCGCGGAGCGCCGAACCGCTCGGTCGTGACCTGAGAGCACGCCTCGGTGAGGCCGTACGTGGTGAGGACGGGCACTCCGCGCTCGGCGGCTCTGGCGAGCAGGGCGGGGCGCGCCGCGGCCCCTCCGAGAAGCACGACGCGGAGCGATGGCGGCGGCGAGAAGCCCGCGTCGAGCAGCCACTCGAGCTGGGTCGGGACGAGCGAGGCGAGCGTCACGCCCTCGCGCTCCAGGCACTCGCGCAGCGCCTCGGGGCGGAGCCGTTCGCCGGCTGCAACCTCCGCGGGCACGACCACCGTGCTCCGCGCGACGAGCGAGCGGGTGAGGACCGAGAGCCCCCCGACGTGCGCGATGGGCAGCCCGAGGAGCCAGCGATCCCCCGGGCCGAGCGGCAGGTTCTCGTGGCTCGCCGCGGCCGACGCGACGAACGCCCGGCGGCTCAGGACGACGCCCTTGGGTTCGCCGGTCGTCCCCGACGTGAAGAGAATCGCGAGCGCCCGCTCCGGGTCCACGGCGAGCCCGAGCGCGGGAGGAGGCGCGTCCGGCGTGTCGGCATCCGTCGGTGACTCGGCGACCACGAGAGCCGAGTCCAGGAGGGCGACGACCCGGGCGCGCTCGCGTTCGGTGAAGCGCGGGTGAACCAGCGCGGCGGGCGTTCCCTGCTCGACGAGCGCATGGAGAAGCGCGAGCGACGAGAGGTCGCTCCGCCCGACGAGAGCGACGGGGCGAGCCGCGCCACGGGGGACGCC
Organism: Polyangiaceae bacterium; assembly: GCA_035545855.1. Classification (GTDB taxonomy): domain Bacteria; phylum Myxococcota_A; class Polyangia; order Polyangiales; family Polyangiaceae; genus DASZVB01. Next base: position 23,027 of record DASZXK010000210.1, read on the forward strand.
GCGCTCGGCGAGCCACGCCATGCGCCGCCCGGCGAGGGCCGCGAGCTCGGCGTACGTGACGTCCCGCGCGCCGACGCAAAGTGCGACGCGGCTCCCCGCGTCGCGAGCGGCCGCGACCACGGAGAGCGTCACGGGACCTCCAGCACGGAGAGGCCGAGCCCGGGACGATCTTCCGGGACCAGGGAGCCATCCGAGAGGGGCGGAAGCACGCGCTCGGGCCACGCGGCGAGCCCGGCATGGACGTCCAGGCCGCTCGCCCGGGTGCGGCTCGCGATCGCGAGCGCGAGGTGTCTCGCCGCGGCGAGCGCGACGGGGCCGTCGAACGTGTGGGAGACCGTGACGTCGAGTCCGAGCGCGGTCGCTTCGTCCGCGAGCTCGAGGCAGCCGGAGATCCCGCCGAGCGTCGTGGGTTTCAGCACGACGGCGCGGAACCGGAGCGCCGCGAGCCGCGGGGCGATCGACGCGAGCGCGCCCGGCGTCGAGAGGGACTCGTCGAGTGCGAGCGGCACCGGCGAGCTCGGGAGCTCCCGGACGACGTCGAGCGGCGCGGGCTCCTCGACGAGCTCCGGCCGGAACGCGGCGAGCTCCGAGAGCACGCGCGGCGTCGCCCCGGCGGAGAACGCGCCGTTCGCGTCGAGACGGAGGTCGGCGTCGGCGAGCGCGGTCCGAGCTGCCGAGAGGAAGCCGGCCTGTGCGCCGAGATCCGGTCCCCGCAGCTTGAGCTTCACCGTCCGGATCCCGCGAGCGAGGGCGCGAGCGATCCCTCGCCCGACCTCCGGGTCGTCGACCCCACCGGCCATCGCCGACATCGGAACGGGCGGGGTGGACCCGTCGGTTCGCAGGAGCGCGAAGAGCGGCACTCCACGACGCTCGGCGACCAGGCCGAGGATCGCCGTTTCGACGGCGAAGCGAGCCGAGGGAGGAAGCCCGACGAGCGCCTCTCGCGAGCGGCGCAGAAACGCGCGGGCGGGCTCGCCGGGCTCGGCTTCCGGCACCGCCGCCCAGGAGATCCCCGCGAGCGCCCGCTCGGCCTCGGAGGTCGTTTCAACGGAGTAGCCGGGGAGCGGCGACGCCTCACCCTGCGCGACGCGGCCCGCCTCGTCGACGATCGTGAGGAGCACGCCGGCTCGTTCCGGGAGGCCGCGCGTCCCGGATCGGACACCGGGCGACCGCCCTCGGTTCGTCTGGATCGCCACGGACCGAAGACGCATGGCTTCGGTAGGTACACCGGATTTTGGCCGGAACCCACCCGCGCGGAGCGGATCACCGGGCGCCGAGGGCGAGGCCGACGGCGAACAGGATCGAATGGAGGAACAGGAGCTTCGCCGTCGAGACGAGGGTCGCGTTCAGAGCCCGCCCTTCGTCCCGGAGCACCCGCGAGACGAGCCGCGCCCCGAGAGGCGCCGTGAGGAGCGGGAGGAGAGCGGACGGGCCGCGCCCTTGGACGGCGAGGACGACGGGCACCGCGTAGGCGAGCCCGACGAGCACAGTGTACTCGAGGAGCCCCGCGCGACGGCCGAAGCGCACGGGAACGGTCCGTTTCCCGGCGACGACGTCGGTCCCGACGTCCCGCACGTTGTTCACGACGAGGATCGCCGTCGCGAGCGAGCCGACCGGGACGGCAGCGAAGACGGCGACGGCCGGGACGTGTCCCGTCTGCACGAACACGGTGCCGCACACCGCGACGAAGCCGAAGAACAGCATCACGAAGACGTCCCCGAGGCCGTGATACCCGAGCGGATACGGGCCGCCCGTGTACGCAATCGCGGAGACGATCGACGCGAGCCCGATCGCGATCACCACCGGCCCCGCGACCCACGTCAGGTAGATCCCGACGAGGAGGGCGAGCGCGAACACGACGACCATGCCGGCGCGGAGCGCCTTCGGCGTCAGCAGGCCGGCCTGAGCCGCGCGCACGGGCCCGAGACGCTCCTCGGTGTCGGCGCCCTTCTCGAAGTCGAAGACGTCGTTCGCGAGGTTCGAGCCGATCTGCAGGAGCATCGCGCCGACGAGCGCCGCGAGCGCCGGACCGAGCGCGAGCCCGCGAACGAGGTGAGCGCACGCCGTCCCCACGAGCACCGGGGACACGGCCGCGGTGAGCGTCGCCGGGCGGCAAGCGAGCACCCAGGCGCGAACGGATCCGGGCGCGACGGCTTCGCTCACGCCGCGGCTCCGAGGTTTCCGAGAAGCGCGGCCACGAGCACGTCCGGACGCTCGAGGAGCACGTTGTGTCCGGCGTCCGGGACGATCTGGAGCGTCGCCCGCGGCAGCCGCTCGCTCATGGCGGTGAGGATCGCACGGAACTTCGAGTCGAGCGCCCCCGCGATCAGCGTCACCGGCAGCGCGAGCCGCGGCAGGACCTCCCAGTACGACGGCATCTCCGCGAGACCCGTCAGGCGAAGCGAGCGCGCGAGGCCGTTCGGGTCGTGGGCGAGGCGCGCGGCGCGCTGCGCGGCGAGCCGCTCGGACGGGAGACGCCGCTGAGTGGCGAAGAGCGGGAGCGCCTCCCAGACGTCGACGAACGCCGCGATCCCGTCCCGTTCGAGGAGCTCGACGAGCCGACCGTCCTGGGCTCGCCGGGCTGGACGCTCGTCGTCGCGTTCGAGCCCCGGCGAGGAGGATACGAGGATCGCCGACCGGAACAGCTCGGGCCGACGCACGAGGAGGCCGAGCGCGAGGCGTCCGCCGAGGGAGTATCCGAGGAGGTGATGATCCGTGCCGCGAGCCTGGATGCTCGCCGCCAGCCGATCCACTTCGGCGTCGAACCCGTCGACCGTGAGATCGTCGGCCGCGCCGTGGCCGAGGAGGGTGGGACGAAAGACCGCGATCCCGTCCCCGAGCTCGCGAACGACCGGGTCGAAGCTCGCAGGGCTGCCGGAGAACCCGTGGAGAAGCACCACGCTCGCCGCCATCGAATCACCCGCGGAGCGTCGACACGAGGGGAGCGAGCGTGCTCTCGAGCCGTCGCGCGAGCTCGGCGTACTCCGCCCGGGCGCCATGGGGTGGGAGGGGAACCTCGAGCACCGAGCACCCGCGACGCTCGAGCGCGTGCGCCAATCCGGCCTCGAGCTCCGCCCTCGTCCGGCAGAATGCGTGATCGACGCCGAAGAGCGAGCGCAGCCCCTCGAAGGTCCGCCCGTGCGGCGTCGTCCAGAACGCGAACTCGGCTTCGGGGACGCCGGAGTCCGAGAACGGAAGCTGCTCGAAGATCCGGCCGCCGTCGTTGTTCAGGACGACGACGACGACGGGGACCGTCGATGCCGCCGCGACGGCGAAGCCGCCGACGTCGTGGAGCGCCGACACGTCACCGAGGAGGAGCACGGTCGGAGCGGCCGCGGCCATGGCCGCTCCCGCGGCACCGGCGACGACGCCGTCGATGCCGCTCACGCCGCGCTGCGACCACACGCGGACCGGCCCTCCGCGGCGCGCCCGGACGAAGGCGTCCACATGACGAACCGGGAGGCTGTTTCCGACGGCGAACACGCCGCCGTCCGGCACCGCCGTGGCGACCACCCGCGTCGCGGCTCCCTCCGAGAGCGCCGCTTGATCTCGAAGGAGACCGTCGGCGACTCCGAACGCGGCGTCGTTCAGCCGCGCGAGCGCGGCGGCGAAGCGACGCTGGGGAACGGACTCCGAGCGGCCTTTCGCCGATTCAGCGAGCCGCGCGAGCACGTCCGGGACGTCCGCCACGATCATGGATCGCGCTCGGCTCGACGGATCCGGGTATCCGGACGACGTCAGGACGTGACGCTCGAGCTCCGGTCGCGCGAGCACGAAGCGCTCCCACGCCCCGGACGTCGGTGAGTCCCCGATCTGGAGCACGACGTCGGGCCGGAACGCGTCGCGGAAGGTCGTCGAACGAAGGAGGAGATCCAGGCCGTCCGCGCCCGGACCGTCATCCTCGGCCACGCGGAGCTGACTCGTCGTCTCGGCGTAGACCGGGAAACCCGTGACCCGAGAAAACGCCGCGAGCGCCGGGAGCGTGCGGCCGTCGTCGATCCCCGCCGGACCGCAGACGACGAGGCCCCGCTTCGCGCGGGCGACGGCCGAGGCGAGCGCGGCGACGGTCGCGTCCGAGGCGATCCGAGGGGAATGGGGAACGGCCACGATGGGCGCCGAGAGGAGGGCCGAGACGCGGCGTTCGAGCGCGCGGCCGTCCTCCGTGCTGGCGGAGACGGGCTCGAGCGGCTTCCGCGCGCGGACGTTCAGATGAACGACGCCGGGCGCGTCCGGATGCGTCGCCTCGGCGACGGCCTGCGCCGCGACGCGCCGGAGCGCGGCGAGCGCGCCGTCCGAGGCGTCGGGCATGCCGACGTCGACGAAGCGACGCACGTAGTCCCCGTAGAGCTTCGTCTGGTCGAGCGTCTGGGACGCGCCCGCGTCCATGAGCTCGAAGGGGCGGTCGGCCGTGACGACGATCAGCGGGACCCGCGCCCGTTTCGCCTCGACGATCGCCGGAAAGTAGTTCGCGGCGGCGGACCCGGAGGTGCACACGACCACCGCCGGAACGCCCGTGACGCGGGCGTGGCCGACCGCGAAGAATGCCGCATCCCGCTCGTCGACGATCCGCGTCGCGTGCAGACGGGAGCAGGCGAGGGCCGCCCACGAGAGGGGCGTCGAACGGGAGCCCGGCGAGACGACGACCTCTCGCACGCCGGCGTCCGCCAGGCTCTCGAAGAGCAGCCGGGCCCACTCGGCGAGCAGGTTCTCCGGCGTCATTGGGCGACGCGAAGCGCCGTGCAGAGGGCGGCGAGCTTCAGCCGAGTTTCCTCGTACTCGCTCTCCGGGTCCGAATCCCGCACGATGCCGCCCCCGGCATAGAGGTACGCCCGATCCCCGACGAAAGCGCCGGAGCGGAGCGCGACGAAGAACTCGCCGTCGCCGTTGTCGTCGAACCAGCCCACGGGCGAGGCGTACCAGCCGCGCGGAACGGGCTCGTGCTCCACGATGAACCGGAGCGACTCCTTGGCGGGAACGCCGCCCACGGCAGGCGTCGGGTGCAGACGAAGCGCGAGATCCAGGACGTGGATCGGCCGCGACAGGTGCCCGACGATCGGCGTGCGGAGATGGAGCACGTGGCGGAGCGTCCGCACCTCGGGCGTGGGCGCGTGAGACAGGCTGCTGCAGAGCGGACCGAGCGTCCGGACGATCTCGCGAACGACGGGGGCATGCTCCGCGCGTTCCTTGGGGCTCTCGAAGAGCTCCACGGCGCGGGCCGGATCGCCAGGACGGTTCGACCCGGCGAGAGCCTCCGTCTGCAGTTCGAGACCCTTCCGCCGGACGAGACGTTCGGGCGAGACGCCGAGGAACGTCGCGCCGCCGAACCGGAACGAGAACCGCGTGCAGTGGAGCGCGCCCTCGGCGAGCTCCTCGAGAACCGCGACTGGATCCGGGGGCGCCTCGAACGTCAGCTCCGTCCGACGGGCGACCACGACTTTTTCGAGGGCGCCGCGAGCCACCTCGCTCCGGGCGGTCTCGACGAGGTCTCTGTACGTGGCGGCCGACACCTCGCGGCGGTCCGTGACGGCGGGCGAGGTGCGCCCGTGGCGTCGCTCGGGGCCGAGGGCGGCGGCACGGAGCCGGGCGAGGGCCGACTCCGCCAGCGCGACGAGCCGGGCGCGACGTGCCTCCGAGGAGGACTCGTCTTTCGTCACGGCGAGGCTGAGGAACGCCTTCCCGTCCCCGCGCGCGTAGCGAAGCCGCGGGAAGACGAAGCGAGCGTCTCCGAAGGAGCTCCACGGCGTCTCGGCGGCGCCTCCGGGCTCGAACGCGAGCCCGCCGAAGCAGCGTGGACCGGGCGCGCCGTCCACGGCGTCCACCCGGCGAAGGCGGGCGAACAGCTCCGCGGCCTCGGCGCGGACTTCCTCCACGCGACCGTGACCGCGGCCGACGAGAGTGGCGACGGCGCCGAGGGCCGCGAACGCGGTGCCCTCGCGCGGCTCCCAGACGATGGCATCCTCGGAGCCGTCGAGCCCGAGCAGCGCCTCGAGAGGCGCGACGGGCGCGGGCACGGTCACGACGAGGAGCGCGCCCTCTTCCCGGAACGCGGCGAGCGCGCTCGCGACGAAATCCACGCTCCCCGCAGGCTTCGCCGTGCTCGAGCTCGGGACCACCTGCGTCGTCATGACGGACGCGCGGGCTCCGCGACGTAGAGGTGGCAGACGCCGAAAGTGAGGGGACGCGCCTCGAGCACGTGGAGCCCGGCCTGGCGCATCGTCTCGCTGAACGCTTCCGGCGTCGGGAAAGCGGAGATCGAGCGCTGGAGGTAGCGATACTCCTTCGACCCCGAGAGGAGCCCACCCACGAACGGCACGACGGAATGCACGTGGAAGCGAGCGAGCGGACCGAGGACTCCGCCCCGTGGCTCGGATAGCTCCAGGATCGCCACGCGCCCGCCCGGCCTCGTCACGCGCGCCATCTCCCGGAGGGCCCGCGGACGATCCGGAACATTGCGGATCCCGAACGCGATCGTCACGCCGTCGAACGTCGCGTCGGGGAAGGGGAGGGACTCGGCGACGCCGACGGTGAGTCGGACGCGCTCCGACAAACCGGCGGCCGCGACCTTCCGTTCGCCGATCTCGAGCATCTTCCGGGAAGGATCGACGCCATCCAGCCGGACCCCCGGATGGCTCCGCGCGATCATCAGGGCGAGATCCGCCGTGCCGGTGGCGAGATCGAGAACCCGCGCGGTGTCACGGAGCTGGAGGGCCTCCACCGTCTGGCGTCGCCAACCCTGGTCCACGCCGAGCGAGATGATCCGGTTCAGCAGATCGTACCGGTCCGCGATGGCGTCGAACATCTCGCCGGAGCCGTCGCGGGGGCTCGGCTCCTCGCTCCGGGGCGCGGGGGCGGTCGACATCTCTGGAGTACCGTCGCGCGGTTCAACGGCTCTCGGCGAGCTCGAACCGGACGCAAAGGCCGGGAAGCTTCTAAGAAGAGGCGTCCGCCGCGTCAAGAGTTCCGAGGGTTTCCGCCCCCACCGAACCCCGCCGCCCGCCCCCGCGATTGGTCCAGCCGTTCCACGTCCCCGCGAGCAAGGCGCGTCGAGTTCGCCCGCAGGGCGTGGGGGGTATCTCCTCCCCGGACAGTTTGTATACAAACTATCCGCCCGCGATTGGTCCAGCCGTTTCACAGCTACCCGCGAGCAAAGCGAGCGCGCGCCGCCAGGCGCGGCAGGGGGAGAGGTCCGAGGCCCGCAGGGCGAAGCCCGAGGACCACAGGAGCCTCGGGGGACAAGGTCCCCCACAAACAAACCCCACGCCGCCGTTCGTCGTCGCGTCGAGCTCGCCCGCAGGGCGGCGAGTCGCCCCCCCCGATTGGTCCAGCCGTTTCACAGCTACCCGCGAGCACGGCGAGCGCGCGCCGCCAGGCGCGGCAGGGGGAGAGGTTCCCGAGGACCGCAGGGCGAAGCCCGAGGACCACAGGAGCCTCGGGGGA
>DASZXK010000211.1:0-34165 GCA_035545855.1 Polyangiaceae bacterium
CCGTCGCGGTCCCGCCGGAGCCGCCCGTCCCGGCGCCGCCGTCGGATCCGCCGGCACCGCCTGCACCCGCGTCGGCTCCGCCGGTGCACGTCACGTCGAGACCGAACGAGTCGCTGCAAGAGCCGTCCGCCTTCGTGACCGTCGCGGTCAAGGTCTGCGTGCCCGGAGTCGTGCACGTGTACGTCGTCTGGAGCGCGTGCGGGTCGGCGAACGTACCTGCGGTTGCCGACCAGGAGAGGACGACCTCGCGCCCCTCGGGATCCCGCGTGGCAGCTCCGACGAAGATCCGTCCGCCGACGGGCGCGCTGTCCGGCGCGACCGACAGCGCCGAGACGAGCGGGCAGCGGTCGAAGGAGCCGTGGACGATCACGCGCTGGGACCGGTCCCGGCACTCCAGCACGACGACGACCTGCGCGGTCGCTTCCGCGAGCACGTCGAAGGTCGCCTGGCCCGTACAGACGGAGCCGTCCGATGCGGTGCCCTGGACGGAGAGCAGCCTGCCGGTCCCCACGGGGATTCCGTCGAGGACGGCCGTGAATCGCGTCCCGGGTCGATCCCCGAGCGGAATCGACCCGGTGATCGGCGTGGGAATGTCCGCCGCGGTCACCTGGTAGCCGACGGTGTCCACGTTCACGCCCGGCGCGATCTCGAGGTCGAAGCGGAGCGACCCGACGGCGTCCGTGCCGGGACCAGCCTGCACCGTGGGAGCGGACGTGTCCTTTGAGGTACAGGCGTAGCCCGCCAGGAGGGTGGTCGCAGCGATGCACACGAATGCCGTCTTGTTCATGATTGGCCTTCCTTCCCTTCACGGATGCCGTCACGCGGAGCAACGCGCCCGCGCGATGCGCATCGGAGCGTCGCCTCGTACAAGATGCGCGCCACGAACTCGAAACACGGCAACTCGAGCTCGCGACGACGAAGGCGCCGGCCGGTCGAGAGCAATCGCCCCGGGCGCGGAGCGCGATCGCGTTCCGAAGACACGCTCACGGCGCCAGGCGCGGCGACGATCGACGTCCGCGCAGTCGACCGAGCGCACAATCGTGGCAACGAAGGCCGCGGTACGGAGCGCACCGTCGCCGCAGTGAGCGATATTTCCCGGGGTGTTCTGTCTCCCGTCCGAACGCCCGCTCGCTTCGCGCGCGATGCGGCTCGAGACTCAGTCGGATCGAAGCACGCCGGCGAGTCGCCCGCGGATCAGCGCTTCGGCCTCGCGGACGATGCGCGACACGAGCTCCTTCACCGTCGGCACGTCGTGGATCAGTCCCATGACCTGCCCGGCGGACCAGATCCCGTACTCCATGTCTCCGTCGGTGATGACCTTCTTGCCCTTCGTGCCGGCGACGAGAGGCGCGAGATCCTCGAACTTCGTCGGACCGGGGCGCGCTTCCATGGCCACGACCTCCTCCGCGACGGAGTTCTTGTAGACGCGAGCGGTGTTCCGGAGCGTACGGTAGAGGAGCGCCGTCTGACGCTCGTCCCCCTCCACGAGCTTCCGCTTCACGTTCTCGTGGACCGGGGCCTCCACCGTCGCGAGGAACCGCGTCCCCATGTTGATCGCTTCCGCGCCGAGAGCGAGGGCCGCGACGAGGCCGCGCGCGTCCCCGAAGCCCCCGGACGCGACCATCGGGATCGTGAGCTGGTCGGCCGCGCACGGGAGGAGAACGAGACCCGGGACGTCGTCTTCTCCCGGATGCCCCGCGCACTCGAAGCCGTCCACGCTGACGGCGTCGCAGCCGATCTTCTCGGCCTTCACCGCGTGGCGGACGCTCGTGCACTTGTGGATCACGCGGACGTTCGCGGCCTTCAGCATCGGCAGATACGGCTCCGGATTCCGTCCCGCGGTCTCGACGATCCGGATGCCGCTCTCCACGATCGCCGCCATGTACTCGTCGTACGGGACGGGTTTGATCGTCGGGAGGATCGTCAAGTTCACCCCGAACGGCTCGTCGGTCATGCTGCGCGTCCGCTCGATCTCGTTCCGGAGCGCTTCGGGCGTCGGCTGGGTGAGCGCGGTGAGCAACCCGAGGGCGCCCGCGTTGGCGACGGCGGAGACGAGCTCCGCCTTGCCGACGTGCTGCATGCCCCCCTGGACGATGGGGTGCTCGACGCCGAACATCTCCGTGAAGCGCGTCCGGAGCACGCTCATTTCTCCTTCTTCTCCGCGCCCACGTCGATTCCGGCGAGGCGCTTCGCGAGCTCCTTCTTCCGTTCCAGGTTCATCAGCCGCTGGATCTGGACGCGCTGCGCCTGGGGCGAGCCCGCGCCGTGCAAGGACTCCGTGAGGTAACCAACCGCGTTCCGCCCGAGCGTCATGTTTTCGATGAGCCGCAGGATGCGTCGCCGAGATTCGACGGGAACTCCCGCCCGTCCCTGGAGGAACTTCTCGAGGAGCGGGCCCGTGGTCTCGTTCCGGAAGTCCTGGTCCGACGGCATCGTCACCATGACGCCTCCCGCGAGGTCCTGCGCGAGCCGCGCCATCTCGTACGGGAAGCGGGTGACGTTGTGCTTGCAGACGTTCGCGAGCATGTCGTCCGGCTGGTAGTTGCCTGCCGCCGTCGGCTTCGACTCGTGCGAAGCGGCGATGCCGGCGCCGTAGATGGTTTCGTTCAGGTGCGCCATCTCGACGAGCTTGTCCTTCACGTGGCTCGCCTTCTCCACGCCGTTGTAGTCGGCGATCGTCGCCGCGGCGCCGATGAGCACGTCCCCGACGCCCGTCTTGCAGACGTAGCTCCGCCGGTGATACGCCGTGAAGCGCTCGACGAGCGACGCCGCGTGGTCCCACTCGCCGTTCATGAAGACGTGGGACATCGGAACGAACACGTCCTCGAGCACGATGATCGCTTCCTGACCGGCGAACTTCGCGTTCCCCTGGTCGATGTCCCCGTCCTCGAGGGCCCGCGTGTCGCAGCTCTGCCGGCCGTACACGTACGTGATGCCGGGCGCGTCCACGGGGATCGCCGCGACCACGGCGTAGTCCCCGTCCTTCTCCGAGAGCCGCATCGTCGGCATCACGATGAGCCAGTGGGAGTTGATGCACCCGGTCTGGTGCATCTTCGCGCCGCGGAGGACGAGGCCGTCCGGCCGCCGCTCCACCACGCGCACGAAGAGATCCGGATCGGCCTGGTCGGAGGGGCCTCTCGACCGGTCCCCCTTCGGGTCCGTCATCGCCCCGCCGAGGACGAGGTTCTCTTCCTGGACGTGGCGAACGAACGCCTTGAACTTCTCGTGGTAGTCCGTTCCGTACTGCCGATCGACGTCGAACGTGACGGAGAACACGGAATTGATGGCGTCCATCCCGACGCAGCGCTGGAAGCACGTGCCCGTCCGTTGCCCGAGCGCCCGCTGCATCCGGTTCTGGAGCACGACGTCCGCGGCGCTCTCCGTGACGTGAAGGAACCGATTCACGGGTTTGCCGCCGAGCCCGTTCGCCGTCGCGATCTCCGGCTCCTCGGACGCGATGCGGTACGTCTCCGCGACCGCGTTCACGGACGGACGGATGTACGGATGGTCCACCGGCTCCGGGACGAGCTCCCCGAACAGGTAGACGCGGAGCTTTCGCCCCCGGAGACTCGCCACGTAGTCCTCTGCGGTGCGGATGGGCATGGTGCCCGCATCTATAGCGGGAACCCGGTCCGGCGGAACCGGGCTCTGCTCCCGCGAGGCACCAAAACAGCTTCGTTTCTGCGCGGATCCGGGACTCCGCCGGCAGGATCGCCCGGGGCGGGTGGCTGACCGCCCCTGTCCCGCGTCTACGACCCGGCGCCCTCCCGGCGCGGCGCCGTCACGACGACTGCGAGCAGGGCGGCGCACACCAGGATGAGCGCCGCGAGCAGGAACGGAGCGCCCGGGAGGTACACGGACGTCTCCTTCGAGATGAAGTGGGCGAAGACCATCGAGAACGCGAGGGGCCCCGTGAGCCCGGCGATGCCGAGGAGGCTCGCGTTGGCGCCCTGGAGCTGCCCTTGTTCGGACGGCGCCATGCCCCGCGTCATGAGCGACTGCACGGCAGGCCCCGCGAGTCCCCAGAGCCCGAGCACCGGGATTCCTACCCAGAACATCTTCTCGGTCTCGGCGAGGCCGTAGATCGTGAAGCCCGCGACGCCGAACACGAGACCGACGAGGAGCACCGTTCGATCCCCGAATCGCGTCGCGAACCGGACGAGCCCGCCTTGCACGACGGCGGACGAGACCCCGACGCCCGCGAGCACGAACCCGATGGCCTTCGCGTCCCACCCGTAGCGGTAGCTCCCGTAGAGCGCCGACACGCTCGGGAGGCTCTCGTGCGCGACGTTGCCGAGGAAGTTCACCGCCGCGAGCCCGAGGAGCCCCGGACGCGACCGGAGGAGCCGGAGCGCTCCGAGGGGGTGCGCCGTCCGGAACGAGAACGGCGCGCGCTGGTCCGGAGGGAGCGACTCGGGCAGCACGAAGAAACCGTAGAGCGCGTTCAGGAGGCTCGCCGCCGCCGCGACCCAGAACGGAAGGCGGGGAGAGAGCCCGCCGAGGAGCCCGCCGATCGCCGGACCGAGGACGAACCCGAGCCCGAACGCGACGCCGACCATGCCGAACGCCTCGGCGCGCTTCTCTTCCGGCGTCACGTCCGCGATGTACGCCGTGCCGATGGAGAAGCTCGCCGCCGTCATGCCGGAGATCGCCCTGCCGACGAAGAGCCAGGAGAGCGACGGCGCGAGCGCCATCAGCACGTAGTCGAGCCCGAGCCCCACGTTGGAGAGGAGGATCACCGGCCGGCGCCCGAAGCGGTCGGAGAGCGCGCCCTGGATCGGCGAGAAGAAGAACTGCATGAACGCCCAGAGCGTGCTGAAGAGCCCGTAGATCCGCGCGGCCTTCTCCGTGTTCTCGTCCAGGAACGAGAGCACGAGCTTCGGCAGGACCGGGATCACGATGCCGAGCGCGAGCATGTCGAGCACGACCGTCACGAAGATGAACGCCAGCGCGGCGCGGCGCGGACCCGGAGTGCTCATGACGGGCCGAGGCTCGAGCTCAGGAGGCACCCTTTTCGAGCAGCTGGTGCACCGCGTCCGGCACGAGGCCGTATGCCTCGGCGATGGCGACGAGCTGCGCGTTCCGCGGGAGCTCCGTGAGGAAGAGCCGCGCGTACGGCGTCCCCACGAGCCCGCGCACGCGCCGGAGGAGCCGCGGCATGGAGCGCTCGATGACGCCGCGCGCGAGCTCCTCGTCCCCCGCGTCGCGGTGGCAGTCGTGGAGGACGATGTACACGACGGCCTCGTTCAGGAGGCTCGGCGCGCCGCTCTCGAGGAGCTGGTCCGCCTCGCTCGCGAGCTCGAGCGCCCGCCCCGGCGCGCCGAGCTTCTGCTCGGCTAGGGCCCACATGCCGAGCGCGACGGGGAGCACGTCCCGGTTGCCGGTCGCGCGGTACGTCTCCGCCGACATGCGGAGGAGCGACCGCGCGCGCTCCAGGCCGGCCTGGGACTCGGATCGAAGGAGCTCCGCGCCGCGGTAGAACAGCATCCCGAGGTTCCCGCGATCCGGCGCCGTCCACATTCCCGTCGCCGATGCGTCCACGTCGGCGCGGACCTCCCCGAGGACGGACTCGAGCCGCTTGTCGTTTCCGAACGTGGACGCCCACCCGAGGAGGTTCATCCGCGCGTGACGGACCGCGCCGGAGCTGCCGATGGCGTCCGCGAGCTCGAAGCCGCGGTCGAGGGACGCTCGAGCTTCCTGCCGCGCGCCGATGGTCGTGAGGGCGAAGCCGAGGTTGCACGTGAGCATCGCTTCGCGTTCGCGGAGCCCGGCGGCCTTGGCCGCGGCCACCGCCGAACGGCGCGCTTCGAGCGCCGCGGAGAGCTCGCCGCGCGTCTGCCGGACGATGGCGAGCGTCTGCCACGCATCGACGGCGGCGGAGAGCACCTTTTCCCGGTCCGCCAGGTGGAGCAGGCGGGTCGCCTCGAGCTCCGCTTCCTCGAACTTCCCGCCGAAGGCGAGTCGCGTCGCGAGCGCCGCCGAGCACCGGGCTTCTTCGTCGCGGAGGCCGAGCTCCGCCGCCTCGTCCCGCGTCGCGGCGAGGCGCTCGGAGATGTCCTCCCCCGCCCCGCGCGCGTCCTCGTAGCGGATGCGAGCGCCGCGCGCGCGGACGGCCGTCTGCTCGTCGTACACGTTGTCTTCGAGCGAGGAGATCGCCGTCTCGCGGTCGCTCGCGCGCGGATCCAGTCGGCTCCAGGCCTCGTCCAGGTAGCTCGCGCGGAGGAAACCCTGCTGCTTGTCGTCCGCGAAGGCGAGCGAGCGCTCGGCCATCGTGAGCGCGTCCCGGAGGGCGTTCGTGGCGAGGGCACGTTGCGCGGCGCGGGCCCAGTGGAAGGCCGCCTTCTGCTGCTGCCCGCCGAGGTCGTACTGCTCGGCGACGACGGAGGCGTCCTCGCCCATCGAAGCGAGCCAGTCTGCGGCGAGCGCGTGGAGCTTCTTGCGCTCGAGATCTCCGAGCGAAGCGTAGATGACGTCCCTGAAGAGGGAGTGCTTGAACACCCACTCGCGGGAGCCCGAGAAGCGTGAACCGCTCTGCTCGACGAGGATCTCCGCCGCCGAGAGGTCCCGGAGGCGAGACTCTGCGTCCTTCATCCCGAGCGCTTCGAGGCCCGCGTCCCAGGCCGTCACGCCGAACACGCTGAGGCGCCCGACGGCGTCGCGAGACTCCACGTCGAGCGAGTCCAGGCTCGCCTGGATCGCCGCTTCGATCGTCGGGGCGTGCTCGGTGTCCCCGCCGGCCGCGGCGAGGCGGGAGAGCTCTTCGGCGAACAACGGAAGGCCCGATGCCTGTTCGGCGATCCTGTCCAGCATCGTGTCGCTCGCGTCCTCCCCGAGGAACGTCTTCGCGATGGTGCGGGCCGCGCGCTTCGAGATCGGGCGGAGCTCGAGCCGGACGTGGTCCCTTCCGGTGAAGCGCTGCGGATTGTCCGTCCAGAACGCGGGCCGCATCATCCCGAGCACGAGGAGCGGCCTCGCCGACGCGCGGCCGACGAGGTGGTCGAACCAACCGACGCTCTCCGGGTCCGCCCACTGGAGATCCTCGACGACGATGGCCGTCGGCTCGTTGCCGACGACCTGGAGGACGAGGTCCGTCATGGAGAGCCAGAGGAGGTCCCGCATCCCGCGGAGATCCACGCTCTCGAGCGCGTCGTCCGCGAGGAGGCGCGCGACGATCTGCCTGCTCTGCGACGTGACCTCGCTCCGCGTCTCGGGACCGAGCGCCTCGACGATGGCCGCCTCGGCCTCGGCGACGGAGCTGCCCTTCGACAGGTTCAGGAACGCTCGGACGACGTCCGTCGCGGCGCCGAGGGCCTGGTTCCGGCCGTACGCCTCGCTTCGCTGGAGGACGACCCGCGGCGCGTCCGCGCGCGCCGACATGCGCGCGAGCACCTCGCGCCGGAGACGGCTCTTCCCGATCCCCGGTGGCCCCGTGATCGTGACGACGATGGGCGTGTGATCCGACGCGGCGCGGTCGTATCCGCTCATCACCTGCGCGAGCTCGGCGTCTCGGCCGACGAACGGCGCGCCGCCTACCCGGTCGGCGCGCGCGCCGCGCAGCGCTTCCCCGACGATGGCGGAGCCGTCGTCCCGGGAGCGGAACTCGTAGCGGCCTCGGCCGAGCTCGCTCGTCGTCGCGTCCGCGAGCACGGAGCTCGGAGCGGCGTCCCTGGCGAGCGCGGAAGCGCGGTCCATCACCTCGCCGATGGGCTGGACCTCCCCGGTGTTGCCGGAGAGGTTCACGCGCGCGCGCCCCGTCGCGACACCGACGCGCGCCCCGCTCTTCGCGAGCCGCCTCCCGAGATCGAGGGCGACCGACGCCTCCGTGCCCACGGCGTGCCGCGCGCCGAGGTGCGCGACGATGGAGTCGTTGCCCAGGGGGACCGCGTCCGCGTCCCGCTGCCGGAGCACTTCGAGCGCGCGGTCCCTCGCCGAGCCGGACGAGAAGCCGATCGCGACGATGGATGTGACCAGCCGCGACGCGCTCGACCCGAGCCGGCTCGACATGACCGGCTCCCCGAAGTCGAGGGAGCTCCCGATCGAAGACTGATGGAGCAGCATCCGCAAGGTCTCGGCGACCTCCTGCGCCGAGCCGGGACGGTCCATCACGTCGGACGAGAGCATCCGGTGGACGAGGTTGTCCAGCATGGGCGGGACGTTCCGCCGGAGCTCGCGGAGGCGCGGCGCGGTGGTCGTGACGAGTCGCGCGAGCGTCGCGATGGGCGTCGGCCCGACGTGCGGCGGACGGTTCGCGACGAGCTCGAACAGAGTGGCCCCGAGGGAATAGATGTCGCACCGGGCGTCGATCGGAGCGTCCCCGCGAGCCTGCTCCGGCGCCATGTACGCGGGCGTCCCGACGACGTCCCCGCTCCGGGTCACGCGAACGTCGTCCGTCGTCGCGACGCCGAAGTCCACGAGCTTCGGCGCGACGTCCAGGTACTCCGCCCGCTCGTGACGGGTGCTGACGAGGAAGATGTTGCTCGGCTTCACGTCGCGGTGGACTATCCCCGCGTCGTGCGCCGCCTCCAGCGCCTGCGCGACGAAGATCCCGAGCTCGATGCATTGCGGGAACGTGAGCGGCGCGCGCCGGTGCCGCGCGGCGAGGTCTTCTCCCTCCAGCCACTCCATCGCGAGGAACGGCTGCCCCGTCTCGTCGAAGACCCCGGACGCGACGACGCGAACGATCCCCGGATGGCTCAGGTTCCGGAGGACGTCTCCTTCACGGGCGAGGCGCGCCTCTTCCTTCGGGGAGACCCCGGCTTCCCCACCCACGATCTTCAGCGCGACCGCGGACTCCGTGGACTCGTCCACGGCGCGGTAGACGACGCCCGCTCCCCCGCGCCCCACCTCGCGCTCGATCCGGAACCTTCCGCCGAGGGTACGTCCTTGGATGTCGGAGAACACGGAAGGCTCCCAGGCTAGCCCCGTTCAGTGGGGGAGTCGACACGGGCCGGATGGTCGCCACCATCCAGGAGCTCGCTCGCTGGCTCGCTGGCTCGCGGGCGGCGACCGGCATAAGCTCCGGCGAGCCTGTTCGCACGCCCAGACGAATGCCTTCTCGCCGCTCTTCCCCATTCTCCGGCTTCTTGGGGCTACGTGGCGGCCCCAGGTTCCGGGTTCGGGAGGGGGCGAAACGGCCCGACATCGTCCTGTTCCTCACGGACGAGCAGCGCCACGACCAGGTCGGGTACTCGAGCGGCGGACACTTCGAGACGCCGCACCTCGATGCGCTCGCGGCGCGGGGCACGATCTTCGAGCGAGCGTACAGCGGCTCCACGGTGTGCGTCCCCTCCCGCGCGAGCCTGCTCACCGGGCTCTCGTACCCTCGGCTCCCGCTCCAGCACGCTTCCCTCGCCCTCAGGGAAGGCTCCTGGACGCTCCCGCGAGTCCTCCGGTCCGTGGGGTATCGGACGGCGCTCGTCGGGAAGATGCACTTTTCCCCCATGTACGCCGACCACGGCTTCGACGTGATGAAGCTCGCCGAGCACCTCGTGCCCTTCAGCGGCTACGGCCACCCGGAGATCGACGACTATCACAAGTTCCTGATGTGGCAGGGCCGCGCGGACGCGCGCGCGACGCACATGTACGGGCCCGGCCTCGACGCGCTCGGCGAGGAGTACAACCAGAACCACTCGGCGGTGCCGTTCCCGTACGACGCTTCCCTCCACCCCGTCGGCTGGGTCGCGAGCACGGCGAAGGACGTGATCGCGAAGCGCGATGGGGACGCGCCGCTCTTCCTCGTCGTGTCGTTCCCGAGGCCGCACACGCCGCTCGACCCCGCGGAGCCGTACGCCTCCATGTACGACCCGAAGGACGCGAGGGTCCCGGACGAGTCCTTCGAGCCGAACCTCTCGCTCCCGGGCGCGTTCCGGGCCGCCTTCGAGTCCGCGAAGCGGGACCGTCATCCGCTCCAGCGCTGGGACGCGATCTCGGACCCGGTGAAGCGTCGGATCCTGACCGCCGTTCGCGGCCTCACCCGCCAGATCGACGACGCCGTCGGCGACGTCCTCTCAGCGCTCGACCCGTCGCGCTCCGTGGTCTTTTTCACGTCCGATCACGGCTCCTACGACGGACATCGCGGCCTCCTCGGAAAGGTCCCGTGGCTCCCCTTCGAGGACCTCGCCCGGGTGCCCTTCGTCTGCGCAGCTCCCGGGGGCGCGACGGGGCAGCGCGTTCGAGCCCCGGTCCAGTCCTGGGACTTCGCCCTCACCTGCATGGACTACGCGGGGGTGGACCCGCCACCCGGTGTCTTCGACTCCGAGAGCCTTCGACCGATCCTCGAAGGGGGCGCGCCGGACGAGGGGCGGCCGGTGTTCACCGGCGGCATCGTGTGTCAGCCGATGCTCGTCCGGGGTCCGCACAAGCTCATCCGGAACGGACAGGGCGAAGAGGTGCTCTTCGATCTCGCGACGGACCCCGGGGAGACGCGGGACGTCCTCGAGGACGCGAAATACGGAAGCGTCGTCTCGGAGCTCCGCGCCGAGCTGTCCCGCGTGCTCGCCCGGGAGACCGTGGACCTGCCCGTTCGCTGACGGCTCGTCACTTCTCCCAGCGGATGACGTTCCGGCAGTGCGAATGCCCGTCCGACACGCAGGCGAGCCGCTGGTAGGTCACGCCGCCGAGCCCCATCGCGACGTAGATCGGACGAGAGGCGGCCATGTTCATGCGACAGATGAACGAATGGTGCGAGCGCCAGTCCACGAAATCCATCTGGTGACACCGCTCGGAAATGGTCGTCCCGACGAGGTGGCCCGTGTCGTAGTGCACGGACCACAGGCGATCGACGTACTTCAGGTATCGCGAGGGGCTCGCGATCATGGAGAAGATGGTCCTGTACACGCCGCGGAGGGTCCGCCCCATGATGTACTCGGCCGCGTCGTCCGCCATCCGCACGAGCTCCGGCTCGGGGACGCCGGCGACGACCCGGTCCACCAGCGCGTGGACGACCTCCGCCGGGTACCAGCGCGACGCGAGCACGCCGAAGTTCGACGCGGCCGGATCGATCTCCCCGGGGAAGATCTCGGCGACCTCTCGCACTGCGCGCGCGACGCGGCCCCGCTCGCGACGGAGGTCGTACCAGGACAGGAACTCGGCGAACGCGACGCCCTTGATGCGACCGTGGCTTCCGCTCGCAGGCGCGATGGATCCCCTCGCCGGGTCGTCGGCGAGACGCGTCATCACCAGCGCCGCGCGCGCCCGCTCCGGGTTTCGCTCACGACCTGCTGGTCCTGCTCCTTCTTCAGGAGCACTCCCGTGAACGGCAGCTCGGCCTTGATGCGCTCCGCCGCGACGCCCGCTCCCGCGAGGACGGCGATCCAGTCGACGAGCTCGCTCGTCGACGGGCGCTTCCGGACGCGCGGCACGCCGCGCACCTCGTAGAACGCGGAGATCGCCTGCTCGACGATCTGCTCGTCCACGTCCTCGTGATGGACGCGGACGATCTTCTTCATCAGCTCGGGCTCGGGGAAGTCGATGAAGTGGAACACGCAACGGCGGAGGAACGCATCCGGCAGTTCCTTCTCGTTGTTGCTCGTGATGATGACGACCGGGCGGTGCTTCGCGACGATCTCGTCCCCCGTCTCGGCGACGGTGAACCGCATGCGGTCGATCTCGTGGAGGAGGTCGTTCGGGAACTCGAGGTCCGCCTTGTCCACCTCGTCGATGATGAGGACGACGCGCTCGTCCGACTTCAGGGCGCGACCGAGCGGGCCGAGCTTGATGTACCTTCGGATGTCCTTCACGCCCTCGGGGCCCGCGTCTCCGAAGCGAGCGTCGTAGAGGCGTTGCACCGTGTCGTAGACGTAGAGGCCGTCCTGCGCGCGGGTCGTGGATTTCACGCCCCAGTGGATGAGCTCCATGTCGAGCGCTTCCGCGATCGCCGTCGCGAGGAGCGTCTTGCCGGTCCCGGGCTCTCCCTTCACGAGGAGCGGTCGCTCCAGGGCGAGCGCGGCGTTCACCGCGGCCTCCAGGGCAGGGTCCGTGAGGTAGCTCTTCGTGCCCTTGAACTGAATCGACTCGGCCAAACGTCGCTCCTTTGCCGCTCCCCCGTAGCACGGCGGGCCGCCGTACGCCGCGACAAAGGCGCAGGTCGAGCCGGCGGAAAGGCCGTGGCCCGGTTCGACGAACGCCCGCTTCCGGCCGGTTTCGCACGTGCTCTTGGGCCTCGCGGGGCCGGGCGTGGAATGCTGACGGCGAGTGTCCGAACCCGCTCCCGCCCCGCGAAGGTACGAGATCCGCGGCGCCGCCCCCGGCGACGAAGAGCCCCTGCTGTCCCTCGCCCGGGAGCTGAACACCGTGAACCTCCCGAACGACCGGGCGCACGTCCGGCGGCTCCTCGAGCTCTCGGCGAGGAGCTTCTCGGGCGACGTCGCGCCGAAGCTCCGGAAGTACGTGTTCGTCCTGTGGGACCGGGAAACGGGGCGCGCCGCGGGAACGTCCATGATCGTGTCGCAGCTCGGACGGCGTGGCGCGCCGTACATCTACTTCGACGTCCAGAAGGAGGAGAAGTACGCGGCGAGCGTCGACAAGCACTTCGACCACACGCTCCTCCGGATCGGCTTCTCCTACGACGGTCCGACGGAGCTCGGCGGCCTCGTCGTCGCTCCCGAGTACCGGAAGGCGCCGGAGCGGCTCGGTCTCCTGGTCTCGTGCGTGCGGTTCCTCTTCATCGCGGCGCACCGTTCCGTGTTCCGCGACGAGCTCCTCGCGGAGCTCTTGCCGCCCCTCGAACCCGACGGCACGAGCCACCTCTGGGAAGCCGTCGGGCGGCGCTTCACGGACATGACGTACGCCGAGGCCGACCTCCTCTCGAGCGAGAACAAGGACTTCATCCGCGACCTGTTCCCGCGTGACGCCATCTACGTGACGCTCCTCGCGCCGGACGCGCGAAGCGTCATCGGCCAGGTCGGCGCGCAGACGAAGGGCGTCGAGAAGATGCTCCGCCGCGTCGGCTTCCGGTACCTGAACCGCGTCGACCCGTTCGACGGGGGCCCCCACTTCGGAGCCCGGACGGAGGACGTCACCCTGGTGAAGGACAGCCGGACGACGGTCTACGCGGGACCGCTGCCTCCCGGAGACCGGGCGGTGCGCTGTCTCGTCGCGCGCGAGCTCCCCGGAGAGCCCTGGTTCCGCGCCGTCGCGACGCGCGGCGCCATCGGAGCCGCGCTCCGGATTCCGCCGGAGGACGCCGCCCACCTCGGGCTCGTCGAGGGAGAGGCCGTCCTCGTGCTCCCCCTGCCGTGAACGGCCGGGCTCAGAGCTCGCAGAGATCCTTGCCGAGCTCGCGCACGCGGGCCCGCCAGGCTTCCGACGGCGTCCCGGACGGATTGCGCGTCTGGGCCGACTTCAGGATCCCGACCGCGACCAGCGCTTCCTTCACGCCCTGGTGGAACACGCCGTCCCGCGTCGGTTGCCCGGATTCCGGCGTGATGAGCGGCGTCCCGTCGAAGAGCTTCGAGAGCGCGACCCGTGCGGCGTCGGGGCTCCCCGCGCGGTACTCGTCCACGAGCTTCCGCGCGGTGACGGGAAGGATGACCGGGAGCGGACAGATCGTGCCCACGCCGCCCGCTTCGAGGCAGGAGAGCATGTCCGTGCTCTGGCCGGCGAACATGGCAATCGGTCGGCCGACGGCGCGGATGAGATCGCCGGCGTCCTCGGGGCGGGGAGAACCGTTCCGGATCCCCGCGAGCGCGACCTCCACGAAGAGCTTTCCCATGTCCTCTTCGGTGAGCTCGAAGCGTGTCCGCTTCGGGTCGTGATCGTAGAGAGTGGGAAGCGCCGCGTCCCGGACGATGGCCGAATAGTGCGCCACGACCTGCGGGAGCGCGTCGTCCAGCGGCGGCGCGACGAGGAGCGCGTTCGCGCCGAGCTCGCGGAAGCGGATCGCCTCGTAGACGGCGACCTCCGTCGGGAGCTCCACGATGCCGGCGATGACGACCACCTTCTTCCCGGCGCGCGCCGCGGTGAACTCGACGACGCGCTGGCGCTCTTCACCCGTGAGATACGCCGCTTCCCCGCCGCCCCCGAGGACGGAGAGGCCCGCCACTCCGCGCGCGACGAGGCGGTCGATGAGGCGGCCGAGGCCGTCCAGGTCCAGCGATCTGTCGTCGTGCAGGGGCACTGGGAGCGCCGGGAAAGGGCCGAACAGGCGGCCTTCCACGCCGGTCATCATGGGGAAATTCCTCCGGCTTCCGCGGTGGGGGCGCTCTCTGCGCGGCCCTTCTGCTCGTCCCGGACGACCTTGCCGTCCTTCATGTGAACGACGCGCGGCATCCGCTGAGCGAACGCGGGGTTGTGCGTCACGACGACGATGGTCGTCCCGTGATCGCGGTTGATCTGGAAGAAGAGGTCGTGAATCGCGTCGCTGGTCCCGCTGTCCAGGTTTCCGGTGGGCTCGTCGGCGAGGACGATCTTCGGGTCCAGAAGGAGGGCGCGAGCGACGGCGACGCGCTGCTGCTCACCGCCGGAGAGCTCCCCGGGTCGGTGCGTGCCGCGGTGGGCGAGGCCGACCTCTTCGAGGAGCGCGTTCGCTCTCTTGGCCAGCTCCTTCTTGCTCTTTCCGAGGATGAGCCCGGGCATCATCACGTTTTCCACGGCGTCGAACTCGGGGAGCAAGTGGTGGAACTGGAACACGAAGCCGATCGTGGTGTTCCGGATCTGGGCGAGGCGCGCGCTACGGAGCTCGGTGAGCTCCTCGCCCGCGAGCCGGATCCGCCCGGAAGTCGGGAGGTCCAGCGTACCGATGCAGTGGAGGAGCGTGCTCTTTCCCGCGCCGGACGGACCGACGATGCAGAGGATTTCCCCCGCGTAGATGTTGAGGTCGATGCCCCGGAGCACGTCGAGCGTCCGCCCCATGTGCTGGAAGGACTTCTTCAGGTCCTCGATGATGACGAGAGCTTCGGCCACGGTTCACTCGTATCGGATCCCCTCGACGGGGCGCAAGCGGCTCGCTGCTACCGCAGGGTACACGGTCGCGAGCATCGTGATGAGGAGCGCGCAAATGGCCACGAGAACGTAGTCCCCGGCGTTCACCTCGATGGGGAGCCGGTCCACGTAATAGACCTCGGGATCGAGCCGGACACCGAACTTTTTCAGCCCGTAGCAGCTCACGAAGCCCGTGAGGACGCCGAACACCGTGCCGATCCCACCGATCAGCAATCCCTCCGACATGAAGATGCCGAGGATGTCTCCGTCCGTCGCGCCGATGGCCTTCAGGATGGCTATCTCCTTGCTCTTCTCCGTCACCATCAGGAGGAGAGTGCAGATGATGCAGAAGCTCGCGACGGCGATCGCGAGGGACAGGATGACGAACGTCGCGATCTTCTCCAGCTTCAGCGCGGAGAAGAGGTTCTTGTTCATCTCCTTCCAGTCGCGCACGCGGAGCTCGGGGCGATTCACGGCAGCCGCGACGGCGGGCCGGACGGCTTCGACGTTCTCGGCCTCGTCCACCTTCACGTCGATGCTCGTGTAGTGTCCGGGGAGATCCAGGAAGTCTTGCGCGACGTCGAGCAGCGTGTACGCGTAGCTCGAGTCGTACTCGTACATGCCGCTGTAGAAGATCGCGGCGATCCGGAAGTGCCGGGTCCGCGGCATGACGCCCATCGGGCCCAGGTCCCCGAGCGGCGCGACGAGGCGGATTTCGTCCCCCACGTAGACGTGGAGCGTCTTCGCGAGCTCGCGACCGATGACGATGCCCGGATAGACGTCCGGAGGACGCAGGAGATCCTCGAGTCCCGGGTCGAGGTCACGGCTCACCCAGGGACGGAGCCGCGGGCCCTTCAGGTAGCGCTCCCCCGACGGCCCGATGCCGATGGGCTCGTCCGCGGGGAGATCGGCGAGCTTCTCCGTGTTCGTCAGGTACGAGAAGCGCCCGACCTCGATGTTCCGGAGGAGGTCGATGACGCTCCCGATCGAGTCGGGGTCCACGCCGCGAAGGAGCACGCCCGCCGTGTTCGACGCGGACGACGCCATCGCCTCCCCGCCGGCGACGGGCGTCGCCGCGTGCACGCCCTTCACGAGCCGGACGTCCCGGAGGATGTCCTCCGCGTTCGTGAAGCCGCCCACCTGGTCCGAATCGATGCGGATGTGCGCGTTGTTCCCGAGGATCTTCTGCTTCAGGTCCGCCCCGAAGCCGCCCATGATCGAGATGACGGCGCAGAGGGCGAACGCGCTCACGAACACCCCCGCGATCGAGAGGATCGAGATGACCGTCAGGAAGCCGGACTTCTGGGAGCGGACGTGTCGCACCGCGACCAGCGCCCCGAAGCGCCATTGCTCGAGCGCATTCAGCAGCCACGGGAGCGCGAGACTCGCGAACCCGAGCACGAACCCGGTGGCGAAGAGCGCGGCTCCGACGCGAACGATCTGATGCCAGAGGACGAAGTAGCTGCCGCCGGGCTCCGGGAGCGTCCGGGCCCAGAGACCGAGCCCGATGGTCGCGACGAACGAGACCACGGTGAAGCCGACGAGGAGCGCGCGCCGTCCGGAGCGGCCCAGCCGCCGGAACCCGGCGACGAGCAGCCAGATCAGGAGGATCGACGCGGCGCCGATCAGGGCAATCCGCCCGGACAGCCCGAGCCCGAGCCACACCTTCTCGAGGAGGGGCACCGGGACCTCGGTGACGGCGCTCTCGCCGGGCCCGGGTTTCACGTCTCCGTCTCGGGGCGGAGCAAGGGGAACGCGATGACGTCGCGGATCGACGGCTGCCCGAGGAGCGTCATCGCGAGCCGATCGACGCCGAGACCGAACCCTGCCGCCGGGGGCATTCCGTGCTCGAGCGCGCGCACGTAGTCCTCGTCGTAGTCCATGGTCTCGTCGTCGCCGCGGGATTTCCGCTCCACCTGGTCGCGAAACCGGGCGGCCTGGTCGTCCGGATCGTTCAGCTCGCTGAAGGCGTTGCAGAGCTCCCGCCCCTCGACGAAGAGCTCGAAGCGGTCCACGAGCGTCGGATCGGAGTCCTTCTTCCGCGCGAGCGGAGACGTCTCCGCCGGGTAGTCCAGGATGAACACCGGCACGCTCTTCGAACCGTCAGCCGAGCGGTAGTCTTCCGCGAGGAAGGGCTCGGCGAAGTACTCGTACGCGACGAACAGGCGGTCCCCTTCGGTCTCGCACTTGTCGAGCGCCCGCCGGAGATTCGGCCAGTCGATGCGTTTGGCGCGCTCGCTCTTCCCGCGGAGCTCCCCGACGAGGTCGCCCGCCTTCGGGAGCTCCGCCAGGCGGGACGCGATACCGACCGGGATCTCGGCGCGGGCGAGCGCGGACTCGACGGCCTCGCGGAGCGGGACGCGGGCGAACGGCTCCGCCAGCGTGAACCTCCGCTCGGCGACGGCCTTCTCGTAGACGGCGCCGAGCCCGAGCGCGCGGAGCGACTCCCCGAGGTGCTCGTCCACGGCGCGGAAGAGGCTCTCCGCGAGGGGCATGAGCGTCTCGTACGTCGCGTACGCTTCGTAGAACTCGAGCATCGTGAACTCGGGGTTGTGACGGGTACTGATGCCTTCGTTCCGGTAGCAGCGCCCGATCTCGTAGACTCGCTCGAAGCCACCGACGAGGAGCCGCTTCAGGTAGAGCTCCGGTGCGATCCGGAGGAAGAGATCCAGGCCGAGCGCGTTGTGGTGCGTCTCGAACGGCTTCGCGGCGGCGCCCCCGACGACGGAATGGAGGGTCGGCGTCTCCACCTCCACGTAGCCGCGAGCGTCCAGGAACTTCCGGAGTCCCTGTACGAGAATCGCCCGCGCCCGGACGACCACGGCGGCGTCGGGGCTCGCGACGAAGTCCACGTAGCGGTGGCGATACCGAGCCTCGACGTCCGTGAGGCCGTGCCACTTGTCGGGGAGCGGGCGGAGCGCCTTCCCCACGAGCCGGATCGAGCGCGCTTCCACGCTAAGCTCGCCCGTCTTCGTGACCATGATCGGCCCGCGCACCTCGACGTGGTCCGCGACGTCCACGTCTTCGAGGGCGGCGAACCCCGCGCCGAGCAGATCCTGCTTCGCGAAGACCTGGATCTCGCCGGAGAGGTCCCGGAGCCGCAGGAAGGACGCCTTGCCGAAGCCGCGGCGAGCCGTGAGCCGCCCGAGGACGTGCTCGGTCCGGCCCTCGCCGATCCGGGCGACCTTCTCCGCGTCGTAGCGGAGCTCGCCCGCATCGGTCAGGGCGCCGGCGAACCGCTCCCGGAGCTCCCGGACGAGGACGCGGTCCGTGACGTCGACGTCGTTCGCGAAGGGACGTTCGCCCCGGGCGCGGACCTGGTCGGCCTTGGCCCGTCGCGCCGCGAGGAGGCCCTCCTCGCCGCCGGTCGTCTCGGTTGGCTCGCTACCAGGCTTCATGGGGACGCGGGGAATTACCGCGATTTTGTAACGACGTCCACAGCCGCTCCGGGCCCGGATTCTTTGGGGAAAATGTCCGGGCGAACGCCGGGCTCCGGTGCGACGATACGCCGCGCGCGGAGCGCAGGCGGCATGCTAGTTCGTCCGGTGAGACCATGATCAACGCTTGGAGCCGAACCGCGAGCGTCCTCCTGGCGAGCGCCGCGCTCACGGCGACGGGCTGCAGCGCCGACAAGCCCGCGGACGATCCGAAGTTCGTCGCGGGGCAGCCGCTCGCCCTCGAATCCGCTCACGGCCTCACCTCGGTCACGGTGACCGCGGACGGAGGCAAGCTCGAACAGGGGACGAACGCGCTCCTCGTGGTCCTCGGCGGTGCGGACGTGGAGCTCGTCTCGGCGTCCTCGTTCATGCCCGTCCACGGGCACCCCGGGCCGACACCCGCGGTGACGCGTGCAGGAAGCGCGTACCGGGTGACCGGGCTCGAGTTCACCATGCCCGGGCTCTGGCAGGTGACGCTGGATCTCCGCGCCCAGTCGGAGACGGACAGCGCGGACTTCGTCGTCGACGTTCCATGAAGAAGCGCGCCCCGGCGCACCTCGTCGCGGTCGCGACGGCGCTCGCGCCCGCCATTGCCACGGCCTGTCCGTGTCAGGGCGCGTCGGGCGCGGCGGCCGGCGTGACGACCGAAGGCGATCGGGTCGGCGCGAGCGTCGCAGAGACGGCCCGGGTGATCGACGGCGCGTTCCAGTCGGACGGGACGTACTCCCCGCTCAAGGCGGGGAGCCGAGCCTGGGCGCTCGATTTCTCGGCGATCGTCGGCTTCCGTCCGATCTCGCGCGTCGAGCTCGCCGTCGAGACGGCGGCCGGGCGGCAGGCGATGTCCACCGAGAACGGCGGCACGCGCACCACCGGACTCGGAGACACCTCCTTCCGCGCGCGCTGGCTCGTCGTCGACGAACCGATGCCCTACGAGAAGCCCGCGCTCCCGTGGCCCGGCGTCACGGTCGTCGCGTCGCTCCGCACCCCGACGGCGACGACGAGCGACAGTACGAGCGGGACGTTCTCCGGTCGAACGGGCTCGGCGGGCGCCGCCGCTTCCAGCGAGGGGCTCGGCGCCTTCGAACCGGCGCTGGGTGTCGCGCTCGTCCGGACGCTCAGCGAGCGCGTTCAGCTGACGGCGTTCGGCGAGGCAGGCTATCGCTTCGCGGATCACTACCTGGACCGTCCGCGCCAGCTCGGCCCGCGTCTGCTCGGGGAACTCACCGCGAGGTGGGCCCCGACCCCGGGCAGCGGGATCGGCGCAGTCGTGGATCTCGGCTGGGAGGGCGCGGTCGCCTACCGCGGCGTGGCGGTCGCTGACTCGGATCAGCGCATCCTCACGCTCGGCGCGTTCGCCTACTTCCGCGCAGAGCCCACGAAGCTCCGGTGGGGGACGATGCTCCGATACACGCCCCCGTTCGATGGAGCCGGCAAGAACGCGACGCGGGCGACGAGCCTCGGCGTCTCGCTCGGCTGGGCGCTCTGAGCGTTCCTCAGGGCTTCTCGTAGACGAGCACGAACCGATCGCTCGTGCCGCGCTTTTCCCCCGCGACGCGGGGCGACGCGTTCCAGTCGCGAGGGTCTTCCGGATTCCGGAGGAAGCTCCCCTCCGCGGAGAGCACGAAGCCGGCTTTCTCCACCTCGGCGCGGAGCGCCGGTTCCTCGATGCGATGCAGCGTCTCGGTCTCCGTCTCTCCGGTACCGGGGCGACCGCTGTGGTCCACGATGTCGTACGTGCCGCCCGAGCGAAGCGCGGCGAACACGGCGCGGTTCATGCGATCCCGGTCGACCTTCTGCCACACGGTGTCGTGGTAGAAGAGAATGACGACGACGGCGTCGAGATCCTTCACCTCCGGCGGGAACGGATCGTCGAACGGGCGGTCCAGCCGGACGACGTGTTTCATCACCGGCTTCTGGAGTCTGGCGGACCACGGTTTCTCCGCGAAGCGGCTGAGAATGAGCTCCGAGTTCTGCCCGTAGACCGTGCCCGTTTCGCCGACGGCGCGAGCGAGGAGCTCCGTCGTGTAGCCACCGCCCGCACCGAGCTCGGCCACGCGCATCCCGGGCTCGATGCCGAAGAACGCGAGGAGCTCCGCGGGGTGCCGGCCGGCGTCGAGCTTCTTGTCTTCCGGGTCGCGATCCGGCGCATCCACGAAGGATTGATACCTGGCCGTGTCGGGGGGTGCGGACCGCCGCGTCGCGGACGCGGACGACGCGGGGGCGGGCGACGCGGACGGGGCCGGCGGAGTCGGCGCCGCCGCATTTCCCTGCGATCCGCCGCAGCCGACCGCGAACAGACCCACCCCGAACGCGAGCGTCCCGAGACTCCTCCGGAAATGCATCGCCCGCGCACCTAACGCCCGCCCGGGGGACGTCAAGCGCGCCGCCGCCTCGGTCTTTCGCCTCACGCGGTGCCGGTGCCGGTCGCAGGCGCGTTCTTCATCAGATAGGCCTCGATGAACGGATCCAGATCGCCGTCCAGCACGCCCTGCACGTCCGACGTCTCGAGGTCCGTGCGGAGATCCTTCACGAGCTGATACGGCTGGAGGACGTAGCTCCGGATCTGGTGCCCCCACGCGATGTCGCCCTTCGCGGCCTCGTACCGCGCGCGGTCTTCGTCCCGCTTCGCGAGCTCGATCTCGTAGAGACGCGCCTTCAGCATCTTGAGGGCCGTCGCGCGGTTCTGGTGCTGGCTCCGCTCCGCGCGGCACACGACCTGGATGCCGGTCGGGATGTGCTTCATGCGGACGGCCGTCTCGACCTTGTTGACGTTCTGCCCGCCCTTGCCGCCGGCGCGCATCGTCGTCACTTCGAGGTCGTTCTCGTTCACCTGGATGTCGATCTCGTTCTCGATGTCCGGCACGACCTCGACGGCGGCGAACGACGTCTGCCTCCTCGCGTTGCCGTCGAACGGGCTGATGCGCACCAGTCGATGCACGCCCACCTCGGCGCGAAGGTATCCGAACGCGTACGGCCCGGTCACCATGAACGACGCGCCGTCGATGCCGGCTTCGTCTCCCGCCTGGTAGTCGATGATCTCCGTCTTGTAGCCTTTCCGCTCGCACCAGCGGGTGTACATGCGGAGGAGCATCTCGCCCCAGTCCTTCGCGTCCGTCCCGCCGGTGCCGGGGTGGATGCTCACGATCGCAGACGCGTGGTCCGCCGGGCCCGACAGCATGCGCGCGAGCTCGGCCTTGCGGACGCGGCCCTCCAGGGCTTTCGCCTGCGCGGACGTCTCCTCCAGCATTCCCTCGTCGTTCTCGCCGGCGGCGAGCTCGAACAGCTCGTCCGTGTCCCCCACGTCCTTCGCGAGGCTCTGCACGAGCTCGATCTTCTCGACGATGGCGGCGCGTTTCCGGAGAGTCGCCTGCGCCTTCTCTTGATTGTCCCAGAACCCGGGTTCACCGGAGAGCTGATCTAGCTCGCTGACGTTCCGCTCCAGCTCGGCGACGTCAAAGATGCCCCCTTAGCGCATCGACGCGCCGTTTGAGGTCCGCGAGGAGATTCCGGGTCTCGGCAATCATGGGCGCATCTCTAGCCGTTTCGCGGGCACTTCGCCAGCGCTCCCCCGCCCGGACCCGCGAAGACTCAGCGATCCAGCCGCCGTTTTTCGAACCAGCCGCCCGTCAGGATGTCCAGCGTGACGGCGAGCTCCGCCGCCCGGAGCCCTTCCATGGCGCGATCGGCCGGGTCCGCGGCTTCGTCCTCCGCGCGAAGCCGCGCTCGGTGCCAGGCGAAGAGGAGCTCCAGCACCTTGGCGGTGAGCTTCGCGGCCGCGTCCGCCCGGTCCACGACGAGGCGCTCGACGGAGAGCTCGTCCCGATCGAACACGAGCCGGTCGAAATGCCAGACGAGACGCGCCTCCAGCCAGAGGCCCGCGCCGCCGGCCTCCGAGTAGTGCGCCGGGTCGTCCAGCGTCGGGGTGAAGCGCAGCGACTGATCCGTCGAGCGCGTGGCGCGGAGGACGAGCTCCGGAGCGAGCGCGCTCGTCCGCGCGCGCGTCGCGAGACCCGCGAGCGTCGCGAATTTCTCGGGGAACCCGGCGGCGTGGAGGGCGGCCCGAATCGCCCCGCGCGCGAGCTCGGCCGTCACCCGGGGCCCGGGCGCGGCAGGAGCGGGAACGACGGGCGGTTCCGCGGGAGCGGGAGGCGGCGGAGGGTCGGCGAGCGACGTCGACACGACGAGGACCGCCGCGAGGAGGAAACGGAGCCCGATCCGGTGCCGCATCACCGGTCCCATCGACCGCGCGCGACGGCGGGTTGCCTGAAATTTCAGCGGGCAGCGAGCGCGACGGCAGCCCGCTCGGCGAGCTCGGCGTAGTCGTACCCCTTGCGCGGCGCCCAGAGCAGGCGGAGCGCCCCGCCCGAATTCTCCACCTCGGCGGCGACCGCGATCGCCCGGAACCGATCCCCGTCGCGCCGCCCGAGGGCCGCACGAACGACGGACGCGGGCTCGACACCACTCAGGGCAAGGACGCCGCGGGGCCCGGCGACCGGCAGGTCGCGCTGCACGCGTTCCGCGCCCGTCGGCCGTGGACGGAGCTCCACGACGCGCACGAGGAGGTCGTCCCCCGGCCCCGTGAATTCGAAGTACACGCCGACGGAGTCCGCCGCGCCGCGGGTGAGCACGAGCGCGCCCCCG
Organism: Polyangiaceae bacterium; assembly: GCA_035545855.1. GTDB lineage: Bacteria > Myxococcota_A > Polyangia > Polyangiales > Polyangiaceae > DASZVB01. Next base: position 22,998 of record DASZXK010000211.1, read on the forward strand.
AAGCCCTCGTTCTCCTCTTCCCCGCGAGGCGGAGGCGGGAGCGTCGGAGCGTCCGGCGGCGGGGGGATGGTCGGCGCGTCGGGCTCGTCGGGAGGCGCGGGAGGCGGCGTAGCCCGTTCGGACTCGGGAGCCCGCTCCTCGGCAGCGCGCGCGTTAGAGAGGGCCCTCGGCTCCGGAAACGTCGTCGGACGATCGTCGTCGTCCACGCTCGAGGGCGGCGCCTGCACGATCGTGTCGTGGGGCGCGGCAGAAAGCGGCGCGCTCTCTCCGAGTACGGTCCGGAGCGGCGGCGCCTGCACGATCGTCGGCCGATCCGACTCTTCCGACGGAGGCGCCGGCTCCTCGACGGGCTCGGCGGGGATCTTCGGCGCATCGCCCCGGCGTTCCGTGCGTTCGCGGGCGATCTTTTCTCGCAGGCGTCGCGCGATGGCATGCTCGGGTTCCTTCTCGAGCACTTCGTCCAGGATGGTGAGCGCCTTCTGATAGTGCCCCTGCGCGCCGTAGATCTCGGCGAGCGTGACCGTCGCGACGGGCGGCTGCGGCCCGCGAAGGGGTTCGTAGCGGACGTCCCCGCGGATCAGCGCCGCGGCATCCGGCAGGTTCAGCCCCTGCTCGACGAGCGACGCAACGAGATCCCGCGCGACTCCGAAGAACCCGCGCGCTTGCTTCCGCTGGGCGGGGTTCGGCGTGGAAAGACGGACGATCTCGTCGACGAGCTCGACCCGGGTCATCACCTCGGGACGGCGCGCACCCCAGCGGCGCGCCTCCACGACGAGGTCTTCGCGCGCGAGCCCTTCGAGCCTCTCCTTGTCGACCGTCATCGCTCAGCCCTTCCGCGAAGACTGGATGAGCGCTTCCAGGCGATCACAGGCCGTCTCGACGACGGCCCGGCTCGGGCCGAAAGAAAACCGGGTGTAGTCGTTGAAGCGAGAGCGCTGGGTGCTCCGGCGACGTCCCGGGTTCACGTCGAAGAACTGACCGGGGACGGTGATGACCTTCTGCTCGAGCGCGGCGCGGAAGAGTCCCATGCCGTCGTTCAGCGGCGGCGGCAGGTTCGAGAGCTTGCCCCACGCGTAGAACGTCCCTTCCGGCTCCACGTCGATGCCGATGCCCATCTTGCGCAGGCGGCCCACCATGTAGTCCCGCTTCGCACGGAACGCGGTCTGGATGGCCCGCGTCTCGGCCGCCGTGTGCTCCTGCTCGAGCAGGGGAATGGCGACGCGCTGGAGCGGGGCGCTCCCGCCGCCGTCCAGGAAGGATCCGGCGCTCGACACGGCGTCGATGACCGCCTTCGGACCGATCGTCCATGCGACGCGCCACCCCGGGTAGCGCCAGTTCTTCGTGAGCCCGTCGAGGATCACGACCGGGTCCTTGTCGACGTCCTTCACGTAGCGGGCGGCGCTCTCGACGGGGAGGTCGTCCCCGCGGGCCGTCCAGACGTAGTGCGAATAGAACTCGTCCAGGACGAGCGTGCAGTCGAGCTCTCGCGCGACGCTCACCCAGCCCTCGAGCGCGTCCCCGCGGACGTGCTTGCCCGTGGGGTTGCACGGGTTCGACGCGAGGAGCACGGAGAGGCCGCGCCCCCTCACCTCTCGCCGGAGATCTTCCGGAGAGAATTCGTAGCCGCCGTCCCCCTCCAGCAGGATCGGGATCGCGGTGAATGCGCGGAAGATGGAGAGGAGCTCCTCGTACGCCGTGTAGTCGGGCAGGAAGTGCCCGAGGTTCACGTCTCCGATGCTCGCCGCGACGCGGGTCAGCGCCGCACGACCGCCGCTCGAGATGCTGACGTTCTCCGCGGAGTACTGCGATTGCATCCCGCGGCGGTAGAGCCGGTTGTAGAGACTCGCGACCGCCTCGCGGAGCTCGAAGAGGCCGGCGACGGGAGCGTACTCCTGGTCGTTCGGGTCGATGGTGACGGCCTGCACCCGCGGCGGCGCCCCCGGGATGTCCCCCGTCTCCGGCTGGCCCTGCCCGAGGTTGCACCACGACGGATCTTTTCCGGAATAGCCGCGCTTCACGGCCTCCGTCGTGACGTAGATGACGCCGGTCCTCGGGACCGCGCGAAATGCCGTGCCTATGCCGTCGCCGTTCACGGGGCGGAGCGTAGCAGAGGCGCGGCTCCCATGACCGAACTCAATACCAGCCGCCGCGGGGACCCTTCGGCGGCGCTCGACGGCGAGTCGCTTCCCGGGCCGTCTCGATGTCGCGCCGGATCTGGACGACGAGCTCGTCGAGCGACGAGAACTTCTTCTCCTCCCGGATCGCCTGGACGAGGTGGAGCCGCAGGCGCTTGCCGTAGAGGTCTCCGTCGAAGTCGTGGAGGTGCACCTCGACGCTGAACCCGGCCGAAACCGTGGGGCGATTGCCGACGTTGAGCACGCCGGTGCCGAGCCGCGTGGTCTCGTCCTCGCCCACGTCGTCCACGAGCACGGCGTACACGCCGTACGGCGGAAGGGCCTCCTCGACACCGGACAGGTTCGCGGTCGGCACCTGGATCGTCCGTCCGCGACCGTCCCCTTTCACGACGACGCCGGTGAGCGCGTGCGGACGACCGAGGAGCCGCTCGGCGCACGCGAGGTCCCGTGCGGCGATCGCCGCGCGGATCCGACTGGACGAGATGGGGCCTTCGCCGTCCGAGAGGAGCTCCTCGGCGCGCGCGGTGAAGCCGAGCTCCGTTCCCAGCCGCACGAGGAACGGGAGGTCACCCGCGCGGGCGTGCCCGAACCGGAAGTTCTCCCCGACCACGACCACCTTCGCACCGAGGTGCCCGACGAGGAGCTCCTCCGCGAAGGCACGCGGCGTCATCTGCGCGAGCTCGGGCGTGAAGGGCTCCACGACCACCCGCAGGGACGGATCTGGCGCGCCGAGGAGCTCCACTTTCCTGTCCAGCGGAGTCAGGACCGCCTGGCGTCCTCGTCCGAGCACGACCGTCGGGTGAGGGTCGAACGTGAGCACGAGGAACGCGAGCCCTTTCTCATGGGCCTCCGCGCTCGCCGCCCCGAGCACCGCGCGATGGCCCGCGTGAACGCCATCGAAGTTGCCGATGGCGACCAGGCTTCCGGTCCCGGAGGCCTTCCACGCGCGCGCGCCGTCGATGCGGAGGGGCTGCACCACGGCGGCTTTTACTACGGGGTCTCCGCGCGGGCCAAGGCGCGCTTGCTACCGCTCGATCGCGGGCGTAGGCGAAGAGCTCAGGATGTCCCCCGAGCAAGCGGTCGCCGAGGCTCGCGACGGAAAGCTGCGCCCCGTGTACCTCCTGCACGGGGCCGAGCGCTACCTGTCGGGGATCGTCCTCGCGGAGCTCCGGAAGGCCGTCATCGGGGGCGTGGACCTCGGGCTCAACGAAGATCACTTCGACGCTTCGGAGGTCGACGGGGACAGCGTGGTCGCCGCGGCGCGGACGCTCCCCATGATGGCGAAGCTCCGGCTCGTCGTGGCGCGGTCCATCGAACGCTGGGAGCCGAAGGGCGAAGCCAGGCCGGAAGGAGAGACGAAGGCGAAGGGCAAGGGCGCGTCCCTCGACCGCATCGCCGACTATGCCGCGAACCCGTCGCCCTCGACCACGCTCGTGCTGGTCGCGGAGAAGCTCGACGCGCGTCGGAAACTGTTCCTCGTCGCGAAGAAGGAAGGGTTTCTCGTCGAGTGCGAGGCGCTGCCCCGCGGACAGCTCCCCGGCTGGCTCACGAGACGCGCTCGCGAGCGACAGAAGGACCTCGCTCCGGGGGTCGCGGAGCTCCTCTCGGAGATCGCGGGGCCCGAGCTCGCGCGGCTGGACGACGCCGTGGAACGGCTCTCCCTCTACGTCGGCGCGGACAAGACGATCACGGAGGACGCCGTCGCGGAGGTCGTCGTGGGAGTGAAGCCCTCGAGCGTCTGGGAGCTGGTCTCCGCCGTGGGGCGCAAGGACGTCGCTCGCGCGCTCGCGACGCTCGCCCGCGTCTACGATCCGAAGGATCGAGGCCTGCCGCTCCTCGGCACGCTGGCGTGGTCCACCCGTCAGCTACTGAAGTTCTCGGCCGCGATCGCCCGAGGCGCGTCGCGGGAGGACGCCGCGCGTCATGCCGGCGCTCCGCCGTTCAAGGCGCAGGAGCTCGCCGACCAGGCCCGTAGATTCTCGGCGGAGGAGCTCGAGCGGTGGGTGACGACGCTCGCCGACGTGGACCTCGCCTTGAAGGGCGGCTCGAAGCGCCCGCCGCAGGCCATCCTGGAGGCCATGATCGTCACGCTTTGTGGTGGGGAAGGAGGCCGCGCGGGGGCCTCTCGGGGCCCAGCACCGGGGAGAACCGGGCCACACGGGGCCGGCGCCGGACGGCCCGCACCTTGACCGAGAGTGGGCAGGGCCCCATTTGTGGGCTAGTGTTGAAACCGATCTCCGGAGCGTCCCCAGAAATGAGCCAGTCCGGCCCGCGTTTTTCCGGGGATCCACGTCCCGAGCTGCCCATGCACCGCCTCGAGCCTCTGGCCAAGGCTCCGCTTCCCACGCGGTTCGGCGTCTTCCAGCTCCACGTGTTCCGGTGGGACGACCCGGGAGCGCACCCCGCCCTCTCGAACGAGCACCTGGCCCTCGTGATGGGGGACGTCCGGAACGCCCGTGGCGTCGCGGTCCGCGTGCACTCCGAATGCCTCACGAGCGAGGTGTTCGGGTCGCTGAAGTGCGACTGCAAGCAGCAGCTCGAGCAAGCCCAGGCAGAAGTGGCGCGCCGCGGCGTCGGCGCCGTCCTCTATCTCCGGCAAGAAGGCCGCGGCATCGGCCTGGCCAACAAGATCCGGGCGTACGCCCTCCAGGAGCTCGGGGCGGACACGGTCGAAGCGAACCGTCTCCTTCACCTCCCGGTGGACGCGCGCCAGTACGACGTCGCGGCGGCGATGATCCGCTCGCTCGGCATCGAGAGCGTGGATCTGATGACGAACAACCCGACGAAGCTCTCGTCGCTGCGGGATCTCGGGATCACCGTGGAGCGGCGAGTGCCGGTGCTGGTGGAGGCGAACCGCTACTCCGCGGGCTACCTGGACGTGAAGCGCCGGCAGATGGCCCACGAGCTCCCGAGCGACGTCGGTCACGCCCGCCCCGAGCAGGACGCCCCTCCGTCGCGAAAAGCGTCTTCGTGAGCGCTCGCCGCCAGCTCTTCGACCGGTAGCGGGCCGCCCGTCTCGTCCCTCGGCTTCGCTCTCCCGGAAGCATCGCTCCCAAGGCGACCGGACCTCGCGCCAGGGGCGTCTACTTCTTCTTCGCCGCGAGCCTGCGCTTGATGCGGCTCGCGTAGCCGAGCTTGTTTTCCTGCTTCGTGCGGGAGATCGCGAGGGCGTCGTCGGGGACGTCCTGGGTGACGGTGGTGCCGGTGGCGACGTAGGCGCCGACGCCGATGCGGACGGGGGCGACGAGCTGCGAATCGCTGCCGATGAACGCGCCCTCGGCGATGGTCGTCACGCTCTTCGTGAAGCCGTCGTAGTTGCAGAAGATGGTGCCGGCGCCGATGTTCGCGCCGGGGCCGATGTCCCCGTCGCCGAGGTACGCGAGGTGGTTCGCCTTGGCGCCCTTCCCCATCTTCGTCTTCTTCGCCTCGACGAAATTGCCGACGTGCGCTTCTTCGCCGATCTCGCTCCCCGGCCGGACGCGCGCGAAGGGGCCGATGAGCGCCCGCGGGCCCACGGCGCACTCCTCGAGCACGCTGTACGGGTGAATCTTCGTGCCCTCTCCGACGGTCGCGTCCGTGAGGACGCTCCCGACGTCCACGAGCACGGACGCGCCGATCTTCGTCTTGCCGCGAAGTCGGACTCCGGCCTCGATGGTCGAGTCCTCGCCGATCGTCACGGTGTCGTCGATGCGGGCGTCCCCGCGAACGGTGACCCCCGCGAGCCGGTGCCGTTCCGCGATGCGGCGGAACAGCGCTTCCTCCGCGTGCGCGAGCTGGGAGCGGTCGTTCACGCCGACGAGCGCGTCCGCGCTTCCCTTCACGGCGACGGCGCCGCCGTTCGAGTGCGCGTGGGCGACGACGTCCGTCAGGTAGTACTCGCCCTGGGCGTTGTCGTTCCGGAGCCCGGCGAGCCCGGCACGGAGCACGTCCGCGCGTGCGGCGTAGACCCCGGCGTTCACCTCGCGGAGGGACCCTCGGCGCTCGGACGACAGATCTCGATCTTCGACGATGCCCGTCACGCGCCCGGAGCCGTCACGCAGGATCCGTCCGTAGCCGCGCGGATCGTCGAGCTCGCAGGAGAGGACGGCCATCGAAGCCGAATCTCCGAGCGCTGCGACCAGGGGCGCGCAGTCGCTCGCGCGGATGAGCGGCGTGTCCCCGCAGAGGACGAGGACGCGGTCGGCGTCCTCTCCGCTCGCATCGAGGGCGACCCGGGCGGCGTCTCCGGTGCCCCGCGGGGACGGCTGGACGACCGTGACCACCGGGGTGGACGGAAATTCGCTCGCGACGTGAGCGTCCACGGAGCTCTTCGTCTCCTCGCTGACCACCACCACGACGCGCGACGCTCCTGCCTCCACCGCGGCCGCGATGGAATGATGGAGGAGCGGGCGCCCCGCGACGGGATGGAGGACCTTGGGGAGGCGGCTCTTCATGCGCTTCCCCTGCCCAGCGGCGAGAATCACGGCGAGTAGTCCGGACATGCTTGCCCAATATTACGGCTCGGGCGGGCGGGCCAGCGGGGGCTGCCGGACAGCGCTCGTGGCGTCGCTCCCGGCGCGGCGGAGGAGCCGCGCGGCCCGGTCAGGGCACGACGGCGCGCTTCCCGTTCTGCGTGGCCTCCGTCCCCGCAGGCACGGCGGGCAAGACGTCGGGGAGCGGCGCGACGACGGCGGAGAGCGCCTTCGGCTGGTCGACGTCCGGAGCGCTCGCCGGGGCCTCGCCCTTCGTATAGACGACGACGCGGTCGCCGGGAGAGAGCGGCGTCGCGATGGGAACGCGGTTCACGCGCTCCATGAGGCCGAAGCTCATGCCGTACTTCCGGGCGAGCGCCACGAACGTGTCCCCCTTCTTCGCCGTGAGAGTCACGCGCTTCCGGCCGTTCTGCGCCTCGAAGTACTCGAAGAACTCGCCGCTCCCGGCGACCAGCACGCGCACCTCGTGCTCCCCGAGGACACGGATGCGGGAAAGGTCGAGATCGGCCCGGACGAACGCCTGCAGCGTCATCCCGGCCTGCACCTGCGCAGCCGGATCGATCGCGTTCCAGGCCGCGAGCTCCGCCGGCGTGGTCCCGAGGCGCGCGGCGATCTCCGGGAGCTGATCCCCCTGCACGATTCGATAGAACACGCGGCGCTTGGAGGCGTCCGCGAACCGCCGGGCGGGGACCACGACGACCTCTTCGTCGTCGGGCGAAGGCCGGGTCGCGCCGTCGGGGCCGAGCGGCACGAGCACCACCGTGCCGGGGGCGAGCCGCTCGTCGGGCGAGACGTGATTCAGCTGCGCGACGTCCCGGACGGTGGCGCCGTGTTCGAGCGCGATCGTCTCCACGGTGTCTCCGTAGCGGACGACGTGCGGCTCCGTCGGGCTCCCGGCGCGCTTCGGTCCCTGCGCGAGCCGCTGCTCGGCGACGAGGCCGCGCCCGGCGGGGACCTTCACCGGATACCCGCGCCGGGTTCCGTCCGACGGCGGGGTGCGGCCCGAAACGTAGTGGGCGTTCAGCGCGCGGATGTCCTCCGGAGTCGTGTCGGCGGCCCGCGCGACCTCGGAGAGATCCGTCCCGGGAGGGACCGTCACGGTGTCGAACGAGAGCGGAGCATCTTGCTCCACGTCGTCGATGCCGAACGCCTTCTTGTTCGTCATCGCGATGGCGGTCGCGACGATCTTCGGCACGTAGAGCGTCGTCTCCCAGGGGAGGCCCGCCTCGTAGCGGGTGAGCGCCCAGAAGTCGTTCGTGTTGTATTTCCGCATCGCGCGGAGGAGCCCGCCGTGGCCCATGTTGTAGGCCGCCATCGCGAGCTCCCAGCTCCCGAACCGCGTCCGGAGGTCAGCGAGGTACCGGACGGCGGCGAACGTGGACCGTTCCGGATCGAGTCGTTCGTCGACCCAGCGATCGACCGTGAGACCGTAGAGGCGCGCGGACTCGGGGATGAACTGCCAGAGCCCGGCGGCGCCCGCGGGCGAGACGATCGTCGGGTTGTGACCGCTCTCGATGAGCGAGAGCCACACGAGATCCGTCGGAAGTCCTGCCTTCGCGAGCTCGGCTCGGAGCGCGGGTGCGAGCCGTCCGCACTTCTTCGCCCACGTGCGGAGGATGCTCTTCCCGCGCGGGTCGTCCCGGTAGAACTTCAGGTACGTGACGACTCGCTGGTCCAGATGGACCGGCAGGTTCGTGCTCGACAACCCCTGGAGGAACGCGGCGTCCTTCGCCGCCGCGTCCGGACGTTCCGCGGGGAGAGGAAACGTCGGGGGAAGGCCGGACGCGACGATCGTCGGCGCGCTCCCGTCCACCGGAGCCGGGTACTCCCACGACCACGGCGACGTCCCGCCACGGAGCGGCTTCGGGAACAGCACTCGCTCCGCGTCGCGGAGCTCGCGGAGCTCGGGGTCGGGCTTGTCTCCGTCGAGCTCGTCGGCAGTCGCGCCGCCGGCGATCTGCCGCCGACCGTCGTCGTCCATCGGCGCCTTCGTCGCGCCGTCGGGGAGCGTCGCGCTCGGGCGCTTGGGCGGCTTCCCCTTGTGGACGCTCTTCCCGGAACCTTCGGCGTCCGTCTCGGGGACGGTCTTCTGCGCCTCGGTCTTCGCTTCGCTCGGCGTCGCGATCTTTCGCTCGCCTTGCCCGGGACCTGGTCCGACGTCTTCGTGGACGGGAGCGGCGCTCTCCACGGACTTCGCGTCCGATGGACGCGCCGGAGCACTCTCCGCGCGCTTCGCCTCCGGTGCTTTCGAGGTGCGCTTCTGGTCCGAGGTCCTCCGCCCGGAGGCAGAAGCCCTCTTCGGCGCCGCGACGGCCGCGACGGGGGCGGGAGCCGCCGCCGGCGCCTGGTCCTTCTTACCCCTGGAAATCGCAGAGGAATCGTCCCCCTCCCGACCATGCGCCGCGTCAGCCCAGGACCCGGAGCCCAGGACGGCGAGGACGACGACCGCGGAGAAGCGCCCGGCGCGCATTCTAGGATCCGTAACGGCAGAACCCACTCCGGTCAAATTCTGGGCGCTTTCGCGCCGCGCGGCCCCGGCCCCGTCCCGGTTCAGCGGGAGACGGCGACGAAGAGCATCCGCCCGTCCCTGAGGACGCGGAGGAGCGTGCGGTCCTTCACCTTCGTGTAGGCCTTCTTGAACTGGTCGATGTCCGTGACCGGAACCCGGTTCACCTCCACGACGACGTCACCGGGCCTGAGCCCCGACTCCGCCGCGGGGCTCCCCTGATCGATGTCCGTCACGACGACGCCGGACTTCACGCTCGCGGGCACGTCGAACTTCCGGCGGTTCGCCGCGTCGAGGCTCTCGATGGAGAGGCCGTCGAGCGAGCCCGCCGGCGAGGCGTCTCCCTTGCCCTGCCCGCCCGGTTCCTTGTCCGGGAGCTCGCCGAGCTTCGCGTCCACGGTGAGGGTCTTCCCTTCCCTCTGGATCTCGAGCTTCACGGTCGCGCCGGCGCCGGCAGCGGCGATCGCATTCCGGAAGCGCCCCGTCGAGTCCATCGGCTCGCCGTTCAGCTTGAGGACGACGTCACCGCTCTTCAAGCCTGCCTTCTCGCCCGGTCCGCCGGCGATCGCCTCCGAGACGAGGATGCCCTTCACGGAGGAGAGGTTCATGGCGGAGGCGAGCTTCTGATCGATGTCCTGGATGCCGACGCCGAGCCAGCCGCGCACGACCTTCCCCGTCTCGAGCAGGGACTTCATGATCGGCTGGACCATGTTCGAGGGGATCGCGAAGCCGATTCCCATGTTGCCGCCGGAGCGGGAAAGGATCGCCGTGTTGATCCCGACGAGCCGACCCTCCATGTCCACGAGCGCGCCGCCGGAGTTCCCGGGGTTGATGGCCGCGTCGGTCTGGATGAAGTCTTCGTAGGCGGCGATGCCGACGTTCGCCCGGCCCTTGGCGCTCACGATGCCCATCGTGATGGTTTGCCCGACGCCGAACGGATTGCCGATGGCGAGCACGATGTCCCCGAGACGGAGCCGGGACGAATCTCCCATCTCGAGCGGCTTCAGCGACGAGACGTCTCCGGAGATGCGGAGCACGGCGACGTCGCTCTTCTTGTCCGTCCCGACGACCTTCGCGGGGAACTCTCGCTTGTCTGCCGTGATGACCTTGATCTCGTCGGCACCGTCGACGACGTGATTGTTCGTCACCACGACGCCCTCGGAGACGATCACGCCGGAGCCGAGGCCGTGCTCTTGCCGGCGTTCCTCCTGCGGCCCGCCCGGCCCCAGTCCGGGCCCGAAGAACTGACGGAAGAAGGGGTCGTCGAAGAACGGCATGCGCTCGTGCACGTTCTTCACGGTGCGCGACGACGAGACGTTCACGACGCTCGGCGCGACCCGCTCGGCGATGTCCGCGATCGAAACGTCCCCGCTCGAACCCGTCGCCGCGAAGGCCGGATGCGGGAGGAAGGCCTTCGGCACGAGCGACGCCACGCCGGACTCCGACTCCTTCGGCGCCGCAGGGGCGGACGCGCTGGTGGACGGCGTGACGGTGTGCCCCCCGCAGGCGGCGGCCCACACGGACAGTCCGGTACCGAGCACGGAGACGACGGTGAGTTTCTTCAGGAAAGGCGTGACGCGCATGGCCCCAAAACCTCCGGGAGCCGGAGTTCATTCCGGCCGTACGTTCGGAAAAACCCGAAGCGTTCCCGAGGTCTAGCGTCGCAGCGGCGACGTCGCAAAGGGCGTTGCCTTCGCAGCCGGGGACGGGGCGAGGCGACCGGGCCGCTAGCGCCGCGTCTCCATTGAATCGAGGGGGAAAGGAAGAGAGGGAGAGGGTTGCCTCCCACCGCCACCGGGCGCCCTTCGCCCGTCACGAAGCGGGCGAAGGACGGCGATGGCGAAGGGCGCCCGGCGTCGACTCCCTCCCGATCTGCGCGCGAGTACGCGCGCAGATGGAGGGAGTGAGAGGCCGCGCCACGGGAAACCTCCTCGGCGCTCGGCGTCGTTCCCGAGGGCGAGGACGAGCGGGAGGGACTCCCCCCGCGCCCCCCGAGCCCGCACGGGGCTCTGGCCGCCGCGAGGTGCGAAACGCACGGACTCGCGGAGAGCGCAG
>DASZXK010000212.1:0-23725 GCA_035545855.1 Polyangiaceae bacterium
TCACGAGCTTGGTCAGGTGGCGCTTTCGGGCCTCGGTGGCATGGGGTCGGATCTTCGGCGGGCTCGACCCGGACCGTGGACGTCGCGCACCGTACGGGCCTGACGGGATCGACACGATCTCACCCGGCGGAAACCTCATCGACCACGCTCATGCAGGTGGCTCCGACCACTGGGGTAGTCATATCGGTGAGAGCGGCCATGCCGGTCACGTGACAGACTTCGGTTGGGGCGGGCACGGTGGACAGGCCACCAGCGCGACGCGCGCGGTGCGCTAGCGGCGGAGAAGACCGCGCGAGACGAGGAAGTCCGACGTGAGATCGGCGAGCCGGCGATGGCCGAACTCCGTGAGGTGGCCGTCGTAGACGAGGCGCGCCGCGCGCAGGCGGTTCCCCGCGTCGTCCACGAGCGCCCCTGCCGCGTCGAGGAACGGCACGCCGAGGTCCGCCGCGATCTGCTGCGCGTGGTAGTAGAGCAGCCGATCATTGTAGCCGTCTTCCTCGTTCAATCCGGGAAGGTGGGCGATGACGAGAGTCGTCCCGGCAGCGTCGCAGCGTTCCTTCATCACGGAGAACGCCTTCCTCATGTACTCGAGGGCGAGTGCGTCTCGTCCTCGCGGCTCGGGCGGCGGGACGGGCGCGCTCGGAAGCAACGGATACGCCGAGAACGGGTGCCATCCCTGGGCGAAGCTCACCTCCGGCTGGTCGAGGTAGTAGCGGAGCGTCCGGTAGGAGAGGAACCGCTGAGCGAGGCGAACCGGCCAGGGAGAGGGCGGCGGATTCCGTCCCGGTCGGAGTATCTCTTCTCTCGGGAGCAGGCGCGCCTCGGGGGCCTCTCCGGTCTCTATGAAGCGGCGAATCCGGGGGTCGTCGCGTCCCTTCTCGATGTCTTCCAGATCGTTGTTGAAGACGTACACGATGGCGACCTTCGGGTGCAGCGGGAGCCCGAAGTTCGAGAGGATCGCGAGCTCCTCGAACGTCGTGTCCCCCATGAACGCGAGGTTCGTGACGCGCGCGCCGAGACGTTCCCGCATGAAGTGCGCCGCCGTCTGCGTCTCCTCGACGCCGTGGCCGTAGATCATGGAGTCTCCGAGGAGGACCACGTCGGTCCTCTCCCACGTCTCCGGGTTCCGGAACCCGTAGTGATCCGTGTGGTGGTGCCATCGATAGCCGTTGTAGCCACAACCGGCGTCGAAATCGGGCTTCAGCAGGCCCATGTCGAGCTCGGGGCTGCCGAACGCGACGCGCGAGCTCTCGTCCTCCGGTCCGTAGCACTGGAAGAGGTGCGTGGAGAGGTCGCGCGGGATCGGCACGCCGGGGATCCGGACCACGATTTCGAACACGACGATCGCGACGAGCACGGAGAGCACGACGAGCAGCGCCGTGAGCCCGAGTCGGATGCCGAGGGGCGTCTCGTCGAGGGGGGGAAGCGGCTCGTCTTCGACGGGAAGGCCGTCCGGATCCGGCAGGGCGCTGCGGATCAGCCGGAACCCGAGCCGGAGCTGCCGGCGGAGGAGACTCCGCCACCAGATTTCCTCGAGGGTCGCGACGAGCCCGAGCCCGTGGCGGCCGCTCGCGGTCGTCACCGGAAGTCCTCTCCCGAGGCGAGCCGGAAGTCGAACTTCGGACCGCGCCACTCGAGCTTCACCGTCGCGTCCCCGGTGCCGTCGAAGTACTCCACGCGAATGGGGTGGAGCCCGGGAGTGAGATTGACCGAGCCCTCCTTGGGTTCCAGCGTGTGAACGCTCCAGGAGTCGACGACCGGTCGATCGTCCACGAAGAGCCGCGAGCCATCGTCGCTCGAGAGCCGGAAGCCGTACTCTCCGCCTTCCGGAACGAAGATCCGACCGACCCAGCGGACCGAGAAGTGATCGTTCACGTTCGAGCCGGGCGGCGCGTCCCCGCCCCAGGAAAAGTCGATGGAGCTGTCTTTGCGGGTGAAGAGGGGCTTCGTGAGATCTTCGGCGCCGAAGAACGTTCCGAGGAGCCCCGCGGGTTCCACGGCCGAAGGCGGCGGTGGCGACGGGGCGTCCGCCGGCACGTCCGTCTTTCGCGGGAGCCGGTACCCGACGACGACACCGACGGCGACCGCGAGCGCGACGAACACGGCGACGCGGTGGCTCCGCTCGCGGTCCTTCCCACCGGTCCTCGAATCCACCACGCCGCGCGCGGCGGAGAACAGGCGCCCCGCACGCAGGAACGCGCGATCGTAGCGACGAGCGAGCGCGGGATCGGCCCGGGTTCCGAGGGACGTCGCCTGGCGGTGGGTCGCCTCGACGAGGAGCAGATCCGCGCGGAGATCGAACTCGACCAGGCTCTCCTTCTCGTTCAGCTCGGCGGCCGCGTCCGCCATTTCCTCGAGCGTGCCCGTCCCGTCCTTCCCGGACAGGCGGAGGAGCAGCCGGAGGAGCTGCCGGAGCGCCGGATGCACCACCAGCACCGAATCCACTCCGTGAACGTCTCCTCGTTCGTGGACGAGGCCCGCGGCGTCGTACAGGCGCCGGGCCGCGCGGAACTCTTCCTCGACCTCAGTGGGGTCGAAGGCCCGCGACTCGGGGCTCTCGCCGGACGGGGTGGGCTGGTCTTCGGCCATCTCTCAGAAGAGCGTGTAGATGAACGGCCCCACGACGGAGGACTCCGCCGCGACCAATATCAGGCCGAAGACGACGAGCACGAGCAGAAACGGTACCAGCCAGTAGCGCTTCCGGTACCGCAGGAATCTCAGCAGATCGAGCGCGCCGTCTATCTTGCCCAAGGGACCGTCCGGAGCTTCTTCCCGGGAATTCGAGCCGAATACATCTGCCCGGTCAAGCGACGCCCAGGGATCGATCGGTGCGCGCCGGCAGAAGGCCCCGACGCTCGTAGTCCCGGACGGTGAGCGACACCCACTCCTCGAGAGGCGAGTCGAGCGGAACGCCCGCGGAGACGAGCGACAGGACATCCATGCGCTGGTCGACCGTGAGCGTCCGGACACGCGCCCGGGAGAGGAGATGCGGAAGGCGCGGGACGAGCCGGCGCACGGCCTCATTTCCGACGCCGAGAGCCGTCGCCACGGGGACGGGGACGAACACTCGCGGCGGCGTCCGCCCGAGCGCGGCGGAGATGGCGGAGACGATGCGCTTCATGCTGTACGGATCGCGATCGGCGACGAGGTGCACCCCCGGGGAGAGCGCGCCCTCCGCGGCGGAGAGCGCCGCGCGCGCGACGTTCCTCGTCGTGGCGAGGGGGAAGCGGTTCTCTCCGTTGCCGATGAAGAAGAAGAACCCGCGCTCGATGGCGCGGACCCAGTCGAGGAAGTTGTAGGGTTCTCCGGGCCCGTACACCGTCGGCGGGCGCAGCACGACCACGCGAAAGGACGGATCTTGGAGGAGCGCGAGCTCCCGCTCGGCTTCGAGCTTCGCGCGGCCGTAACCGGTGTCCGGCGTGCAGACGCTCTCCGCCGTGGCGCGCCCCGACCAGAACCCCATCGCCGCGATGGACGACGTGAACACGAACCGGCGAACGCCCGCGGCGCGGGCCGCCCGCGCCAGAGCGACGGTCGCGTCACGGTTCACGCGCCACATCGTGTCCCGATCGCGCTGGAGCCTGGGGTCCACCACGGCGCCGACGTGCACCACCGCGTCCACGCCGCGAAGCGACGGTGCGAACGCGGAAACGTCGCGGAGGTCCCCCATGACCGCGATCGTCGGCGCATCCACCCCGGCGAGGCGCGCCGGGTCCCCCCGGACCAGGCAGGCCGTCTCGTGGCCGGCTCGCGAGAGCATCCGCGCAACCTCCGAGCCGACGAACCCGGTCGCGCCGGTCACGAACGCGCGCATCGAGCTACGCGCCGAGCGCGCCCTCGGAGAGCTTCCGCGCGGCGCGACTCCCGGACCGCACGAGCGAACGCGGGTCCATCAGCATGTTCATGTACGTCTGGTTCGCGAGCGTGCAGTGGCACTTTTCTCGCTTGATCCGCTCCCGGATGCTCCTCGCCTGCGCGCCGTACCAGAGCGACGGAAAGTCGTAGTCGACGGAGCGGAGCTCTCCCAGCTCTTCGCCGAGGACGCAGCACGCCCAGACCTTCCCCTCGGGCATGAGGTGGGCCGAGGTGATGCCCGCGTAGCAAGGGAGGACCTCGCGAGGCGCCTTCGTGTGCTCCTCGAGCACGCCGTAGTACTCGGCGCGGAGCGACGCGACGAGCGCCTCGATGAGACGCCCCGTCCGGCGAGACCGCGCACGGAGCATGCTGAGCGCGCGGAGGAGGCCCTCGCGGGTGGGCATGATGTCCGCGCGCTCCGTTCCGAGCTCCACCCGGCGCCCGGCGACCTCCGCGACGTGGGAGTCGGGGTTCAGCGCGTCGACGCGCTCGGCGATGTCCGAAATGCGGTCCTCGTTGAAGCGCGAGATGACCGTGTTCACGCCGAAGACGAGGTTCTCGTGCTTCTTCCGGAGCGCCGCGAGGACGGATGCGGTCTCCATCGCGAGCTCCCAGTTGCCGCGGAGGCCCCGGAGCGAGTCGTGGGCCTTGCCGACCTCGTCTATGGAGAGGTTCACGATGACCGAGGTGGATCCGACGGCGCGCGCGATGCGCTCGACGCCTTCCTTCACCCGGTTCGGGAAGCTCCCGTTCGTCGGCATGTTGATCACCGCGGGCCGGCAGCGATCGTGGAACGAGAGCACGATGTCCGGGAGATCGGGCCGGAGGAACGGCTCCCCACCCGTGAACGTCACCCAGCTCGGCGAGCGACCGATGCTCCGGAAGATCCTGTCGTACTCGTCCGTCGTGAGGACGTCGGCGTGGTGCTCGTAGATGCTGCACGTCTTGCAGCGCGAATTGCACGCGTAGAGGACGTTCACCGTCAGCGCCGCCGGCAAGCCGAGCGGACGCCCGAGCGCGCGCCCGAGGCGAAACGCGGGAACCCGGGAGAGGACCGAGATCACGCTCGGCTCCGTCGTGAGACGGCGACTGGAAGCGCCACTTTTCTCAAGGTTTCACCGTCACCCGCACCTGGCAAGGACGTACGGGTGATGCGCGGCCAGGCGCAGAAAGGCCCGCGGAAGCGAGGCTTCCACGAGGTCGTGCCAGGCGGCGAGGACCTGCATGGCAGGGGAGAGGGGGCCGCGGGTGGAACCGAGCACCGACGCCGCTTCGGCCGGCGAGAGCGCCGGGTCCGACGGCCCGTAGGGGCGCGCGCCCGGCGGGGACGGCGCGCGGCGCTCCTCGAACGGACGCGGAAGCCGCACGTCGAGGTCCGGCCACGGCGGCAGATCGCAGCCGCCGAGCTCGACCACGCGCGCCCCCGCGGCCTCGAGTCGGTCCGCGACGAACTCCGCGTGCATGGAGGTGAGCGCGCCATGGTCCCAGGGCTCGCCCGCTCGCTCGTGCTGCATGCGGTGGAGATGGACGCCGGGCATCTTCGCGTTCTGGACGAACACGAGGACGTGTCCGCGCGAGACGCGACACATCGCCTCCGCGAGGCGGGACGGGCTCTTCGCATGCTCGAACGCACAGAAGCTCCAGACCAGATCGAACGCGCCCGCGGCGGCCGCGTGAGGATCCTCGGGGCTTCCGACCAGGAGCATCGCCGGCTCGGCGCCCACGGCGCGCCACGCGCTCGTCGCGCCGTCGAGGAGCGCGCGGCTCGGGGAGAGGAGCGTCACCTCGACCCCGAGGAACGCGACCGGGAGCGACTTCAGTCCGGGCACGCCGAGGACGCCGTTCGCCGGCCACTCGGCGAGCGTCCGCACGCCGAGTCGAGTGCAGAGCAGCTCGAGGAGAACGCCCACGGCGTAGCGTTCGTAGGCGCTCCCGTAGCCTTCCTTCAGCGAAGAGAGGGCGGGCAGGAGACGTCTCGTCTGGGAACCGAGGGCGACTCTTCGCGGGATCATTCGGGGCAGGGCGCGGGCTCGACGACGAGCGAATCGACCGCGACAGTCGGGCTCCCTCCGCCGCGCCGCAAGAGGTCGAGCCCGGGGGAGCGAGAAAAGACGATGGGATCGGTCCGGATCGACGCGCCGTCGCCCGGGACGGGCGCCCGGAAATCCATGGCGCCTCCGTCGACGGAGACGCCGAGCTCCGCGCCTCCGGCGGATGCGAGTCCGATGCGGAGCCGCCCGCAACGAACGCCGACCGCCGGAGCGAAATGGAGACGGAGCTCCGTCTCGAACCGGACCGGCAGCGCGACGTGTGCCGCACCGGGCAGGGCACCGAGGATCTGGACGCAGGACGGATCCGGAACCAGCGAGAGCCGTCGCACGGCGAGCGCGTGCGCGTCGTCCGGCGGAAGACCGCCTCCGGTCCGCTCGAAGCGAAGGTCGAGGACGCGTTCGTCCTCGACGTCCAGCGGGACCGTCGTGAACGACGACCACCGCGGCGTGACGAAGCCGCCGAAGAGCGTCCCTTCGCCTGAAGAGAGCGTCGCGAGGCCTTCCGGCCCCGCGGTACGAAGCTCCCCCTCGAGCCGCGCGCAGGCGGAGCGCGACACGACGCGCAGCACCGACGACGAGCGCGCCTCGCTCCACCGGAACGGTCCGACGCCCGGCTCGCTCTCCACGCGCAGGAACCCTCGCCTGGGGGCGAACGTGGCGACGAAATCCCAGCCGTCCCGGAGGTCCGCCCGCAGGACGCGAAAAGGACCGAAACGCTCGAGCTCCGCGCCACGGCTCAGGGTCTCGGACGTGACCCGCTGGAGGGCATAGGCGTGCTCGGGGAGAACGGCGGGGCGCGGCGGGTCCGCGCACCGCGGGCGATAGAATCCGCCGTCCAGTCCCGCGGAGATCGGCGTGAGACCGGCGAACTGCGCGGCTCGAAACGCGCGATGCGCGTCGAGCACCGCGTCCGCCGGAGCGCCGAAGCCGTCCAGGGCGACCCAGGATCCGGCGCCGAGTCGAGCGAGGGCCGGGACGAGCGCGTCGTCCGCCTCCGTGTCGACGACCGTCCAGCGCGAGGGAACGAGAAACTGAGCGAGCGCGCAGGCTTCGGCGACGACGAGAACGACCGGGGCGACGAGCGCGGCGCCGCTCGCGCGGAGCGTGCCCGCGGCGACGACCGGCATCAGGAACGCCGCCCCGAGGAGCATCGCCTTCCCGGCGACGTAGGGCGTGTGCACGAGGAGCGCCGCGGCGACGAGCCCGAGCACGACCGCGAAGAACACCGGGAGGATTCCGAGCCGACGCGCGGAAGTGACCCCGGAGACGGCGAGGAAGATCGCGGCGACGACTCCCGCGACGGCGACGACCGCGGGCAGCGTCGGGGGCCACGGCGTCGGCCAGGGCGGCCACGGATCGACGCCGAACGCCGTGACGAGATGGTCCGGAGCGATGCGCGCGATCCATCCCCGCTGGGGGAACATCGGCTCGGAGGACATCGTGCGGACCGTGAGCGTCCGGTAGGCGGCGACCGCGGCCCGCGCGAGAGTCAGCGGAGCGACGGCCAGGGAGAGCCCGCCGAGCGCCGCGAGCCGCCGCGCCACGACGCGAAGCGGACGCCTCGCGAAGACCGCGGCGACGAGCGAAAGCGCGAGAAGGACGGGCGCGGCATCCGCGAAGTGCGCGACGCTCGCGCCGAGGAGCACGGCCGTTCCGACGAGTCGCCGCGCGCCTCCTCGGGCGACCGCGGACTTCACGGCGAACACGGCCACCGGAAACAGCGCGTACGCGGCGAGCTGCCCGAGGAGGTGCTGATACGCGAGGAACACCGCGGCCGCGGACGCTCCGGCGAGGATCCCGGCGCCCGCGACGCGCGCCCGGGACGACGGCTTTCCGAGAGCGCGGGCGAGCGAGAGCGCGGGCGCCGGGGCGAGCGCGAGAAGGAGCGCGGTCACGACGGCCACCGCGCGCGGCCCCGAGACACGCGCGAGCACGGACACGAACGCGACGAGGTTCGACGTGCCCGTGCGCCAGTACCAGCCGCGGAGCAGCCGTTCCCGGAGGCACGAGTCCGGCCGCGCCGCGAGGTCGGCCGCCCACGGCGCGTCAGCCAGGCGATCGGCCGCGGCGAGGTAGAACGTCGCGTCGTTGTTCGTCATCGCGGCCGCCGTGAACCGACCGACGACCACGAGCGGCGCCAGCCCGAGGAGCAAACCGACGAGCGTCGGCAGGAGGATCGAGCCCCGTCGGCGGAGCGTGGAGTCGCGCCGGGAGAGCAGCAAGAAACCCGGGATCGAGAGCGCGAGGGGGATGAACGCAGCGACCCGTATCGGGAGCGGGTAGCCCCAGAGCTCGAGGAGCAGCGTGAGCACCGCGACGCCCGTCAGCGGACGGAGCTCGGGGGCGACGCTCGCGTGCCTCTCGCCGTGGAGGAGTCGACAGAATCCCTCGCCGAGCGCCCAGGAGACGGCGAGGACGGCGAACGCGATCGCCGCTCCGACGGCGATCATCGCCCCGCCGCGACGCCCTGCCTCGCCGCGCGGAAGCGGATCTCCCCCGTCGCGCCGAGCAGGTAGACGGCCTGCGACGTGAACAGGGTGAGGCCCTCCGTCTTCATGCCCGCGGGGGGCGCGACGAGGACCTCCTCCGACGTCGGGGAGAAGCTCCACGCGGGCTTTCCGTCGCGCTCGAACACCGTGATCTTGCCCGGTGCGACGGCGACGGCCACGCGGCTGTCCGCGAGCGCCGTCGGCGGAAAGAGCGCGACGGGCAAGGACCCGCTCGGAACGGGCGCGCGGAAGCGCACGGCGCCGGTAATGTCGAAGGAGGTGACGCCCTGGTCGTCGCGAACGTACGTCACGCTGTCCAGCGCGACTACGGCATCCAGCAGGCCGCCACATTTCTCGAAATCGTGCACCCAGCGGGACTCGCCCTGCTGCACGAGCTCGACGCGACAGCCCAGAGGATCGACGACCAGGATCGCGCCGTTCGGCGCCGGGATGACCGCGCGCCGGGACTTCTCGACGTGCGCCTCCGGCGCCGCGCTCGCCGTGGGGGTCGTCTCGAGCGCGCCCGAGCCGCGGGGGGGCTCGCGTGTTCCGCACGCCGCGAGCAGGGCCAGGGGAACGAGAGCGAGGAGCCTCAAGGGACCGTCAGTCTAGTCGAGCCCGGAGCCCAGCCGAAAGCGGGGCGCTTCGCCCGGGGGGATGAACGTCCGGCGCTTGCCGGAGGCGTCCCGGACGAGCGAGCGAGCCTGCACGACGTGAACGTCGATGCCCCCGCCGAGCGCGCCTCGCACGAGGTCGCCGACGAAGGCGCCCGCACCCGGCGGGAGCGCCGCACCCCTCGGAAGGACGAGCTGGAACTCGAGGGACCGAGGTCCGGTCTGGACGACGCGATAGCTCTCCGGATCCACGCCGAAGCGGAGACCGAACGCGTGGTGGATCATCGGCTGGAAGAGCTGGGAATTGACGCGGCGGCCGTTCCCGAGGTCGACCATCTCCGTGACGCGGCAGACGTCCAGACCGACGGTCGGGGTTGCGCGGCCGCACGGACAGGGCGCATCCATGAGCCGGCCACGGTCGCCGAGCCGGTAGCGGAGCAGGGGCATCGCGCGACCGAGGAGCGGCGTGATGACGACCTCGCCCGCCTCGCCCGCGGGAGCCCGGCTCCCGTCGTCGCGAACGATCTCGAGCAGCACGGTCTCCTGGACGTGCAGCGACCCTTCCGGGCACTCCATCCCCATGTAGTGACCTTCGTGCGAGCCGTAGAGACTCCGCGCCGGGACGGCGAAGGCCCGCCCGAGCGCGCGTCGCGTCGATTCGGGGAAGGACTCGCCGCCGCAGACGACGAGACCGACCCCCGAGCGGCGGAGATCCACGCCCATGCGGTCGGCGGCGCTCGCGAGCTCCGAGAGCACGCTCGGGTAGCCCAGGAGAACCTCCGGTCGAAGGCGAACGAGCTCGCGGACCCCGTCCTCCATCGAGTGGCGATAGGCGTCGCGGAGCGTCTGCCCGAGGACGTCGCTCGCGAATTTCCACGTCGCGGCGAGGACGCGGTCCCGCTTCTGGTTCCCGCCCTTGAACGCGAGCGTCCGAGCGCCGAACGGCACCCCGTACCACGAGAACATGCGCCACCGCGCGGCGCGGGCCGCCGCGTCCATCTCCGCGGTCGTCCGGACGCGCATCGGTTCGCCCGTCGTTCCGCTGGTCGCGCCGGGACGGAACCGGGGCGCGTTCGGTACGTGGAGGGTCCGCGGATCGACGTTCACGTCTCGCTTCTCGAGGACCGGCAGGCGTTCGAGATCCTCCGTGCTCCGGAGACCGGACGCCGAGAGCCCGACCTCGCGGAAGCGCCGCGCGTAAAACGGCGTCTTCTCCGCGCACGAGAGGAGGTCGCGGAGCAGCCCGAGCTGGAAGGACTCGAGCTCGCGCCGGTCGAAGCGCTCGGCGGAAGCCAGCACGGCCCGGTAGTGGGCGAGTCGACCCGCCCGGTACCACGGGGAGGTCCGGCTGTACGCCTCGTAGAGGACGCGCGTCACGGGGCCCGGGAGCGGCATGCGCTCCGCGAGTATAGCCGGGGCGCGGGCCTGGGGCGGCTCGTGGCATGCTCGCCCGGTGGAGTCCCCCGCGCGCACGATCGCCCGGAAGGTGCGCGCGGGAGTGTCGCTCTACGCCTTCTCTCTGCTCGCCCCGCGCCTGGTCCGCCTGGTCACGCTGCCGATCGTCGTCCGGACGGTGACGCCCGCGGACTACGGCGCGTTCGCGACGCTCTGGCCGCTCCTCGTCATCCTCCATACGGCGTGCGACCTCGGCATCGGAACCGCCTCGGTGAGGCTCGCCCCCGAGCGCTCCTCGCCGGCCGCGAGACGGACCCTGTTTTCCACCGCGGTAGCGTCGCGGGCCGTCCTGTCGTGCGCGCTCACGGCGCTCTGCACTGCGCTCGCGAAGCCCCTCGCCCGGTTCCTTCTCGGTTCCGATTCGTACGAGGGCGCGGTCGTCTTCACCGTGCTCGGGCTCCCCTTCGTCTCCGTCTTCGACGCGCTGGCGGACGAGCTCCGCTCCCGCGAGGCGCACCGGACCGTCGCGCTCCTCATGGTGGTCCGGACGCTCTGCGTGAACGTCGTGATGGTGGCGTTCGTCCTCGCCGGCCTCGGGCTCCGGGGGCTCGTGCTCTCCCGGACCGCGACCGAGGCCGTGCTGCTGGTCGTCGCGCTCGTCGTCTGCCTGCCCTTCGTCCGGGCGCGTCCGTCTCTCGCCGAGCTTCGCCGGATCCTGGCCTTCGGCGTTCCGTTCGGGCTCCTCTACTTCCTCGCGACGGTCCGCGAGGTCGATCGCGTCGTGATCCGCGCGCTCTCGTCGGTCGAGCACGTCGCGGGCTACGATCTCGCGATGCGGGTCGTCGCGCCCGTCTCTCTCTCGAACGTCGCGCTCGCCCTCGTGCTCGAGCCCCACGTGTATCGGCACGCGGACTCGGCGGACACTCCTCGCTTCGTCGGCGAGTTCCTCCGCGCCTACTCCGCGGCGTTCTCCACGGTGGCGATGATCGTCGCGTGCCTCGCTCCGGAGATCTTCCGGATCCTCGCGCCCGCGAGCTACGAGGAGGGGATCGTCGCGTCGGCGCCGCTCGTGTTCGCGTACGTCTGCGATGGAGTCCTCCGCGTCGCGGGCATCGGCGCCGATCTCGCGAAGAAGACCCGCGTCTGGGTCTTCGGCAGCGTGACGACGGTCGTGGTGTCGTTGCCGCTCACGGCGCTCCTCGTGCCGCGAGTCGGAATCACGGGCGCGGGCGTCGCGCTCCTCGCCGGCGTCGCGACGGCGACCGTCGTCACGTCCCGTCTTTCCCGCAGAGTGAGCGCGCTCCGGCCCCCCGTGGCTCTCGCGCTAGTCGTCCCGCTCGTGGGAGCGGCGCTCGGCGGCGCCGCGCTCCAGGTCGGGCTCCCGCTCCCGGCCCGGCTCGCCCTCCTCGCCGTCTATTCGTGGGGCGCCTTCCGCGCCTGCCGCACGCGCCTCCTCGCGCTCGCGGGCCTCGCGAATTTCGCCGAGGATTCGAGCGGTTCGGCGCCCGCGGGCGGAACGTCGTAGACTGCGCTCTCCGTGACCCGCGGACGACCGCTCGAGCTCCTCCGGCGCACCGCGCAGACGCTCGGCGGGCTCTCGCGCACGAACCGGGGGCGCGTCACGCGGAAGCTCCTCGGATCGCTCGGCCGAGCGCCGTCTCCGCCGGTCCCCACGACCGTGAACTGGCAGCTCACCTACGCCTGCCCGCTCCGGTGCGAGCACTGCTACTCCGAGTCCGGCCGACGTCCGGTGAAGACCCTCCCCCCGGAGGACCTCTTCCGCATCGCCGAGAAGCTCCTCCAGATCCGGCCGCTCCCCGGTTTCGCGTTCAGCGGAGGCGAACCGACGCTCGCCCCGGGCTTCCTCGAGCTCGCCGAGCGACTCCGGCGCGCCCGCGCCAGCGTGAAGCTCTACACGAGCGGCTTTCGCCCGAAGCCCGAGCTCGTCCAGGCGATCTCGCGGACGTTCACGACCGTCGCCGTCAGCATCGACGGCGCGACTCGAGAGACGAACGACCGCATCCGGGGACGCGCGGGCGCCTTCGACGAGGCGCTCGAGACGCTCGGTCGACTCGACGCGCTCTCGAGGAGCGGGTCCGCCGGCTCGCCGGCGCGCTTCGGCGTCGAGTATTCGGTCATGCGGAGCAACCTGGGAGAAGTGGAGCGGTTCTGCACGGACGTCGCGCCGCGGTTCCCGCGCCTCGGCTTCCTGCACTTCGGCTCCGTGGTCCCTGCGGGGCTCGCGTCACGGCCGAGCTTCGTGCGACGGGAGCTCCTGAATGCCGCGGAGCTCGCGTCGCTGCAGGCCCTCTCGCCCGCGCTCCAGGCGAAGGCGCCGCGCGGAGTGGAGGTGCGCGTCTATTCGAACCTCGCCTTCATGATGCACCCGGAGCAGATCCGGCACGGTCGCTCCTGCGACATCATCCTGGAGATCGAGGCGGACGGCTCCGTACGCGCCATGAGCATGTACGAGGGCGTCGTCGGAAACTTGCTCGAGGAGCCCTTCGACGTCCTCTGGCGGCGGACCATCGAGCGACAGAACTCTTCGTTCGTCGCGTCCACGCTCGAACGGATCCGGAGCATGGAAGACTGGGGCGAGGCCGCGCGGGCCATCGACGAGCGCTTCGCCGAGGGCGACGACCGGTCGCGGCTCCACGCGCGGGCGCCCCTGATCGAAGACGCGCACCCGGAAACCGCGCCGTCGCCCCGGCATCCGCTCAAGGTCCTCTGGCCCTGACGGCCGTCGGCGCTCTCCGCGCTCAGCCCTCGGCGCGGAGCCGCGAGACCTCGGACTCCGCGACGTCGCGGTTCGCGGCGTCCTCCAGGGTCGAAAACCAGATCGCTTCGCGCCGCTTCACGACCGTGTCCCAGGAGTGGTTCCGCGCGACGAGATCCTGACCGGCGCGAGCGATCGTCGTCGCCTCGCCGGGGTGGTCGACGGCGCGGACCACCGCCCGCACGAACTCCTCCGCCGTGTTGGCGCGGTAGAAGTGCTCGCGATCCTGCACGGCGAGCCCGCGCATCGCGAGATCCGTCCCGATGACGAGCGCGCCGGCGCCGAGGCTCTCCAGCACCTTGATGCGCATTCCCGTGCCCGTGAAGATCGGTGCCACGACGGCGGTCGCGTCGCGGAGCGGCGTCCGGATGTCCTCCACGAAGCCCATGAAGCGGACGCCGTTCCTGCCCCCGAGCTCGCGGAGCTCGGCGGGCACCTTGGAGCCGTACACGCGGAACTCGGCGTTCGCATAGCGCAGGCAGAGCGTGGGCATCACCTCTTCCGCGAAGAAGCGGACGGCGCGCGCGTTCGGCGGGTGCTGGAAATTCCCGACGTAGGCGAGAACGGGCGGCGCGCCTCGCTCCCTCGGCGCGAAAACCGCCGATTCGTCGATCTCCACGCCGCCCGGGTTCGCGTAGACGTGCGCGTCCGAGAACGTGGAGATCGCCGCGGCGTCCTCCTCCGTGAGCGTCACCAGGTGGTTGCAGAGGCGCGGGAGCTCGGACGTGAAGTAGTGAAAGCTCCGGACGAGCTTGTCGAGATCGGCGATGGCGCTCTCGGCGGATCTCGCCTTGCCGAACGCGGAGTTGACGAGCGCGGTGTACCCGGCCTCGTGCACCGTGAGCATGCTCGGGACCCCGGGCACGATGTACGGACCCATGGACGAGTACTCGTAGTCCACGACGTCGTACCCGCCGCTCGCGACCTCGAGCTCGAGCACGCGCCGGAGCTCGGGGATGTAGACGTCGTAGAGGTGGAGCGGGAACCGGCCGCCGCCGCGGTACTGCGCGGGTCGGAACGTCCGCGGCACGGAGATGATCCGCTTCAGGTACGGCCGGAGCGCGTCGGATTCTCCGACCTCGTCCACTCCGCACGTGTGCACGAGCGTGACGTCGTGGTTCTCGCCGATGCGGGAGAGGAGATTCGAGAGGTACACGCCGCCACCGTGGAATCGGCTCGGGACCTCCCAGCTCGCGAAGAGCACCTTCAGGCGTCGGCGACGCCCGATGGTCGTCGGCTCCCACCGGCGCCTCTGGGGAACGGCGCGGCGGATCGCCTCGCCCGCCTCGGCCAGCATGTTCGTGAAGTCCGGAACCCGCTCCGGCTGACGTTCGACGAGTCTCCGGACGAGCTCCGAATCGGAGCCGTACCCGACTATCTTCGAGCGCAGATCGAGGCGATCCACGACGGCCCCGAGATCCTTCGCGAGCGTCTCGGGGAAATCGATGGTGCGGAAGGAGACCCGCGCGGGCTCCGTGGAGAACACGACGCGGCCCCGCGACGAGACGAGGAAGCGGACCTCGTACTCGCCGGAGGTCTTCGGCGCCGCGCGAAGCGAGAACTCGTATCGGCCGGCTCCCTCGAACGGCTGCTCGTCCGCCAGGCGGTCCCCGACCAGGAGCGTCGCGACCGTCTCTTCCATCTGCGTCGTGACGACGCCGCGGATCGCGATGGCCGAGTAGTAGTTCGTCTCCTGCCGCTTGAGCAGGCGCTCGAGGTCGTCCGATTCGATCGCGAGACGGCGGACGGGCGCGTCCTCGAACTGCACGCGACGGCTGACGCGCGCGCGCTCCCCGCCCTGCTGCGTCGCGATCAAATGCACGACGTGCTCACCCGCCGGGATGTCCTGGATCTCGACCGTCGCGTCGAACCCCTGGCGGAAGACCAGCGGACTTGCGAGCGCCTGCGCGACGTCCGGGCGGAGCTCGTACAGGCCGAACACGGCGGCCCGCGAGCCGCCGATCTCCACGATCAGGCAGTCGACGAGGAAGTGGTTCTTGATCCAGCCCGTCGCGGAAAGACGGTAGGTCGACGGTTCGTCGGGGCGAACCAGCGTCGCCGACAGCCGCTCGAGGTGCACCTCCGGGCGCTGATACTGGACGAGAAGCTCGCCGCTCCACACCACGGAACGCCGGCGACCCCGCCTGAGGACGAGGGAAAACGAGCTCTTCCCCCCCGGAATGCCCTCCACCCGCCGCTCCACGGCAATCGTCGCGCGCCCGATGCCGCGGAAATCGAAGATCGCGCTCTCCGAGATCGTCCGCTCCAGGATCTCGATGCCGGCGCGCTCCACGATGAGACGGTCTCCGGGCTTCACGTCGTACGCTTCGACGTCGAGCGTGACCGTCGTGAGGGCCGTGTCCGGATCGTACGGGCCGACCTCGAAGCGACGCACCGTGGACGGCATCTCCGTCTTCGCGACGCTGAACGGCATCACCCACTTCCGCTCCGTGCCGACCGAGAGCCCGATCCGGAGCTCGACGGCGTGCTGATCGGCCATCGAGGAGAGCAGGGCTTGTCCGTTCACGGAGACGTCGTGCGTGAAGATGCCCGCCTCGGAGAGGACTCCCTCGCCGAGGAACACCTCCGACGACACGTCGGCCCCCTCGATGGCGACCGTCACGCGGTCCGCGCGGAAGCTGGTCCGTAGCTCGCCGTCGATCGAAAACGGCACCGGGCGGCCGAGCGGCCACGCATCCGGCACGACCGCGCGACGAACCGTGAACGAAAATAGCGGCAGCACCTCGATCTTGCCGACGTCCACCGCGTGCCCCGAACCCGCGTCGATGACGAGGTCGTGAACGCCCGGGTGAAGGTCGCGGAGCGCGCCGCGAATCGAGAACCCGGGGCGATCCGCGCCGTAGCCGGAGAACGTCTGGGTCACGTCTTCTCTCACGGTGCCGCAGAGACCGACGAGCGTGCGTCGTCCGCCGACGTTCAGATGGACGATGTCCGGCTGGGGGCTCGCGAGGATCCATCCGACGACGTGCACGTCGCAGGCGTCCCCGTGGACCACCGACGAGGGGATCTCGACGACGTCGAGGTGACTCCGCATGAGACGGAGCGCGCCGTCGTCCGGCGCGTTCCAGCGAGTCGCCTCGAACCGGGCGAGCGTCGCCGCGTCGAGCGCGTCGACGGAGAGGCCGCCCTCTCGGAGCCGCCGGAAGAGCCGGAAGTCGTAGCAGGGAACGGCCGCGTCCCGGAGGCGCAGCGTGAGCAGGTGCTCGCGCAGGATGGCGAGCGTCTTCTGCTGGAAGAGCGCGAGCGTCGTCCCGTCCAGACGGAACTGCGAGTGCCAGCCCTCGGCGAGCTGCCGCGCGCCCTTCGGCGCACCCAGCCACTCCAGGAGATACGAGCGAAGCCCTTCTCCGAGCGGCGCGCTCGGCTGAAACGGCGAGGCGGGATCCCCCGAGAAGATGGCCGAGGGATCCATCGCGGCTGCGAACGGCCGCACCTGTGCGACCACGTCCGCCCTGAGGAACACGAAGCTCGTCCGGAGCCAGTCCTGATACTTGCGTCCGAAGAGAGTCGTCTCTTCCGGCCAGGCGTCGCTCCAGCCGACGGCGGCGCCGCGCCCGACGATGGACAGGACGGCCGGGTCCAGCAGAGAAAGGAACGCATCGCCGTAGGCGAGGAAGGCGTCCGTGACGATCGCGTAGGCGTCCGCGGTGGACCGGATCGAGTCCAGGTACGAAAGACCGCGATCGACGGCGGAGAACTCCCACGCGGCATTGTCCCCCCCGATGTGCGTGACCCGCCCGTCCAGTCGATGCGACCAGCTCCCTGGACGGAAGTTGTCGACGACGAGAACGGCGTACTTCACGCCCTCGAATCGACCGAGGACCGAGAGCAGCCGCTCGAAGGCGCCCTCGTACTTCTTGCGATCGTACTGGACGAAGATCACCTGGAGCCCGACGTGCTCCGGATCCGGCGACGGCTCTTCTCCCTGACCCGCCGGGAAGACGCGCTCCGCGACGGGCGCCTCCGGCCGCGGCGGAGTGGGATCCGGCCGCGAGAGGGAGGTTCCGGGCGTGCTTTCCGGCTCCGGCGGGAGGAGGCGCGCCGCGACTTCACGGCGGACGAGGTCGAAGATGCGCTGCCTGATGGTCATTCGAGTCATCCCGGAGACACGGGCGAGCGGCGTCCCACTCGCGCCTGACCGGGACAGTGGAGCGTACCACACGGACGCGGCGCTCACCCGAGCGCGTCGAGGACTCCGGGGATCGCCAGAGCGAGATCCGGCGCCGCGGCCGAAAGTGGAGCGGGTTCTCCCCCGCTCCCCCGGAGGCGCGCCTCCAGCAGGAATCGATCGGCGAGGAGGGAAAGAAACGGCGCCACCACCTCGCGGGACTCGCGCGTGACGAGCGCATGAGTCGCCCGTGCGAGACGGAGGATCGGGCCCCGTTCTACCTGGGAGACGCCGTGGTGGCGGAGAGACGGGTTCACGAACTCGGACACCCGGCGGAGGGTCTCCTCGTCCGGGGGCGGCGCGCCGACGAACGCCGCGAGCCGGACCGCGAGCTCGCGAGGGGCGGCGTGCGCGTCGTCGAAGCGAACGAGGAGGTGACCGCCGTCGCTGTGGAACGCCGCGACCACGTATCTGAGGAACAGAGCCGCCGCGCGCTCCGGATCCATTCCCTCCCGCGCGGCGAGCGAACCGACGATCTCGTCGGGATCGCGGAGGCAGAGCACCGTTCCCGCCACCGGAACCACACGCCGCCAGAGCGGGATGAAGAAGGAGCCCCGCGGATCCTTCCAGGCCGCGAGCTCGGCGCCCGCGAAGTGCGACTCCACCACGGCGCGGATGCGGTTCACGAACGGATCGAGCTTCTCCGCGGTCTCCCACCCCTCCGCGAGGACGGGCGGCCGGTCCCATCGCCCGCCGAGCTCGGCGAAGAGATCGTCGTGGATCTGCGTGACCGTGAGAGACTCCCAGAACCCCGTCGGATTGTCCGGCTTCGGCGGCATGAGGTCGTCTTCGGGACCGAGGGTCGCGCCGAGGAGGTTCAGGATCCTCGACACGAGCGACGTGCCGGAGCGGTGCATGCCGAGGACGGCGAAGAGGTTCACGACAGCGCTTACCCTTTCGTGCCGGACAACGCGGGTCAAGAGCGGTAACCTCGGACGAGCGGTCCGTGACAGAAGCCTTCGGCGCGAACGGCTCGGAGAATCTCGGCGTGCTCGAGCGTGCCGAGGCCGAAAATGGCTCCGCGGCGCCTCTCGAAACCTGGGAGGCGGCGCTCGCCGCCGCGACGACGGACCGCGGCTGGCTCGCGCACCGCGTCGCGAGCCGCGCACGGGAGACGGGGGAGCTGCGGCGTGCCGCGCGGCACGCCGAGACCGCGCTCACCGAGCCGCTGAACCCCCTCGCGCGGAGCGACGCGCACGAGCTCGTCGCGGACGCGGCGGCGAAAGACGGCGATTCCGCAAGAGCCGAGCGTCACTACGTGCTCGCTCACCTGGAGGACAACCTCCGGACGAGCGCGTGGCACTCGCTCCGCGCCCTTCTCGAACGCGCGGGCTCGACCGAGTTCCGGGAGATGTTCTTCCCGTTCCTCGGAGTGCCGGAAGCGGTGCTCCGGCGTGCCTGTCCGGACCTGCCGTGTCTTCCGAGAAAACCCCCGCCATGGCCCGTCCTCCGGTTCCCGAACGCGCGCACGCTCTCCTTTTCGCCGCCACGCGGCGTGGCTCCGTTCAACTACTCCCTCGTCGAGCGGCTCCGCACGACGACGCCGGTGGACGACCTCCTCGTCTGGGAGCTCGAGGACGCGCGGCTCTTCTACCGGTACGGCTCGATGCACGTCGTGCACGAGGGGGCGCTCGTCGCGCCGGTGTCGACGGGGGATCTTCCGGTGGCGGCTCTGGAACGGCCGACGACACGACTCTGCGGCACCGTCGGCGTGATTGCAGACTTGTTCTACGCGCCGAACTACGCGCACTGGTTGCTGGACGCAGTGCCCCGGGTGCACGTGCTCCGTTCGGCGCCGGGACCCGCCCCGGAGTGGTACCTCGCGAACTGGAGCGGCGCGCCGTACCAGACGGACCACCTCGCCGCCCTCGGCATCCGGCCCGACCAGCTCCTCTCCGCGACGGAGCTCGGATGCATCCACGCCGATCGCCTCCGGATCAGCATGGCGAGCATGTCCGTGCATCACCCCGCGCAGGGCGCCGCGAACTGGGCCGTGAACTTCGTCCGGCAAACGATGTTGCCGGATCCACCCCCCGGCCCTCCCGCGCGGCGCCTCTTCGTGTCCCGGAAAGACGGGACGACACGCCGCATCGTGAACGAAGACGCACTCTTCCAGACGCTCGCGGAGCGCTTCGGCTTCGAGCGAGTCGTCCTCGCGGACCACGACGCGCCCGCTCAGGCGCGACTCTTCCGCGACGCCGCGGTCGTGGTCGCCGCCCACGGCGCCGGAAACGCGAACTTCGTGTTCTGCGCCCGAGGCGCGAAGATCTTCGAGATCTTCTCCCCGCTCCACGGCACGAGCGCGTTCTTCCAGATCGCGGGGGCGGTCGGCGCGGAGTACTGGGCGGTCGAGGGAGACGAGACGCTCGTGGTCCCCGTCGAGGTGCTGACCCGGAGCCACGCGAATCCTCACGGCTCGCGGGACGTCGCGATCGACGCGGAGCGACTTTCGAGGATACTCGGCGAGGCGGGCGTCTCGCGACGATGAGCCGACGCTAGGACGCCGCTTCCGCGAGCACGGCGCGAAGCTCCGTCGCGTCCGCGAGGCGCTTCACGCGATCGAACAGCGGCCGGACGGCG
This sequence comes from Polyangiaceae bacterium, assembly GCA_035545855.1. Taxonomy (GTDB): domain Bacteria; phylum Myxococcota_A; class Polyangia; order Polyangiales; family Polyangiaceae; genus DASZVB01. The sequence goes on from DASZXK010000212.1 coordinate 19,950, forward strand.
GGGTTCGCGGCGCGGGCGAGCGAGAGCCACTGCTTCACGCGCGCGAGCTCGCCGTGCTCGGAGTCCCAGACGGCGCGGATGCGCTCCACGTAGTCGAGCAGGAGATCGGCGAGGAGCCGGAGCTCCCCCTCGTCGTCGAGCGGGCCGTCTTCCGCATCTCCCACGACGAGCGACGGCCGCCCCATGGGCCCGCGCCCGAGCATGAACCGCGTGCACCCGCTCGCCGCTTCGCAGTCCGCGAGCGACCGCGCCGAGTTCAGGTCGCCGTTCGCGACGACGTCGATGGACACGGCGCGCCGCGCGCGCCCGATGGCGTCCCAGTCCGCGGGCGGGCCGTACATCTCGAGCTTCGTCCGGCCGTGCACGGTGAGGTAGCTCGCGCCTCCCCGCTCCGCCGCGCGCGCGATGGCGACGACCTCGTCGTGGGACTCCCACCCGAGCCGCACCTTGACGCTCACCGTTCGCTCGGCCGGCACGGCCGCGCGCACGGCCGCGACGATTCGTTCGAGTCTATCCAGCGACCTGAGGAGCGACGCGCCGCCGTCGTGTCGGTTCACGAGCTTCGCCGGACAGCCGAAATTCAGATCTATCCCGAACGCTCCTTCCCGGATCGCGTTGCGAGCCGTCTCCGCCAGCGGCTCGGGCTGCCCGCCGAGGAGCTGCAGCATGACGGGCGTCCCGGACGGCGTGACGCCGCCGCGCTTCACCTCGGGGCAGGAACGCCGGATCACGCGCTCCGACATCGGGCGATCCGTGACGCGGAGGAACTCGGAGACGACGTATCCCACGGCGCCCGGGCGGGCGCGGGACGTCATGAGATCGCGGTAGACGTGATCGGTGACGCCGTCCATGGGGGCGAGAGCGTGGGGGGGCACGGCGGGGACAGCCTAGGGGGTCGCTACCGTCGGCGCTCGCAGGTCGAGCTCGAGGCGATCGGTGACGACGTCGTAGTACGCCTGGGTGAAGTGCGACCAGTTGTCCGGGATTCCGGGCTCGATGTCCTCGCGCCGGGCAACGGGCGCCTCCAAGAAGCGAACCCAAGGGAGCAATGCTCGGAGCTCCATCCGCTGGTTCGTGACCAGCTTCGCAAACTCTCTACAGCGCCCGTAGGACGCACGGTCCACCCCGTCGTCCACGGGCGGGAAGGCGTAGAAAACCACCTTCGTCTTGGGGGACTTCTCGTGGATCCAGCGAAAGATGGTGAGGAACGCAGACAGGCTCCGGAATGGCGAAGGGTACTCCCGCCACCTGAATAGACGCTCGAACGTCTCGTCGTCGAACTGTGCCGAGTGGGAAAAGTAGAAGTGTCCGGTGGCACGCTCCTCGAACAGGTTGGACGCGACGTCCATGAAGTTGTCCGCAATCAGGAGCGACAGATCCCCTCGCTCGATGCGCTCGAGGAACGGCACATCGCAGTCCACCTGATGCAGCCCGATCGTCTCGGGCACCTGGTTCTGATGGACGAGCTCGAGGAAGGTCGTATCCACACCCTCGCGGATGTGCTTGCGCAAGAACGAAAGGTCGCTCGGCGGGTTTCGCCGTTCGATGAACGTCTGGACGAAGTAGTCGGACCGATTGTGCAGAACCTTCGAGCAGAACTTCATACCTCGACGCGATGCGAGGGTGTTGGCGACGCAGTCGCTGAGGCAGCTTCCGAAGGACGCAATGAGGTCCATCGCGTCAATGATACCACGTGACACGGGGTCAACCCGGGAGCGCCACGCCGACGTGCAGCGCGGGAGGGCGCGACCGGGACATCCACGCGGAAATCGAAACGAGATCTCGAAACGGACGCTCTGGCACCGGCGGCGCCGGCAACTCGCAATGGAGCTCGGTCGCTCCTACGGGCCCGTGGAAGGCGCGGGTCCTGACGAGCCCGCCGGGAAAGACGGAAATCCTCTCCACGAGGGCGGTCGCGATGGGCTGGTCGAACGTGAGCGCGAGCCGCTGACCAGGCGCAAGACGCTCCGAACAGTCCACGATGAAGGTGCTGCCGTTCAGCATGAAGAACGAGCCACGTCGGAGCGGTGCGGAAACCGACCGGCTGAAGGATTCGTACGCGGCGCGCACGGTTGGGCCCCACGTGGGATCGATCGCGACGTCGAAATATTCGACGGCGGGGTCGTCCACCAGCCCGAGCGACACCGCGTTTCCCCGAAGGAATTGGTCCAGATCGGGCGGCGAAACGTACTGATAGACACGCTGCAGCTCGGCATCGGCGCCCAGGTCGACCTCGGGAAGCCAGGGAACCGTCCCGTGTTCGCGGATCCAGTTGAAGACGTAGAACCGACAGCGATGAAGACCGGTTTCGAGCGTCCGCAGGTTCGACAGGTGCAGCATTCGACCGAGCGGGGCCGCGTGCATCAGCTCCGCATTCTTGGGGCTGAGCTCCGCCTCCTCCGACTTGCGCAGTACGAGCCACAGGTACGCGAGGTGTTCGGGAGCGCTGACCCTGGCTCGCTTGAACAAGACCGGCTTCGGAGGAAGGCCGAGGTGAGGATCTCCCTTTCGCCGGGACGCGAGGCGGTCGGTCGCCAGAAGCGGGGCTTCCAGGGCCCCGACCGCGTGAGCCGATTGTACGAACCGGCGAAGCTCGACCTCGTCCAGCTGATGAATCTCGTCCGCGTCGACGAGATGCACGAGGTCCCGGGTGCAGCGATCGTAGGCGAAGGCGCGCTTCTCGAGCTCGTTCTTCCAGGTGCCCGAGAAGTAGCGGATCTTGTGGGCGAGCCCGGACCCGTTCAGAACGTCGAGGCACTCGTCCGTCGAACGATCCGTCGGTAGGCCCGCGGGGCCGAGGATCGGGGCCAGCCACTCGTATGCTCCGTCGACGACGACGATCTCATCCGCGAAGCTCCCGACCGAATGGAGCGCGGCGCGGAGGATGTCGTGATCATTGTACAGAAGAAGGCACGCGCTGATCATCGACCCGGAACGATTTCAATAGCGCATCGTCGAATCGGCCGCGCTGGAAACGTGATAGCGTGGCGGTTTGGGAGGCAGTGGAGCATGCGGTGGCCGGACGACACGGACGTTTCGAGACTGCGAGATGCCGCGCATGCGTTCGCGGCACGCCTCCGGACCGTGAAGTCGGCAGCGACCGGGTTTTCCCGCTGGTACCCGTACAACACGATCGACAACTTCATCCACCTGGACGGGCTCCTCCACGGACCGTACCGCGCGTTCCTCCGGCTCACGGACGGGCGCCCGGTCGCGGACATCGGAGCCGCGGACGGCGACCTCGCGTTCTTCCTGGAATCGATCGGAGTGAGCGCGCACGTCGTCGACCACGCGTGGACGAACTTCAACCGTCTCGCTGGCGCTCGGACGCTGAAGACGATGCTCAACTCCGCGGTCGAGATCCACGACGTGGATCTGGATTCGCAGTTTCGGCTGCCCGAGACGGGCTACGGCCTGGTGTTCCTCCTCGGCACGCTCTACCACCTGAAGAACCCCTACTACGTTCTAGAGCAGCTCGCGCGTAGCTCCCACTGGTGCATCCTGAGTACCAAGGTCGCGAAGTTCAGCCCCGACAAGACGGTGAGGTTCGCGGAAGCGCCGGTCGCGTACTTGCTCGCGCCGAAGGAATGCAACGACGACGCGACGAACTACTGGGTGTTCTCGGAGGCGGGGCTCCGGAGGATCCTGGATCGCACGGGCTGGGAGGTGCGGGAGTGGACGACCAGCAACAACCCGAACTCGGATCCGGCGACGGCCGAGGGGGACGAGCGTGCCTTCTGCTTGCTGGAGAGCCGCGGGCGCAGATGAGACGCGAG
>DASZXK010000213.1:0-9941 GCA_035545855.1 Polyangiaceae bacterium
TCCCAATCGAAGACCCCGGGCTCGCGCAACGCCCAGGCTCGCCCCGTCTCGCGGAGCGCCTCGGCGGCCGTGCTGCCCCAGCCGTCCACGAGCGCGGGACCGGTGCCCGTGCCGAGGCGCGCCTCGACGTGCCAGGTGTCCCGATCGGCATGGCCGTCGGGGGCCGAGATGTGCAGTGCGAGCACGGTCTGCTTGTTCGTGAGCTCGTAGATCTTCCCCTCCTTCGTCCGATACTGGACGGTGATCTTCACCCCGTCGGGGGCCGACGCGATCACGTTTCGGCTACGTGACACGGCGCTTCACCGATGCGATTGAAGAAATCCTGGAGGAGCTCGCGTTCCGCGTGCTCGTGCTCCTCGAAGTCCTCCAGCAGGCCGTCGATCCGCGCCGAGAACGCGAGCGTGCAGACCTTCTCGCGTCGGAGCGCGGGCTCACCCGCCGTGGCGAAGGACCGCTTCAGGAGCCGGTGGGCTCGCTCGAGCACGCGGGCACGATGCTCGAGACTCGGACACTCTCGAGCGATGGCGTTGAAATGGCGCGCGCTCTCGCTCACGTCGAAGTAGCCGGAGAGCTGCGTGGAGAAGTCCGAAAGCAGGCGGCGCGTCGCGAAGAACGCGTCCGGCAGGTTGTGCGCCAGGCAGGTGTTGGCCGCGCGCAGTTCGGACAGGGTCGATTGCAGCGCCCGCGTGCCGGTCAGCACGCTGTCGGGTCGACCGAAGAGCGTTGGATTGGTCTCGTGAAACATCGTGTTGTCCTCGAAACGAGGAAACACGCGCTCGACCGGAATTGATCGACTGTGGGTCCGCCTCGACGTTTCAATCTACCACCCACGACCTCGGGCGCCAGGAGTCATTTCGCGGACGCGATCCACGCATCTCGTCTCTCTCGCGCGTCTGTCGCGCGTCTGTCGTGCGTCGCGCGTTCCGCGTGGTTCGCCGTGACGGAGTCACCGGGGACTGGGCGCCCATGCGCGCGGGCACGGATCCTTGAATTCTTCCCGCGACGGAGTAAGGTGTGTGCACCCGTCACGTCGTCCCGCCGCGCCCTGCTCCAATTTCTCGAGTGGGTTGCGTCAGTCTCGAAGATTGGGTGACTGACGAATTACAACCAGCCGGCGCCTCGCTCTCATACGGAGACGCGACGGTGAGTCGGCATCGCCTTTTCGATCCACGGGCTGGGTCAGCGGCGTCCGCGTTTCGAATCCGAGCCCAGAAAACAAGCACATGAGCAATCGTCTATACGTAGGAAACCTCTCGTACAACACCTCGCAGGCGGACCTCGAAGCCTTCTTCGCCGCAGCCGGCGACGTGCGCGAGGTCGCGATCCCGACGGATCGCGAAACCGGTCAGCCGCGCGGCTTTGGATTCGTCACGATGGGAAGCGCGTCCGCGGCGAACGCGGCCATCGCCCAGCTCAACGGCCAGTCGCTCGACGGTCGCTCTTTGAGGATCAACGAAGCGCAAGACCGCCCGCAGCGCAGTGGCGGCGGCGGCGGCGGCGGTCGGGGCCGTTACTGAAGAAGTCACTCCGGGAGGTCGGGCCGGGCGATGCGCGTTCACTCGCGTCTTCGCCCGCTCGTCCCCGAGTCACGACGACACGGATGATGTGGCCGAAGCCCGCCCCGTGGCTTCCCATGGGCTCGGAATTCGAGGAAGGACGAACATGGACCGCAAGGTGACCTCTACGAAGAAGGACCGAAAAGGAAACATCGTCGCGCTGTGCAACGATGGCCAACAGTGGTCCCCCCGACGAACCCGCGACGTGCTCGATGACATCCGAGCCGGGCGCAAGAGCTACTACGTTCAAGAGCTGGCGAATCGCGTGTACGTGCGCGCGCTGTCCGGCGAGCGGCTGGAAACGACGTCGGACGTGAACAGCCGGAACAATCTCGGCAGACTACCGAACTCGTAGTCGACCACTCGCGCGAGCGGGCTCGACCAGCGAGCTCTCGGGATCTCCTGCGTGCCTGGACGCGCTCCAGGACCCGCTCGTCGAAGCCCACCACCCGCCTCCCGCACGAGCTCCGGCTCGAAGGTACCCGCGCGGTCGCGGGAGGATCGACGATCTCGTTGCGCGCGGTGCGGCCGTGACCTCCCGTTTCCGGGACGCCTTCCGACCGGCCAGGCACTCGGCGGGGCGGACCGGTCCGTGGCCTCTCCCGGGCGTGCCCGCGCAATCGGTTCGCCGGTGCGCCGTTTCTTCGCTCGCGACTCGCGATCCGAGCGCGGGCGGCCACCGGCCATGACGCAACCGCCGCCGACAGGACGGGTGCGCGCACCGGATTCGTCGCTGGCACCCGGGTTGCAACGCGCTGCGGCACGACGCACCGGAGCACGAAGACAGGACATGGAAAGGATCCTCGAACCGAGATTCCGAACGCTCTTCCGGGTCCTCGAGTCGCCGCTCGTGACTCGCTGGCTCGGCGAGCCCACCTTCGATTTCTACGCGGGACTCGTCAGCCCGATGCTGACGGCTCGGCGGATCGTCGCGCGAGTCGAGGCGATCCACGAGGACACTCCGTCCGTGAAGAGCTTCGCGCTGCGGCCGAACGGCCACTTCCGCGGGTTTCGCGCCGGCCAGCACGTGAACGTGACGGTCGAGATCGACGGCGTCCGCCACACGCGGGCCTACAGCCCCTCGAATGCCCCGGGCGCGCGTGACGGCGTCGTGCTGACCGTCAAGCGGCATGAGGGAGGCCGGGTCTCGCAGTGGTTGCACGACCACCTGCAGGTCGGCGACGTCGTCGAGCTCGGGCAGGCCTTCGGCGATTTCACCGCGCCTCGCGAACCCGGCAAGCTGCTCCTCGTCGCGGGCGGGAGCGGTGTGACGCCGATCGCGAGCCTGCTCCGGGACGTGTGCCGGCGGCTGCCGGATCCGGACGTGGTCGTGCTCCTCTACGGGCGAACGTACGCCGATCTGATCTTCGCGCGCGAGTTCGATGCGCTGGCTCGCGAGCACGCGAAGGTGCAGGTTCACCGGTCCGTCACGGGCGAACCGGCCGCGAGCCGGGATCTCTCGGGCCGATTCTCGACCGCCCATCTCGACGCGGTGGCGCCCGACGCCGCCGAGCGACGCGCCTTCGTCTGCGGGCCGCGGGCGCTCATCGACGACGTGCGGGCCCTCTGGGCCGAACGCGCCCTCCCCTCGCCGCTCCGGACGGAGACGTTCGCGCCGCCCGAGGCCGCGCCCGATGCGGACCTCGCGCCGACCCTGCGGGTGACCGCCGCTCGCACCGCGCGGTCGTTTGCCGCGAACACCGCCACGCCGCTGCTGGTCCAGGCCGAACGGGCGGGGCTATCGCCGGCGAGCGGCTGCCGGCAGGGCATCTGTTTCAGCTGCACGTGCCGGAAGAAGACCGGTCTCGTCCGGGATCTCTCGACGGGCGTCGTCTCGTCCGAGCCGGACGAGGACGTGCGCCTGTGCGTGACCGTTCCGCTTTCCGACGTTGCGCTCGATCTGTGAGGGAATCCATGGACCAGTCTTCGAGCCGCCCCCTGGAAAGAGAAGAAATCGAGGCGTTCGGCGCCGAGCTGGATGCCCTGAGGCAAAGAGTCCTCGGCAGCCTGGGCGAGGAAGACGCGCGGTACATCCGCCGCATTCGGAGCACGGTGCGCTGGACGGGCCTCGGCGGCCGCGCGCTGCTCTTCGCGAGCGTCCTTCCGCCCGCGTGGGTCGGCGGGACCCTGCTGCTCGGTCTCTCCAAGATCCTCGAGAACATGGAGCTCGGGCACAACGTCATGCACGGGCAGTACGACTGGATGCGAGACCCCGAGTTCCGTTCGCAATCGTACGAATGGGACACGGTCTGCCCCGCGGACGCCTGGCGGCACTCGCACAACTACCTTCACCACACGTTCACGAACGTCGTCGGCCGCGATCGCGACGTGGGCTACGGCGTGCTCCGCATCTTCCCGGAGCAGCCCTGGCATCCCGGCTTTCTCCCCCAGCCGCTCTACGCGGTGTGGCTCGCCCTGTGGTTCGAGTGGGGCGTCGCCTTCCACGACCTGGAGCTGGACCGCGTCATCCGCGGCGAGAAGTCTCCGAAGCAGGCGGCGAGAGAACTCTTCCCGGTGCTGCGCAAGGCGAGCCGGCAGGTGGCGAAGGACTACATCGTGTTCCCCGCGATGGCCGGCCCGCTCTTCATCCCCGTGCTAGCAGGGAACGCGACCGCGAACGTCCTCCGCAACGTCTGGGCGTTCCTCGTGATCTTCTGCGGTCACTTCACCGACGGCGTGGAATCCTTCCAGGAATCGAACCTCGCCGACGAAACGCGCGGCGAGTGGTACCTCCGGCAGCTCCGGGGCTCGAGCAACCTGGAGGGCGGCCCCGTGTTCCACGTGCTGACGGGAAATCTGAGCCACCAGATCGAGCATCACCTGTTCCCGGACGTCCCTGCTCACCGCTACGGGCAGATGGCCGAGGACGTGCGGCGCATCGCCCGCAAGTACGGCCAGCACTACGAGACCGGATCGCTCGTCCGCCAGTTCGCGACGGTCGCGCGCCGCATCCTGAGGCAGTCGTTTCCGTCCCGGCCCGCGAAGCCCCGTCCGGCGATCGGCGACGTGCCCACGCTCCAGGGAGTCGCCGCGTAGAACGCGCTCGCCGAGCGTCGATCGTCCGATTGCCGGACGTCTCGTCCGGCCGGCGGACCCTCGGGGCGCGTTCCTCGAAGTGTTCGCGCGGATCGCGACCGTCTACTCCAGGCCTTCGCGGATCCGCCACCGCGTGAGCGCGGCTTCGAGCTGGGGGAGGACCGTCGCGACGATGGCGTCCTTTCCGGCGCGTGCGTCCACCGCGATGACCTGGGCGCCGACGTCGCGCCCCAGGGCGTCGAATTCTTTCGCGTCGAATGCGAAGAGCTCCTGATCGAAGAGCAGCGCGAGGGGTCGCCATCGCGCAACCGCCGTCGCGGCATCCGCGAGGGTCGTGAGCTGGATGCTCGGCACTTCCTTCATCTGTTGAAGGATCTCGAGCCACAGGTCGAGCATGTCCGCCGCCGGCGCGATGATGACCACCGACGGAATCGGAAAGCTCGGAAGAGTGGAGTCCGTCTGGCCGGGCATGGGACATAGCGTAGCCGGTCCGGCTGAACGCGGCGGGGGAGACGGCGACCCCCGGACGCCCCCGGGCCGGACGCGAAAATGGCGGGGGCCCTAACCGATCGTCTTTCCGTGGGGTCGCGCTCGGCTGCCCGCTTGCCGCTGGCTCCCGCCCTCCCCCCGAGATACGCTTGGGAGTTCATGTTCGGGCTGCCCCGCTCGATCGTCCGGTTCCGCCGGGCCGCGCATTCCACCGCGCTGTCGCTCTCGCTGGGTGTGCTCACGGCGTCCTCGGGTCTGGCCGACGGCGCGCAGGTCCCTCCGGGCCTCCAGGCCGAACTGGTCGCAAAGCTCGCGGCATACGACAGGAACTTCGCCGCGCGCGCGGGCGAAACTGCGCACCTGTTGCTCCTCGTGAACCCCAAGGACCCGAGGTCGGCCGCGAGCGCGACCGCGATGCGCAACGCTCTCCGGAGCGTCGGAACCATCGGCGGCCTCCCGCACGTGGAGTCCCTCGTCACGTACGAGACCCCGGCGACTCTGGCGAATCGCTGCCGTGCCGAGCATGCGGCGATCCTCTACGTGACGCCGGGGTTCGACGACCAGCTCGACGCGCTCAGGAATGCGCTGTCCGAGCTCGATCTCCTGACCGTGGCCGCCGAGCGAGACGCCGTCGCGAGGGGCATGGTGCTCGGGTTCGACGTCGTGGCTGGCAAGCTGAAACTCGTGGTCAACCTCTCCCAGGCCAAGCGCCAGAACGTCGCGTTTCGGACGGAGGCGTTGGCCCTCATGGTGGTGATCCGATGAGAGCCCGGATCGCAGCCGTGGCCGCCCTTGCGGCTTCGTTCGGTGCGGGGACGGCGTTGGCCGATGGGGCGTCGGACCTCGAGTCGCTGCTGAGCGAAAACGTGACGACGACGGCGTCCACCGCGACGGAGAAGTCGTCCACCGCGCCGGCCACGTCATTGACCCTCTCTTCCGACGATCTCCGGACGTATGGCATTCGCACCCTCGACGAAGCCATAGAGTTCCTTTCACTCGGGCTGGTGACGTCGCGGTCACTCGGCTCGCCGGACGTCGGCGCACGCGGCGTGCTGCTCCCGAACGACGACGGGAGACACTTCCTTGTCCTGGTGAACGGCCACGCGCTCAATGATCCGCTCTACGGGGTCGCGCGCTTCGACCAGGGCGTCGGAGTCCCGTTCGACCTCGTGGATCACATCGAGGTGGTCATCGGGCCCGGCTCCGTCCTCTACGGGTCGAACGCGATGCTCGGCGTGATCAACCTGATCACGAAGGACGCGGCCGACTACCGCGGCGGGCACGTCGCCGCGGACTACGAGTTCGGGAGCAGCGCCACGGTGTCGGCCGGGGCCGGCGTGGAGTTCAAGCTGTTCGGCGCGAAGAGCGAGCTCACGGTCGGTGCGCAGTACTACGACCGTTTCGGACCCGATGCGGATCTGGGAACGCTCCCGCCGCAGATCAACACACTCGACGGAAGGCCGTACGCGTTTCGTCGCGACGGGCCGCCGACCGGCGTGTGGGGCGGCACGCTCCGGAACGCGAACTTCGTGCAGGCGCCATCGGCGATGCTTCGGTTCCGGTCGGGGTCGTTCGAGGTGAACGTCCTCGCGTCCGCCTACCGCCACGGCGTGCCGTACACGACGACCGGGACCAACGTCGATTTCGACGACCCCGAGAGCTCCAGTCTCGAGCGCGCTCTCCGCGTCGACGTTCGTCACCTGGCCGTCCTGAGCCCGACCGTCACGCTGTCTTCCCGCGCGTACGCCGATTCGTTCGACTCACAGCAGCGCGTGAACCGCATCGCGCTCTACGGCTGCTTCGACAACTCGGTCGCCGTCTGTCAGTACTATCGGGCGGGCCGCTCGGAATGGATGGGTCTCGAAGAGCGCCTCTCGCTCGACTGGCTGCAGGACCAGAGCCTCGTAACGTTGCTGGGCGTGGACGGCCGCATGCGCTGGGTCGCCGCCAAGGAGGACATGCTCGACTTCTCCACGGAAGCCCCGATCGGGCCAACCCGAGGTCTCTTCCGCGAGAGTCGGCCGCTCTTCAGTCCTTACGTCCAGCAAACCTGGTCTCCGGCTCCCTTCCTGGACCTCAATGCCGGCGCTCGACTCGATGCCGAAGAGCGCTTCTCGCCGGTGATCTCTCCACGCGGCGCCGCAGCGATCACCCCGGTCCGGGGCACGGTGTTTCGCGCGATCTACTCGCAGGCGTTCCGTGCTCCCGGATGGATCGAGACGGACGGGAGCGGCTCGCACCTGGCGCCGTCCGGCGGTCTCCGCCCCGAGCGGGTGCGCTCCGTCGAGGGGTCGCTGGAGCAGCGCTTCGGCGCGCATCGTGTCCTCTTCGGGGTCTTCCGAACCTGGTGGGAGGATCTCGTCGAACCTCACCCGCTCAGCCAGGCCGAGATGGCCGCGCTCGAGGCACGAGGGATTCTTCCGCTGACCGCCCAGACGGTGACGCAGTTCCAGAACCTCTCGTCCGTCGACAACTTCGGGTACAACGCGGCGCTGGACGGGACTCTCGCGACCCGCCGTCTGAGCTACGGCCTGAACGTCACCGCGACGCAGACCCGACGCCACGCGAATGGAACCGAGGTCCAGCTTCCGGCCTCGCCGACGGCGTTCGGGAATGCCCGCATCGCCTATGCGTTCGGCGGCATCGCTCCGACGCTCGCGCTCGCGGCGTCGTACGTCGGCAAGAGACCGGTCGATCGCGAGTACATCGCCGGCTACGAACGCACCTACGCACCGCCGCTCGGCGAGTTCCGGTTGACGGTCGGTGGCCCGGTTCCCGGGGTGCGAGGCCTCGCGTACCGCCTGAGCGCGGCGTATGCGACGACCTCGCGTTCCGCGTACGTGGTCGGCCCCAACTTCCCGTCCGTCGTGCTCACGAGTCCGATCGATCGATTCAGCGCATTCTGCGGGCTGCGCTACGACTTCGGCGGGGCCGAACCCGAGGGGAGACCAGAGTGACGAGCCGGTGGACGCTCTCTGCGGTGGTTTTCGGCCTGCTGATCCAGCCGGCGTGCCTGTCCATCGAGCGAGCCGACTATCACGAGCGCAAGGTCGACGCCGGCCGCCTTCGCGACGGCTCCGCGGACGGTGCGTCCGCCGCCTCGGAATGTCGCGCTTGTTTGTCGGGGGACGGAGGACTCTGTACGCCCGAGTTCATGGCATGCAGCGCGGATCCCGCGTGTGGCCAGGCAATTCAGTGCGCCCTTGCCCACGGTTGCCTGAACATCGCGGATCTCGCCGCCCGGATCGGCTGCGCGACGCCCTGCCTCCAGCAGGCCAACATCGTCGCCGGGACCCCGGCCCTGGACCTCGCTCTCAGCCTGAATGCGTGCGCGAGCTCCAAGTGCGCCGGAACGTGCGCGACGCTCGGCCCGTGAGCGACGATGAACCGAGGGATGTCCGACCTTCCCCACGCCGGCGGCGTGGAATAAGGGAGACCGAGCGCGGTTCTGCTTCGCGGAGGCACCGATGGCGGCTTCGCGGCGAAACGTGACCCGGCCAGCGCCCCGGAAGGATCCCGAAGGGGCCGAAACTTCGCTCGATCTCAGCCACCTGCGGCGCGAAGTGCGGACGGCGCTCGAGCTGGCCGTGGTGGCGCTGGCCCCCGCCGAGGTCGTCGATCGCCTGGCAACCTCCGCGGGCCTCCTCGAGGCGCTCGTCGAGTTGCCCGTGGACAGCGCGCCGGTCGTCGCCCTCGTGCCGAAGGTCGTGACGGGCACCCGGAGCTCGCTCGAAGGCTGGCAGAAGTGGCACCGCGAGCACCTGGAGAAGAAGATCCCTCGCGGATGAACGCGGCAATTTCGCGGCCCTTGACGGGTTTCGGGGCGTGGTTATGGGACGAGGCACGGCGGGCCCCGCCCCACGCGGCGCGCGTCGGCACAATCGGAGTCCCCATGACGGTCGACGACATCGCGCCGTTTGGCGCGGCCCTGGAAAACCGCATCCTTCTCATCGCCGACGAGGGCTGCGTGGCGCGGCTGCTCGGCGACGGGCTCGTGAACGCCGGATGCGGCGTCACGCGAGCGAGCCCCCGCGACGAAGACCTGTTCTCGAAGGCCGTCGACCACGACACCATCGTCTATCTCCCCGCGAGGAGCCTGCTGGACGCGTCTTCGTGTCGGGAGGGCCCCGTCGACTCGGAGGTGAAGGAGTTGCTCGGTGCAGCGAACGCTCCGGGGGTGAAGCTTCTCGTGACCGTCATCCCGGCGGCCACCGAGGCGCAGGTCCTGGAAGAGGCGATCCAGCGGAGCGGTGTCCCCTACTTCCTCGTGCGATCGCCGGCGCTCATCGAAGAGCTGAAGGTCGAGCTCTCGGGGGAAGTCCCGGAAACGATCTGGGTGCCGGAGTGCGAGGGGGTCGCGTTCGGGGACGCGGAGGCTCTCGTTCGAACCGTGCGGCAGTGCCTCGTGGACGATCGCCAGGGAAACACCGTGGAGCTTCCAGCCGCCGTGACGGACATCCCTTCCGCGCTCCGGCGAGCGCTGTCCGCGGACGAGCGGCGCGTGATCGCCGTCTGGCCTCCGCTCTTCCAGATGGGCCGGGTAGTGGCGCGCATGATGCGTGGCCGGGACACTCCCGATCTGCGGTTGATCGACGCGCTCCTCGCGCGTCGTGACGAATCTCTCACGCCGCCGAGACGCGCGGCGTAGCCATGCACGCAAACAGAAAGGAGGATTCCAATGCGACGTGAACCGCGACCGACCGAAATCATCGACGACGACCCCACCCTGTTCGACGTGCCCGCCGAATGGCTCGTAGCCGACATCTGTGCGAACGACTGGCATCACCGGCTGGACGACGACGGCGGAGTACGCACCCTCGCGAGCAACGTGACCCTCCTGTCGCGACGAGAGTGGCCGAG
>DASZXK010000214.1:0-49229 GCA_035545855.1 Polyangiaceae bacterium
GGGCGACTCGCCGCCCATCGGGCGAGCTCGACGCGACGACGGAGAGCGTCGTGGGGTTTTGTTACGGGGGACCTGGTCCCCCGAGGCTCCTGTGGTCCTCGGGCTACGCCCTGCGGTCCTCGGACCTCGCCCCCTGCCGCGCCTAGCGGCGCGCGCTCGCCGTGCTCGCGGGGCCGTGGAACGGCTGGACCAATCGGGGGGCGAATATTTTGTATACAAACTGTCCGGTGAGGAGATACCCGCAACGGCACCGCTCGCCGTGCTCGCGGGGAGGTGGAACGGCTGGACCAATCGATGGGGTCAGGGAGATGGTTTGTATGCAAACTATCGGATCGGGGGTGAGTCCCGGGCGATCGATCGGGCTGCGGGGCTGACCTCCCATCTGGTCAGCGGTGCGTCGGGTCGTACGCGCTGGATTCGGGCCAATTTCGCAGAGGCCTGGCCGTCGCGGAGCACGGGGAGCGCAAAACTCCACCGGAAATGGCTCGATGCGATTCCGGCGAGCGGACGAATCCCCCTTTGCCTCGCACCGAAAGCGTGGTGGTCTCCGGGCCCCCTGCCCCCCCGCCTCCGGGGAGTCGGCAAGAAGAGGGATGAGAGGATCGCGATGAAGAGCCTGTCCGATTACGTGGTGTTCAACGACAAGAAACTCGCGCGGAAGTATGCGCACACGCGCATCCCGATGGCGACGCTCTACGAGGCGTACTTCGACGGCGCGATCGACATCCCCGGGGACATCTACGCTCTCCTCGCCGATCGCGATCTGTTCGTGAAGTACACGTTGACGCCGCAGCACCTGAAGTGGGCCGTGACGAACTTCGTGCCCGAGGTGGCCATCCACTCGAAGGCCCAGGACGAGCGCATCGTCCGCGAGCACTACGACCGCGGGAACGACTTCTTCGGCTGGTTCCTCGGCGAGCGCATGATCTACACGTCGGGCTTCTTCACGACCCCGAACGAGACGCTCGAGCAGGCGCAGGACAACAAGCTGAACCTCGTCTGCCAGAAGGTGCAGCTCGAGGCCGGCCACCGCATGCTCGACATCGGCTGCGGCTGGGGCACCCTCGCGTGCCACGCGGCGAAGTACTACGGCGCGGACGCGACGGGTGTCACCATCGCGCAGAACCAGGCCGAGTTCGGCAACAACCGCGCGAAGGAGTGGGGCGTCGAAGGGCGCGCTCGCATCCTCTGCAAGGACTACCGGGACATCCCGGACCAGAAGTTCGACCGCATCACGAGCCTCGAGATGGTCGAGCACGTGGGCGTGAAGAACCTCCGCTCCTTCTACGAGCAGGTTCGGGACCTCCTCACGGACGACGGTCTCTTCCTCCTCCAGTGGACGGGTCTCCGCCGCGGCCTCCGCCCCGAGGACCTCATCTGGGGCCTCTTCATGAACAAGTACATCTTCCCGGGCGCCGACGCCTCGCTCTGCCCCTCCGCGATGCTCGCGTCGATGGAGAAGGCCGGCTGGGAGATGCACAGCACGGAGAACATCAGCCACCACTACAGCTGGACGATCAAGCGCTGGCACGACAACTGGCTCTCGAACCGCCAGGCCGTCGTCGCCGCGTACGGCGAGCGCTGGTTCCGTATCTGGCACCTCTTCCTCGCGTGGTCGACGATCATCGGCGCGCAGGGGAACGCGGCGTGCTTCCAGGTCGTGCTGAACAAGAACATCGACAGCTTCGACCGCTTCCGCTTCATCGGTCGGAAGAGCGTGGGCCTCGGGGACCGCATGCCGGTCATCCAGCAGCCGCGCGCCGCCGCCGCCGCGGAGTGAAGCCCCGCTGAAACGGGCGTGGTCGACCACGCCCGTTGTTGAAAGCGCCCGACGAGTTTGCTCTCCTGAGCCCGTCGGGCGCTTCGCATTTCCGCCCGGCGAGGAGACCTCCGTGGCCGACGATCTCAGGGCACAGTTCGACAAGTTCGACACCGACGGCAACGGGTCGATCGACGAGGACGAGTTTGCCGCGCTCGTGAAGTCGCTCGGCGTCTCCATGACCGCGGAGAAGGTCGCCGTCGCGTTCATGGCCATCGACGTGGACGGCAACCGGAACATCGAGTTCGGCGAGTTCCGCGCCTGGTGGGAAAAGCGCGTCTCTTGACCGTCCGCGCGGGCTTCCTCAGCCGCCCGCGCCCGCGTGCTTCCTGAGGAACGGAATCACGAGGTCGCGCACCAGCTCCGGTTCGTCGATCATCGGCCAGTGTCCGGCGTTCGGGATCACGTGGACCTCGGCGTCGAAGTAGTCCTTCTGGACGCTCGCGAACCGGACGGGGAGATACTTGTCGGAGTCCCCCCAGAGAACGAGCGTCGGGATGTGGTACGGGCGGAGGATGCTCCCCCACCGCTGGGTCATCGTGGAGAGATCGTCCGTCGCGCGATAGAGCGCGAGCACGGCGCGCTTCATCCCCCAGTCCTGATAGTCGTACATGCGGTCCACGAACGCTCGCGGGAAGGGCTTCGGGTTGTCCGCCTGGAGCGCCACGCGGAACGCACCGCGCGTCGCCGTGGCCTGGAACAGCTCGCCGAGGAGCGGCGTGCGCCAGACCTTCGCGAACTTGTGCCAGGTGTAGCCGGGGACCACGCCGACGTTGAAGAGCGTGAGGCTCTTCACGCGCGTCGGATTCCGCGACGCCCACTCGACGCCCCACGCCCCGCCGAAATCGTGGAGCGCGAGGTGCACGCGCTCGATGCCGAGCTGGGAGATCAGGCCGTCCAGATGATCCGCGTAGCCCTCGACCGTGTAGTCGAATCCGCGCGGACGGTCGGCCTGGCCGTAGCCGGGCATGTCGGGCACGACGGCTCGGGAGAAATCGCCCACGAGGGGCAAGAGTCCGTCGAAGTCCTCGCCGGAACCCGGGTTTCCGTGGACGAACACCACGGCCTCCTTCGAATCCACTCTGCCGCTCTCCCGGAGGAAGGACTTCACCCCGTTCACAGCCAGCGTCCGCGTCGTGACCTCGGCCATCTCGTCGTCCCTTTCGAGCTCGGACCGTCACGGTAGCCCGTCGCCTGGTGGATCGGTGCCGCCATCGACGCGACGCGGCGAATTTCGCGCTATCGGCGGATCTTTCGGCGGAGCTCGACCAGCCGGGCGCAGAATTTCAGAAACTCCGGTACGTGGCGCATCTTCGACCGGCCTAAAGTGCGCGGCGTGTACCCGATGGGGACCTCCGCGATCCGGACGCCGTCTCCGGAGAGGCGCGCCGCGAGCTCCAGGACCAGCTCGAAGCCCGGGCTTTCGAGCGGCGGGAGCGCGTTTCGCCGGACCGCGCGGAGCCCCGTGTACAGGTCGGTGAGCCGTTGAGAAAAGAGCACGTTGAAGAGGCCGGAGACGATCCGGTTCCCCGCCTCGCGCGTGCGCGGCATGACGGCGGGCCCTCCGCGCTTGCCGAGGAAGCGCGAGCCGTAGACGGCCGCGGTCGTCTCGAGCGCCGCGAGGAGCAGAGGGACGTCCTCCGGGTGATACTCGAGGTCCGCGTCGATCATCACGACGAGCTCGCCGCTTCCGGCCGCGATGCCGTCCAGGATGGAACGTCCGTAGCCGAGGTTCTCCGAGTGACGGACGAGCCTCGCGTGCGAAATGTCGCCGATCGCGTCCAGCGTGCCGTCGGTCGAGCCGTTGTCCACGAACACGAGCGTCGCGCCGGGAACGGCGCGGGCGAGGCGCGCCGCGAGCTCCTTCACGGTGTGCACCTCGTTGAACACGGGGATCACGACGTCCACCGAGCGCATGGCACGCCGAAGCTAGCACGGGGCGCGGAGGCGTCGTGGTAGCGCCGCTCGTCGGCGTGATCCTGGCGGCGGGGCGCGGAGTCCGCGCCTACCCGTACACGCGGACGATCCCGAAGAGCATGCTCGAGGTCGACGGCGTGCCGCTCATCGAACGGAACGTCGTCCTGATGAGAGACCGGCTGAAGATAGAGGACGTGCGGATCGTCATCGGACACCACGGGGACGTCATCTCCGAGCACCTCGGAGACGGTTCTCGCCTCGGCGTCCGGATCACGTACGTGAAGAACGATCGCCTGGACCTCGAGATGGCTTACTCGGCGTACCTCGGTACGCGCGGCCTTTCGGCGCCGTGCTGCGTGATCCTCGGGGACGAGTGCTACGTGGACACGGACCACGAGGTGTTGCTCTCTCCGGAGGTGCAGTCCGCCTTCGGGGCGTGCGGGCTCGTCGACGCGCACTACGCGAAGCACGTCAGGAAGAACTACACCGTCACGCTCTCCGGAAACCGCATCACGGACATCATCGAGAAGCCCGCCGTCGTCTCGGGGAACGAGATGGGGACGGGAACGTATTTCCTCTCGCCCGCGCTCGTCCTGCGGCTCGCTCGGGCGTTCGAGGGGGACCCGGAGCGCGGCCCTCGGGACTTCATGGGTTTCCTCGCCGAGCTCTGCCGGAAGGGCGAGAACATCGTCGCGTTCCGTCTCAAGGGGAGCTACGTGAACGTGAACTCCCGGGACGATCTCAACTACGGCAACTACCTCGTCCGCGAGCTCACGATGGACCGGAAGAAGGCGTCCCTCGTGTACGTCGTGGACGGCGAGGAGGACCGCGCGGCGCGCCCCGTCGAGGTCTTCGCGGCGCGTCCGGACCTGGACGAGGTCGTCGTGGTGACCCGGCGGGTTTCGCCGCCGCTCGCCGAAGTCTCGAAGAACCCGAAGGTGCGGCTGCTCGCGCTCCCCGAGTCGACGCCGATCGGCGCCCTCTTCACGTCGGGGCTCGACGCCGCGACGGGAGACGTGCTTCTGCTGTCCTACAGCGACGACACGTTCTCTCCGCGGGACGTCGCGAAGCTCCTCGTCTACCTCCGGGACGCGGACCTCGTCGTCGGCACGCGCACGACGCGTCAGATGATCGAGCAGGGGACGAACATGCGCGGCCTCGTCCGCGCGGCTCACCTCGCGCTCGCGAAGGTCCTCGAGATGCTGTGGTGGCGATTCGAGTGCCGCTTCACGGACGTGTGCTGCGTGTATCGCGGCATCTGGCGCTCCACGTATCGGACCATCCGGCAGAACCTGACCGCGACGGGCGTCGAGATCATCCCGGAGATGGTCATCGAGGTGCTCCGGGCGCGCCGTCGGGTCGTCGAGATCCCCGTGAACTACTACAATCGCGATCTCGAGTACCCTTGGGTGCGTTCCCGGTACCAGAATGCGGGGACCTTCCTCCGGATCCTCGCGCTCATGCTTCGGAAGCGGTTCGGGAGCCCCGCATGAATCGCCCCTCCACGCCTTCCTCGAGACCCCCGCCCGCTCGCGACGAGGACCAGGAGCTCCGCCTCCGCGAGCGCGAGTGGCAGAACCGCGTCGGGCACGCCCTGCTGGACAAGCCATTCGAGGACGAAGGCTCCGCGTTCGTCTTCCAGCGACAGTTCGAGCGGGTGGAGCGCGCCATCGGGGTACCGCTCCCGGGCCCGCTCGTCGAGGTGGGCGCGGGGCGAGGGCAGTTCCTCGGACACCTCCGGCGGACGCGCGTCGGACGGGGACGTCTCCTCGTCGGGGTGGACGTGTCCGTCGCGGTCCGGGCGCTCCCGGCGCGCGGCGCCGCCCCCGTGCGCGCCGACGGCGAGGCGCTCCCATTTCGCGACGAGAGCGTCGCGGTCGTCGTCTACAACGGCTCCCTCCACCACGTCGTCGACTACCGGAAGGCCGTCGCGGAGGCGTTTCGCGTGCTCCGTCCCGGCGGGAGGCTCGTCGTGTTCGAGCCGTCGTCCACGGTCTTCAACCGGGTCGTCCATCGCGTGCTCGACCCCATCGTGTTCCGGGCGAAGGTCGAGTACGAATCTCCCGTCGACCGGTTCCGCAAGCACGCGTTCAGCGAAGCGGAGGTCGTGGAAGAGATCCTCCGTTTCTCCGCCTCCGTCGTCCGCGAGCGGAGCGACTTCCTCGCGTACCCGGTGACGGGCTGTTACGCCGGGTCGGCGCTCGCTCGGTTCCCGCGGCTCATGAAGGGTCTCGTGGACGCCGAGCGCGCGTTCGAGGAATCGGCCGTCCTCGGCCCGCTGTCGCGCCTCTTTTCGTGGCGCTTCCTCGCCGTCGCGGACAAGCCCTTCTCGCGAGACGCCGCGTTCGGAGACACCGTGCGCGCGCTGACGGACATCCTCGTCTGTCCGCGGTGCCGGGGCCCTCTCGAGAAGCCGCGCGTGAAGGAGGGGTTCTACTGCCCGAAATGTCGCGTCGTGTACCGGGTGGAGCACGGCGTCCCGGTGCTCATCGTCGAGGAAGCCGAGCGACCGATGTGATCCTGCCCTCACCGCGGTCGCGGTCGAGGCGCTCTCGCGAAGGGGCCGAATTCGGGTGCTCGCGCGCCCTTCTCGACCAGCACGTTCGCGCAGCGGAGGATTTCCGGATCGTGGACGTCCCAGAGCCGGTCGGGCCGGAAGTCCACCCAGTACGGCTCGGTGTGCCAGCCGCATTCCCAGGTGAACGCGCCCACGAACTGCACCGCGACGGAGAACGCCGAGGCGGCCGCCAGCGCCACGAGAGCCGCCCGGTGCCGCCGGATCCGATCCCAGATCATGGCGATTCCGAGGACCAGCGGGAGCGACAGCTCCGTCATGTACCGGGGACCGTACGACGTCCCGCCCCACCAGATGAGGTTCTTCCCGTAAAAGACGAACGTGACCACGACCCACGCGAGCAGAAAGCGCGCGAGGGGCAGGCGCACGCTCGCGAGCGCGAGCCCGACGACTCCCGCGAGCAGCACCGGCGAGTAGACGAAGAGCCCGCGACTCGGCGAGAGCAGCACGGACGCCAGGCCCTCGCCGAGCGGCATCGACAGGGCCGACCGGGCGGTGAGGTGACGCCAGGCGTGCGCCGGCGCGCCGTAGAGGGCTTCGTAGCCGCCGGAAGCGTTGCCGAAAGCGTGGACATCGTACGCGACGAGCAGCGCGCCGATCACCGCGGCAGGGAGGATCAGGTACGCCGCTCGCTTCGGCCGGGAGACGAGCGCGAAGAGTCCGAGCAGGGCGGACGACGGCACGTTCTGCGGCCGGCACACGATGGCCATTCCGAGGGCTGCCGAGAGGAGCGCCGCATCCTTCGCCGAGTCCTTCTCGACGAGGCGGAGCGCCGCCCAGGTCGCGACGGACAGGCAGAGCAGGGCCGGGCCGTGCTGCCAGAGCGCCTGGCTCGCGATCGTCCAGACGCTCGTCCCGAGCGCGTAGAGGATCGACAGGAGCGCCGCCGTCCGCCGGTCGACGAACCGGAGCAGGCAGAGGAACACGAAGCCCGCCGAGAGCGCCGCGATGAGCGACGCGGCGACCTTGCCGACCTCGCGGTAGTCGCCCAGGTGATGGAGCGAACCGAGCGCCGCGGGAATCACGAAGACCGGCGCCGCGAGGATCGCCGCGCCGATCGGGTACGAGCTCCGGAGATGCCCGCGCTCGATTCGCGTCGCGAGCGTCCAGTCGAGCTGGCGCCGGAGCGTGGTCCTCGGGTCTTGCGCGGGTTCGTCGAGGAGCGGCTGGAACTCGTCGAGGGACAGGTCGAAGTCCCGGACGATGCTCGCGGCGAGGAGCGTCGCCGGCACGGTGTCCGAGAGCCCGAGCTCACGGAAGTTCAGGGAGAAGACCGCGAAACACACGCCGACGACCGACCAGAACCACCGCGCGACGTGCTGGGAACCGCTGGCCGAAGGAGTGGAGCGCATGTCTCGGAACGGGTTCGAAGGGGCGTACTCTACGATCGGCCGGCCCCCTTTGGCTCGTCGGTCCCTGCTCGTCCTGTCAGGTGAGGGCCTGCCCGCCGCCGCCCGGGCCTTCTCTCCGCGGTCGCCATGGCGGTGCCGTCGCGCGAGAGGTAGCATGCGCCAAGAGGGGCGTGGTGCCGCGGTTCGAAGCGACCGGGGACCGGACCACCCACCGCCGCGTGTCATCCCCGAACAAGACGTCTGGACGAATCGACGAGCTCCCGCAGAAGGCCGGGACGAGTCTTCCGGCCTCGAGCGGCCTCCGCCGTCGGCGCGCCGTGGGGCAGCGTCCGCGCATCCTGATCGTCGAAGACAACCCCGTCGACGCCGCCCGCGTCGAGGAGAAGCTCCTCGAGCCGCCTGCCGAGTACGACGTGAGCACCGCGGCCTCCGTCGCCGAGGCGCTCGCACGCCTCGAATCGGAGGGGTTCGACGTGGTGCTCCTCGACCTCCACCTGCCGGACGGGGAAGAGCTCGAGGCCCTCGCCGCGATCCGTGCCGCCGCGCTCGGGGCGCCCGTCCTCGTCCTCACGGGGCAGGACGACGAGCCGCTCGCGCGGCGATGCATCGAAGCCGGCGCGGAAGACTTCGTCGAGAAGGGAACGATGACGGGGCTCTCCATGCGGCGCGCGGTGGGCTACGCCCTCGCGCGCCACGGAGCGCGCGAGCTCGCAGAGCGCCTCGCGCATGCCGATCGCCTCGCCGCGATCGGCCGGCTCGCGGTCAGCGTCGCGCACGAGATCAACAATCCCGTGACGTTCATCACGATGAACCAGGAACTCCTTCTCCGCCGGCTGGAGTCCCTCCGTGCCGCGACGGACGATCCGGACCCTCGCGCGGCGCTCGGCGCCATCCGCGCGCTCGCCGGCGAGATGCACGAGATGCTCCTGGAGAACACGCTCGGGATGGAGCGCATCGCCGCCATCGTGCGGGACCTCAGGACCCTCGCCCGCCAGGAGCCGGAGGACGTGAAGCCCGTCGACCCCGTGGCCGTCTGCAAGGCGGCGTGCGCGGTCGTCCAGAACCACGTCCGGCATCGCGCACGGCTCGAGACCCGGTTCGAGAGCGTCTCCAAGGTGAACGCGGATGCGCGGAAGCTCGAGCAGGTGGTCATCAACCTCGTGACGAACGCCGCGCAGTCGATCCCCGAGGGCGCCGTCGAGGAAAACCGCGTCACCGTCTCCACGGAGGAACGCGCGGGCGCCGTCGTGATCGCCGTGGCAGACACCGGAGCCGGCATGCCGCCCCGGGTGCGCGCGCGGATCTTCGAGCCCTTCTACTCGACGAAGGTCGCAGGCGAGGGGACGGGTCTCGGGCTCTCCGTCTCGAACGAGATCATCCTCGGTTTCGGCGGGACCATCGAGGTCGAGAGCGAGGTCGGGAAGGGGAGTCGCTTCGAGGTCGTCCTTCCGCGGGCGGAGGAGCGATGGCACCGCCCGACGCCGGTCCCGTCGACGCGGCCGCCCGTCCACCGCCCGAAGCGACGCGTGCTCCTCGTCGACGACGACCCGCAGGTGCTCACGGCGCTCGAACGGAGCCTCGCGGTCGCTCACGACGTGACGAAGGCCCTCGGCGGCCGGGCCGCCCTCGCCGTGCTCGAGAAGGACGCGAATTTCGACGCGATCGTCTGCGACCTGACGATGCCCGACGTCGACGGCGTCGCGGTGCATCAGGCGCTCGGCGAGCGGCATCCCGAGCTCGTGGGGCGGCTCGTCGTCGTGACGGGCGGCGCCATCACGGACCGCACGACGAACTTCCTGGACACGAGCGGCGTGCTCGTCCTCCAAAAGCCGGTCACGCCCGCCGCCTTGCTCGCGACGATCGACTCCCTGTCGCGCTCCGGTCAGTGAGCGGGAGTCTCGCCCATCTCCTCGAGGACCTCGCGGATGGGACGCCAGCCGTGGCGCGCGAGGTAGCGGCGGTACGCCCGTTCCTTCCGCTCCGCCGTCGAGAGCGTCCGCGCGGGCGCCGCGGGCTCGGACGTGTCGGACGTCGCTTCGCGCTCTGGCTCGGCGCGCAGGTCCGTCGCGCCGGGTTCGTCGGTGGCGACGATCCCGGCCGGTTCGACGACGAAGGGTCGGGACTCGGTCTGGAACGGCAGGGGGTCGGAGGCGTCTCCCCCCTCCGGCGCGAGGCTCCCCGTGGCCAGCAGGGCGCGATCGAGGAGCGCCGACGCGACGCGGCCCATCGTCGTTTCGGGCGCCTTCCGGGCGGACACGACCGTGACGAGCATGAGGACGCACGCCGCGACGACCAGCCACCCGACGAGAGTGCTCGGCTTCTCCGAGGGGCGGAGCGGCACCTTGGAGGGGCTCGTGACCGGCGCCTCGCTCCGTGTCACGGGCGGCGCGGGAGACGCGAAGCGCGGGGCCGAAGGGTCGGCCTTGGCCCGGAGCACGGTCTCCTCGTACTGGTCCAGATCGCGCGAGAGCGCGAGCACGGACGGGTACCGGGCCTCGAGAGATTTCTCGAGACAACGCTTAACGATTGCCTCGAGGAACGGATCGACGTCGGGGCGAAGCGTGGACACCGGCGCGTACTCCGCGCCCGCGACCTTCGCGAAGATGTCGGACACGCTCTCGGCATCGAAGGGGACGTTGCCGGTCAGGAGCTGGTAGAGGACGACGCCGAGAGACCAGATGTCCGTCCGCGTGTCCACGGTGCGCGGCGTCCACATCTGCTCGGGGGACATGTAGCAGGGAGAGCCCATGCTCTCCTGCGGGCCCGTCAGCACCTTGGCGCGCGCCGGATCGAGGCGTTTCGCGATCCCGAAGTCGACGACTTTGAGCGTCGATTTCTCCCCGTGCCTCGCGAGGAACAGGTTCTCCGGCTTCACGTCGCGGTGGACGATGCCGAGCGCGTGCGCTTCGGAGAGCGCCGCGCACGCCTGACGAACGAAGTCGATGGCCTTGCCGATACGGAGCGGTCCCTCCTGCACGAGGAGCGTCTCCAGGTCGACGCCCTCCAGGTATTCCATGACGTAGTAAGGAACGCCGGCGTCCGTCTGTCCCACGTCCATCACGCGGACGGCGTGGTCGCTCCGGAGCGCGGCCGCCGCCTTCGCTTCCTCGAGGAACCGCGCCGTCACCGTACGGTCGCCGAGGAACCGTTTGCGGAGGAACTTGATCGCCACGGTCTGCTCGAGTTCGACGTGACGCGCTCGCGCGACGACGCCCATCCCGCCCGTGCCGAGCAACGACTCGATCACGTATCGATCGGCGAGGCGTTCACCGAACGCGACGGGCAGGTCGGATTCGCCGCCCGACGGGTCCGGATCGGGCCACGTCGGAGCGAGTGAGGCCGGCTCGGGGCGGCGTTCGCCTAGATCGAGCGACATGGATTCGGTCCTAACACGCTCGCGCCACAACGGGCCAAAAGCGAAGCCGAGTCCGCGGCCGGGCGATCGGACGCACGTACGGCACGTCCGGGCGGACGGACAAGATTTCGACGCGCGCGCTCCGGGAGTTCGCCCGCGATGCGGGGACTAGCGAGGCGCGCAGGCCTCGAGCGCCGTGGCCGTTCCGTTCGGCGACGTGCGCAGGAGGGAACAAGAAGTCGGGCAGAGGTCCAAGAAGCCGGTCGACTGGGACCCGTACACTCCGGCCGCGGTGCCGCAGGCGGCCGCCGACGCGACGTGCGGCCATTCGGACACGTTTCCGAGCGGGTCTCGCCACTCGATCGAAACGCGGGCCTCCTCGAACGCGGGCGGGACGCGGAACGAGCACGGCCGTGCTCTCGCCGTCACCGACTCCAGGGCGCCCGTGAGCTCGTCGTTCGTGGAGAGGTTCACCTCCACGCGCTCGGCGGTGCCGGTGCCGCCGGCCTTCGCGATGTCGTCGAGGGGCGCGAGGTCCACGATGTCGACCGGATCGACGAGCGTCGGTCCGGCGCCGAGCGCGACGACGTACGTCGCCACGGACGGACTCGCCGCGAGCGCTCTCGCCGCTTCGGCGGCCGCCGTCTTGGGCGTGCTGCCGCACACGGGATCGAGCACGCCGTCGGTCACGAGCACGACGGAAGCGGTTCGCTCCGGATGCGCCTTCTCGATGGCCTGGACGTAGGTCGAGGCGCCCTGGATCGCCGCGACGACGGGTTTCCCGCCGATCGGGAGCGGGTAGCTCTGGTTTATCGCGGCCGCATTGCCCGGGAGATCCGCGATCGGCACCGTGGGCGTCGCGTACTCGTTCGCGCTGCAGCTCGTGCCGTAGTACGTGACACCGAGGCCGATGCCCGCGTTCGCCGCATCCGAAACGTAACGGCTGATCGCCGCGGTCAGACTCGTCCACACCGGTTGCAGCACGACGGATGGAGACGCGTCCACGAGGAGCAGCAGGTTCAGGCCGCGCCGATCGATCGCCGACCGTCGCGGCGGACACGGCGGCTCTTCCCCCGCGTCCGTCGCTCCGCCCGTGCTCGCTCCGCCGCCGTTCGCGGCGCCCGCTTCGCCGCCGTTCGCGGCGCCCGCTCCGCCGCCGCTCCCGCTCTGCGAAGCGGAGGAGCCTCCGTCAGGGGCCCCGGGGTCGGTTCCCCCGCACCCGGCGCGGCTCTCTTCCGTGTTATGTTGAAAACAGGACGCGGCGAGAGTTCCTTCGTCCGGTAACGTGCCCAACGAATGCACCGTTTCGCCGCAGCCGGCGAATGAGAGGACGGCGCCCGTGATCGCGGCGCGACGAACCCGTC
The DNA here is from genome assembly GCA_035545855.1 of Polyangiaceae bacterium. Taxonomy (GTDB): domain Bacteria; phylum Myxococcota_A; class Polyangia; order Polyangiales; family Polyangiaceae; genus DASZVB01. The sequence goes on from DASZXK010000214.1 coordinate 12,383, forward strand.
GCATGACTGTCCCATCATGGCGTAGACGGCGCGTCCTGCAACGCCGAATCTGCGGCGCGAGCCTCGTGCTCGGCCTCTCGTGTCACTCGGCGACTTGCCTGGCGGAGGGCGACGAGCAGTCCGTGGACGAGGCGCTCACCCTCGCGACGATCCACCCGTGCCTCCCGCGGGCCGAGCTCGTGGAAGACATCGAGGACTTCCTCGAGCGCGATCGGATCGACGCGGAGGTGCGCATCAAGGTCGGCGAGGACGACGGCGCCCCGTGGTTTTCGATCACCGTTCCCGGAGCCCCCGCGACGAGCCGGATCTTCGACGATCTTCCACGCGAATGCGTCGAGGCGAGGCGCGTGGTCGCGCTCTCCATCGCGCTCGCGGTCGACGCGCTCGCGCCGGCGCGCGCACACGGGACGAGCTCCTGGCCGTCCGCCGAGATCCTCGCGTATGGGACGCTCGGGTCGTCCTTTCCGGACAAGGTCGCGCTCGGCGGCGGACTTTCCGCGAGGTTCGCCCACCTGGGGCCGTTCGTTCCCAGTCTCGGCGGCTTCGCCGTCACGGCCGCGGGACAGCACCTCGGAAGCGCGCCGTCCCTCCGCTACGATGCGACGCTGGTCGCCGGTCGCCTCGAAGGATGCGGCATGATCCCGGTGGGCGACCGCGTCGCGCTCGCCCTCTGCGCCGGACCGGTCGCCGGAGCATTCACGACCTCGCCGTCGGGCGTTCCCGACGCGCACTCCGTAACCACGTTGTGGCTCGGGGCCGTCGCGGCATTCGAGTTGCATGTGACGCTCGCGCGTTCTCTCTTCGTCCACCTGGGCGTCGACGGCTTGCTGTCGCTCCGGAGGAACGTCGTTCAGGCCCAAAACCGTGAAGGCGACCCCGCCGTTCTGCAGGAATTCCCGAGAGTCCAGGCCCTGGTACGGGCCGGACCCGGGTTTTCGTTCTGACACCGCTGAAATTCCCCTTCCTGGGTGTCTGCCGTGACGGAACGGCCGCCGCGCCGCATTAACCCCGACGGAGACCGGGAGCGCTTGGAAGACGGGCCCCTGGACTCCGCCGAGCTATTTCGGCGTCATGCACCCTTCGTGGCTCGCTTCATCCTCCGGATGGGCGCATCGCGGGCGGACCTGGACGATCTCATGCAAGAGGTATTTCTCATCGCGCACCGGAACGGGGGCTACACGCCCGGCCCGGCCAAGCCGACGACGTACCTCGCGAGCATCGCGTTTCGCCTCGTCCACACCGAGCGTCGAAAGCGCCGGGTTCGCTCCTTCGTCCAGCCGGATGAAGAGCAGCTCGAGCGCGCCGCCGGACCCTCCGATCCGGAGCAGGCCGCTCTCCACCGCGAGCGAGTCGAGCGGCTGGATCGAGCGCTGGCCGGGCTCGACGCCGACAAGCGTGCGGTCTTCGTCCTGGCGGAGATCCAGGGGGAGAGCGTCGTTTCGATCGCCGCGGGCCTCGGAATTCCGACGGATACCGCGCACTCGCGGCTCCGCGCGGCAAGGAAGTACTTCCGCGAGCTGGTGGAGACCGAGGACACCAAGCACGCTCCCGCCACCGCCGTTCCGAGCGGGGTGACACGATGAGCACCGACGGCGACGACCGACGCTTGATGGACGATCCGGGTGAGAGCGCCGAGCTCCGCTCGATGCTCGCCGCCGGAGCGACGGACGATCCTGCCTACGACTTCGAGCGCGGGCTCGCCGCTCATCTCGCGGCGGTGGCTGCTCCGGTCGCGGCCGCGGCAGGGGGAGCCGCGGCGGCCAAGGGCGTCGCCGCCCTCGGCACCAAGGCCTGGCTCGCGATCGCCTCCGGCTCGATCCTCGCGGCGTCCGTCGCGGCGATCGTCTGGAACTCCGCTCCCGACGCGAAGAACCCCGGGCCCGTCGCGGTCCCCGCCGCGGTGGGCGGCGCGCCGCTGGCCGCAACCGAACCCGTCGAGACGCCGTCGTCGCCGGTCGCGCCGGTCGCGGTCGCGCCGGCGCCGGCTCCGGCCGCCCCTCGCTCGTCCGCGGAGCCACGTCCCTTCAGTCGACCTTCCGCGTCATCGTCCGGAGTCGCGGCCGCGGAGATCACTCTCCCCGAGTCTCCGTCCCCATCCGTGGCCGCGGAGGTCCCCGCGGAGAGCGAGCGCGCGCGGCCGAGCGCGCCGATTGCCGCTGCGCCGACGCCCTCGTCCGTCGAGTCGGAGGCGTTCGCCGCGGAGCGCACGGCTCGCGAAGCGGAACGGCGCGAGGCCACCCGCCAGTCGCAGAACGCCGAATCGGACCGGGTCTCCCGTGAGATGGAAGCGCTCGTCGAAGCGAAGCACGCGCTCCGTTCGGATCCCGCGCGCGCTCTCGAGCTCGCCCGCGCCGGAGAGAGGGACTTCCCCCACGGCATGCTCGTGGAGGAGCGCCAGCACATCCTCATCCTGGCCCTGATCCAGCTCGGAAGACTGGACGAAGCGAAGCGCCGCGCCGCGCCCTACCTCGAGAAGCACCCGGACAGCCCCTTCTCGCGGCGCGTCCGTCGCGCGCTCGAGGCCGCCGGCGCGACTCGCTGAAGTCCTTGCAAGACGAACGACGAGATTCGTCGGGGCGCGCGCTCGCCGGGCTCGCGGGGACGTGAATCGGCGGGACCAATCACTCGCCTCGGCTTCCGCAAAATAGTTTGTATACAAACTGGGCGAGGAGGAGCGTACCCCCCCCCTCGTACTGCGACGAGGGGGCTCGACGCGTCGCGCGCGGACGACCCTGGTTGCTGGGTGACGACGTGGGTCGCCTGACCGCGGAGCTGGTTGCGGCGAGGGGCACGTGAGGCGCGGGTGAGTGTACGTCGGGTGCGCAGCGCTCCGTTTCGTGCGCGAAGCGGGCGCGTTCTGCGCAGTGTCCGTACTCGGCCGCTCGGTTGTTCGCAGTTTGCACAGTGAAAGCGCGATTGCGCAATCGATACACAGCAGAAAAAAAGCGCGTTCGCGTGACGGATCCACGGAGCGCCGACATTAACGGGCTAGTCGCTCCGCACACCGATTCACTCGCGGACGACGAACTTCTCGACCAATCGAACGCGGCACAGAGCTCGCATCAGGAGTCATCCCATGAAAGCAATGCACAGCATCCTCGGCGTCCTCGCAACTCTCGCTCTCGCAGGGTGCTCTGCGAACACCGGCGGCTCCAGCCCGGAGCAGACGGAAGTGGGAACCTCGTCGGACCAGGCCATCACCGTGTTCGACTGTCAGAAGCAGGTCGGTGACTGCGTGAAGGCAGCGAAGTCCTTCACGGACCTCGCGACGTGCACGACGAAGTTCCAGGCCTGCACCACCCAGGCGGCTGCAGATCTCATCGGTCAGGGCAACCTCCTGAAGAACTGCCGCGACAAGGCGAACGCCTGCCTCACGGGCGCTCTCACGGTGACGGACATCAAGGCCTGCCGCGGCGTCTACGAGACGTGCGCCGCCGACGTGACGTCCACGGCGAGCGACGCGGTCAAGGGCGCGGTCGACGCGGCCCAGGACGCGATCGACAAGGCCGTCGACGTGGCGACCGGCGTCATCAGTGGCGCGACGGACGCGACCAGCGGCGCGCTCGATGCCCTCGCCACCTGCACGACGCAGGCGGACGCCTGCCTCGGCAAGGTCGTGAAGACGGCCGACGTGACCGCGTGCCAGACGAACTTCGAGAAGTGCGCCGGCGCGGCCGTCTCGCTCGTCGACAAGGTCGTGGCCCCGCTCCCCATCCCGACGCCCTCGGTGATCGCGTCCACGCTCTCGTCCTGCCAGGACAAGGCGACGACCTGCCTCGCGACGGCCGTGACGTCCGCGGACATCAGCGCCTGCAAGGGCACGCTCACGACCTGCGTGAAGGGCGTGACCAGCCTCGCCGACACGACGGTGAACGACGTGAACGCGCTCCTTCCGCCGGTCATCCAGCTCCCCACCCCCACCAAGACGGTGGATTGCTCGACCGCCGCGGCGGACTGCCTGCTGAACCTCGGCAACCCCCTCGAGTGCGCGAACCAGGCTGCCGCGTGCCTCACGAAGTGAGACACTCGAACTACCTGCGTTCGGTCTGACCCCGGGCAGCGGCTCCGCGTGGAGCCGCTGCTCGCCTTTTATCCCCCCGAGAATTCCCAGAGAGGTTTTCATGTCCCTCGCCCCGAAGATCACCCTCCTCGCTTCTCTCTTTCTCGCCGCCTGCGGCTCGAGCGACAGCGGCGGCACCCCCGGGGGAGTGTCCCAGACGGGCGGCGGTGGGAATCAGGGCGGGTCGAGCGGAAGCGGATCCGGCGGAGCCGCGGGCGGCGGAACGGCGAACGGCGGCGCTTCCGGAGCGGGCACGTCCGGTGGAGCGAACGGCGGCGGCTCGAGCGGCGGCGGCTCGAACGGCGGCGCCGGCACCGGCGGCGCCCAGAGCACGCCCGACGGCGGTACGGGCGCGACGACCGGCGACGGCGGCGACGTCAATGCCGGTGGGACCTGCTGCGTCGCGAGCGACGCGAAGGGCTGCAGCGACAAGACCATCCAGGACTGCGTCTGCAAGCAAGATCCTCGATGCTGCTCGGAGAAATGGAATGACGTCTGCGTCGGGCTCGTCAGCGGACTCGGCTGCGGCACCGCGTGCGCCACGAACGACTGCTGCACGGCGAGCGCCGGCCCAGGCTGCACGGACAAGACGGTGCAGACGTGCGTGTGTGGCAAGAGTCCCGAATGCTGCTCGGCCGTCTGGGACGACTTCTGCGTCCAGATCGTCACCCAGGACCTGCTCGGCAGCACCTGCGGCACCTGTCCGTAGGGCTGCAGGGGGCAGATGAACGTCGGCGGTACCAACGTGCCCCGCCGCTCCGATCCTGGCGTTTTTTAGCCGAGCGCCGGGAGCCATGGCGCTCCCGGAGGAGACGGGGCATCGTCGCTCTTTGGAGCGACGATGAACGAGAAGAAGGCCGAGCCGGGGACGTTCGTCATTTTCGGCGGCGCGGGGGACCTGTCACGACGGAAACTTCTTCCCGCGCTCGCGCGGCTGTTCGAGCGCGGCGATCTCGATAGGGTTCACGTCGTCGGCCTCTCCCGTGAGCCCATCGGCGACGACGCGTTCCGTCGGATCGCCGCCGACGCGCTCGTCCAGGCCGGTCGCCCGCCGAACGTCGTCGAGCGATTCTGTCATCGGCTCCACGCGCATTCGCTCGGTCGGAACGGTGACGACGGGTACCACTCGCTCGCCGCGCGCCTCACGGCGATCGAAGAGATCCATGGTCTCCCGCAGAACCGCGTCTACTACCTCGCCGTTCCGCCGGACGCCGTCACGCAGACGTCGGCCTGCCTGTCGGCGGCGGGGCTCACGTCGAGCCGGGGGTTCACGCGGGTCATCGTGGAGAAGCCCTTCGGGCGCGATCTCGCGTCCGCGGAGACGCTGAACGACGAGCTCCACCGGTACTTCCAGGAAACGCAGATCTATCGGATCGATCATTACCTCGGGAAGGAGACCGTCCAGAACCTCCTCGTGTTCCGGTTCGCGAATTCGATCTTCGAGTCGCTCTGGAACCGGGAGCGCGTTCGCGCCGTCGAGATCACCGTGGCGGAGGAGCTCGGAGTCGGCTCTCGCGCCGGCTACTACGACAAGTCCGGCGCGCTCCGGGACATGGTGCAGAACCACATCACGCAGCTCCTCACGCTGGTCGCGATGGAGGTCCCGTCCGCGTTCGAGGCGCAGGCGATCCGCTACGAGAAGATCAAGGTGCTGCGGTCGATCGCGCCGATCGATTGCGAGGACGTCGTGCGCGGTCGATACGTCGCGGGCAAGGTGAACGGCATCGACGTCCCGGGATACCTCGACGAAGAAGGCGTCCCGGCGGGCTCCGAGACGGAGACGCTCGTCGCGATGCGCCTCGCGGTGGACACCTGGCGATGGCAAGGCGTGCCCTTCTACCTCCGCTCCGGAAAGCGGATGAAATCGCGGTCGACGCAGATCGTCGTCCACTTCCGCGACGTCCCCGTGAGCCTGTTCCGCAACGTCGTCTCGGGCCTCGACACCCCCGACGTCCTCGTCATCACCGTTCAGCCGGACGAGGGGTTCTCGCTCCACTTCGACGTGAAGATCCCGGGGCAGCCGTTCCGGCTCCAGCGGGTGCCGCTCTCCTTCAAGTACAACCAGGCGTTCGCGGAGATGCCGGAGGCGTACGAGACGCTCCTCTCCGACGTGTGGCACGGCGATCAGACGCTCTTCGTCCACGCGGACGAGGTGCTCGAGTCCTGGCGCATCTACACGCCGCTCCTCGAGCATCCCCCGCCCGTCGTGCCGTACGTCGCCGGGACGTCCGGGCCGCCCGAGGCCGATCGGCTGACCGCGTCGGGGAAGGGACTCTGGACGCCGGAATGACGACCCCGGTGCTCCATCGCGAAGCGACCGCCGCGGCCGCGTGCGAGGCCGTCGCGCGCTTCCTCGCCGAGGAGCTCGGAGGGGCCGTGCGCGCGCGGGGGAGGGCCCGCATCGCGCTCGCCGGCGGCAGCACGCCGAAGGCCGCCTACGAGCGTCTCGCCGCGCCGGATCTCGCCGGCCTCGTCCCGTGGCCCCGGGTCGAGGTCTTCTTCGGCGACGAGCGGCTCGTGCCGCCGGACGATCCGTCGAGCAACTTCCGGATGGCGCGCGTCGCGCTCCTCGATCGCGTGCCGATCCCCGCCGAGAACGTCCATCGAATTTCCGGCGAGCTCTCCGCGGCGGAAGCGACGGCTCGCTACGCCGCCGTCGTCGGAGACGCGCCCCTCGACGTCGTGCTCCTCGGCATGGGCGACGACGGGCACGTCGCGTCGCTGTTCCCTCGTCGCCCGGAGCTCGATTCGCCGGATTCGGTCGTCCCATCGACGGGCCCGGTCGCTCCGACGGCTCGGGTGACGCTCGGGTTCTCGGTGCTCAACGCCGCGCGCGTCGTCGCGCTCCTCGTCACGGGGAGTGGAAAGGCCGAGCGCCTCGCGGAAGCGTACGCCGAGCTCGAGACGGATTCGCCCCTCCTGCCCGTCTCGCGCGTGCGAGCAGGGGGCGGCCGGTATCACTGGTTCTTCGACACGGACGCGGGAGCTCGGCTGCCCGCCTCGGCTCGGTTTTCTCCGATGGAGGAGCGCAGATGAAAGAGTCACAGATCGGCGTCGTCGGCATGGCCGTCATGGGCCGGAACCTCGCGTACAACATCTCCGATCACGGCTACTCCGTCGCCGTCTGGAACCGCGAGGCGGACATGATGGCGGACGCCGTGAAGGGGACGAAGTTGACCCCGACGCCGGACCTTCCGACGTTCGTTCGCTCGCTGGAGCGCCCGCGTCGGATCTTGATGATGATCGCGGCGGGCGCCCCCGTGGACGCCGTCCTCGCCGACCTTCGCCCTCTGCTCGAGCCCGGAGACATCGTCATCGACGGCGGAAACTCCTGGTACGAGGACACGCGCCGTCGCGAGCGGGAGCTCGCCGCCGCCGGTCTCTTCTTCTTCGGCGTCGGCGTCTCGGGCGGCGAGGAGGGCGCGCGCCACGGCCCGTCTCTCATGCCCGGCGGGGACGCGAAGGCTTACGAGCGCATCCGGCCGATCCTCGAAGCGATCGCGGCGCGGACGGACTCGGGCGCGTGCGTGACTCACGTCGGGCCCGACGGCGCGGGGCATTTCGTGAAGATGGTGCACAACGGCATCGAGTACGCCGACATGCAGTGCATCGCCGAGGCATACCACCTGCTCCGGGACGTCGGAGGCCTCGCGCCGAACGAAATCGGGGACGTGTTCTCCCGCTGGAACCAGGGTCCCCTCGAGTCCTTCCTCATCGAGATCACCGGGAAGATCTTCCGGGTGAAGGACCCGGAGATGGGCGGGTATCTCGTGGACAAGGTCCTCGACAAGGCCGGCCAGAAGGGGACCGGCAAGTGGACCGCCCAGGTTGCCCTCGACCTCGCCGTGCCGATCCCGTCGATCGCGGCGGCCATCGACGCCCGCGTCCTCTCCAGCATGAAGGACGAGCGGGTGAAGGCGAGCGGCGTCCTCCGGGGTCCGTCCACGGAGCGCGCCCGGGAACCCAGGGAGGCGCTCGTCTCGGCCGTCCACGACGCGCTCTACGCTGCGAAGATCTGCGCTTACGCGCAGGGTATGGCGCTCGTCCGGAAGGCGTCGGAAAAGAACGGCTGGAACGTGACGCTCTCCGAGATGGCGCGGATCTGGAAGGGCGGCTGCATCATCCGGGCGCGGTTCCTCGACACGATCTACCGGGCTTACGAGAAGAAGCAGGACCTCGCGAATCTCCTCCTGGACGAGGCAGTCCGGGGCGAAATGGCGCAGGCGGACCCGGCGCTCCGCCGGGTCGTGGGCCTCGCCGCGGCGTCGGGGGTTCCCATCCCGGCGATGTCCGCGAGCCTCGCCTACTACGACAGCTATCGCGCCGCGGAGCTCCCCCAGAACCTGACCCAGGCGCAGCGCGACGCCTTCGGAGCCCACACCTACGAGCGGAACGACGGCGTCGGCGCGGGGCCGGTCCACTCGGAATGGCTCGCCCCCTGATTTCCGGAGAGTCGCCCCTTCCGGTGCCTTCAGATGGTGGCCCGGCAGAACGACGAGCCCAGGCGCGCCGGACCATGCTAGTTCGTCACCCGATCGGATAACGAGGGATGACCACGGAAGCCGAACAGAGCGACGCGCTGTCTCTGGAGGACCTCCGTGATGCCTGGGCGGTCCTCGCGGCAGAAGACCGCGTCCGCGGCTTCGGCATGCTCTCGTTCGAGGACCAGGAAGAGTTCTTCATCGGGCTTCCGTCGCTCGCGCAGTCCAAGCTCCTCTTCTCTCTGCCCGCGAACAAGCGCCGGTCGTGGATGCGGCTCCTCGCGCCCGACGACGCCGCCGACTTGATCCAGGAATCGCCGTCGGAGGAGCGCACGAACCTGCTCGGGCTCCTGGACGAGCCGACGCGCAAGGAGGTGAGCGCGCTCCTCGCCTACGCGGAGGACGCTGCCGGCGGTCTCATGAGCACGCGCTTCGCCCGTGTCCGCCCGGACATGACGGTGGACGAAGCGATCGGGTATCTGCGGAAGCAGGCGCGCGGCCAGCTCGAGACGCTCTACTACGTGTACGTGCTGGACGAGCAGCAGCACCTGCTCGGCGTCGTCTCCTTCCGGGAGCTCTTCGCGTCCCAGCCGAACACCCGGGTGCGGGACGTCATGCACCCCGAGGTGCTGAAGGTGCGCGCCGACCAGGACCAGGAGTCCGTGAGCCGGGTGTTCCAGGAGAACGACCTCGTCGCGATCCCCGTCGTGGACGCGGACAATCGCATCCAGGGCATCGTCACCGTCGACGACATCGTCGACGTCGTGCAGGAAGAGGCGACCGAAGACATCCAGAAGATCGGCGGTATGGAGGCCCTGGACGCGCCCTATCTCACCGTCGCCATGAGCGCGATGGTGAAGAAGCGCGCCGGCTGGCTCGCCGCGCTCTTCCTCGGGGAGATGCTGACGGCGAGCGCCATGTCCCACTACGAGGACGAGATCGCCCGGGCCGTGATCCTCGCTCTCTTCGTCCCGCTCATCATCTCGAGCGGCGGCAACTCCGGCTCCCAGGCGACGACGCTCGTCATCCGCGCGCTCGCCCTCGGGGAGGTCCGTCTCCGCGACTGGTGGCGAGTCGTCCGGCGTGAGCTCCTCGCGGGGCTCATCCTCGGGTGCGTCCTCGGGGCGATCGGGTTCTGCCGCATCGTCATCTGGCAGGCCATATCGCCCGCGTACGGCGACCACTACCTCCTCGTGGCGCTCACCGTGGGCGGGAGCCTCATCGGCGTGGTGATGTTCGGCACCGTCGTGGGATCGCTCCTGCCGTTCATCCTGAAGAGGCTCGGGTTCGATCCGGCGAGCGCCTCCGCGCCGTTCGTCGCGACGCTCGTGGACGTCACCGGCCTCGTCATCTACTTCTCGCTCGCGAGCGCCATCCTCTCCGGGACCTACCTCTGAGGAGCCCGGCATGGTCGCGGCGTCCAGCATCCCGGGGTGGAAGCGCGGCGACGGGCTCTTGCTCGTCCTGACCGGCGCGGGGATCTCCGCGGAGAGCGGCATCCCCACGTTCCGCGGCGCGGAGGGCTACTGGAAGGTCGGGTCCCGGAACTACCGGCCCATGGAGCTCGCGACGCACGAGGCGTTCGTCGCCGCGCCGGACGACGTCTGGGGCTGGTACCTGTACCGGAGAGCCGCGTGCCGCGCCGCACGGCCGAACGCCGCGCACCTCGCCCTCGCCGAGCTCGAACGAGCGCTCGGCGGCGACTTCCTCCTCGTGACGCAGAACGTGGACGGTCTCCATCTCCGCGCGGGAAACACGCCGGAACGCACGTACCAGATCCACGGCAACATCGACTTCATGCGCTGCTCGCTGGAGTGCACCGCTGCGCTCGCCCCCATCCCGTCGTCGTTCGACTTCTGGGAGAAAGGCCGCTCGCCGAGCGCCGCGGAGAAGGCGCTCCTCGTGTGCGAGCGGTGCGGCGCGCCTTCCAGGCCGCACGTGCTCTGGTTCGACGAATCCTACGACGAGCCGCGGTTTCGCTTCACGAGCTCCCTCGCCGCGATTGATCGAGCGTCCATGCTGGTGGTCGTCGGGACGAGCGGGCAGACGAACTTGCCGAACCAGATCTGCGGCGTCGCCGCGCGACGGCGGATCCCCTTCGTCGTCGTCGATCCGGAACCCACGCCTTTCTCGGAGCTCGCGCTCCGCGTCGGCGGAACGTTTCTTCGCGGCGCCGCGTCCGACCACGTGCCGAAACTCGCGACCGCGCTCGTCGCACCTGCGTGAGCCGCGTTCGCGGATTTCGTCGGTCTCCCGTGGGCGCCCGTGGTATCAGCCGCGAAGCGAGACTCCTCCGCCGGCCGGCTCATGACCTTCGCGATCGTCACCCCCTCGTACGTCCTCGACTACGAGCGGTGCGTTCTCTTGAACGAGTCGATCCAGCGCTGGGTCCCCCCGTCCGTCCACCACTACATCATCGTGGACGCGCGGGACGAAAAGCTCTTCTCGAGCCTCCGGAAGCCGGGCACGGAGATCATCCTCCAGGAAGACATCGTCCCGAAGCGGTTCTTCACGCTGCCCTTCGTCAGGAAGTATCGCTTCTCGTGGAACACGCTGCCCATCCGCGGCTGGATGTGGCAGCAGGTCGTGAAGCTCTCCATCGCGCGCGCCGTCCTCGCGGACGTGTTCGTGATGACGGACTCGGACAACTTCTTCGCGAAGCCGTTCGACCCCGCCACGCACCTCCGTGACGGAAAGGTGCCGCTCTACCGCGAGCAGAAGCCGTACTACGAGACGCACGAGAAGAACCAGGAGTGGCACGGCCAGGCGAGCCGCCTGCTCGGCCTCCCGCGGCCCGAGAAACCGTTCGACACGGGCTACGTCGGGCATCCCGTCTTCTGGCGTGGGGACGTCCTCCGCCGTCTGGATCGCCGCCTCTCGCGCGGCCGCGGCACCGGCGGCTGGATCTCCGACGTCGGGAGCCTCCTCACGTTCTCGGAGTTCGTCCTCTACGGCCTCTACGTCGAGAAGGTGGAAGGGTTCGACCGCGCCGGGCACTACCCGGTCGCGGACCTCTGCCACAGCCACTGGCTCGAACGCCCGCTCGAGCTCGACGAGCTCCGCGCCTTCCGCGACGAGATGCCGGAGGAGAAGATCCTCTGCATGATCAACGGCAAGAGCGGGACGGACGTGAAGAAGGTCCGGAAGGTCTTCTTCGAAAGGTGAGGGTCCCGCTCACCGTTTCGGTCGTGCGACCGCCGGAACGCCCGTCGCCGTCTCTCCGTCCGGGACGTCCTTCACGACGACGGCGTTCGCGCCGATGGACGCGCCGCAACCGACGTTGATGCTCCCGATCACGCGGGCGCCCGCGCCGATGACGACGTCGTCGCCGATGGTGGGGAAATCCGTTCGATCGGAGGAGCCGATGGTGTTGTCTCCGAGGAACATGACGCGATCCCCGACGCGGGTGTTCCCGCCGATCACGACTCCCACGGTGTGCGCGAACATGACGCCCTCGCCGAGCTCGACTTCTGGTTCGATGTGCACGCCGTAGAGCATCGTCTGGAGGCGGCGGAGCACGCCGCCGACGAGCGGGACGTGATTCCTCGCCGCGGCCTTCCGGAGGCGGAAGAGGGCGAGCGTCTGCGTGCCGTCGTGGGCGAGCGTCTTCGCGATTTCCTTCGGCCCGACGTCGGGGCCGTAGAGCTGCTTCGCGAGGGAGACGGTGTCCCTGGCGATCTCACGCACGAATCGCATTCGCCCGCAGGATAGTGGTCGAGGTTCGGGGCGTCGAGTGGGGTGTCGTGGTACGGTCGCGACATCGACGACCGGGCGTATCTCCTCCGCGCGATCGAGCTCGCCCGCTCCGGCATGGAGCGTGGACAGGGCGGGCCATTCGGCGCCGTCGTGGTGCAACGGGACGCCGTGCTCGGCGAGGGCGAGAATCGCGTCGTCGCGACGAACGACCCGACGGCGCACGCGGAGGTCGTCGCGATCCGGAACGCCTGCGCGAAGGTCGGCCGGTTCTCGCTCCAGGGCGCGACGCTCTACGCGAGCTCGGAGCCGTGCCCGATGTGCCTCGCGGCCGCGTACTGGTCGCGCTTGGATCGCATCGTGTTCGCGAATGATCGCGCGGTCGCGTCGCGCGCGGGGTTCGACGATTCGTTCTTCTACGACGAGCTCGCGCGCCCCATCTCCGAACGAAGGACGCCGCTCGCCCAGGTGAGCGTTTCCGGCGCGGAGCGGCTCTTCGACGAGTGGACGTCGAAGGCGGACCGGGTCCGCTACTGATCGGCGCGAGGTACCGTCGTGTGCGTGCGGCTCGCACCGCGATCGGGCGCGGTGACTCGCTGAACACCTACCTGCACGAGTGCCGGATTCGGTACTCGCCCGGGACGCCGACGGGACTTCGGCGCCTCGCGCGAGATGGATCGACTGGCGGTCCGGAGGAGCGCGCTGCCGCGTGTTACCCTGCAATCTTGTGCGCGCACGCTCGATTGCGGCGCACAGGAGAAGGGGAGAACGCATGCGTCAGCTGCATTCGACCGAACGGGCCGCCGAGACGGCCGGAGACGACCTCGCGAAGGTCGTCGTCCGCCGGCAGATGATCCAGGCGGGAAATACGCTCCTGCTCGCGCTGGAGCCGCTCTCGGACGAGGAGTTCTTCGCCGGCGGATTGAACGGAATCTCGCCCGCGTGGACGGTCGGTCACCTCGCTTGCGTGACGGATCTCTTCGCGTCGTGGATGACGGGTCAGACGGAGCTTCCGAGACCGATGCACGACGTGTTCAACAGCCTCGACATCGGAAGGAAGAGCGGGACCAAGGCCGACGCCGTGGATCGCGCCGTCTACCCGAAAGCGGAGCTCCTCCTTCTCTTCAGACAGTCCCAGGTCCGCGCGCTCCAGCTCCTGGACGTGTTCGACGTCGGGCTCTGGGACGTCGCGACTCCGAGGCAGGTGCCCGAGACGCTCCCGACCTGGGGCGCCATCTGGCAGGCGCTCGGCGTGCACTGCTCGTGGCACCTCGGCGAGCTGTCCGGCGCGATCGAGCGCTTTCACGGCACGTACACGCTGAATTCCGTCGTCCACTACTTCTACACGCGGCGGGAGAGCGGCCTGCAGACCGCGGTGGTCCCGATCGTCCCGGCGCGGAGCGGTGGGTGAAGGCTCCCGGAATCCTGGACGCCCGGGCGTGGGTCGAGGAGCACCGAGCGCTCCTCCCGCGCGCGCTCATGAGCCACGAGCGCGTCTGGAACGACGGCTTCCTCGTCATGCTCTTCGACGGACCGACGGCGCCGGAGCGGAGCGACTTCCACGTCAACTCGTCGCCGGAGTTCTTCTACCAGTTCGTCGGAGAGATGTTCTGCCGAGTCCTCGAGGACGGACGGTTCGTCGACTACACCGTGAAGGAAGGAGAGATGTTCCTCCTTCCCGCGGGCGTGCCTCACCTGAACCGTCGTGGAGATCGGGGCATCGGTCTCGTCGTTCACCAGGCGCGGCCCGCCGGCGCGAAGGACGCCATCGTCTGGTACTGCGAGAACTGCGGGAACCAGCTCCACCGCGTCGACTACCTGTTCGAGGAGCTGAAGTCGCAGCTCACCACGTTCGTCACGGCCTTCCTCGCCGACGAGCGACTTCGCACGTGCGCGCGCTGCGGCACCGTCATGCCGGGCGATCGCGGCAGGATGACCTGAACCCGCGTCTCAGGCGGTCGTCCGGAACCTGCCGGGGTCGAACGCCGAGATGGGAAGGTCCGTCGCGCCCCGGGTCACGAGATCCACGACGGCCTCGCCGACGACCGGCGAGAACTTGTAGCCGTGCCCCGAGCAACCGCCCGCGAGGAGCACGCGGGGCTCACGGGGATGCCGTCCGAGCACGAGATGCATGTCGGGCGTGTTCACGTTCAGACACACCTTCGCGGAGTGGCGCGGTCCGTCGGCCCTCGGGAGGAACTCGCGAAGGAACCCGCGCACGTCCGCTTCGTCTTCCGCGGACACGGAGCGCGCGTCGTCGGGCGCGACGGTCCGGCCTCCGTAGTGACGGACCGCCTTCAACGGGCCGCCACCGAGCCGCGGGATTCCGTAGTACGTCCGGGCGCGATCCGTCGTTCCGAAGTGGAAGAGCGGGAGCTCCGTCGAGTCGAAGCCGGATCCGTCCGGCGTGAACCAGAGCTCGACCTGGCGCTCGATTCGAAACGGCAGCGAAAGCCCGGAAAGGAGCGAGGTCGGGAGCTCGGAGAGCCACGCCCCCGTCGCCAGGACGACGTGGCTCGCGTGGATCTCTCCCTGCGCCGTGACCACCGTGACGCCGTCGCCGTCGACGCGAACGTCCAGCGCCGCTTCTCGCTCGCGGATCTCGGCACCGGCGGCCCGGGCGCGCGCGACGTGCGCGGCGTTGCAGCGGTCCGCGTGGAGGACGCCCGCGTCGAGCTCGAGCACGCCGACGCTCCCCGCCGCGGGACGGAGCGCCGGATATCGCGTCGCGAGCTCCGCCGCCGAGAGGACCTCGTGCGGAAGGCCGTGCGTCCGCGCACTCTCCGTGACGCCCAGGACCCCCGGGTGATCGGCGGGCCCGACGAAGAGGGCGCCGCAGGGCTCGTAGAGGGGCTCGCCGACCTCCGTTTCGAGCGCTCTCCAGTGGCGCTCGGCCTGGTGGGCGAGCGCGACGTAGCTCGGGTGGGAGAAATACGCCTTCCGAAACCCACGGCTCGAGCTCGAGGACGACGCGAGCTCGTGGCCGAGGACGTGGCGTTCGATTCCGACCGCGCGGAGCCCGCGCGCCGCCGCGTGCGCTAGGATCGCGCTTCCGAAACCGCCGAGGCCGAGGACGGCGAGGTCGTACCGTCCCGTCACGTCACCCCGCGAACCGATCCGTCGCCGACACGAGCTCGTGCACGTTCCCCGGCTCGAAGGCGGAGTGGCCGGCGTCCGGCACGATGCGAAGGTCCGCCTCCGGGAACGCCTTCTTGAGCTCCCAGGCGCTCACCATCGGGCACACGACGTCGTAGCGCCCCTGCACGATGACCGTCGGGACGTGTCGGATCCGCGGGACGTCGTCGAGGAGCTGCGTCTCCCGATCGAAGAACCCTTTGTTCACGAAGTAGTGGCTCTCGATGCGGGCGAACGCGAGCGCGAACTCGTCTTCGCCGGCGCGCGCCACGTAGTCCGCGTTCAGGTGGAGGTAGCTCGTCGCGGCCTCCCAGGTGCTCCAGGCCCTGGCGGCCGCGGCTCGCACGGCGGCGTCGTGGCTCGTGAGCCGCGCGTGGTAGGCGCGCATCAGATCCCCGCGTTCCGCCTGAGGGATGGGCTCGAGGTACTTCTCCCAGGCGTCCGGAAAGAGCTCGCTCGTCCCCCACTGATAGAACCATCTGAGCTCGGATTCTCGGAGGAGGAAGATGCCGCGGAGCACGAGCTCCGTGACGCTGTCCGGGTGCCGCTCCGCGTACGCGAGCGCGAGCGTGGAGCCCCAGGAGCCGCCGAACACTTGCCACCGGTCGATGCCGAGGTGCGTGCGGAGGGCCTCGATGTCCTGGACGAGGTGCCACGTCGTGTTCTCCTCGAGCGAGGCGTGCGGCGTGCTGCGCCCGCACCCGCGCTGATCGAAGAGCACGATCCGGTACTTCGCGGGGTCGAAGAAGCGCCGTTGCTTCTCGTCCGTCCCGCCCCCGGGGCCGCCGTGGAGGAACACGACGGGCTTTCCGTTCGGGTTCCCGCTCTCCTCGAAGTAGAGCGTGTGGAGCGGCGAGACGCGGAGCATCTCCTTCCGGTACGCCTCGACGGGCGGATAGAGGGTCCGGCGCGGGCTCATGTTCCGTGGCCCAGGCGCTCGCGGCGGTAGGTTCCCGCGGTGACGCGGTCCGCCCAGGTTCGGTTCTCGAGATACCACTCGACCGTCTTCCGGATTCCGGCCTCGAACGTCATGGTGGGCCGGAAGCCGAGCTCGCGTTCGATCTTGGAGGCGTCGATCGCGTAGCGACGATCGTGCCCCGGGCGGTCCTTCACGAACGTGATCTGCTCGGCGTACTTCGTCGCCTTCGGGCGAAGCTCGTCGAGGACGGCGCAGATCGTCTTCACGACGTCGATGTTCCTGCGCTCGGAGCGGCCTCCGACGTTGTACGTCTCTCCGGGCTTGCCCCGCTCGACCGCGACGAGGAGCGCGGCGCAGTGGTCCAGCACCCAGAGCCAGTCGCGGACGTTCGCGCCGTCCCCGTAGACGGGGAGCGGCTTTCCCTCGAGCGCGTTGAGCGTCACGAGGGGGATGAGCTTCTCCGGGAACTGGTACGGCCCGTAGTTGTTCGAGCAGTTCGTCGTCACGACCGGAAGGCCGTACGTGTGGTGGTAGGCGCGCACGATGTGATCGGCCCCCGCCTTGGAGGCGGAATAGGGGGAGTTCGGCTGGTACTGGCTCTCCTCGGTGAAGAGCCCCGTCGGGCCGAGCGAGCCGAAGACCTCGTCCGTCGACACGTGGAGGAACCGGAAACCTCTCGTCTCGGTCTCGTGAGCCCGGACGTAGCCGAGCGTCGCCTGGAGGAGCTCGAACGTCCCCATCACGTTCGTCTGCATGAAGACGCCCGGTCCGTCGATCGAGCGGTCCACGTGCGATTCCGCGGCGAGGTTCATGACGTGCGTCGGCCTCACGCGCTCGAACGTCGCCCGGACGAGCTCCCGGTCCGCGATGTCCCCCTGGACGAGCTCGTAGCGAGGATTTTTCGTCGCGGGCTCGAGGCTATCCAGGTTTCCCGCGTACGTCAGTTTGTCGTACACGACGACGCGCGCGTTCGGCCGGACCGCGAGCAGGTGATGAACGAGG
The DNA here is from genome assembly GCA_035545855.1 of Polyangiaceae bacterium. GTDB lineage: Bacteria > Myxococcota_A > Polyangia > Polyangiales > Polyangiaceae > DASZVB01. Next base: position 29,673 of record DASZXK010000214.1, read on the forward strand.
TTCGCCCCGATGAAGCCTGCGCCTCCGGTGACGAAAAAGACGGGATCGGACACGCGGTCAGGTTAGTCGGGTCCGATGCGCGCCGCCACGGCGCGCCGGCCCTCCCTTGCCCTCCCGGGGATTGCAGTGGTTTCGGGGCAAGCGTAGGAGCGGGGCGAGACGGCTCATGAACATCGCCATCGTCGGCTGCGGGTTCGTCGCGGACTACTACATGGTCACGCTCGCCGCGTACCCCGAGCTCCGGATCGTCGGGGTGTACGATCGGGACGCGGCGCGCGCCGAGCACCTCTCGCGCTACCACTCGGTCCCGAAGTACGAGACGTTCGAGGATCTCCTCTCGGACGATCGCGTCCAGATGGTGCTGAACCTCACGAACCCCGGAAGTCACTACGAGGTGAGCCGGGCGTGCCTCGAGGCAGGCAAGCACGTCTACAGCGAGAAGCCCTTCGCGATGAAGTTCGACGAGGCGACCAGGCTCGTCGAGCTCGCGGAGGCGAAGCGGCTCCGCATGTCTTCCGCTCCGTGCAGCCTCCTCGGCGAGACGGCGCAGACGGTCTGGCGCGCGCTCCGCGAGCACCGGGTCGGCGTGCCCCGCGTCGTCTACGCCGAGATGGACGACGGCATGGTCCACCGGATGGCCTACCGGAAGTGGGTGAGCGTCTCGGGGATCCCCTGGCCCGCGAAGGACGAGTTCGAGGTGGGATGCACGTTCGAGCACGCCGGGTACTACCTCTCCTGGTTTCCGGCGTTCTTCGGACCCGCGAAGTCCGTCACGGCGTTTTCCTCCGCGCTGATCCCGGACAAGGAGACGGACGAGCCGCTCGACGTCATTTCCCCCGATTTCTCCGTCGCGTGCATCACGTTCTCGTCCGGAGTCGTCGCTCGCCTCACCTGCAGCATCGTCGCACCCCACGATCACACGATGCGGATCGTCGGAGACAAGGGCGTGCTCGCCATCAAGGACAGCTGGTTTTATCGTTCGCCCGTGAAGATCCGGCGGCCCGTCACGATCCGCCGGAAGACGATCTGGTCGCCGTGGAAGGTGTACCCGCTCGTCGAGGGCAAGGGCTCCGGCAAGTACAAGTACCGCGGCTCGCAGCAGATGGACTTCGCGCGGGGCGTCGCGGAGCTCGCGTCCGCCATCCGGGACGGCCGGCCGACGCCCCTCTCCGAGCGGTACTGCCTCCACACGAACGAGCTGGTCATCGCCATCCATGAAGCGCGGGAGAACGGCTCGACGTACCAGGTGAAGTCCACGTTCGATCGAAGTCAGTGCCTGCCCGGCGCCGGTGCGAGATGACTCCGCGCCGGCTCGAAGGACCCCACACCCGGAGACGACCCGAGTGACCGAAAGAGATCAACGCCTTCCCATCACGCGCTGGGGCATCCTCGGCACAGGAGCCGTCGCGCAGAGCTTCGCCCGGGACCTGAAGTTGCTACCGGGCGCGGTCCTCGCGGCCGTCACTTCGCGTCGGCCCGAACGGGCGCGCGCTTTCCGAGACGAGTTCGGCGTGACTCGGTTTCACGACACGCTCGAGAAGTTCCTCCGGGACGAAGAGATAGACGTCGTCTACGTCGCGACGCCGCACGTGCTCCACCGCGAGCACGCGGTCGCCTGTCTCCAGGCGGACAAGGCCGTCCTGTGCGAGAAGCCGTTCGCGCTGAACGAGGCGCAGGGGAGGCGCATCGTCGATGCCGCGCGCGCGTCCCGACGTTTTTGCATGGAGGCGATGTGGATGCGCTTTCACCCGCTGATCCGGACCGTGCGGTCCATGATCCAGGGGGGAGAGATCGGCGCCGTCCGCATGCTCCGCGCGGAGTTCGGATACCCGCTCTCCCCGGTGGGGTCCTCGCGGTTCTTCGACCTCGCCGCCGGTGGCGGCGCGCTGCTCGACCGCGGCGTCTACCCCATCTCCCTCGCGCACTACCTGCTCGGGGAACCGGCGGAGGCGACGGGACAGGCGTTCATCGGTAGCACCGGCGTGGACGAGCAGGACGCCGTCGTGCTCCGCTATTCGTCGGGCGCGCTCGCGTCGCTCGGGGCGTCCCTCACCGCGCGCCTCGGAAACGACGCCGTCATCGTCGGGAGCCGCGGCGAGATCCGGATCCACGAGCCCTTCTACGCTCCTCATCGCGTCACGATCCGTCGCTTCGGGGAGCCCGGCGCGACCCCGGCGGACGAGGAAATCACCGCGGGAGGCTGGAAGAGCTATCTGAAGCGACAGCCCGTGGTCCGCCGTGCGGTGGAGACGCTCGCCCGCCCGCTCCTCCACGAGCTCAAGGGCGTGGACCGGCAAAGTCACTACGCGACGGGGCAGGGCTATCAGTTCGAAGCGGAAGAGGTGATGAGTCGCCTGGGAGCGGGCGAGCTCGAGAGCCCGCTCATGTCCCTCGACGACACGCTCGCGATTGCCCGCATCACGGACGGTCTCCGTCGCTCCTGGGGCCTCCGTTACCCCGGCGAGGACTGACTCACCCGAGGCGATCGCGCTCGGTTCGATTCGTCCGAATCCCCGCCGCGCGGCCCTCGTTCGGCCCGGGGCTGGACGATCCGCGCGGGGTAGCGTGTCGTCGCGGGGTGAACTACCTTTCGCCGCGGGTTCACGAGATGGAATACCGAAACGAGCCCGATCGCCGCGGTGACGACGGCGACGACGACGAGGGCGGGTTCGACGTCGCGGTCCTGAAGGACTACCTCGCGTATGCGTTGCGGGCGCTCCGGATCCACCGGCTCGTGGCGGGGGTCGTCACGGTCACGGTCGGTACCTTCGCCGTCGCCGTGGTGCTGTCGCTCCCGAAGACGTACCACGTGGAGTCCAAGCTCTTCGCCCAGAAGGAGGCCGGCGTCGAAAACCGACGCACCTTTGGCGCCGACCCGCTGAAGGGCATCGGGGACATCATGAAGGGGCACGACAGCCTCGTCGCGCTCGTGAAGCAGCTGGATCTCGTCACGTGGTCCAAGGAAAACCTCGCGCCCATTCAGCGGGTGAAGGCGTTCGCGCTGAACCTGATCGGGCGCGGACTATCGGACGAGGAGCGCGCGCGGGGCCTCGTCGGGATGCTCAGCAACGATCTGAACGCCTGGCAGACGGACGCGACGGCCACCGTGACCCTGGACTGGCCGGACGCCGTGATGGCGGCGAGAATCGTCGACGCCGCGGAGCAGAACTTCCTGGAGAAGCGCCACGTGATGGAGATATCCACCATCGCGGAGTCCGTCTCCATCCTGGAAGAGCACGCGGAGAAGCTCCGCGCGGAGATCGAGGAGCTCGCCAAGCAAGGCCGCGCGGACACCGCGGCGCCTTCGGGCGCTCCGCCGTCGGGGCAGGCCGCGCCCTCGGTCACGCCGGCGAGTCCGGCGGCGCCGCGCAAGGCGGTGGCGGCGGCGCCGAAGAAGAACGCCGAGTCCGAGGCGGACATCGTTCGTCAGAAGGTGCTGATCGACTCGAAGCAGCGCGCCATCGCCGACCTCGAGCAATTCCGGCAGCGCCGTCTCCTGGAGCTCCAGGCAAACCTCTCGGACCAGCGCTCCAAGTACACGGACGCTCACCCGATCATCGTGAGCCTGAAGGAGAACATCGAGGCCACGTCCAAGGAGTCGCCGCAGGTGACCGCGCTCCGCGCGGAGCTGAAGACGCTCCAGGACTCGTACGACGCGGCCCTGCGCGAGCGCGAGTCGGCTCCTCCGTCCGCGGGCGGCGGTGGCGGCGGGAGCGCGCCCTCGCCGGCTCCGGCGCCCGCCCCGGTCGGTGCCGGTGGCGTCGGGGATCTCGCGGCCCTCCTCCTCGGAAGGCAGGAAAATCGCGATCCGGCGACGGAAGCGCAGATCCAGTTCGCCGTCGCGAAGTACTCGGAGGTCCGCACTCAGATCAGCAGCGCGCGGATCGATCTGGATCTGGCGCAGGCAGCGTTCCACTACCGGTACTCCGTCGTGGTGCCGCCGGAGCCGCCGATCGCGCCCATCAAGCCGAAGGTCTCCGTCCTGATCGCGGCGGGGCTCGGGGTCGCCGTCCTGCTCGGTGTCCTCGCGGCCGTCCTCGCCGAGCTCCGTTCCGGGCGTCTCGTCGCTCGCTGGCAGGTGGAGCGTCTGCTGAAGGGCGTGCCCGTCCTCGCCGAGCTCCCATATCCCACGAACCGGGACGAGAAGCCGCCCGCCTGAGCCGGGCCGAGGCTCGTCCCTCGCGAAACCCTTCATGAGCGGAGAGACGACCGAGCGGGCGCCGTCCAGATTCCGCCCGTGGACCCGGCGCGTCGTGCAATGGCTCGCCGTCGCGTATCCGGCGAGCCTCGCCGTCCTCGCCGGCGTCCTCGGGACCGTCGGAGAGAAGCACTGGATCACGACGGCCCTCCTCTACCTGCCGCGGTTCCCCTACGCGCTCCCGCTCCCGTTCCTCGGTCTCGCGTTGCTGCTGCTGCGGTCGTGGAGGCTCCTCGCGCTCCAGGCAGCGTCGCTCTGGCTCGTCCTCGTCCCGCTGATGGGCTTCGTCTTCCCGTGGGTCGGCGGAGGAACGCCCGGAGCTCCGACCGTTCGACTCCTCAGCTACAACGTGAATTCGCTCGAGGCCGGTGAAGACCGAGTCTTCGAGCAGATCGAGCACTTGAACCCGGACATCGTCCTCTTGCAGGAGATCGGCTCCGGAGGCGCGGCCTTCGCGGAGCGGCTCCGCGCGCGCTACGGCGTCGTGCAGGTATCGGGTCAGTTCATCGTCGCGAGCCGTCACCCGATCCTGGAGACGTACGAACCCGGCAAGGTCGTGCTGGACGGCGTCCCGCATTCGCCCCGGTTCCTGCGCTACACCGTCGAGACGCCGCTCGGGAGGATTGCGCTCTACAACGTGCACCCGATCTCCCCGCGGATGCCGTTCATTGCGCTCCGGGGGCGCGGGATCCGGCGGGAGATCCTCTCGGGGCGCCTCCTCCGCGGGGAAAATGCCGCACCCTTGATGCTGAACGTGCGCCTGCGCGCGCTCCAGACGAGCACCTACGCCGCACGCGCGGCGGAAGAGAAGGATCCCGTCGTGATCGCCGGGGACACGAACCTCCCGGGCCTCAGTCCGTCGCTTCGGCGATACCTGGGCTCCTACCAGGACGGTTTCGTCACGGCGGGCGGCGGATTCGGCTACACGTTCCCCACGTACCGTGTCCCCTGGATGCGCATCGATCGAGTGCTGGTCGGTCGAGAGCTCCGCGTGACCCGGTTCGAGATCGGAGCGCCGCTCGGTTCCGACCACCGGGCGGTCGTGGCGGACGTGCAGCGCGCCCGCTGATCGCCGGAAGCTTGCTCGAGTTTCTCCCCGTTGGCATGCTGGACGGCATGCGGCGGCCGCTGCGTGGAGTGTCGACGGCGCGCGTGGCGCTCGGAGCGGCCCTCTTCGCCCTCCTCGGCTCCGTCGCGTGCCGCGAGAGCGGCGGCGGGTCGGCGCTGCCTCGCGCGACCCGAAAAGTCGCCGAAGCCGCCCCGCTCGTCGAGACCGCGTACGACGGCGAGTTTCGCGGCGGCTGGGCGGACGCCCGAAACGCCGCCACTGCGCCGAAGGGGCCCGTCGCCGTCCCGCTCGGGCCGCACTCCGAATGGACGATCCGGAAGGGCAGCTTGAAGAACCGGACGTACGGCGCTCTCCTGTTTCGGTTCCGGGGGAGCGGCTCCAGGGTCCCGCACCTGGAGGTTCATCTCGGATCCGCGTCCGGAGATCCGTTCCCGCGGGTGCGCCTGCGCGCCGCGCAGCTCGCGAGCCTCCCGACCGGATGGATGGAGGCACTCGTCGAGTTCTCCGAGCTGAACCCGAGCCACCTTCGCTTCGATTCGGTGACCTTCCTGTCGTCGGACGTCGCCACGGACGAGAACGTGTCCTTCGACGGCATCGGGTTCACCGCTCCGTCGGGCACCGACGCCCTGACCAATCCTGCGTCGTCCCGCGTGGCGCGCCGGATGGAAGTGGACTGCCGCGCGAACGCGAAGCCCATCAACCCCCTCGTCTACGGGACGAGCTACTACGTCATCACGGACAAGGACGACTCCCAGTGGCAGCTCGGCGCGACCGGGCGACGCTGGGGCGGCGACTCGACGACCCGGTACAACTGGCAGCTCGGCAATGCCTGGAATTCCGGGAAGGACTGGTACTGGGAGAACGTCGAGGTGCCCTCTTACACGACGTTCCTGGACGCGAACGCCGCACATCACGAGGAGACCGCGCTCACGGTGCCGACCATAGGCTGGGTCGCGAAGGACACGACGTCCTTCTCTTTCCCCGTCTCCGAGTTCGGCCCCCAGAAGGACACCGACGCACGGTGGCGGCCGCAAGCCGGCAACGGAATGGATCCGAGCGGCAAGCCGATCGCGCCCGGTCCACCGACGAAGACCAGCGTCGCCGCGCCGCCGGAGTTCGTGGCGAAGTGGGTCCGGGCCATCCGGGAGCGCGATCGAGCGAGGAACTCCCGGAGCGTGCGCATCTACATGCTCGACAACGAGACGGCGCTCTGGAACACGACGCATCGGGACGTCCACCCCGAACCGCTCGGATACGACGAGCTCCTGCAGCGCACGCTCTCCTACGGCGCGGCGGTGCGCGGAGCGGACCCGGACGCGCTGATAGCGGGGCCCGCGGCGTGGGGCTGGCCCGAGCTCTTCTTCTCGGCGAAGGACTCGAGCGCGGGGCTCGACGCCCGCCCCGATCGTCGCGCCCACGGGGACACGCCGCTCCTGCCCTGGTACCTCTCGCGCCTCCGCGAGGAAGAGCGTCGCACGGGCGTGCACGTCCTCGATCTCGTGGACGTGCACTTCTACCCGCAAGCGGAAGGCATCTACGGCGAGGACGGAAAGGTGGATCCGAAGTCCGCGGCGCTTCGCATCCGTTCCACGCGCGGCCTCTGGGATCCGGAATACACGGACGAGTCCTGGGTGCGGGAGCCGATCTTCCTCCTTCCTCGACTTCGCCGCTGGATCGACGAGAACTTCCCCGGTCGCGGAATCGTCATCGGAGAATGGAACTTCGGCGCCGAACGACACATGAGCGGCGGACTCGCGACGGCGGAGGCGCTCGGCCGGTTCGGTCAGTACGGCGTCTCCGCGGCGTTCTACTGGACGTTCCCCAAGGCGGGGACCCCGGCGTTCCAGGCATTCCGCGCGTTCCGGAACTTCGACGGAAGCGGCGGTCGATTCCTGGACTACTCGCTCCCGACGCTCGCGCCCGGAAACGCGTCTCTCTTCGCCTCGAGGGACGCGGGAGGAAGGCACATGGTCCTCGTCGCGCTGAACCTGTCGCCGGAAGAGGCGCTCACCGCGGACATCGAGCTCACCGCGTGCCCCACCATCGCTCGTCGCACGGCGTACGTCTTCGCCGAAGGGGAGAAGGCCGGGTTCCGTCGCGAACCCCTCGTGACGGGCGAGGTCCGCACGCTCCGGCAGACGCTCCCGCCCTGGTCGATGACGGTGCTCGACGTGGAGCTCGCCGGGGCGATCTCCGGCGGCATCGAGCACTGAGCCGTCAGCGCTTCGAACGCGGCGGCGCGGCGAGGAGCTCCTCGTGGAACTCCGATATCCGGTCGGCCGCGGAGCGCCACGAGTACTTGCCGACCACGAGCTCGCGGGCCGCCTGCCCGAGGCGCGCCGCGAGCGCCTCGTCCCCGAGGACCCGCGCCGTCGCCGCCGCGAACGCACGACCGTCGTCCGCGATGAGGATGTCCTTCTCGTGGGTCACGTCGATGCCTTCCGCGCCGAGCGTCGTGGAGACGACGGGCTTTCCGAAGGCCATTGCCTCGAGCACCTTGAGCCGCGTGCCGCCTCCGATCCGGAGCGGGACGAGCATGGCGCCGGCTCGCGCGATGTGGGGCCGCACGTCGTCGACGAACCCCGTCACCTCGACGTCCGGATCCCGCCAGCCGGAGATCACCGGAGGAGGCTTCGGCCCGACGATCTTGAGCTTCACGCCCGGCCTCGCGGCCTTGAGCGCAGGCCACGCCTCCCGCAGGAAGAAGAGGAGGCCGTCGGTGTTCGGGTAGTAGTTGATCGCCCCGAGGAAGAGAACCGTGTTCCGGTCCACGGCCTCGTTCGGCGTCGGCACGAACGTGTCGACGTCCACGCCGTTCGGGACCATCGCCGTTCGCGCGCCGGGGACGTCCTTCCGGAGGAGCTCTTCGTCCCGCACGGACGTGACGACCGTTCCGTCGAAGCGACGCCAGGCGCGCCGTTCCTCGAGCCAGAGCTTCCTCCACGTGAGCATGCTGTAGGCGCGCCGCACCGCGCCGACGTCCGTCTCCGCCGTGCGACGGAGCACGTCGTACTCGAGGTTGTGCTCGTCCAGGCAGAGGCGCGTGCGCGCCCCGCCCGCGGAGAAGTCGTAGGCAGCCTGGTAAGGAAACTCCACCTGCAGCACGTCGAAGCGCCCGCCGGACAGGAGTCGGTCGAGCGCGGACTGCATCGCGGGGAGGGTCGAGACGATGTGTTCGAACGTGTGGAGGCCACCCATCGCCCTCGCCTGGAGAATCCGCTTACGCAACCCCGGAGCTCCCCAGAGCGGGTTCGGCACCGTCTCGACCGTTTCTGCGTATTCCTTCGTCGCGCGGACGGACTCTTCGAGCTCGTGCCTCGGCCCGTGCACGTCGGCGAACGCCAGGAAGGACACCGAATGCCGCCGGGCGAGCTCGCGCGCGAGCCCGTGAATTCGCCGCTGTCCGCCCGAGCGGGGCGGGGACGACAGGTACGGGCTCAGAAACAGTATGTTCATCCGTCGTCTGCTCGCGTCCGATCGCTCCGGCGCGGACGGCGGCGACACTATCACGGCCCTTCGTGTCATCCGCGCGTCGAACGCCGCGTCGGACGGTGAACGGCGGGTCCGTCGCCCGTGTTTCGGGCAGAGTGCAGGATCTTTTTCTCGCCGGACGGCATCGCCACGATGCGTCCCGTCGAAAAGCTCGATATACGAGTCCTCGACGTGTCGAGCCGGCCAGCGCGAGGTGTCCATGTCGGTGCAGCCTGAAGAGGCGGGCGCCGTGCCGGCGCGGCCTGCCGTTCAGGTGAACGAGATCGCCGTCGCGATCCGAAACGCGATGCGACTCGGCGGGTCGCTCATGCTGACCTGGTCCGTCGCGCTGATCGTGAAGTTCCAGATCCCGCACTACCTCGGACCCATCGGGCAGGGGCGGTTCGGGTTCGCCGAGGGCTTCGCGACGATGTTCTTCGCCGTGATCGGGCTCGGCATAGAGACGTACGTCTTCCGGGAAGTCCCGGTCCGCCCCGCCCACGCTTCGGACTTCGTCGGCGGCGTGTTCGCGCTCCGCGGCATCCTGGCCGTCCTGCTCCTGTCCGCCATGACGGGAACGCTCTGGATCACCGGGAGGACGCACGAGGTCATGCTCGCGTCGCTCGTGTTCGGCACCGCTCAGCTCCTCACGAGCCTGAACGGGACGCTCGCGTCCGTGCTCCAGTCGGTCACGCACGTCGGGCGCCTCGCGATCGCGAACGTCCTCACCAAGGTGCTGTGGGGCGGCGGCCTCCTCGTGGGCCTCTACCTGAACGTCCCGATGTGGATGCTGGCGGCGCCCATGGCCATCGCCGAGCTCGTGAAGCTCGTGATGCTCATGCCGGCGGCGAGCGTCGCCGCGAACCTCCGCTACCGGATCGACGTGCGCGCGACGCGCGACGTGCTCGTGACGAGCTTTCCGTTCCTGGTGAACACGATGGCCGTCACCTTCGGGAACTCCCTCGCGATCAGCGCGCTCGAGTACATCCGCCGGGACGAGCGCGAGGTCGGCTGGTTCGCCGCGAGCCAGAACCTGAGCTCCCTCGCGATGCTGCTGCATCCGCTCCTCGTCTGGATCGTGATGCCGGCGCTTTCCCGCGCGAACGCGCGCTCGCCGGAGGAATCGATGGCGATCCTCCGCCGGTCCATCGAAGGGCTCATCGTCGTCATCGCTCCGATCACGACGCTCATCTCCGCGGGCTCGGACGTGTTCATCCGGCTCGCGTTCGGCGCGAAGTACCTCCCGGCGAACATCGGCCTCTCCATCCTCTCGCTCGTGTTCGTGATGACGTACATGAACATCATCCTGTCGAGCGCGCTCCTCGTACGGGGGGAATCCTGGATGGTCACGGCCATCTCCGTCGTTTCCATCTGCGCGCTCGCGGTCCTCATGCTGGTCTGCGTGCCGCTCGGACGCTCCCTCTTCGGCGAGGGGGGCGAGTGCGCCGGCGCCGCGATCGGCGTCGTCACGAGCGAGGCAGGCGTGGTCGTCGCCATGGTGACGCGCTTCAAGGAAACGCCCATGGATCGGCGGAACCTGCTCGTGCTGCTGAAGAGCATCGGCATTTCCGTCCTGGTCCTCGTGACGAACCACCAGATCCGAAATCTCGGTGCCGTCCGCCTCGTTCTGGACCTGGGGCTCTACGTGGTGCTCGCCCTCGCGCTCGGCGTGATCCGCAAGAAGGACATCGGGCTCGTCGTGCAGATCATCAAGGAACGCCGCTCGAAGCCGGGCGGCGCCGCGCCCTCCGCCTGAGCCCGCCTCAGCGGGAGGCGTGGAACTTCCAGGCGTCCTGGATGATGCCGTCGATCGACGAGCGCTCCGGCGCCCAGCCGAGCACGCTCTTCGCGCGCGCCGCGGAGGCGACGAGCACGGCCGGGTCGCCTGCTCGCCTCGGCCCGAACGTGGTCGGCACTTTCTTCCCGGAGACGCGCTCGACGGCGGCGACCACTTCGCGAACCGAGTTCCCGCTTCCGGTCCCGAGGTTGAACCGGGTCGTCTCGCCGCCGCGGTTCAGGTAGTCGAGCGCGAGGAGGTGCGCCGTCGCGAGATCGCGCACGTGGATGTAGTCGCGGACGCACGTGCCGTCCGGCGTCGGGTAGTCCGTGCCGAAGAGGGTCACGGGCCCGCGCTGGCCGAGCGTGGCCTGGATGAGGAGCGGGATGAGGTGCGTCTCCGTGTCGTGGCGCTCGCCGAGCCCGTCGGCGACGTCGGCGCCCGCGGCGTTGAAGTAGCGGAGGCTGACGGACTTGAAGCCGTACGGCGCCTCGTAGGCCGAGAGGATCCGCTCCACGGCGAGCTTGGTGTCCCCGTAGGGATTCACGGGTCTCGTCGGATGATCCTCGTCGAGCGGCGTCCGCTCCGGGTTTCCGTACACGGCGGCGCTGGACGAGAAGACGAAGCGCGACACGCCGGCGTCCAGCGCGGCGTCGAGCAGCCGGAGCGTCGCGATGACGTTGTCCCGGTAGTAGATGCGGGGCGCCGCGACGGACTCACCCACCTGGATCCTCGACGCGAAGTGGAAGATCGCTTCGGCCCCGTGATCGCGGAGGACGTCCCGGACCTCCTCGTACTGGTGGATGTTCAGCCGGTGAAGCTTCACGCCGTCGGGCACCGTGTCGTCGTGCCCGGTGGAGAGGTCGTCGACGATCGCCACGCGGTGGCCGGCGCGGAGCAGCTCGCGCACCATGTGAGAGCCGATGTATCCGGCGCCACCCGTGACGACGACGTTCATGGTAGGGCATCCTGCCCGTTCACCGCCCCGAGATCACCGGGGAAAAAGTGCGGGTGCTCCGACCGGTCAGTGCGGAATGATCTCGTCGAGGACGTCCACGCTTCGATTGGAGTGGAATTGCGTCACGACCTTCTTCCGGCCGGCGGCGCCGAACTGGATGGCGCGCTCGGGGTTCCGCGCGACGTCCAGGATGCGGTCGGCGAGGCGATCCGGTCGCTCGGCAGGAACGACCCAGCCGTCTTCGCCGTCGGTCACGAGCTCCGTCACGCCCCCCACGTCCGTCACGACGACGGGGAGCGACATCGCCATGCCCTCCATCACGGCCACCGGGACACCCTCGCGCAGGCTCCCGATGGCGAAGACGTGCGCCGCTTCGAGCTTCTCCCGCACGGACGCCTCGTTGACGGCCCCGGCGAGGGTCACGAAGTCGCCCATGTTCTCTTCCCGAATGCACGCCTCGACGTTCTTCCGGTACCCGCTCCCACCCGCGTCGTCCTCCCCGGCGATCTCGAGTCGCGCGTCGATGCCCTCCGCGCGGACGCGCTTCACGGCCCGGATCAGGAACTCGTGCCCTTTGCCGAAGTTCAGTCGCGCGGTGCAGAAGATGCGTAGCGGCCCCTGGCCGCGCCACGGTTCGTACGGACCCTTCCGGACGAACTTCTCGACCTGGACGCCCATGGGCGCGAGCCCGAGCTTCGGCGGCAGGGATCCGGCGAGCGCCTCCCTCACTTCGCGATCGAGGCGCTTGGAGATGAGGATCGCCGCCTTCGCGTGCCGCCATTTCTCGCGCTGGTTCGGGCCGTACTCGTGGAGCGGACCGTGGAGCGTCAGACTGTAGGACGGGCCGCCGAGCAGGCGGGAGAACATGACGATGTGGGCGCCGTCCGCGCACGTGTGAGCGTGGACGTGCAACCAACCGCGCTTCTTCGCCAGCGCGACGACCTCGGCGCCGACGAAGGCGAGCGCGAGGAGGCGAGCCCGACCCTTCGCGTCGAGCCCTTCGGCTCTGGCGATCGACTGGAGACACCGTGCCCACCCGATCGGCGCGGCGCGCACCATCTCGAGCGCCGCGCTCTTCGCCAGCGCCGGCGCCGGCGGGAACAGATAGGTCGTCTGCGCCATCGCCTCGCTCGACCAGTCGTGGGAGACGAGCCCCGGCGGCGGTTTCCGGGTGCTGAGGAGCTCCGGTTCGATGCCGCGGGCGAGCAGGCCCTGGCGTTCGCGCCAGAAGAAGATGTGGGTCTGCCCCGGAAATTCGGGGATGAGGTAGCCGATGCGTCGCATGAATCGCCCGGAAGGCGGCTATAGGCCGTCCGAAACGGCGCGGGCAAGCCGGAATGTTGCAACGGGGCCCGGGCGCGAGCATGGATGGGCGGCCGTCCCGGGGGCCGCAGAGCTCCCGCCCGCCCGCCGCGCCGCGAGATGCGAAAAGAGAAGCTCCTTCCGGTGATGTTCTTCTTCTCCCTGGTCTCGGGAGACGCCGCGAACTGGTCCAACTTCTGGCAACCGGCCGCGCTCATGGAATGGTTCATGTGGCGCCTGCCGATCAAGGTGAATCTCTTCGAGATCCTTTGCATCGGGATGCTCGTCACCACGAGGCGGAAACCGAGCACCGTCGCGAAGCCGATGATCCAGGCGCTCCACGCGAGCCTCGCGACGACGGCGTTCTGCGTCCTCTACGGCTATGCCCGCGGCGGGCTCCTGAAGCCCATGTACACGCAGGCTCACTTCCTCGTGTTCGGGCCGCTGTTCGCGCTCACCTGCGCCAGCGTGCTCGCGACGCCGGAGGACTTCCGCCGGATGGGCCGCGCCATCGTGTACGCGGCCCTCTGGCAGGCCCTCGTCGTGATGGGTGTCTACCTGAAGTTCCGGGGAGGCGAGCTCCCCGGGTACATGACCACCCACGAGGACTCGGTGACCTTCACCATCGGCTTCCTCATCCTGATCTCGGAGGCCGTCGAGCTCCGGACTCGCAAGGCGATTCGCTCGGCCGTTCTCGCGGCGCCGCTCATCGTGATGGCGATCGTCTTCAACAACCGGCGTCTCGCGTGGGCGAGCCTCCTCGCGGGGATCTTCCTCGTCTACGCGATGCTCCCTTCGCGTTCTCGGGTGAACCGGAAGATCAACCGCGCGCTCACGATCCTCGGCCCCGTGCTCGCCATCTACGTCGCGCTCGGCTGGGGCCGCACGGAGCCCATCTTCAAGCCCGTCGGCGCCATCTCCTCCATGATCTCCGCGAAGGCGTCCGGGCAGCTCGATCGCTCGACGCAGGCGCGCGACAACGAAAACCTCGGCATGGTGACGATGATGCCGTCGGCGCCGTTGCTCGGCACCGGGCTCGGTCACAAGTGGCTCGACATCGACTCCACGTACGCCGTCCCGGAGGACGTGTTCCCGATGTACCACTACTCGCCGCACAACAGCGTGCTCGCGTTCCTCGCGTTCTGTGGCGGGATTGGGCTCGCCGGAGTGTGGATGATGCTTCCGGTCTCCGTGTTCCTGAACGCGCGCACGTACCGCCGTTCGGAGGACCCGATCGAGCGGAGCGTCGCCGTGGTCGGCATCGCCATGGTCATCGCGTACCTGAACCAGTGCTACGGGGACATGGGGATCGCGTGGATGACTCCCATCTGCGTCGCCGCCGTCGGAATGGCGGCCGCCGCGAGGCTTTCCGTCCGGTCCGGGGCGTTTCCGGCGTCGGGCGCGGCCCGAAACAAACAGCCGTCTCCGGATCCCGTACGCGCCTGAGGGACGATGCGGAAGCTCCTCGTCTTCTCGGTGATCATCCTTCCGGTGCTGATCCCGATCCTCCTCTCGTCGGACCGAAACGCTCGACGCGGGCTCCGGCGCACCGTCTGGCTCGTGCTCGGCTTCCTGGTCGTGTGGGCGTTCGTCGGTTCGCGAATCTACCTGTCCATTCCCCCGGACCAGTGATGCGTCGCCGCGGCGTGCGTGGTATGGCGGTCGCCTCGTGAAGATCGCGCTGTTCATGACGGTATGCGAGGGGGAGAGCGTCATCTCGAGGGACGCTCTGCAATCGCTCGTGCGCGCGTGCGAGGGTCACGACCTCCACGCTTTCATCGTGGACGATGCCTCCGAGTCGGCCGTCGGAGACGGTCTCGTGGAGTTCGCGAAGCGCACGCACGGCGTTCCCGGTGAGTGCCTCCGGATGAAGCAGTCCCTCGGGTTCCACGGCATGGCCAAGCGGCTCTTCGCAGGGCTCGAACGCGTCGCGGAGCACGGCGGGGACTTCGATCAGATCGTGAAGCTGGATCCCGACGCGCTCGTCGTCCGTCGTGATCTCGGGCGCTTCCTCGCCGAGTCGACGATCGGGCGCCGCGGGCTCGCCGGGGAGATGCACGGGATGCGGCTCCGGGACTGCGCCCCCTTCCTCCTCGACCAGCTCCCGTTCGGGTATCGCAGGCGCTCGGCGAACGGCGTCCTGGCGCACGACAAAGAGTTTCGCCGCGTGGGTCCCGTCTGGTGGACGGACATCGGCGTTCGCGCGCTCCTCGGCGGCTTCCACTTCCGCTACGTGCCCGGTTGCTTCTTCGTCCTCGGGGGGGACACGCTCCGCGCGCTCCACGAGCGTGGCTACCTCGCCCGGAGCCAGGCGCGGCACGGACTCGTGTTCAACGACGACCTCATCCTCACCGCGTCCACCTACGCCGTCGGGCACCCCGTGGTGGATCTGTCCCGGCGCTCACCGCACTGGGGCTGGAGCATGTCCATGGCAGAAGACACCCCCATGGACGTCGTCGTGAAGCACGCGCCGTACGTCGTGCATCCGCTGAAGAAACACGCGGCTGCCCTCCAGCGTCGCGACGAGCTCCACGCCCACTACGGTCTCGGTCCCGTGCCGGGAGCGTGACGTCCCCGGCCACGGAGACGACCAGGTCTGTCCTCGCTGGAACGGCTCCCGATTTCCGGCGAACGCTCGCGTTCACGGATCCGAAACAACGGGAGTCTTTCACGACGAAAGCACCCGGCCCTCGGCTTGCGCAGGGTGAGGAGCTCATCTAGCTTTCACGGGCTGTCGGCCGGCCCATGGGGCCCCCGCCGGTCCCGGTGAGTCACGTCCGGACGAGAAGTCGGGACCGGCTCGAACATCACTCGCCGGAATCGCTGCTTTCTTCGATCGGGAAGACATCATGGTAGCTCGTTCAATCAAGTGTGTGCTTCCGGGGGTGTTGGTGTGCTCCGCCCTGTTCGCCGCGTGCGGCGGGTCTCACGGCGGAGCCGCGGCGCCGACGCCCTCGGGCGAGGGCGGGACGACGAAGCCCGTCGGCACGGGGGACGAGTACATGGCGCCGCCTGGACCGCCGCTGATCGACGGCGTGCCGAACCTGCCCGTGCTCCAGCACGTGAAGGCGAACGTCCACGGGACGTCCGCGGAGATCACCTTCGATCCGTTCCCCGGCGCGAAGGACTACCGCGTGTACGTGAAGCCCGCGGACAAGTCGACGGTCCGGCTCGCGTCCGACGGCTCTCTGGACGGCTACGAGAACGCCATGTACCGGTGCGCGGGCGGTCAGGCGGCGCCGGGCGTCTGGGTCGACTTCGATCCCGGGCCCCCCACCGAGGGTCAGTCGGACGGCGTGCCGAACTGGATCTCCGTCAGCACGACGGTCGAGAGCAACTCCGCGAAGGGGCAGCACGACGTCCACGGGTACACGCGCACCGCGGCGGATTCGACGCTCGGCCAGGTCTTCCTCGATCAGGTGGACGGCACCGTGCCCATCTACGCCCTCGGCGATCCCGATCCGCTCTCGGACAACTACGCCTACGGCGCGCGCGTGACGCAGACGCGCGCGAAGATCTACACGGCAGACAGGGGCCAGTACGTCGCCAGCGGCTTCCGCGACGACGGCGTCGCGTTCTACGCGCCTCCCACGGATTCGTCGAAGGCGTGCGGTTCGGACAAGCCCGTTCCCGTCTACCAGAAGGACTTCTCGGATTCGGGCTCGCTCGCGCACGTGTTCTACGCGGAAGGTCCGGAAGCGGACGCGCGCGGCAAGGGGACGCCCGTCTTCTACGTCTGCCCGAACAAGCTCGACAAATCGAAGCCCCTCATGCGCGTGTACTACACGCTCGCTTCCCCCGGAGGGAACTTCGGCAACTTCGATCAATCGGGGCACGACGAGCTCGTCGTCGGCGAAGAGCGCTTCGAGCGGGCGCGCTGCCAGGGCTCGACGTTCGGGCCGTGCGCGACGGCGAGCCAGTCGCGCTGGGGCGTTCACTGGTCGAACATCACGGGCCCGGTGAGCCTGGTCGTGGAAGCGCTGGACGCGGGCTGTCCGTTCCAGGGGCTCCTCGGCCACACGTCGCTCCAGTCCTTGCTCGTGGACTCGGGGGACAACAACGGGGATTCCACGCTGATGAGCGACCGGGTCTTCACGTTCGACGAGCTCCGGGCCGCGGCGCCGCACGGCGAGGTGTTCCTGAACGGCCAGTGGGATGCGGCGTCGAAGCCGCACGCCATCGCGCGCGCTCTGGTCGACGTCTCTCCGCAGACGCGGCCGCAGATGGAGTTCCAGTCGGACTTCGCCGGGAACCCCGAGGACTTCACGGAGCTCTTCGAGTCCGACGGTACGACGCCGAAGTGCGGTCTCACGCAGGAGCTGGTGAAGCAGGCGAACTCGAACGACCCGCAGTGTGACGGCGCGCACCAGTTCACGTCGCCGACGTACCAGGTGCTCCTCCAGAGCGTGCAGAACGAGCGGTACTCCGTCGGCATCGTGAACGGCGAGCTCTGGACGGGCTACTCCGGCGGAAAGTTCCGCATCACGCCGCAGGGCAAGACGGCGACCTTCTCCGACACGACGTACCTGCACGCCGCGATGGAAGTGTCATCCTTCACGACGGGTCGGCGGTACCCGCAGATCATGATCAGCACGCAGGACATGATGACGGCGCAGTTCCTCCTGGATCGCACGAACGACCAGAAGAACACGAACATCCAGCCCGTCATCGTGATGAACCCGTTCGACAGCGGCGTCGGGCGTCACATCGTGGAGATCGAGCTCTGCAACACGCGCCCCTGGCAGGTGAACAACCACTGCCCGTGGTTCCTCCTCGAGGCGCAGGACCGGACGGACAAGAGCAAGCTCGGCAAGTGGTCGCCTCATCCGGATCCGCTGGATCGCTTCCAGGACGACAAGGGCGTCCGGTACGACCTCTACGTGAACACGAAGAAGGCTTACCTCTTCCTCGATTCGCAACCCTACGGGTGCGTGGACATCGAGCACCGCACGACGACGGACTTCGGCGGCGCGACGATCGATCCCCAGCCGGCTCCGCCGCAGCCGGGTCCGGTGAACGTCACCTTCGGGGACGTGCTCTATCACGCGGGTGCGGAGGCCGGTTACTTCCAGATCTACAGCCCCTATCACCTGAAGCACCTCATGTACGAGACGACGAGGCACTTCGACTACATCGCCTACAACAGCGGTGAGCCCGCGCCGGGCTGGGACGAGAAGGCGATCCCCTGCGTCACGCAGATGCACAACGGCGGCGGCGCGGGGACGCAGACGCCGGAGCAGTGAGATGCGCGCCTCGCTGGTCTTCGCCCTGCCCCTCTCGCTGCTCGCGAGCAGCGGTTGCGGCTCGGCGCCCCAGCGGCAGACCCCTGGCCCCGATCCCGAGCTCCTCGCGGCGCTTTCGGCGCTGTCTCCGGATACGCTGCCGGCGCCGCCCGCGGATTCGAGCAACCAGTACGCCGACGATCCGAGAGCGGCGGCGCTCGGTCAGAAGCTCTTCTTCGATCCGCTGTTTTCGGGCCGCCTCCTCGACGGGGACAACGACGGCTCGCCTCAGGCCCTCGGCAAGCAAGGGGAGACGGGCCGCGTCGCGTGCGCGGGCTGCCACATCCCGGCGTCCGGCTTCGTGGATTCGCGGTCCCTCGGCCAGCAGATTTCGCTCGCCGCGGGGTGGGGACTCCGGAAAGCGCCCTCACTCCTGGACGTCGGGCAGGACAAGCTCCTCACGTGGGACGGCCGTCGAGACACCCTCTATAACCAGGTCTTCGGCCCCATCGAGTCCCCGGTGGAGATGAACTCCTCGCGGCTCTTCGTCGCGTCCGAGCTCGCGCGGCGCCACCGCCCGGAATACGAAGCCGTCTTCGGCAAGATGCCTGCGTTCGACGACGCCGCGGCATTTCCCCAGCTCACCGCCGCGGAGAGCGGATGCCGTCCGAAGTACGGATCCCCGCAGCCGACCTGCGACGGCACGGCGCGCGGCGTTCCCGGGGACGGCGCCGACTTCGACGGCCTCTCCGCCGACAATCAGGACGCGGTCACCCGCGCCGTCGTGAACCTCGGCAAGGCCGTCGGCGCGTACGAGCGGCTCCTCACGTGCGGCCCGAGCCGCTTCGATGACTGGATGCACGGGCAGGAGGACGCGCTCTCCGAATCGGAGCAGCGGGGCGCGTATCTCTTCGTCGGCAAGGCAAAGTGCGTCTCCTGCCACTCCGGTCCGTTCCTCTCGGATCAGAAGTTCCACAACGTGGGGCTCGGCCCGAAGCCGGTCGGCGTCGTCTTTGCGGATCTCGGGGACAAGGGCGCGTTCACGGCCGTGGCCGCGGCGCAGCAAGATCCGCTGAACGTGAACGGCCAGTTCAGTGACGGCAACGACGGGCGCCTCGACATTCCCGTCACTCCCGCGCTCCAGGCCGCGTTCAAGACGCCGATGCTCCGCTGCGTCGGGGAGCGCCCGAGCTTCATGCACACCGCGCAGATCCGGACCCTCGCGCAGGTCGTCGAGTTCTTCGACCGCGGCGGGGACGGCAAGGGGATCTACGGCGTGAACGAGCTCTCGCCCCTCGGCCTCACGGCGGACGAGCGCGCCGATCTCGTCGCGTTCCTGCAGACGCTCACCGGGCCCGGTCCGGACGCCGCCTTGCTGACGGCGCCCTGACCGGACGCCGGCGTCAGCGCGCTAGATCACCGGCCGCGAATCGGGATCACGGAGAATGAGGGAAGCGGAGGGGAAGGCAGGGGCTGCCTCCCATCGCGCGCTGAGGACTCGTCACATCTCAGCCGTCAATTCGCGCGGTTTCGAAGGAGTGGGTAGATTCGGGGCTGCCC
>DASZXK010000215.1:0-41596 GCA_035545855.1 Polyangiaceae bacterium
CCCTCCCGTTCGCGCCGCTCGAGCGCCGGAATAGTTTGAACTCAAAGTAGTTCGCCGCTATCTCCGATGATGGCGCCCGCACACTCCGCCGCTGCTGGCGTCTGCACATGTCGCGAATTCCCGACGACGTTCAGGAATTTCTTCGAGCCCGCATCAAATCCTACGAGGAACTCGAAGCGTTGGTCCTCCTCTCGCATGCCCCCGAGCGTCGCTGGACGGCCGCGGCCCTGTCCTCCGCTCTGGACATCCGGCTGGAGGATGCGAGGGAAGCCCTGGTGGCGCTACGCCAGCGAGGGCTCGTGGAGGCTCGAGGCGACAGCTACTCCTACCTCGCTTCCCCGCTCGACGAGACGGTCGAACGGCTCGCCGTCGCTTACGCCGACAATCGACTGGGAATCATGAATCAGATGAGCGCGAACGCCATAGAGCGGGTGCGGTCCGCGACGGCGCGGGCGCTCGCCGATGCGTTCGTGCTGAGAAGAGGGAAGAAGGATGGCTGAGACGATCTACGCGGTCTGCGCGGCGATGAGCGCCGCGTGCGCGCTGCTCCTCCTGGCGGCGTACCTCGCGAACAGGACTCGGTTGCTCCTCTGGTGCGGGCTCTGCTTCGTCGGCCTGGCGCTGAACGACGTGATCGTGTTCGTGGACCTCATCGTCGTTCCTGCCGTGGATCTCCGGCTCCTGCGTGGCATCGTCGCGCTCTCGGCCATGGCGGTGCTCATCTTCGGACTGATCTGGGAGTCACCGTAGGAGCGTGCCATGCAGTTCGTCTGGGGTGCCCTCACGTCGTGCTGCCTCGTCGCAGGCCTCTCCTTTCTCCGGTTCTGGAAGAGCACGCAAGATCGTCTCTTTCTCTTCCTCGCCGGAGGCTTCGGAGCGCTCGCGGTGAACTGGGTCGTGATCTCGCTGTCCGATCCGACGGCCGAGGGTCACCATCGCGTCTACGTCGTCCGGCTGGTCGCGTTCGGCATCATCATCCTCGGCGTCCTGGACAAGAATCGCCGCCACGGAAGGACGGGTTCGCCGTGAAGGTCCCCGTCTCCGGCGCGAGGGTCATCGGCGGCTCGGCGCCCTCATCGAGGAACCGCGACCGGTTGGAGGACGAGTCGAGCCGCGCAAGCGGGGGGCCCCGCCGTTACGTCCGAGGCGGAATGCCCGCTTCCGATGGGGCCTGCGCCTGACCCGCGCCAGGCGCTCGCCGGCCGGGTGCTTGGGGAAACCGGGGCCTTTCGGACAAAAATGATTGGAACTCCAATGAATCGGCGCTAGGTGTGACGTCGCTTGACCTTGCCGGCATGTTCGCGACGCTCGCCGTCGTCCTCTCAGAGATCCTCCGTGCCAGTCAGTAGCCAGGCGACGTCGCAGCCAGGTCGCCGAACCGCAGTTCCGCGGCGCCACCGATGCGGCCCTCGCACTCCGTGACGGACGGACCTTCTCCCCCTTCCAGCAGGGTGGCCCGCGAGGAGAAATCGCGTGGCTGGAGCCGGGTCGCGCGCCGGCTGAGAGTCCTTCTCCGGCTTCGGAAGCTCTACCTGCTGCGGGCCGAGATCAGGTTCGCGCCGACGGAGGCGCAGCGCCTGCTCGCCCTGACGGTGGTGATCGGCATCTCGTGCGGCTTCGCGGCCGTGGCGTTTCACCTGCTCATTCGATTGCTCGAACATCGACTCATCGAGCCGGCCATGGCCGCGCCGGGTCGCGCCTGGATGGCGTGGACCGTGGCCACGCCGCTGGCGGGCAGCCTCGCCTGCGGAGCGCTGCTGCAGTACGTGGTCCCGAACGCGCGCGGCAGCGGCATCCCCCAGGTGAAGGTCGCGTTCGCCAGGGGCGGCGGGCGGCTGCGCCTGCGGGACTCCGTCGGCAAGTTCCTGGTCGGCGCCCTGCAGATCGGCTCGGGCTCGTCACTCGGACGCGAGGGGCCGACCGTGCAGATCTGTGCCGGCATCGCGAGCCGCCTCGGACGGCTGACCGGCGTTTCACAGGCGAGCCTGCGGCGCCTCTTGCCCGTCGGGGCGGCGGCGGGCATCGCTGCCGCGTTCAACGCGCCCATCGCCGCAGTGACGTTCACCATCGAGGAAGTCGTCGGAAATCTCGATCAGGCGGTGCTCTCCGGCGTCATCGTGGCCGCCGCGTTCGCGGCCGTCATCGAGCGCAGCGTGCTCGGAGAGCATCCGGTCTTCGACATCCCGCAGACCTACGGGCTGCACCATGCGTCTTCTCTGCTGGTCTACGCGCTGATAGGAGTCGCCGCGGGCCTCGCGTCGATCGTCTTCACGGATTCGCTCCTCGGGCTCCGGCGCCACTTCCGGAACGCATCGCGGATCCCCGAATGGGCCCGGCCGGGCGTCGGCGGATTCGTGACGGGAGCGCTCGCGGCCGGCACGCTCGAGGTGCTGCGGGTCCGTGGGGTCACCGGCGGTGGCTACGAAACCCTCGGGGAAGCGCTGACGGGACAGCTCGCCGCGCACGTGATGCTCGCGCTGTGCGTCGTCAAGATCGCGGCGACGGTGTTCTCCTACGCGAGCGGCGGCGCCGGAGGCATCTTCGCTCCGGCGTTGTTCATCGGAGGAACGCTCGGGGGAGCGGTCGGCACGCTCGATCGCACCCTCCTCGGGCACCTGAACGAGCCCATCGGAGCGTTCGCCCTCGTGGGGATGGGGGCGGTGTTCGCCGGCGTCATTCGGGCGCCCATGACGTCCGTGCTCATCATCGTGGAAATGACGGGAGGGTACTCGCTCATCCTCCCGCTCATGATCGCGAACATGACGGCGTATGGTCTCGCGCGCGGCTGGCGCCCGAAGCCGATCTACGAGGCGCTCCTCGAGCAAGACGGCGTTCACCTGGGGGAGGGGGTGACGAGCGACACGCTGGACAGCATTCGTCTCGAGCCGCTGATCGATCGCGACGGACCGTTTGCGAGTCTGCCCCCGGGCGCAGCGGGGGCGCAGGTCGCCCGCGTCTCGCAGGGCGACTCCGTCCGGGACGTCTATCCCGTCGTCGACGAGCAGGGGATACTCGTCGGAGTCGTCATGACGGACGAGCTCCGGCTCCTGGAAGCGAATCCGGAGCTGGTCCTGCTGACGACCGCGTCGGACCTGATGCGGCCGCCGAGGTCCGTGCATCCCGGGGACGATCTCCGTACGGCGCTCGACGCGATGGTCGCGCTCGGAGCACGGGAGGTCCCGGTGACGGACGAGGCCGGACGGTTCATCGGCTTCGTCGAAGAGGCCACGATTGCGCAGGCCTATCTCCGCAAGCAACGCCGCGCCGCGTCCGACCGTCCGCCGAAGTGAGCGGCAGGCTCCTCTCCAGGGGCCTCGATCGGAGGTCGTCCCGGCGGAAGAGGTGGCCGGACGTGGCTCCAATCCGTCGGAGTCCGTCAGGAGCCGGACGGCAGCAGAGTCTCGAGCGCGGCGACGAACGCCGGCCGCACGACGTCGTAGTGCGGCGAGGGGCCCGTTTCGTGGATCTCGCGGAACACGTCGGTCCGGCGCGGGGCCACCTGATCCAGGAAGTCCTGAAAGTCGCGGGGCCAGGTGAACGGCTGCCAGTAGACCTGCCGCGTCGTCCGTTCATCGGCCTGCGCCAGAAACCTGGCGGTGTCCGCGCTCATGCAGGTATCTATCGCGACGATCGCGGCCGGCGTGATCTCGGAACGTTCCGCGGCGATGCGCAGGAGCCCACCGGCCGTGTTGCAGCCTGCTCCGCTGTGTCCGAGCACGATGACTTGCTCGGGAGCCACGCGCGCTCGGTCCCCGAGCGCGCCCTGCGTCCGATCCAGGAACCGCGCGAGGTCGAAGTTCGACCAGAGCGAGCGACCGCTGTCCGCGTCGCGCGTCTGACTCGGTGCCGCGAGCAGCACCGGGACGATGGCTTCTCGCGCGATGAGTGCGTCGACGACCGGCCGCAGGTCTCGCGGTCCCGGTCGCATCCATCGGTGCAGGCGTCCCTCCCGGTTCGTTCCGTGGAGGAAGACGACGAGCGGCGTCGACTCGCTCGAGGACACGTCGTCCGGCACGTAGACGCGGCCCCCTTCGCGCTGCGTCTCGAGAAGGCGTCTTCCGTCCTCGAAGCCGAAGTCGACGGTCGTTCCGGCGAAGGCACGGCCCGAGGTCATGGCGGCGAGCACGCACGCGGTGAGCGGCCACGCCAGACGACGGACGCGCCGCGGGAGAATGCGACGGCGAGCCACCTTCCGACTTTGACCGCGATGACTCCTCCCGGTCAAGGGACCGAGGCCATCGTCTACACGCGCTTCGCGCGCACGTCCGGGCGCGCGTCGCTTCCAGTGACATCCCTTGCTGGTTTTTCGTGCTTCGGAATCCGCGCGCCAGGCGCAAGAGACCGGGAGTGAGCGGTTTGCGTCGAGAATTTCGCGCCGGACTCGCGCGAGCGAGCGCGCTTCTCCTCCTCTGCGTCGCGCCGCGCACGGCGGCGTCCGAGGACGTCGCCCTCGCCGCCCCTTCCCCCGCGGCGCTCCGCCTCGAGGTGACGCGGGCCGCGACGCCCCGGAGACTCGACGTGACGCTCCGGAACACCTCCGAGCGGGCCCTCCGCGTCGACGTCGACGCTCGGCGGTTGTCCCTGATCGTCGTCGCGCCGACGGGTCAGGAGACACGGTGTCGGCTGCCGAACGATTTCGGCGTCGGGGATCCGGCTCCTGGCGCCGCGGTGCGGCTCGGGCCGTCCGAGGCCGTCACGCGGACGGTGGACCCGTGGCTCTACTGCCACGGCCGGGATCTCGCCCGCATCCTGGTCGCGGGGGCGCGACTCGTCCCTCTCTACCACCTCGGCCGACCGGCAGCCGGGAGTCGCCGCGCTCCTCCCGAGGACGAAGCCACGGACGTGGTTCGCGGAGAGGGATGGGTGCTCGGCGATTCCGACGCTTTTCCCCGGCCCCCGGACGAGGACGAACCCGCCAGCGGCCCGCGTCTCGAGCTGGTCCGTGGAGCCGACGCCAGGAACGAGCGCGCCGTCGTCGTGACGGTACGATTCCGGAACCCGACGGGCCGCGCACTCCGGATGTTCATCCGGCGCGCGCTCCTCTCGTTCGACGTGGAAGGCGTGGACGGTCGCGTCGTCCGGTGCGAGCCCGAGGATCGCGAGACGCATCCCACTCGCGGCAGCTTCACGCGGATCCCGGCGAAGTCGAAGGTGTCACTCCCGGTGAGACTCGTCGAATTGTGCCCGCCGTGGACGTTCGCCGAACGAGGAGAGTACGTCGTCCGGGCACGATACGAATCGAAGGCTTCCGGCGATCCGCTCGGCATCTCGGCATTTCGAGGGGTGCTCGTGGCGCCGACCCCGACGCTGGTCCGCGTTCGCCACAGCGTGCCCGTCGTGAAGAATCACGTCGTGCCGCAGAAGCCGCAGGGGGCCCCCCTGAAACCCGGGACCCCGCCCCCGAAAGCTCCGCCGCGCGCGGCACCGAAGCCGCCGCCGCGCCCGGCGCCGAAGCCGCCGCCGCGGCCGCCCGTCCCGCCGCGACGAAAGTGAGCTCACCGGGGAGGAGCGACGTTCAGCTCGCTCCGCGCGATATCGATGATCGCCGAGACTCCCGGATGCCGGACGCGGCGCTCCGTCGTCACGGCGAAGTAGGGTTCGCTGACGCCGTCGCAGGCGCCGATCTCCTCGAGACCGCGGAGATCCTCGATCTCGGCCCGGAGCGCCGAACGCACCGGAAAGACGCCTCGTCCGGCGACGCCGAGGGCGCGGAGGAGACCCGCGTCGTCCACCTCCACCTTCGCCCGGACCGCGAGCCCGTGACGGGCGAACCACGCGTCCAGACGGCGACGGAACGGAGAACCCGGTAGCGGCAGGATGAACGGGACCGACCCGAGACTCGCCGGGAACGCCGCACCGACGCGACGCGCGAGCGCCCGACTCGCGAACAGCAGGATGTCGGTCTCGCCGAGGGGATGCGTGTGGAGCGTCGCGCCCGGCGGGGCGGTCGGCACGTCGTTGGTGAGAACCAGGTGGAGCCCGCCTCCGGAGAGCGCCTCGAGCAGCCGACCCGGGTCGTCCTGCCGGAGCGCGACGGCGAAATCCGGCCCGTCGAGCACGGGGCCGAGGAGGTGGTTCACGAGCGTCTTCGGCATCCCGGCGACCACGCCGATCCGCAAGGCGCCGCGAGTGGCGGCGCCGCGCCCCTTCGCCACGTCGTTCAGCTCGCGGCCGAGGCGGAAGATGTCCGCGGCGTAGGCCGCCGCGTCCGCGCCGAACGCCGTGAGGACCAGACGCTTGCCGCGCCGCTCGAAGAGTGGCGCGCCGAAGTGCACCTCCAGCGCGCGAAGCTGAGCGCTCAGGGTCGAGTGCGTGAGCTTCAGCTTCCGCGCGGCGGGCGCGACCCCGCCCTCCCGGGCGATCACGGAGAAGTAGTAGAGGTGGTGGTAGTTGAGCCACTCCATGTGCGCACTCGCCGGGACCGAGGACGACCCCGGCCGGCGACGACGGGGGGCGCCAGGCCCCCGGCCGGACCCGACTGAACGGGGGCAGTCACGTGGCTCACGTTAGCACGAACTAATTGGATATCCAACTAGTGCATGCTGGCGCGATCCGGGCCGGCGTTCTCCGGGACCGCCGAGAGCGGCGGTGCGACCTCTTCCAGTGATTTCCGCTCCGCGTCCACGCCGAGCGCCCACCCGACGACGCCGGCGGCGATCATGAGCAGAGCTCCCACGGCGTATCCGCCGAACACCTCGCTGCGGTCGCCGGACTCGATGAGACGTCCGAAGACGAACGGAGCGACGAGGCCACCCGTCCCCGTACCGATCGCGTAGAAGAGGGCGATCGCGAGCGCCCGGATTTCGATGGGGAACACCTCGCTCACCGTCAGGTAGGCGGAGCTCGCCGCGGCCGAGGCGAAGAAGAAGCTCGCGGCCCACATCAGCGTCTGGGTCGTCGCGGTGAGGCTTCCGCCGAGGAACAGGCCGCCGGTCACGAGGAGCAGCGTCCCGCTCGCTACGTAGGTCGTCGCGATCATGGCCCGTCGTCCCACGGCGTCGAACGCGCGACCGAGGACGACCGGGCCCAGGAAGTTCCCGGCCGCGAACGGGAGGATGTACGCGCCGACGCGTTCGGGGAGGACGCCGTAGAACCGCGTCAGGGTGAGGCCGTACGTGAAGAAGATGGCGTTGTAGAAGAACGCCTGCGCGATCATGAGGGAGAGCCCGAGGAGCGCCCGCCTCGGATACCGGCGCACGATGACGCGCGCGACACCGAGGAGCCCGTGCGCTTCCCGCGGGGAGATCCGGATCCGGGCGGCGGGAGGGCGAGGCGCCGGGCTTCCGGCCTCGATGGCTTCCACGATGCGCGCCGCTTCGGTGTGCCTCCCGCGGATGACCAGCCAGCGGGGCGACTCCGGGACCACCCGGCGCACGAACAGGATCGCGGGAGCCAGGAGCGCGCCGAGCCCGAATGCCGCGCGCCAGCCGAGCGCGTGGCCGAGCACCCGGGGATCCAGCAACGACGACGACACGACGGCCCCGAGCGCGGTGCCGAGCCAGTAGCTTCCGTTGATCGCGAGGTCGGCGAACCCGCGATGGCGAGCGGGGATGAGCTCGTCGATTGCGGAGTTGATGGCCGCGTATTCACCGCCGATCCCCATCCCCGTCACGAAGCGACACAGAACGAAGGATCGGAGCCCGCCCGAAGCCGCCGTCGCGGCGCTCGCCAGCACGTAGACGACGAGCGTCACCAGGAACAGACGCTTCCTTCCGTGGCGGTCGGCGAGGTGTCCGAAGAAGAGCGCGCCGAGGATGGCCCCGCCGACGTAGGCGCTCCCGGCGAGACCGATGTCGGACGCCGAGAGCGCGAGAGTCTCCGGCTCTTCCAGCACGCTGCCGACGGCGGAGACGATCGTCACCTCGAGCCCGTCGAGGACCCACGTGATCCCGAGCGACAGGACGACGAGCCAGTGGAATCGCATCCAGGGCAGGCGATCGAGCCGGGCGGGAACGTCCGTTTCGATGGGCGCGCTCATGCCCACCCCTCAAAGCATGCTTCGGCCGGAGCCGCACCTCCCGGGGAGCGAGGCGAGTCCGCGCGCGGGCCGCGCGGAGACGGTGAGGGTCCGGCGTGAAGATTCCGTGAGGGGCCAGGGGAAAAACCTACAGCAGTTGTCGGTCTTTCGTGCTGGATGCACCGCTTCCACGTGGCAGCTTCATGAGCCGATCGCGCGCCCGACGGGGGATCGAGGTGCGAACGAAGGACGAGGATGCATGAACGTCACGAAGCAGGCCTGGCACGCGCGCGAGAGCGCGTCCCCGTGGTTCCGATCGAACCGGGCCGGCCGCCGTTCACGAGCGGCGTAGATGGCTGATGGCGTCGTGGCTCGCGCTGTTCGGTCGGATCGACCTGCGGCACCCTCTGTGGGGCTCCGGTCTCGCCGTGATCTGCGTGATCCTCGCGGGAGTCGCCGCCGCGTTCGCGGTCGGCGTCGCTGCGCGCGCGATCCGGGAAGTCGATCCGCGCCTCGGGCCGAGGGTCGTCGCTCTCCTCGGCCGGCCCATCGCGTGGCTCGCTCGCTTCACCACGGTCGGCGCCTTCCTGGACGTTCTCGAGCTCCCTCCACCGGTGCACCGCGTGCTCGCCGCGGCGAATCCGGTGTGCCTGGTCGCCGCGGGCACGTGGGCGACCCTCCGCGCACTCACGCTCGTCGGGGACGCCGTCCGTCTCCGGTACGACGTCGGAGCCGCGGACAATCTCCAGGCGCGCGCCGTCCATACGCAGGTCAAGGCCATCGGGAACATCCTCAAGTTCGCGGTCGGCCTGCTCGGATTCGCGCTCGCCCTGATGACCTTCGACTCGGTGCGGGCGATCGGGCTCACGCTCCTCGCGTCGGCGGGGGTCGCGTCCGTCGTCCTGGGCTTCGCCGCGCAGAAGACGCTCGGCTCCGTGCTCGCGGGCCTGCAGATCGCCGTCACGCAGCCCTTCCGCGTGGACGACGTCGTGATCGTGGAGCACGAGTGGGGCCGCATCGAGGAGATCGCGCTCACGTACGTGGTCGTGCGCATCTGGGACTCGCGCCGGCTCGTGGTGCCGATCACGTACTTCACCGAGAAGCCGTTCGAGAACTGGACGCGGACCTCGGCCGACATCCTCGGCACCGTGACGGTGCACGCCGACTACGACGTCGACGTGCCCCGGGTGAGGGACGAGCTCCGTCGTCTGCTCGAGACCACGGATCTCTGGGACCGGCGCGCCTGGAGCCTGGAGGTGACGAACGCCACGGCCACGACGGTCGAGCTCCGCGCGCTGATGAGCGCCGCGGACGCCTCGCGCGCGTGGGACCTCCGTTGCCTGATCCGGGAACGCCTGGTCGCGTTCGTGAGCCGAGAACTCGCGCGCTCCCTTCCGAGGGTTCGTGCGGAAGTGCGGTCGACGCCGTGAGGCCTCTCCCGGCCGGTCGAGGTGGCCGTTGAGGCGGTTCGGAAGGCGCCTCGTCCCGCTGATCCTCGCCGTGCTCTCGTCGCGGAGCGGGGGCGCCGCGGAACTCGGGACCCATCCGGGAGCGAAGCCCGTGGGCGCCGTGCCGACGCTCGGGGAGGTGATCGCGCTCGCACGCGCGCGAGCCCCCTCCGTCCTGGTCGGGGCGGCCCACGTGAAGACCGCCCGGGCCGATCTCGTCGGCGCGAGGGTTTCACCCCTCGGCAATCCGTACGTGGAGCTCACCGGCGAGCACGGGAGCGTGGGGACCGCGTCCGCCACGCTTTCCGCGACCGGGACGCTCTGGCTCCCCTTCGAGATCGGCGGGCAGCGGGGCGCCCGCGTCGATGCGGCGAAGGCGGGTATCGAGTACCGATCGCGCGCGCTCGAGCTGTCTCGCGCGCAGGCGGTCGCAGCCGCGATCGAAGCGTACGGGCATTCGGTCGTCGGCGCCGCGCGGCTTCGGCTCTTGCAGGAGCTCGAAGCGGTGGCGCGCGCCGAAGCGGACGCCTACCGCGCGCGGTTCCAGGCCGGAGACGTCACGGCGCAGGACGCCCGTTTCGCGGACGTCGACCGCGCCCGGTACGGCGTGATGGTCGCCGAGGCGACCGCCGATCTCGCCGCCGCGCTCTCGACGCTGGAAGTCGTCACGGGCCGGCGCTTCGACGCGCCCCCCACGGAGCCGCTGTCGCCGCCGCCGGTGGATCTCGGAAGGGGAATGGACTCCGTGCCCGCGGTGGCCGCAGCCCGCGCGGAGGCGGCGTTCCACGGACGGGAGCGGCGGCGCTGGGAATCGGAACGGGCCGGGGCGCTCAGCCTGATGCTCCTCGGCGGGGCGGACGAGCTCGGCGGGGCGCGCGTCGGCGCGGGGCTCGCGTACGCCTTCCCCGCGTTCCGGGCCTATCAGGGCGAGCGCGCGCGCGCGGAAGCGGAGGAGGAACGAGCGCTCCTCGAGGCCCGCCTCGGGCAGGAGCGCGTCGGCGCGCGGCTCGCGGGCATCGCGCGGGAGCGCACGGAGGTGGAACGTGCGCTCGGGCTCCTCCACGGGGAAGCGGAACCCGCCGCGCGCGCCGCGGTCGAAGCGGCGGAGGAAATGCGTCGCCTCGGGAAGGGGGAGTTTCTCGCCGTCCTCACCAGCCGACGGGACCTCGCGCTGCTCCGCCTCCGGCAGCTCGACTTGCTCGAGCGCCGGTGGGGCCTCGAGAGCACCGCCGCCGCCCTCACCGGGAGAACCCCATGAACGAACACTCTGCAGTCGCTCCGCGCGTCGGCCCCCGGGCTCGCCTCCTGACCGGCATCGCGCTCGCGCTCTCCGCGTGCTCGGTACTCTGGCAGGTCCGGGTACGGATGGCGCACGCGCCCCTCGTCATCCCCGCCGCCGACGTCCCGACGGTGAAGGGCCGCACCGTGACCCTCTCGTCGAAGCTGCGCGAGCGCCTCGAGATCCAGACGGCGGCGGTCCGGGATCTCCCCCTCACTCCGCTCGTCCGCTCCGTCGGCACGGTGACGTTCGATCCGGCGTACGTGGGCGCGGTGGGGGTCCGCATGCGCGGCGTGGTGCGCAACGTCTACAAGTTCGAGGGGGACGTCGTGAAGCGCGGAGAGCTCCTCGGAGACGTGGTGAGCTCGGAGCTCGGCGCGGCGCAGGCGAACGTCCTCATGTACCAGGCCCAGCTCAAGTCCGCGGAGCTCAACGCGAAGCGGGAGGCGGACCTCGTCCTTCGCGGTCTCACCACCATGAGGGAAGTGGAAGAAGCGCAGGCCGAGCTCGCGGAGTACAAGTCGCGGCTCCTCGCCGCAGAGCAGGCCGTCTCCGCCTTCGGCGGCGCCGCCGTCAAGGGCAAGAAGGTGAGCGCCATCGGCGTGCACCAGCTCCTCGCGCCGATCGACGGCACGGTCGTCGAACTCTTCGTGGCGCCCGGGCAGTCCGTGGAAGCCCACCAGACGGCGCTCCGCGTCGCCGATCTCGATCACCTCTGGGTCGAGCTCTCCGTCTTCGAGCGAGACCTGCCTTCCGTCCACCAGCGTGACCGGGTGGAGATTTCACCGCTCTCCCAGCAGGAGAGCGTGATCACGGGCGAGGTGGCCCATGTCGGAGAGGTCATCGACCCGCAGACCCGCGCGGGCCACGTCCGCGTGGAGATCGACAACGAAAAGAGGGCCCTCCGCGTCGGGCAGGCGGTGTCCGCCCGGATCCACACCGCGGGAGCGGCTGCAGCCGTTCGCCAGGTCCCAGCGACGGCGATCACGTACATCGACGGCAAGGCGACGGTGTTCAAGGCGCTCTCGGAGACGGAATTCGTCGCGACGCCGGTGGTCACCGGAGAGACCGACGGCACGAGCACCCAGATCGTCTCGGGCGTCGCCGCGGGCGAGAGCGTCGTCTCGAAGGGCGTCTTCGGGCTGAAGAGCGAGCTGTTCCGCTGAGGACGCCGTGCTGAGTCAGCTCATCGCCGCATCGATCCGGCTTCGCGTCGCCGTCCTGGGCGCGTTCGCGGTGCTCCTTTGCGCCGGTGTCTGGGCCGTGAAGACGCTGCCCGTCGACGCGTTGCCCGACGTCTCCACGATCCAGGTGTCCGTCCTCACCACCGCGTCGGGGCTCACTCCGCGGGAGATGGAACGCGCCGTCACCATCCCGATCGAGAACGCGCTGAACGGCGTGCCGGGCGGCACGGAGCTCCGGAGCGTCTCGCGGGCGGGGCTCTCCGCCGTCACCGTCGTGTTCAGCGACCGGACGGACGTCTGGTTCGCGAGGCAGCTCGTCCTCGAGCGGATCCGGGGAGTCCCTCTGCCTTCGACCGCGAGCTCTCCGGAACTCTCCCCGGTGTCGACTGGACTCGGAGAAATCTACCAGTTCGTGGTCCGGAGCGACATGCAGTCGCCGATGCAGCTCCGGACCCTTCTGGACTGGGAGATCGTCCCTCGCCTCCGCGGCGTGCCCGGCGTCATCGAGGTGAACACCGCGGGAGGCGATCTGAAACAGTTTCAGGTCGTCGTCGACCCGGTCAAGCTGGGCGCCCGACACCTGACGCTCGGGGACGTCGTCGGCGCCGTCCGTGCCGCGAACCTGAACGTCGGCGGCGGCTACGTCGAGCGGGACGAAGAGGCGTTCAGCGTGCGGGGGCAGGGCATTTTCCGGAGCACCGCGGACATCGAGAACGTGGTGCTGCGCACGGACGACGCCGGCATCCCCGTCCTCGTGAAGAACGTCGCGGACGTGCGCATCGCTCCCGCTCTTCGCTACGGAGTCATCACGCAGGAAGGCAAGCGGGAAGCCGTCACCGGCATCGTCATGATGCTCCTCGGCGCGAACAGCCGGGACGTCGTCCACGACGTCGCGCGTCGCGTGGCGGAGATCCGCCGGGACCTTCCCCCGGGCGTGTCCATCGACACGATCTACGACCGCTCGGATTTCGTCGGGCGCACGCTCTCCACGGTGACGGAGAACCTCCTCGAGGGCATCGCCATCGTCGTGCTGGTGCTCATCGTGCTGCTCGGTACGCTGCGCGGCGCCATCGCCGTGGTGCTCGGGATCCCCGGGGCGATGAGCGTGGCGCTCCTCCTCATGCACGCCTTCGGCGTCACGGGAGACCTGATGTCCCTCGGCGCCATCGACTTCGGATTCCTCGTCGACGGCCCCATCGTCGTCCTGGAGGCCGTGATCGCCCAGACTGCGGGGCGGGAACTCGTCGCGAGGGCGCGGGCCGGGGAATACTCGAGGATCGGCGCCGCGGTCGCGCGTCCCGTCGCGTTCGCGGTCGCCATCATCATGCTCGTGTACGTCCCGCTCCTCTCGCTCGAGGGCGTGGAGGGCAAGATGTTCAAGCCGATGGCCATCACCATGGCCTCCGCGCTCCTCGGAGCGCTCGTCTACACGCTGGTCTTCTTCCCCGCGCTGCTGGTGACGCTCGTGCCGCCCCCGAAGGGCCACGGTCCGAGGTTCATGGACGTCGTGGCGGATCGCTACACCCGGCTCGTGCCGCGGGTGATCCGCGCTCGGTACGTCGTTCTGGGACTTTCGGCCGCGCTCCTCGCCGGCGTGGGGTTCCTCTTCGTCGAATCCGGAGCGGAGTTCGTGCCGCGCATCTTCGAGGGAGACGCCGTCGTCACGATCCGGCGCGCGCCGAGCATTTCCCTCCAGCAGGCGCGCAAGCTGGACCTCCAGGTGGAACGGGTTCTCCACGAGTTCCCGGAGGTCGTCACCACCCTCGCGCAGACCGGACGGGCGGAGGTCGCGGTCGACCCCGTGGGGAACGACAACACGGACGTGCTCGTCCATCTCACGCCGATCTCCGAGTGGAGCACGGCGCACGACTTCGACGATCTCTCGGAGGCCTTCAAGCAGCGCGTCGAGTCGCGAGTCCCGAGCACCTTCGTCTCCGTTTCACAGCCCATAGAGGACCGCACGAACGAGCTCATCAGCGGGTCGCGCGCGGACGTACAGATCCAGATCTTCGGTGACGATCTCGACGAGCTCACGCGGACGGCCGACGACGTGGGCGCCGTGGTGAAACGAGTCCGCGGCGCCGGAGACGTGCGCATCGAGCGAATCCTCGGGCAGCCCCTCATCACGGCGAGCGTCGATCGCGAGCGCATGGCGCGTTTCGGCGTGCGCGCGGAGGACGCCCTGACGTCGCTCCAGTCCGTGAGGGAGGGCGTGCCCGTCGGTACGATGTTCGAGGGACAGAGACAGTTCGAGATCCGGGTGCTGACTCCACCGTACGAACCCACCGCGGAAGCGCTGGGAGAGGTGCTCGTCGCGGCCGGCGCCGGCCGGAACGTGCCGCTCCGTGAAGTCGCGAGCATCTCGGAGGGCGACGGGCCGGCCTCGATCCGGCGCCAGAATCGGGAACGTGCCGTACGGGTGGACGTGAATCTGCGCGGACGTGATCTCGTGTCCTGGGTCGGCGAGGCCCGAGCACGCGTCGCGGAGGAGGTCGCGCTCCCGGCCAGCATGCGGATCGAGTGGGGCGGACAGTTCGAGAATTTCGCGCGTGCGCAGGCGCGTCTGGCCGTCGTCGTCCCGGTGGTGGTGCTGCTGATCTTCGGCATGCTGATGTGGATGTTCGAGGACCTGCGCCTCACGCTCGCGGTGTTCAGCCTCGTGCCGCTTTCGCTCACCGGCGG
The DNA here is from genome assembly GCA_035545855.1 of Polyangiaceae bacterium. Taxonomy (GTDB): domain Bacteria; phylum Myxococcota_A; class Polyangia; order Polyangiales; family Polyangiaceae; genus DASZVB01. Next base: position 14,551 of record DASZXK010000215.1, read on the forward strand.
AATGATCGGCCTCCTGCTCCGTGGACTGTCCTTCAGTCTGCCGGCCGCCGTCGGCTTCATCGCCCTCGGGGGAATCGGCGTTCTGAACGGCGTGGTGATCGCGAGCGCCGTGAGGAGCCGCCTGGACGAGGGGAGGCCTCTCGACGCCGCCCTGGCCGAGGGCACCGCTTCGACCATCCGGGCCGTCCTCACGACCGCGGCCGTCGCGTCCCTCGGCTTCTTCCCCATGGCGCTCGCCACCGGAGCGGGCGCCGAGGTGCAGCGCCCGCTCGCGACCGCGGTCGTCGTCGGGATGTTCGTCAGCACGGCGCTCGCCCTGGTCGTGCTCCCGGGTGTGCTCTCGATCGCGCTCCGTGGCTATCGACCGCGGGTCCCCGAAGCCGAGGCAGCGCCGGACGGGGCGCCCGAACCCGCGGAGTGAATCCGAAGAAGGACGGCGCGCGCGGGCTGCGCGGATCGCCGTCGCCCACGGGATCCTCGAGGCGGTAGCCGCGGAGCTCTCGCGCTCTCTTGCTGGAACCGCTACGGACGACCGCCGGAGCGCCTTCCGGTCGAGCGGCGAGGAACCGTCTCCGGCGCGGGCTCCGCGTCGAGCAACATCGAGAGTTCCGACAGCACGTCCAGCGCCGCCTGGACGTCCGTTCGCGGGCAGCGCAGGAAGAGCTCGGACACGGCGTGTTCCACGGTGCCCGCCTGCAGCTCATCCAGCGTTCGACCGTCGTCCGTCAGCCCGAGGCAGACCCTTCGACTGTCTCGCGGGTCCCGGCGTCTGGAAACCAGTCCGCGCGCCTCCAGGCGCTTCACCGTGGCCGATACCGTTCCCGGGTCCAGGTGAAGGATGCCGGCGAGCTGCCCCATCGTGATGCCGGGGAATTTCCCGACGCAGCGGATGACGAATCGCTGCTGTGCCGTCACGCCGAGCGTTCGTTCCATGCCCAGGGAAACCCTCTCGAGCGCATGGTTCACTTCCCAGAGCTTCTGGAGGATCCCGAGCGGACCTTCCAGCGAAATCCCGACGGTCGCCGCCGGCCGCGCGCTCACGAGCTCACCTCGTCTCTGAGTCCGGCCAGCGTGGAAAGGAGCCGGTCGATCTCTCGCTGGTCTCGCAGGAAGTAAGACGCGGCCGAGAACTTCGATCGCCCGACCCGTACCGCGAGCAGCCGTCCCGGCTCGTCGAGCCGGAAGACGTCTTCGTCCGTCACGTCGTCGCCCACGTACAGGGCGATGTCGGTTCGGGCCTCGGCGCGGATGCGGAGGAGCGCGGTCGCCTTGTCCGGCGCTCCTTCGGGGACGAGGTTCACGACGAGCTTGCCGGGAATGGCTCTCATCTCGTAGGGCAGCCTCGCGAGAGCGGCGCCGATGGCGGCGCGGGCCTCCCGCTTCTTGCGCGCCTTCCGGTAGTGCACGGCGAGGGAGTACTTCTTGTCCTCGATCTCCACCCCCGAGAATGCGGCGAGCTCGGCACGAAGGACGGGGAGGGCGCCCGCGGCGCGCCGCCGGAACCGCTCCATGTCCACCGCGGGCTCGATCCCGTGATTGCCGACGACGTAGGGGATCTTCACCCGCTCGAGGCGTCGCTCCACGTCTTGTCGGGCGCGGCCGGAGATGACGGCGCACGGATACCGCGTCGCCACGCGAGCCAGGAGCTTCTGCGTGTGCGCTCGCATGACGGCCTCCTCGTGGTTTGGAACGATGGGGGCGAGCGTCCCGTCGAAGTCGAACGCGAGGAGCACGCGGGACCACGCGAGCTGGGGCAGGACGTCGCGGCTCTCGGCGGCGAAGAGGTGCTTCACGTGGTGACTCCGGAGACGAATCGGGGCCGGGATGCGAGCCTGCCGTGGAGCCGCTCCCGCCTGCGGAGCTCGGCGGCGTCCACGAGCATTCGGCCCGCCCAGCGGTAGACGTTGAATTCCGAGACCAGCCGGCGCATCGCGCCCATCCGGTCCCGCTGCTCCTCTGGCGCCATCGTCAGGGCGGCGGCGAGCGCGTCGGCCGCGCCGCTCGGGTCGTAGGGGTTCACGATCAGCGCCTCGGTGAGCTCGCGCGCGGCGCCGGTGAACTGGCTGAGGACGAGGACACCCCGGCCGTCTTCCCGCGCGGCGACGAACTCCTTCGCGACCAGGTTCATTCCATCGTGGAGGCTGCTCACGTAGCAGAGGTCCGCAGCCCGGTAGTGCCGGAACACGCTCGCCGGCTCGTGGTGCGCCCGCCGGAGGATGATGGGCGCGTAGCTCCCGCTTCGCCATCGGGCGTTGATCTCCGAGGCGAGGGCCTCGACGCGTTCGTTCAGCTCACCGTAGGCGCCGATCTTCGTCCGGCTCGGCGCGGCGAGCTGAACGAACGTGAATTTGCCGCGAAACTGCGGGTGTCGGGTGAGGAGCTCGTCCACGGCGAGGAAGCGCTCCTCGATGCCCTTCGTGTAGTCGAGGCGGTCGACGCCGACGCCGAGCAGCGCGTCCGCGGGAAGGCCGAGCTCCCTTCGCACCGACTCCCGGGCCTCGGGCACCGACGGGGCCCCCGCGAGCCAGTGGACGGGCCATTCGATGGAGATGGGGTAGGGGCGGACGAGCGTCGTCCGGGAGCCGTGGATGACACCGACGGATTCGCGGTCGATCCGGCTCTCCAGGAACGCGTCGACCGAGTCGATGAAGTTGTTGCAGTGCTGCTGCGTGTGGAAGCCGATGATGCTGGAGCCGAGCAGGCCGGAGAGGATCTCCTGGCGCCACGGACAGATGCCGAGGCGCTCCGAGTTCGGCCACGGCGTGTGCCAGAAGGTGAGGATGGTCGCGCGGGGGAGCTTCTCGCGGATCATCCGCGGAGCGAGCGCGAAGTGGTAGTCCTGCACCAGGACGATGGGGTCGTCGGAGTCCACCTCTTCGCACACCGCCTGAGCGAAGCGTTGATTCACGCGGACGTAGTGCTCGAAGTCCTGCACGCGAAACGCGGGCCGGGTGTGCGAGAGGTGGCAGAGCGGCCAGAGTCCCTCGTTCGAGAAGCCGTAGTAGTACCCGCGCTCCTCCTCGTCGCTGAGCCAGACGCGGCGAACCGAGTAGGACTCTTCCCCGGGGGGAACCGCGATGCGGTCCCTCTCGTCGACGACCTCCCGGTCCGCGCTGCCGCTCCCGTGGGCGACCCAGGTGCCCGAGCAGGCACGCATCACGGGCTCGAGCGCCGTCACGAGGCCGCTCGCCGGATGGAGCACCTGGACGCCGCCCGAAGCGGTTCGCTCGTGGATGTACGGTTCACGATTGGCGAGGATGATGACTCGCTCGCCGCTCAGCACGTCGCGGAGCGTCGCTTTCAGGCGCTGGGGGCTCCACCGGCCGGCCCGGACCTCCGTCCGTTGCTCCTCCGCGAGCCGGGAGACGAGCGCCCGCACGTCCCGGATGAGCGGCTTGAACTCGGGCTTCCCGCGGCCGGCGAGCGCCCGTTGCAGCTCCGTCGTCCACCCCTTCCACGCGAAGCGCGCGGCGAGGAGCGTGACCCCCGAGGCGACGACCGAGAGCACGAAGAACGCGACGAGCAGGAAGTTTCGCGCCGTCTCTTCACGCCGTCCGAGGAACGCGACGTCGTGGACCAGCACGACCGCGCCGAGCGGCGCGCCGTCCCGATCCAGCCGGCTCACCCAGACGTGGACGGGGCCGGACGGGAGCTCGGCGGAATGCGACCAGTCCGCGACGTTCGCTTCCGGGGCGACGTGCTCCAGCAACGAGCGGCAGGAGAACGCCGCGGGGTAGGCGTCCGTCGCCGCGAGCAACCGGCCGTCGGGGGCGCAGGCGGCGGCTCCCATGATCCGCTCGTCCCGGGTGATGTCGATCAGCGTGTCCAGCAGACCATTTTTGCCCCACTGGGCCGCGAGCCCCTGCCGCGCGGCAGCGACCGCCAGGCGCGATCTCAGCGTGATGTCCCGGTCGAACCAGCGCTGCATCGTCCGCGCGAGCACGAGGTGCCCCACCAGGGTGAGGACGGCGAGCGCTGCCAGGAGCAGGGCGAGGAAGCGTGCGGTCCGGGGCACTCTGGACCACTAGCACATGATACATGGATATCCAATCGTATGCTGCTGGTCCCCGCTCAGACGACCCCGAAGTGGAACACCAGGGACGTCATCAACGTCTCCCCGGGGTTCAATCGCGTCGACGGGAAGTTCGGATGATGCGGTGAATCCGGAAAGTGCTGGGGCTCGAGGACGACGCCACCGTGCCGGACGAAGGCGCCTCCGACGCCGTGGATGGAGCCGTCGAGGCGGTTCGCCGTGTAGAGCTGCAGCCCCGGTTGGTCGGCTTCGAGGACGACGGAACGTCCGGTGGGCGCGTGGGTGAGCCGGGCGACCTCGGCGAAGCTCCCGCGCGAGCGGATGACGAAGTTGTGGTCGTAGCCTCCCGGGACCTGGCGAATCCGGTCTCCGAGCGCGCGCGGTGAACGGAAGTCGAACGGCGTCCCCGCGACGGGCGCGATTTCACCCGTCGGGATCTCGTCCTGGTCGAACGGCGTGTACTCGTCAGCGGCGATGGTCAGCTCGTGATCGAGCACGTCGGCAGTGCCGGCGCCGGCGAGGTTCAAGTAGAGGTGCTGAGTGAGGTTCGCGACGGTCGGCGCGTCCGTGACCGCGGAGTAACGGATGTGGAGGGCCGTCTTCTCTAGCGAGTACGTCGCGATGGTCGTGAGGTTTCCGGGGAAGCCGCCGTGCAGGTGCGGGCTCGTGTGCTCGAACTGCACGGCCTGCCCGTCGATCGAGCGGACTCGCCAGAGGACGTTGGACAGGCCGAAGGGGCCGCCGTGCAACGTGTTCGGTCCACTGTCGTCGTTGGCGGAGAGGACGTACTTCCGTCCGTCGAGGTCGATCTCGGCGCTCCCGAGGCGATTGCAGTAGCGACCACACACGGGGCCGAAATAGTTCTCGTCGCGCAGGTAGGGATCGAGCCGGTCGAATCCGAGGGCCACTTCGGCGGAGCGCCCGTGACGATCCGGGCAGCGGACGCTCGTGATGCGGCAGCCGAAACCGATGACGTCCACCGTGACGCCCTCGCCGTCGTCGAGCCTGAACCGCCCGACGGGCGCGCCATCGGGCATCTTGCCGAACGGAGACTCCACGACCGTCATCGACGTCTCAGCGCTTTCGGGCGTCCGAACCCTCGTGGCCCGGAAACCATCCCTCCATCATCTCCTTCACGCCCTGCCTCAGGATGCCGCTCTGCTCGGGGTCGCCCTTCAGCAGCGCCTGGGCGAAGTTCCTCGCTTGCTCGAACGTGATGTGCGGCGGGAGCGTCGGGACGTTCGGGTCCGTGATCGCTTCCAGCACCACGGGGCGATCGGCGGCCAGTGCCTCCTCCCAGGCCGCTCCGACCTTCTCGGGGTCGTCGACCACGATCCCACGCAATCCGCATTCCTCGGCGAAGCGCGCGTAGGGGAAGTTCGGGAGATCCTGGCTCGCTTCGTACTTGATGTCTCCCGTCATGATCCGCTGCTCCCAGGTGACCTGGTTCAAGTCACGGTTGTTCAGCACGAGGCAGATCCACCGAGGGTCGACCCATTCCTTCCAGTACTTGCCGACGGTGATGCAGGCGTTGAGTCCGTTCATCTGCATCGCGCCGTCGCCGGTGAGGGCGATCGGGACGCGGTCGGGGAAGCAAAACTTCGCGGCGACGGCGTAGGGCACGGCGGCGCCCATGGTCGCGAGATTGCCGCTGCCGCTCGCCATCATTCCTCGCCGGATCTTGAGGTCCCGGGCGTACCAGTTCGCCGCGGTGCCGCTGTCCGCGGACAGGATGCAGTCCGGGGGGAGGCGCGGAGAGAGCTCGTGGAAGACCCGCTCCGGGTTCAGCGGGCGCGCCTCGCCCATCGCGCGGCTCGCGATCACGTCCCACCAGCGCCGGGTCTCCTCGATGATGCGGCCCTGCCACGACCGGTCCCGCTTTCGCTCGAGCAGCGGCATCAGCGCGCGAAGGGTTTCGCGCGCGCCCCCCTTCAGGCTCTTCGTCATCGGATAGTGGAGGGACAGCATGCGGCCGTCGACGTCGATCTGGACGGCCCGGCAGGTGCCTTCCTTCGGGTAGAACTCGCCGTACGGGAAGGACGAGCCGACGACGAAGAGCGTGTCGCAGTCCTGCATCATGTCCCACGACGGCTTCGTCCCGAGGAGCCCGATGTGACCGGCGCAGTACGGGATCTCGTCGGGGACGGCGGCCTTGCCGAGCCAGCTCTTGGTGATGCCGGCCCCGAGCAGGTCGGCGACGGCGATGACCTCGTCCGTGGCCCCGAGTGCGCCGGCGCCGACGAGCATGGCGACGCGGCTGCCCTCGTTCAGGACGTCGGCGGCCGCGTGGAGCTCGCTCTCCGGGGGCAGGACGACGCAATCCGCGTGCCCGATGCCGGTGTGGAGCGAATCGTGGACGTGCGGCGGCTCGGCCACGGCGCTTCGCTCCTGCACGTCCTTCGGCAGGATCACGCAAGTCACGGTGCGCTGGTCCTTGGCGATGCGGAACGCACGATCGATCGCGTGCCGCGCGGCGGCCGCGGAGGCCACCTGCGTCACGTATTCGCCGGCGACGTCCTTGAACAGGTTCGTGAGGTCGACCTCCTGCTGGAAGCTCCCGCCGAGCACGGTCGTCGCCGCCTGGCCGACGATCGCGACCACCGGCTGGTGGTCCATCTTGGCGTCGTACAGGCCATTCAGGAGATGAATCGCCCCGGGGCCGGAGGTCGCGATGCAGACGCCCACCTCTCCGGTGAACTTGGCATGCGCGCACGCCATGAACGCCGCGAGCTCCTCGTGACGGGCCTGGATGAAGCGGGGCCGGTCGCCGGCCTTGCGAAGCCCGGCCATCACCCCGTTGATGCCGTCTCCCGGGTATCCGTACACTCGCCGGACGCCCCACTCGCCGAGGCGGGAAACCACGAAATCGCCGACGGTCTGGGTCATGACACTCGTCCCTTCGTCTCTCCGGACACGCGTGACGGACGGGAATCTTCGCGGAGCCCGAGCTCGACGACCTCGGCGAGATGGAGCCCGTGGCGTTCGCTCCCCTGGCGGATCTGTTCCCGGCAACTGAATCCGTCGGCGATGATCAACGTGTCCCCGCCGCAGGCGCGCACCTTCGGCAAGATCGCGCGCTCACCGGCGGCGACCGACACCTCGTAGCGGCGGCCCTTTTCGAACCCGAACCCGCCGGCCATGCCGCAGCACCCGAGCTCCGGCGCGTCCACCTCGACGCCCATCTTCGCGAGGATCGTCTTCTCGCCCCGGAGCGAGCCGTACTGGCGGTCGTCGAGCGATTCGAGCGACTTCTGGTGGCAATGCCCGTGCAGGAGCGCCCGCCGCGCGAGCCGCGGGACGTCGTAGTTCGGCGCCTGCTCGGCGAGGAAGCCTCCGAACGTGAAAGAGAGATCCGCGAGCCGGTGCGCGTCCATGTCGTCGGCGAGCAGGTTCGTCAGCTCGTCCCGGAACACCGCCCAGCAGCTCGGTTCGAGCACGACGATCGGAACGCCCGCTCGCACGGCCGGTCGCAGCACGTCGAGCGTCCGGAGGAGCTGCTTCCTCGCGGCATCCAGGAAGCCGTAGTCGTAGAGTGGCCGCCCGCAGCACGCGGACTCCTGCGGGCACTCGACCCGGAAGCCCGCGTCCTCGAGCACCGCGACCGCCGCGCGCGCGACCGCGGGGTGGAAGAAGTCGTTGAACGTGTCGGGGAAGAGAAGCACCACCGGTCCGTTCGGGTTCCTCGGCGCGTGTCGCCGGAACCACGCCCGGAAGGTCTGGGGAGAGAACCTCGGGATCTCGCGCCGCGGATCCATCCCGGCGATGCTCTTCGCGAGCCGCGACGACACGGGGAGATGCGCGGCGGCGTTCACGAACGTGGGGACGTGCTGGGCGAGCTCGGCCCAGCGCCGGATCCGGCCGAACGCGTGCGCCTGGCGTGGCCGTGATCTCTTCTCGAAGTAGTGCGCGAGAAACTCGGCCCTGTACGTCGCCATGTCGACGTTCACCGGGCAGTCGCTCTTGCAACCCTTGCAGGACAGGCACAGATCCAGGGCGTCCTTCACGGACTCGTCCGTCCACCCGCCGTCGACGAGCTCGCCGTTCAGCATCTCGAAGAGCATGCGGGCGCGACCGCGCGTGGAGTGCTTCTCCTCGTGCGTCACCATGTAGCTCGGACACATCGTGCCGGAGTCCTCGCGCCGGCATTCGCCGACGCCCACGCAGCGGAGCGTGGCTCGGCCGAACGAGTGGCGATCCCCCGGGTACGAGAAATGCGTCTCGACGTGCGGGGGCGCGTAGTCCGGGCCGAGGCGGAGGTGTTCCGTGAGCCCGTACGGCTCGCCGTGGAGGTTCACGACCTTCCCGGGGTTCATCTTCTCGTCGGGGTCCCAGATCCGCTTGAACTCCTGCATCGCCGAGATGACCTCGGGCCCGAGCAGCTTCGGCAGGAACTCCGCGCGCGACTGGCCGTCTCCGTGTTCGCCCGAATGGCTGCCGCCGAGCGACGCCACGAGGTTCGTCGCGTCCTCCATGAACGCGCGCCACTTCTCTATGCCTCCCGTCGTGTACAGGTCGAACGGAACGCGGCAATGAACGCAGCCCTGGCCGAGGTGCCCGTACAGAGAGGGGTGATAGTCGTATCGATCGAACAGGGACCGGAGCGCGCGGAGGTACTTCCCGACGTGTTCGACGGGAACGGCGGAGTCCTCCCACCCTTCCCAGGCGTCGGGCTGGCCCGGGACCCAGGCGGTGGAACCGAGGCTGCCCTCCCGCACCTTCCAGATCATCTTCTCCTGGACCGGGTCGTCGTAGAGCTTCATGGTGGGAGCGCGATCTCCCGCGGCGCGCGCGAGCGCATCCATCATGCGACGCGCCGTGCCGTCGCTCTCCTCTCGTGAAGCGCCACCGAACTCGACGAGTAGGAAGCCTCCGCCCGGCGGCAGGAGCGCGAGGTCCGCGTTCTCGTCCCCCTTCTTCTTCACGTACTCGAAGAGCAGGTGATCGATGCCTTCGAGCGCGGTAGGTCGAAACGAGAGGATCTCTTCGAGGTGGTCCGCGGCCGTGTACACGTCGGGGTAGCCGAGGACGACGAGGGTTCGGGCGCCGGGTTCGGGGACGAGATGGAGCGTCGCTTCCAGGATGGTGACGCAGGTCCCTTCGGAACCGACGAGCGCGCGGGCGACGTCGAAGCCGTTCTCGGGCAAGAGGTCCGGCAGGTTGTATCCGGAGACGCGCCGTTCGAGACGCGGATACCGGGCCCGGATCGCGTCGGCATGCCGCTCGACCAGCGCCTGGAGCCGACGGTAGATCTCACCGCGCGTTCCGGGCTCGGCGCAGATCCTCGCGCGCTCTTCTTCCGACGTGCGTCCGACGCGAAGTCGCTCTCCGCGGTAGGTGAGCACCTCGAGCTCGAGCGTATTGTCGCTCGTGCGGAGCCCGAGCCCGGCGTTCTTGCTCATGAGGGAGTGGCTTCCGCACGAGTTGTTCCCGAGCATCCCCCCGAGCGTGCAGCGGCTGTGCGTCGCCGGATCGGGCCCGAACGTCAGGCCCGCGCGCTCTTTCGCGACGGATCGGAGGTGGTCCAGCACGCAGCCCGGCTCCACCGTCGCCGTGCGGCGTTCGGCGTCGACGTGCCGGACGCTTCGCACGTACTTCGAGAAGTCCAGCACGACCGCCACGTTGCAGGTCTGCCCGGCGAGGCTGGTCCCTCCGCCCCGCGGGAGGATCGGCGCGCCGTGCCGTCTCGCGATCGCGACGGTGCGCTCGACGTCGTCCGCGTCCCGCGGGATGACGACGCCGACGGGCGCCTGGCGGTAGTTCGAGCCATCGGTCGCGTAGAGCGCGCGGTCTCCGTCCGAGAATCGGACCTCCCCGCGGATGGAGTGCGACAGGTCGTCCACGAGCGCCACGAGGGCCGCGCGGGAAAGGCCGCGAGCGTCGTCCTTCGAGAGCCGCTGCCGCCGCGCCTCGTCGGGACGCCACATCGGCAGCCCCCTAGGCATCCGGCGCTCCGGAGTCCCGGGGGCGCGGCGGCGAGTCCGCGCGGCGCTCGTCCGCCTCGTCGTCCACGAGCGGCAAGACGTGTCCGCCGTACCTGAGCACCGCGACGCTCGCGCGCTTCCCCTGGCGTTCGAGCGCCAGGGCGAGCGCGTCCTGCGCCGTCCGCGCCGGACGAAAGCCGATCTTTCGCGCGTCCTCGTCGCGGATGCCGGGCGAGACCATGATGCAGTCCGTGCGGTCCACGATCCGACAGACGTCGTGGAGGATGGCGACGCCGACCAGGTCGTCGATCTCTCCGCGCTGCACCATCTCCACGATCCGGGCGCTCGGCTGGTAGCCGATCCGGAGCAGGATCGGGTGGTTGCTCGCCATCCCCTCCGGATTCGGACTCACCAGGATCAGCGAGCCCGAGTCCTTGACGGCCATCGTCGCCGCGTACGGGCCCTTGGCGGATTGCCAGAAGTCGCGGTCCTGGGAGTGCGAGTCGACGATGACGACGTCCGCGCGCGTGGGCAGGTGAACGCCGTAGACCTCGCGTGCTCGCTTCGCTCCTTCGCGATGAGCGGCGACCACGTGGCCGGCGTAGCATCCGACGACGCGCCGGCCGACGTCGTAGACGACGTTCACGATGTAGGAGAGTCCGGCGATCTGCGCCGCCTCTTCCATCCGGAGGCGCATCGGGTTCTCGGCGACGCCCATGACCGTTTCGGACATGTGCATGCTCGCCTCCCACTGGTTCCGGTCCATCATCTCCCGGCCGGCGACGCCCGGGAACGCGATCTTCGCGCCGCCGGAGAGCCCCTTCACCCGGTGCGGCACGATCGAACCGATGCCGACGACACAGTCGAACTCGGCGAGCAGGCGGTTCGCCGTCACGCGCGTGCCGTCCCGTGTCGTCCCGAAGTCGTGGAGGCTCGATTCGTCCAGCCAGTCATGCTCGTGCACCCGGTACCGTCCGAAGCACTCGCCGAGCTTGTCGCGGAGCTCGCGCTCGTTCATGGCGCGGTGGGTTCCCGGGGCTTGCAGGAACTCCACGTCGCGTGCGCCGACTCCGCCCGCGTGAATTTCGCGTAGGACGTGTGGCAAGATCTTCGCCGTCGGCGTCGCGCGCGTCGCGTCGTCGATGAGGACGAGCACGCGCCGCGCGCGGGAGGCGAGTTCCCGGAGACGCGGAGCACCGATCGGCTTCGAGAGCCCGTCCGCGAGGATTCGTTCCTCGTCCAGCCCGTCGAACGACGGCGGTGCGAAGACCCCCATCAGGTTCTCGTCCGGCACATCGACCGGCGCGATCGCCTCGTACCCGGGATAGGGAAAATCGATCCTCATGAAGACGGCCGGCGCCGGTGGCGGCGCGTCGGCGCTCGTTCTCGGGAGCCAGCAAGTTCGATGCCCACGGGAGCGTCGCGCGCCGCTCGAGGACACACGCCCGTGCCGCGCGCGAATGCTTCGCGGCGGCGAGGCGAGAGACGTTCACGTCGAGCTCCGCGCAGGCGCGCCCGCCGCGATGCGCCACGTCGAGACGTGCGCGCTACGCGGAGCCGGCGCGAACGAAGGGGCGCTCCACCGAGCGCGACGACGCGTCGAATCGCGCTGCCGCCGGCTCTCGCGGCGTTCGCCGGGATCGCGCGGACCGATCGCGAAATCTACGGGCGGCGGTCCGGAACTTGCAAATTGCGCCGCGTGGAACTGGAGAGACGCGCGGTTCGAGAGCACACGCAGGTTCGCCTTGCCCCGTTCCGATCCCGGTGAGTTCGATGGACGTACGGCTCCGCTCTTCCCATCCTGGACGAACACCGTCGCCCGGGTGGTCGGTTGGGGCGCCTTGCTCACGGTCATCGGGGGCCCGGTGCTCCTCATGACCTGGGTGCGGACCCCGTGGGTGACGCTGGAGGGAGAGCGCGTGGATCAACCCGTGGCGTTCGATCACCGACATCACGTCCGCGACGACGGGATCGATTGTCGCTATTGCCACTACGACGCCGAGCGGTCCGCACACGCGGGCATGCCGGAGACGGCCGTCTGCATGGGATGCCACTCCCAGGTGTGGACGGAGAGCCCGTTGCTCGAGCCCGTTCGGCGGAGCTGGTTCGAGCGGAGCCCGATCCGATGGCGCCACGTGACGCTCGTGCCGGACTTCGTCTACTTCGATCACCACGTTCACGTGCGGAGCGGCGTGCCCTGCGAGCGCTGCCATGGTCGCGTGGATCTCATGGCCAGCGTCTACCAGGCGACGCCGATGGACATGGGCTTCTGCCTCGACTGTCACCGCGACCCGGAGCGCCACTTCGACGTCCCCCGCGGTCTCGACGTCCACCCGCCGGTCCACTGTACCGGGTGCCACCGGTGAGCGAGCGATGAACGATACGGATCCGCATCTCGGACTCGTTCCGAGCACGTCGCTCACGCGACGGCGCTTTCTCCTCGGGTCGAGCCTGGTCGCGCTCGGTGCCGAAGCCTGCAGCAAGCCCCCGCGGGACGACCTCATCCCGTACGTGCAACGACCGCGCGACGTCATCCCGGGCGCCGCGACCTTCTACGCCACGACCGCGACGCGCGACGCCTACGGATTCGGGCTCCTCGTCGAGAGCCACGAAGGGCGTCCGACGAAGATCGAGGGGCATCCGGAACACCCCGCGAGCCTGGGGGCGACGGGCCCGCGCGAACAGGCGGCGATCTACTCGCTCTACGATCCCGAGCGGGCGAAGGCGGTGCGGCGGCGCGGTGCCGCTTCTTCCTGGAGCGCGTTCGAGTTCGCCATGCGGGCGAAAGAGAGCGCGCCGTGGAGCGCGCGCGGCGGGGAGGGGTTGGCCGTCCTCCTGGAGCCGTCCACGTCGCTGGTCGCGGAGGCGAGACTCGACGCGCTCCGGGAGCGGTTCCCCGAGGCGCGAGTCCACTTCCACGCGGAGCGCTCGGCCATCGACCGTCTGGAAGGCGCGCGGCTCGCCTTCGGAGAGCCGTTCGACGCCGTGTATTCGCTCGATGGTGCCGACGTCGTCCTGTCGCTCGATGCGGATCTCTCCGGCGGCGGGGCAATGGCGGTGCCCATGGCCAGAGCCTTCTTCGCGAAGCGTCGGGTAGAGAGCCCCCGGGATGGTCTTCCGCGGCTTTACGCCGTGGAGACGGCGCTCGGACTCACCGGGGCCGCGGCGGACCACCGGCTGGCCGTCCCCCCGGGCGAGCTGCCCCGAGTGGCACGCTCGATCGCGAACGCGATCCTCGCTGCGCTCGGTGACCGGACGAGCCCGCTCGCGGCGGCGCTCGCCGCGGAGGCCAGCCGTGAATCGGAGCCGGCGTTCGTGCGAGCGGCGGCGCGAGACCTCGTCCAGGCGCGGGGACGAGCCGTCGTGCTCGTCGGCGATCGTCAACCGCCCGACGTCCATGCGCTCGGACACGCCCTGAACGCGCTGCTCGGGGCCTTCGATCACGTCGTGCGGGTCACGCGTTCCCCGATCCTCGAGGCCGGCGCCCCGTCCCACGACGTTCGACCGCTCCTCGCGGCGCTCGACGCCGGCGCGATCGACACCCTCTGCGTCCTCGGTTCGAACCCGGGCTACTCGCTGCCGGGAGACGCTCGGGTGCGGGAGCGCTTCGGCCGCGCGCGCGAGGTCATCCACCTCGGCGAGCACGCCGACGAGACGAGCGCGCTCGCGTCGTGGCAACTACCCGCGGCTCACTTCCTCGAGGCCTGGGGCGACGCGCGCGCGATGGACGGCACCTCGTCGGTCGTGCAGCCGCTGGTCGTGCCGCTCTGGGGCGGGCGGACGGTCGCGGAAGTGCTGGCCGCGCTTCACGGCGCGGCCGTTCGAGATTCGCGGCGCCTCCTCCGGGACGTCTTCGAGCGCCGCAACGTCGACTTCGAGGACGCGGTCGCTCGCGGCGTCGTTCCGCACACGGATACGCTCCGCCCGCGCGCGCCGTCGGTCGACCTCGCGGCGGTCGCGGCCGGCCTCGTCGCCCGCCCTTCCTCGCCCCCGACGGTCACGCTGGCCGTGGCGCCGCACCCAGTCCTCCACGACGGCGACCTCGCGAACAACGCCTGGCTCCAGGAAATGCCCGAGCCCGTGACGAAGCTCGTCTGGGGACACGCGTTGCTGGTGGGACCGAGCACGGCCGCGTCGCTCGGTGTCCGGGACGGGGACGCCGTCGAAGTCGCGAGCGGAGAGCGCGCCGTGCGCCTCGCCGCGTTCGTCCAGCCGGGCCACGCGGAAGGGGCCGTCACGGCGTGGCTCGGCCATGGACGCCGGGCGCCGTCCCTTGCGGCGAGCGCCGGAGGTGCGGACCTCGCCGCGCTCCGGCGGCTGGACGCGCCGTGGATCGTCGAGCCCGTCACGGTGCGGAAGATCGCGGGGAAGGAGCGGGTGATCGTCACTCAGACCAGCGCGGACCAGCACGGGCGCGTGGCGGCGCTCCGAAGCACCCTCGACGCCTGGCGCGCCGACCCCGCGGCGTTCCGCCAGGCGAACGAGGATCCGGCGTCGATCTTGCCGGAACGGCTCTCCGGGTCGCCGCAGTGGGGCATGGCGATCGACCTCGCCGCGTGCACCGGGTGCAGCGCCTGCGTCGTCGCGTGTCAGGCGGAGAACAACGTGCCCGTCGTGGGCCCCGCCGATTCGGCGCTCTTTCGCACGATGCATTGGCTCCGCATCGATCGCTACTACGGCGGCACTCCGGCGGAGCCGGAGGTCGACCTCCAGCCGATGCTCTGCCAGCACTGCGAAAAGGCACCTTGCGAGTACGTCTGCCCGGTGAACGCGACGGTTCACAGTCCCGACGGCTTGAACGAGATGGTCTACAACCGGTGCGTCGGCACGCGGTACTGCTCGAACAACTGTCCGTACAAGGTGCGGCGGTTCAATTTCTACTCGCACGACGACGACCTCCCGGAGTCGCTCCGCATGGCGATGAATCCCGGCGTCACGGTGCGTGCCCGTGGGGTGATGGAGAAGTGCACCTACTGCGTACAGCGGATCCGCCGCACGGAGATCGACGCGCGTGTCGCGCGCCGAGCCCTTCGTGACGGCGAGATCCGCACGGCCTGCGAACAGGTCTGTCCGACCGAGGCGATCGTCTTCGGTGACGTGAGCGACCCGCGCTCTCGGGTCTCGGAGCTCCACCGGAGTCCGCGGGCGTACGCCGCGCTCGGGGACGTCGGGACCCGTCCGAGGACGCGCTACCTGGCGCGGATCACGAATCCGGGCCCGGAGCCATCGCGATGACGCCCGCGATGCCGGCCTCCGAGGGTCTCGAGCTCGACGCGCTCTCCGATCGGCTCCTCGCGCCCGTCTTCCGCCCGGCACGGGGCCTCGGCTGGTTGCTCCTGGCGACGGGCGCGGGCTCGCTCACGCTGTTCGTCGCCGTCGCGTACACGGTCTTGGTCGGGATCGGCGCCTGGGGCAACGACATTCCCGTCGCGTGGGCCTTCGCCATCGTGAACTTCGTCTGGTGGATCGGGATCGGGCACGCGGGCACGTTCATCAGCGCGATCCTCCTCCTCCTGGAGCAGCCCTGGCGTACGTCCCTGAATCGAATCGCGGAAGGGATGACGCTCTTCGCGCTCGTCCAGGCGGGGCTCATGCCGCTTCTCCACCTCGGGCGCCCCTGGTTCTTCTACTGGCTCGTCCCGTACCCGGCGACGATGCGGCTCTGGCCGCAGTTCATGAGCTCCCTCACGTGGGACGTCGCCGCCGTCTCCACGTACACGATCGTATCCATCCTCTTCTGGTATCTCGGCCTCGTCCCCGACCTCGCGGTCGCCCGCGATCGGGCGCGAACCCTCGTGGCGAGGCGCGCGTACGGAGTCTTCGCGCTCGGCTGGCGCGGCTCCGCGACGCAGCACCGCCATCACCGCGTCGCGCAGATGCTCCTCGCCGGCCTGGCGACGCCGCTGGTGCTCTCCGTCCACAGCATCGTCAGCATGGATTTCGCGATCGCGAAGCTCCCGGGCTGGCACTCCACGATCTTTCCGCCTTACTTCGTCGCAGGCGCCATCTTCAGCGGGTTCGCGATGGTGCTCACGCTCGTCCTGCCGCTCCGGCGTGCATACCGCCTGCATGCGTTCATCGGCCCGCGTCACCTCGACGCCATGGCGAAGATGCTCCTCTGCGTGGGGCTCATCGTCGCGTACAGCTACGCGGCGGAAGCGTTCGTCGCGCTCCGGACGCCGGATCCGTACGAGCACGAAATGGCTGCGGTGACGCGGCCGCGCGGCCCTTACGCGCCTCTCTACTGGCTCATGCTCGCGTGCAACGTCCTGGTTCCGCAGATCTTGTGGAGCGCGAGAGCTCGGCGAAGTCCCCTCGTGCTCTGGGTGGTCGCGCTCTTCGTGCAGATCGGCATGTGGACCGAGCGCTTCGTGGTCGTCGTGACGTCTCAGCACCGGGACTTCCTGCCGTCCAGCTGGGAGACCTACCGGCCGAGCCTGGTGGACGGCGCGATCCTGTTCGGGACCCTCTGCTTCTTCTCGTTCCTGTTCCTCCTCATGGTGCGTTTCGTGCCCTTCTTGCCGATCGCCGAACAGAAGGAGCTCGTCCATGACGCGCACGTACCTCTGTGAGTTCGGATCCGTGGCGGACTGCGAGCGCGGGATCGTCGCGTTCCGCGACCTCGGGGCGAGGAACCTGGAAGCGTACCTCCCGTTCCGGTCGCCCCGCATCGAGGCGGCGCTCGCGGGGAAGCGGTCGCCGCTGCCGCTGTGGACGCTGCTCTCCGGGATCGTCGGCGCGCTGGCGGCGTACGGCATCCTCTATTTCACGCAGAACGTGGACTACCCGCTCGACGTGGGCGGGCGACCGACGCACGCGGTCGCCGCGTACGTCCCGATCACGTTCGAGACGACCATGCTGTTCGCGTCGGTCGCGGCGTTCGCCGGCGCGCTCGTCCTGTGCGGCCTGCCGCGCCTCCATCACCCCATCTTCACGGTGCCGGGGTTCGAGCGCGCTTCGGTCGATCGCTTCTTCGTGACGTTCGAGCACGACGGAACGGAGCACGGAGAGCCGATCGTCGCCGTGGCGACCGAATGCGGAGCGCTCCGGGCGGTCCCCGTGAACCTCGAGGAGGGAGCGTCATGAACGCGGGCTGGCTCCTCGTCCCCGCGATCACCCTCCTTCCCGGGTGCCGCACGGAGAACGTGCTCCGCCGCCTGGATCCGAGCTGGAACCGCATGCAGGTGCAGCCCCGCTACGACCCGTACGGAGAGAGCCCGTTCTTCCCGGACCGCATGACGATGCGGGAGCCTCCGGCGGGCACGTCGCCCCACCGGGAGCCGGAAGAGCGCGGCGCGGCTCCGGGGGAGGGCTTTCCCGTCCCAATCACGCGGCGCCTCCTCCTTCGAGGGCGCGGCGAATTCGAGACACGCTGCGCGCCGTGCCACGGGCCCGCCGGAGACGGACGCTCGGTCGTCGCTCGCTTCATGGCGCGGAAGCCCCCGGCCTTCGACGAGGCGCGGCTCCGCGTGCTGTCGCCCGCTCGGATCGAGGCTGTGATCCGGGACGGCTACGGATTCATGCCCGCGTACCGAGCGGAGATGACGCCCGACGACCGCTGGGCCGTCGTCGCCTACGTTCGCGCGCTGCAGCGGAGCCGTCATGCCGTCGTCGTGCGGCTTCCGGCGAACCTGAAGCGGGAGCTCGCGGGGGCCGCGTCGTGAGGCGAGCCTTCGTTCTCGGCGGAGTCGTCGCGGCCATCGCGGGCGGAGCGATCCTGGCGGCGGCGTCGGCACGCTCGCCGGATCGGGCCGCGTTCTCGTTCCTCTTCGCCTACTTTTCCGTCTTCGGAGTCGTCGTGGGCGCGCTGTTCGTGCTCGGCGTGGGCAACGCCTCCGACGCACGGTGGTTCGTCGTCACGCGGCGCCTCGTCGAGCACGTGACGGCAGTGCTCCCGCTCCTCGCCGTCCTGTTCGTGCCGGTGTTCGCGGCGGCGCGCCGGGTCTACCCGTGGGCGCGCTCGGAGACGGGGCGCCTCACGCGCTCCGCATTCGGCGTGCGCGGCGCGATCTATCTGGTCGTGCTCCTCGCGATCGGGGAGCGTCTCCGGGC
This sequence comes from Polyangiaceae bacterium, assembly GCA_035545855.1. GTDB lineage: Bacteria > Myxococcota_A > Polyangia > Polyangiales > Polyangiaceae > DASZVB01. The sequence goes on from DASZXK010000215.1 coordinate 32,557, forward strand.
CGTGTCGCTCCGGCAGGACGACCCAGCCTCCGACGCAGGTGCGCTCCGACGGCGCCTGGTCGCCTGGAGCGCCGTCGCGCTCCCCCTCATGGCCCTGACGCTGACGGGCGCGTCGTTCGACTGGGCGATGTCCCTCGAGCCGAGCTGGTTTTCCGACGTCTACGGGGTCTACGTGTTTGCAGGCGGGTTCCTCGCTGCTCTCGGGGTCCTCGGCGTCGCTCTCGTGATCTCGCATCGGGGCGGGCTCCTGCCGGCGCGCGTCTCCGCCGAGCATTTCCACGCCGTCGGGCGCCTCGAGCTCGCGATGGTGATCTTCTGGGCGTACATCGGATGGGCACAGCTCCTGCTCGTCTGGATCGCGGATCAGCCGCTCGAGGTGCCCTGGTACATCGCGCGCTGGCACGGAGGGTGGGAGTCGATCGGGCTCGCCCTCCTGGTCGTTCACTTCGTGTTGCCCTTCGCGTTCCTCCTCGGGCGGACGGGGAAGCGGCGCGCGCTGCCGCTCTTCTGCGTGAGCGGCTGGCTCGTGATCGCGCACTTCCTGGACGTCTACTATCTGATCGTCCCCGCGCGGAGTCCGGGCCGGCTCGACTTCGCGTTGACGGACCTCGCGGCGTGCGTGGGGCTCGTCGGGGCGTCCGTCGCGTTCGGAGCGGCCCGCGCCGCGCATGTCCCGTTCTATCCCCTGCGGGATCCGCTCCTCGAGAAATCGATCGAGTACGAGGCAGCGTGAGCGGCACCGAGGTCGAACCGGTGCGCCAGGCGCGGGAGGCGCTGAACGGCAAGCTCGTCACCGTCGTGGTGATCGGGACCGCCGTCGCCACGGCGCTCTGCGCGGCGATCGCCGCGGCCCTCCTCGGGCGGTTTCGCCCCCCGGAGGTCGAGCCCGCGCCGTACCCCGTCGCGCGCGAGGTCGGAGGCATTCACCAGACGCTCATCGACGGGCGCGGCGACGCGGAGGAGCTCGGCAGTCGGGCGCGTACGGCGCTCGACCAGTACCGCTTCGTCACCCCCGATCGCTCGATCGCGACCATCCCGATCGAGCGCGCCTTCGAGTGGCTCGAAGAGGACTCGCGTCAGGGGCGTCTCGTGACGCCCGACCCCGCCACCACCCCCGACGCTTCGGCGCCCACGGGAGCGCCGAGATGACGGAGGAGCTGCTCCGCCACGCGTTGTTCCTTCCGGATGCCGGGACTGCATTCGCGCGACGGATCGATCGCCTGCACTTCGTGATCGTCTCGACGACCCTGGCCGCGGTGGCAATCGTGTTCGTGACCACGTTCGTGTTCATCGTTCGCTTTCGCAGATTGGCCGGCTCCGCCGTCACCCCGCGAGCGCACGTTCCGTGGAGCGTCGAGATCGGGCTGGGTTCGGGCCTCCTGATCCTCTTCTGTGCCTGGTGGCTCGTCGGCTTCCGCCAGTACGAAAGCATCCGCGGGGGGTCGGGTCCCGTGGCGGTCGTCTACGTCACGGCCAAGCAGTGGATGTGGAAATTCTCCCGTCCGGACGGCTCGCGCTCCGCCTCCGTGCTCGTCCTGCCACGCGGGGACGCCGTGCGCCTGGTGTTCACGTCTCGAGACGTCGTTCACAGCTTCTACGTCCCCGCCTTCCGGATCAAGCAAGACGCGGTCCCGGGGCGCTACACGAGCGTCGTGATTCGTCCCGATCGGCTCGGGACGTTTCCGGTGTACTGCGCCGAGTACTGCGGCCTGTCGCACTCGCGCATGTGGGCCAACGTCGTGGTGCTCGATCCGGTGGAATACGACCGCTATCTCGCCGGAGACCTCCCGGAGCGCGTGGCGCTCGCCGGCGGAGAGCCGGGCACGCGCGGGGGCATCGGAAGCGACGTCATCGACGTTCCGATGTCGGAGCGCGGGCGCGACGCCGCTTCGCGCTACGGCTGCCTCGCGTGTCACACGACCGACGGGCAGCGCCACGTCGGGCCGACGTTTCGCGGGCTCTTCGGACGGCAGGAGCCCCTCGCGGACGGCCGCACGGTCGTCGCCGACGAGGACTACCTCACGCGGAGCATGATGGAGCCGATGCGTGACGTGGTCTCGGGCTACACGCCAGTCATGCCGACCTACCAGGGCGTGCTGGAGCAGCCCGACGCGGCGGCCATCGTCGAGTTCATCAGGTTGCTCGGACGCCGCACCGCCGGCTCCGGCGGTGCGGCTGCCCGAGGTCGTGGGCGTGAAGCCCGTGCCGAGCTCCGTGCCGGCGCCGGGGAAGGAGGAGCGTCGTCGATGACGAAAGCGGGCAAGGACTATCTCCACGAAGGCACGACCATCCGTTCGTGGCTCCTCACGAGGGACCACAAGCGGATCGGCGTGATGTTCTTCTTCGCGAACGCCGCGGCGCTGCTGCTCGGGGGCCTGTTCGCGTTGCTGATGCGGCTCGAGCTCACGCATCCGCACGGCACGTTCCTGACCTCGATGACGTACAACCGGTTCTTCACGTTGCACGGCGTCGTGATGGTCTGGCTGTTCCTCATCCCGTCCATCCCGAGCGCGTTCGGGAACTTCTTCTTGCCGATCATGATCGGCGCGAAGGACGTCGCGTTCCCTCGGCTGAACCTCCTGAGCTTCTGGGTCTACGTCCTCGGCGCCCTCGTCACCATCGCCGGCCTCGTCGCCGGCGGGACGGACACCGGGTGGACGTTCTACGTGCCCTACAGCGCCGAGGACTCGACGTCGGTGCTGCCCGTGCTCCTCGGCGTGTTCATCGTCGGATGGTCCACGATCGTCACGGGGGTGAACTTCATCGTGACGACCCACAAGATGCGGACGAAGGGCCTCGGGTGGATGCAGCTTCCGCTGTTCGTCTGGGCCATCTACGGGACGGCCGTGATCCAGGTTCTCGCGACGCCCGTGCTCGCGATGACGCTCACGCTCGTCGGCGTCGATCGGGTGCTGGATTGGGGCCTCTTCGATCCGGCGCGCGGCGGGGACCCGGTGCTCTACCAGCACCTCTTTTGGTTCTACTCCCACCCGGCCGTCTACATCATGATCCTCCCGGCGATGGGGGTGGTGAGCGAGTGCGTTTCCGCGTTCTCGCGCAAGAACCCACTCTCGTACCGGGCCATCGTCTGGGCGACGATCGGGATCGCGCTCGTGGGTTTTCTCACGTGGGGGCACCACATGTTCACGGCGGGCATGTCGGACTTCGATGCGGGGGCGTTCGGGCTCCTCTCGATGCTGGTCGCCATCTTCTCGGCGATCAAGGTCTTCACGTGGGTCGGTACGCTGTATCGCGGAGCGATCTCGCTCACGACGCCGTTCCTCTACGTGCTCGCCTTCCTCTTCCTGTTCGCCTTCGGCGGGATGACGGGCGTCGCCGTCGCGACGATGAGCCTGGATCTGCACTGGCACGACACGTACTTCGTCGTCGCCCACTTCCACTTCATCATGGTGGGCGGCACCCTGACGGCGTTTCTCGCCGCGCTGCACTACTGGTTTCCCAAGGTGACGGGGCGTCTCTATCCGGAACGCCTCGGCGTGACGTCCTCCCTCCTCGTGTTCATGGGGTTCCTGCTCACGTTCGTGCCGCAGTTCCTGCTCGGCAACGCAGGGATGCCGCGGCGCTACCACTACTACCCGCCGTCGATGCAGCCGCTTCACGTGCTGTCGACGGCCGGCGCCCTGGTCCTCGCGACCGGTCTCGGCCTGACGGCGCTCTACCTCGCCTGGTCGCTGAGGTACGGCGAGATCGCCTCGTCGAACCCCTGGGATCTCGCAGGATACGAGTGGCGAACGGCCTCGCCGCCGCCGGCCGAGAACTTCGATCGTCCGCTGGACTTCGCTCGCGGTCCGTACGACTACACAAAGAGCGCCTCGGAGGCGGCAGAGCCTTCCCCGATCGGGCCCGGGGAGACGGAGGCCGCCGGTGTCTGAGCCGCGAGCGCACGCCGCTCACTTCGAATCGCTCGAACGCCAGGGGGAGGCATCGCGGTTCGGGATGTGGGTGTTCCTCGCGAGCGAAGCGCTCCTCTTCGGGGGGCTCTTCGCACTCTACGCCGCGTACCGCGCTCGCTGGCCCGGAGCGTTCGCGGACGGCGTCGCCGAGAACGACGTCGTGCTCGGGACGACGAACACGGTGATCCTGATCGCGAGCAGCTTCGTCGTCGCGCTCGCCGTCCACGAGCGACGAGGGCAGCGGGCGAGGCGCGCGGCTCTCCTGCTCTGTCTCGCCGTCCTCGGGGGAGCGACGTTCCTCGGGATCAAGTTTCACGAATACGGACATCACTTCGAGCTCGGCATCTTCCCGGGGGGCCACGGGGCACACTTTCCCGGAGCACAGATGGGCGCCGCGATCTTCTTCACGCTGTACTTCGGGATGACGGGGCTCCACGCCATTCACGTCCTCATGGGCATGGCGCTCCTCGTGTGGGCGGCGGCGTCCCTGTTCCGGGCGCGCCTGGGGCTTCATTCGCTCGAGGTCGTCGCGCTCTACTGGCACCTGGTCGACGCGATCTGGATCGTGCTCTGGCCGCTCTTTTACTTGCTCCGGGGTGCCGCGTGACGGACCGCGAGGGGCCGATCGAGGAGGCCACTCCGGTCGCCGCCACCTCTTCCATCGGTGCTCGGGAGATCCTCGTCGCGTTCGTCGCTCTCCTCGTCCTCACGGGAACGAGCTACGGCCTCTCCTTCGTGCATCTCGGCGCGTACGCGGCGCCGGTCGCACTCGGGATCGCCGCGGTGAAGGTCCTCGTCGTGGCGCTCTATTTCATGGGACTCCTCGACGAGCCCCCGAGTCACCGCCTCGCGGCCGTCGCCGCGGCGTTCTTCGTCATTCTACTCGTCGTCTTCACCCGGGCGGACGTCGTCACGAGGCAGTGAGCGCGACCGCGCCGGGGAGTCCGGGGCTCACGGCTCGCTGGGCGCGCTCTCGTTCGAGGCGGGCAGGTCGGCAGCGAGGGCGAGAGGTCCGTTCGGGTAGAGCGGGGTGTCGCGCCAGGACCGGATGAGTTTCTGGTATTCGACGCCCACCGGCGTGATGCGTCTGTCGAGATCGAACAGACCGACCGGGTAGACGCGGTCGCGCTCTTCTCGCAGGACGATGTCCCAGTCGACCTGATGGGTCAGGCTGTACCAGGTCATGCCGAGGAGCGGTACGCCGTCGTTGCGCAAGAGCCGGATGTTGGACCAGGTACGCCAGAGCCAGCTCACCGGATCGTGCGGCGAGTTCGTCTCGGTGTGCATGATCGGCAGCCGATAGCGTCGCGCGTACTGGAGTGCGATCGGGTAGTATCCGAACACGTCTCCGCTCACGCCGCGTCGGCCTTGGTCGTCGACGAGCCACTCGTTCTTCGCGTAGTAGTCCTGGCCCAGGATGAAGTGCTCCGTCAGGCGTTGGCGGAGGAAGTACGCGTACTCGTCCTCGGTCATGCCGTTGTCCCGGACGTAGCGGTACATCTCGGAGCTCATCTGGCGCCCGCAGAGCAGATCGAGGGAGAGGAACCGACGCGAGTTGTACATGTCCGCCTCGGCGACGTGATCCGGCCCGCGGGCGTGGGTTCGCTCCGAAGACTCACAGAGCACGAACAACGCATCGGCCCGGCTCGCGAGGATCGCACGCATGCCCTCGATGCTGGCTCGCGCCATGTTCTTCAGCGCCGTCACGAACGCGCGGTGCGACTTCAGCCTTTCGTTCCACCAGCCCTCGTACGCGCTGAACTGCGCGCAGATGTACATCTCGTTGATCGGCGTGAACCAGCGTACCCAGGGGTAGCGGCTAGAGACCGCACCCGCATACTCCGCGAAGTGCCGTGGCAGGTCCGGGTTCTGGAAATCGCCGACCCAATCCGGGACCCCGAAGTGACAGAGGTCGACGATCGGGTGGATCTGGAGATCCCGGATCGCCCGCATCACCTGGTCCGGAAACTCCCAGTCGAATCGGCCGGGCCCGAGGTGAACGCGGTACCACGGCAACCCGTAGCGCAGCGCGCGGGCCCCGAGATCGACCACCAGGGCGAGGTCCAGCCGCCAGTTTTCGTAGTGGCGCGTCTTGTCGAGCTGGTCGATGCGTCGCGAAGTTCCGTTCGGTCCGGCGATCGTCGGCGTGCTGCACTCGACCCCCGTCGCGAACAAGAAGCGCTGGAGCGAGGGATTGCGCGTCCAGTCGGGCTCGAGGAAGTGCAACGGCACGGGTCACCTCCAGGAAGGGCGCTCTGCAGGATACGTTCCCAGGCGCGGGACCGGCGGGCCCGTCGATCTCGGCTCTCCCGCGCGCATCTCGTGGCATGCGCGCTGCATTCGTCGAAGCATGGACCGGCTGAAGGGCAGAGTGGTGGTGGTCACCGGAGGCTCCGCGGGGCTCGGTCGGGCCATCGTTCGAGCGTTCGCCGCACGAGGTGCGAACGTGGGAGTCGTCGCGCGGGAGTCGAGGCGCCTCCACGACACGGAACGAGAGCTGGAGCTCCTCGGCGTCCGAGCGCTGGCGGTCCCCGTGGACGTGGCGGACGGCGAGGCGCTCGACGCCGCCGCCGAGCGGATCGAGGCCGCGATCGGCCCGATAGACGTCTGGGTCAACAATGCCATGACCACGGTGTTCTCTCGCTTCGACGAGATGAGTCCGGCCGAATTCAGGCGCGTGACCGAGGTGACGTACCTGGGCTTCGTCAACGGGACGATGGCGGCGCTTCGCCGGATGCGTCGCCGGAACCGAGGGACCATCGTTCAGGTCGGCTCGGCGCTCGCCTACCGCTCCATCCCGCTACAGTCGGCCTACTGCGGCGCGAAGCACGCCATCCGGGGCTTCACGAACTCGCTCCGCAGCGAGCTCATCCATGACCGAAGCGCAATCCGCCTCACCATGGTGCACATGCCGGGGCTCAACACGCCCCAGTTCGACTGGTGCGAGAATCACTTGCCTCGGGAGGCGCAGCCGGTCGGAGTCGTGTTGCAGCCCGAAGTCGGCGCCCGGGCCGTCGTCTGGAGCGCGCTTCACCGCCGTCGCGAGCTCGACGTGGGCTGGACGGTGCTGAAAACGATCGTGGGGAACAAGGGACTGCCGGGTTACGGGGATCGGCTCGCGGCGCGCAAGGCGTACGAGCCTCAGATGGCGCCCGAACCGAAGGTCGTCGAGCGTCGACGCAATCTGTACGAGCCCGTGGAGCTCCCGGTGGCGGCTCGTGGACGATTCGACCGCGCGCGCTCGTGGTCCCCGGAGCTCTGGCTCAGCACGCACCGGCGGTCGCTGCTCGTCGCTCTGTTTGCGGCCGGCGGCCTGTTCATGGCGCTACGCCGAAGGCGCGTCTCGGCGTCGTGGAGCTCTTGAGGCGAAGAGGCGCCGGGACCTCCGGCGCTCCGCCGCGTCACGTCTGCGGATCTTGCGCTTCGGGCCGCAATCGGCGCGCGCGAATCGACGGAAGCCGCGTATCTCGGCCCGGAGTTCGAGGGCACGGCTGTTGCTGAGTGCCCGGCGTGCGGATCGGGATGGCGGCGATTCTGGCGGCGGTGCCGCTCTTCGGGTGCATGCAGTGGAGCCCGTTCGAGACGGACGTCGACGACGCCGATCGAGACGTGACGGAGCAGAACTTGCGCGCCCTTTCGGCTCGGTCGCCCGCGGGGCCCTCGTGGGCGTTCGCGGTGATCTCGGACTCCCACGGGGACCACGACGGGCTCGCCGCCGTCGTCGATGCGATCGACGCGCGACGTGACGTCTCGTTCGTCGTCCACCTCGGGGACCTGTCCGACGACGGCCTCCTCGTGGAGTACGAGACGACGCTTCGTCTGCTCCGCCGGCTTCCGATCCCGTTCTTCGTCCTCCTCGGAAATCACGACACGTTCTCGAACGGCAGGGAAATCTACGCGCGGATGTTCGGGGTGACGAATTTCGTCGTTCCGTACGGCGGCGCGCGGATCCTGTGCTTCGACTCCAACGCCGACGCGACCGGGGACGTCCGGACGGACCGTTCGTGGCTCGCGAGCCAGGTCGCGGAGGCAGGCCCGGACGACCTCCTGATCTACGCCTCTCATTCGGATCGGGAGGCGGACCTGGCGGTCCCCGACCTCCGGACTCGCCTCGTTCTCTACGGACACCTGCATCGCGCGGAATTTGGCATCCGCGGGAGGGTGCAAGTCGTCGGCATCCCGGCGCCGGCGGAGCGGACGTACGACCGCGTCGACGTCACGGACGCGAACGTCACCCTCAGCCGGTGTGACCGGAGCACATGTCGCGCGCTCGATCCCGGTTGAGCGGCCCTCTCCGGGCGGCGCGGTCCGGGGCGGCGCTCGTGCTGGCTGCGGCGACGGCGTGCGGTGCGGCCGAACGCCAGCCGCTGTCGCCCCTCGTGCCGAACTTCACGAAGTTCCAGAGCGGCGGCTATCTCGGCTTTCTCACGATCGGCGCCGGTTACGCGGTGCTCCGCGAGCATCTGACCGTCGCGGGCTACGTCGGATGGGTCCCCGCAGGGCTCGGGGGAAAGACGATCGTCACGCCGGCTTTCGGCGTGTCTTATCGTCCCGTGCGCGTCGAGCTCGATCCGGAGCGCTCCTGGTGGCCGCTGTACGTGGGGATTGGCGGGGTCTTCGGAACGGGCGGGCGCTTCCCCGTGTTCACCGCGGATCCTTTTCCCCCGCCCGGACTTCGGTTCCTGGCACACCTCGGAACCGAGCTCCGCGTTCGCCTCTCTCGCGCGGCCCCCCTCGAGAGTCACGGTCCGTTCGTCGAGGTCACCGCGCTCGACAAGACTTCCCTGCTCTGGCTCGATAACCGAGAGGGGCCGGGCTTCTGGCAGATCTGGTCGACCACGGTCGGATACAAAGCGGCGTTCTGAATCACCGGCTGCGAATCGGGATCACGGAGAATGAGGGAAGCGGAGGGGAAGGCAGGGGCTGCTTCCCCATCGCGCGCTGAGGACTCGTCACATCTCAGCCGTCAATTCGCGCGGTTTCGAAGTGGGTAGATTCGGGGCTGCCCCACCCGGCATCCCGCAAGGCGGGCTGCCGACCGCCCCAAGCGTCCGCTGAGGATCCCACACATTTCCATTGAGATTCCGGCCTCCGCGTGATCGAAGGTCGAAATGCGAAGGGCGAAG
>DASZXK010000216.1:0-3896 GCA_035545855.1 Polyangiaceae bacterium
GGGCGGCGGAGAGGCCTGCGCCGAGACGACTCCGGACACGGTGAGGGACACGAGCGCGGTGAGAAGCGGCAGCCTGAGGTTCATGGATCTCCGGATTCTTCGAGTCGTCATGGAGGAGGTCCTAGGAGGCGTCGGGGCACCGGGCGCGACACTCGTCCGTCTGGCCCTTGTGCGCGCACACGCAGGCGTCGAAGCAGGTGGACCCGCAACGGTCGCAGTCGGGGAACACGGTGCAGCCGGGGTCGCACCGGCAAGCGTCCTCGTACTTCAGGTTCTTCCCGCAGACGCGTGCGCCGACGAAGCCGCTCGGACACGGACAGCCCTCGACGTCTCCGGCGATGCAGAACCCCTCGGTGGTGAACGGCTCCGGGCCGTCGTCGCTCAGGCACGCAATGGGTCCGACGAGCAGCGTCAGCGCGCCGAGACCGAGCATCAGTCGAATCAAGGAGCCTCCCGGTTCACGAGCGGGCGAGGCCTCCTCGCCTGGTGGTGACCAGGGTCGATTACTCTCCGGAGCCCCGGGCCCTGTCAATCGCGAAACACGGGAGAAGACGGCCGCTTACGGCTTTCCTTCGCGCCGGTCCGCGCGCCCGCCCCCGGGGGTCCGTCCCCCGACATTTCCTCGAGCATCGGTTCTTGGTAGGCACCGGCGCGTGGAAGCGACGGAAACCCCGACGGCGCGACGTGTCATCGCCGGTCTCACCGCGTTCGTCTTCGCGGCGGTGGGCGTCGTGCTCTACGCCATTCCCCACTCCGCGGCCGGCGGGTCCGGCCGTCCCGACGGGCTCGCGACGTTGAACGCGGCGCTGAACGGGGGCGCTTCGATCTGTCTCGTGCTCGGCTGGGTGTTCATCAAGCGAAAACGGGTCGCGCTGCACCGCGCGGCCATGTTGACGGCCTTCGTTCTCTCGTCCGTGTTCCTCCTCACGTACCTCGCGCACCACGCTCGCGTCGGTCACGTGGAGTTCCACGGAGAGGGCGCGATCCGCACGCTGTACTTCGCGCTCCTCGTCCCCCACATTCTCCTCGCGGCCGTCATCGTCCCGCTCGCTCTGGCCACCATCCGTCGAGGCTGGGTCGGTGCCATTCAGGCGCACCGGAGCCTCGCCCGGAAGACGCTCCCGCTCTGGCTCTACGTCTCGGTGACCGGCGTCCTCCTTTATTTCATGCTCTACCGGTGAGGGAATGCAGACCGAATCCCTGGCCCTCGGCTACCTGGCGATCCCGGACGGCGGCGGCCCCGGCCTCGTCCTGATCCACGACGTCTGGGGCCTCTCCGACCACCAGCGGGACTTCGCCCGGCGCTTCGCCGCGGACGGGTTCCTGACGCTCGCGATCGATCTCTATCGACCGCTCGGGCACCCGAGGGTCTCGGACCCGGGGCCCTTCATGCGGGAGCTGTCCGACCCGGACGTCCTCCGCACGGTGCAGAGCGGCGTGGATCTCGTCCGGTCTCGCCCGGAGCTCCGCGGAAAGGTCGGGATCGTCGGGTTCTGCATGGGCGGCACCTACGCGCTCTTCTCCGGCGCGATGGTGAACGGCATCTCCGCGATCGCGCCGTTCTACGGCGTGCTCTCCCATCGTCACGGTCTCTACTACTCGGAGCAAGGCCTCGATCCGTTGAAGAAACCGCGAGAGCCCGTGCGGGCCGCCGCCGATCTCCGGGTCCCCATGCTCGCGTGTTTCGGGGCGGAGGATCAGTTCATCCCGCTCTCGGACGTGAAGGAGCTGGAGCAGACCGTCGCCGGCAAGCCCGACGTCGAGATCCACGTGTATCCCGGAGCCGGGCACGCCTTCGCGAACGACACGCGTCCGCAGATGTACCGCCCCGAGGCGGCCAGGGACGCCTACGCGAAGGCGGTGACGTTCCTCCGGCGGCACCTCGAGGCCCCTCGGTGAGAGCCGTCGTCCAGCGTGTCGTTCGGGCGAGCGTGACGGTCGGCGAGGAAACGGTCGGGAGCATCGGGACGGGCCTCTGCGTCCTCGTCGGCGTCGGCAGGGAAGACACGGAGGCCGACGCGGCGGCCCTCGCGGAGAAGGTCGCGGGCCTCCGGATCTTCGAGGACGAGGCCGGCAAGATGAACCGCGACCTGCAGGAGGCGGGCGGGTCACTCCTCGCCGTCTCGCAGTTCACGCTGTTCGGCGACGTCCGGAAAGGGCGGCGTCCGAGCTTCGGGGACGCGATGGACCCCGAGGGCGCGAGCGTTCTCTTCGAGCGGTACTGCGCGGCGAGCCGCGCGCTCGGAATAGCGGTGGAGACGGGACGGTTCCGGACGCACATGGTCGTGCGAATCGAGAACGACGGCCCCGTGACGCTCCTCGTGGACACGAGACGCTCCTTCTGATCGCCATGGTTCGCTCGGTCGTCCTCCTTGCGGTCACCGCCCTGTTCGGCCTCGGACTCACCCTGCCCGCGGCGGCCCTCGACCCGAACGGCGAGCTTCCGGCGCGGTTTCGAGAGGGACGGCTCGCGAAGCAGTCGCTCAGCGTGGGGTATCCGAACGAGGGCCGGCAGGTCCGCGCGAAGCGGCTCGGGAACACACGTGAACTCCACGTCCGCGGGTCCAGCCGGAGCCGCGCTTACGGCCACCCGGCCCTCGTGCTCATGCTCGTGCGAAGCGCCGCGGACGTGGCGAAGGCCGTCCCCGGGTCCGTGCTCTTCGTGGGCGATCTCTCCGCGGAGGATGGCGGACCGCTCTCCGGCCACCGGTCGCACCAGAGCGGTCGCGACGCCGACGTCGGTTTCTACCTGACGGATCTCCATGGAAAGCGGGTCGTATCCCACGAGTACGTCGCGTTCGACGGGGACGGCCGCTCGAAGGACGGGAGCGGCTACCTGTTCGACGACGAACGGAACTGGGCGCTCGTCGAGTCGTGGGCGAAGGACAGGCGCGCGGGGCTCTCCCACATCTTCGTCTCGGACCCGCTCCGCGCGCGCCTCCTCGATTTCGCGCGGCGGAACCCGAAGCACGCGCGTCACCTGGAAGACGCGATCCGGCTCCTGAAGCAGCCCGAGCACGGCGAGCCTCACGACGATCACTTCCACGTGCGCATCACGTGCCCGAAGGAACAGCTCGAGATCTGCCGGAACGAATCGAAGATCGCGGACGCGAGGATCGTCAGCGAGCGTCCACCAGCACCTTGAGCGTCCCCGGCCTCGCCGCGTGTTCGAGCGCGCTCTCCGCGCGGGACAGCGGGTACCTCGCGACCACCAGATCGGTCGGATCGACGACGCCGCGGGCGAGCGCCTCCACCGCTTCCTTCATGTCCCCGCAGCGCGAGCCGACGACCCGGAGCTCGTTCACGACCGCCGCCGACAGATCGACGGTCGTTCGTCCGGAGATCGTCGTCTTCAGGATCACGGTGCCGCGCGGCCGGACGAGCTGGAACGCGCGCGAAAGACCCCCGGAGCTCCCGGTCGCTTCCACGACGGCGGGGACGCCCGCGAGCGTTCCGTCGAGGTCCTTCTCGAGCACGGCCTCGGCCCCGGCGGCGCGAGCGAGCGCGAGCTTGGACTCGTGATGGCCGACCACGACGGTGCGCCGCCCGGACGACAGCACGGCGCGCGCGACGAGCTGCCCGAGCTTTCCGTCGCCGAGCACGACGACCGGGCCGCCCGCCGGAAGATCGTGGAGCACGTGGAGCGCCGCCGCGAGCGGCTCCGCGAACACGGCGCGATCGTCCGTGACGGAGTCCGGCACGCGGACGAGGCACCGTTCGGGCACCGTGAAGCGCTCGGCGAGCGCGCCGTCCCGGCCGAGGATGCCGAGGACGGTCCGCGACGGACAATGGTGGCCGTTTCCGCTCCGGCAGTCGGCGCAGGTTCCGCAGCTCGCGTTGATGTCCGCGACGACGCGCGCGCCGCGGAGCGCCGGCGTGTCCGACAGGACGACCTC
>DASZXK010000217.1:0-39948 GCA_035545855.1 Polyangiaceae bacterium
TAGTGACTAGTCCCCGCTCGCTCCGAACACGATGCGGCCACCGCGAACGAGGAATCGGACGTGAGCGAAGTTCCGCAAGTCTGCGCGCGGGTCGTCCGCCAGGAGGACCACGTCCCCCGGGTTTCCGACCTGGAGCGTTCCCGCCGCCGGGCTCTCCCACACGCGCGCGGGATTCGTGGTCAGAGAGGCGAGTACCTGATCGTACGATAGCCCCGCCGCGGCGAGCAGCCGGTACTCCTCCGTCGGATCGTACTGATCGATGTATCCGACGTCGGTGCCGAACAGGAACACGCCGTCGCGAGACGCAAAGCTCGAGATCTGAGCGAGCGCGTCCGCTTCGTAGCGGTCGATGATGACCGGAGGGACGGGAGGATTCTGCCGTGAGAGCTCCACGCGCCAGAGCATCAGCGTCGGGATCAGCGTCGTCCCTCGATGGATCAGATCGTCGAGGAGCGCCGGCGGCCAGGGACCCTCGCCGGGGGCCGTGTGGGCGACGATGTCCACGTTGCCCGCGATGGCGGCCCGGACGCCCTCGAGGGATTGAGGATGCGCCATCGCCAGCTTGTCACGTCGATGCGCCTGCTCGACGGCAGCCGTCACGAACTCGACGGGCATGAGAGCGACGTTTCCGACGCCGAGGAAGGTGCCCGTGAACAGCTTCAGCGCGTCAGCCCCGTCGTCGAGTCGTTCTGCGGCCGAGCGCGTCGCCGTGTCCACCGAGTCGAGCTCCGGAAGGTGCACGGCCAGGTACGAGGGAGAACCGCCCGGTGGAACGAATCCGGCCCCCGTGGTCCGAATCCGCGGCCCGCGAAGCTCGCCGCTTTCGATCCGCGCGCGCAGGGTCATCGTGTTGTAGAGGTCCGACCCCGTGTCCACGACGGAGGTGAAGCCGTAGCGGTTCAGCATTCGGTCGAGTCCGCCCTGCAGCTGGTCCACGGGCGCCTTCGCGGCCCCGGCGAACACGGACTCCATGAAATGGACGTGGGAGTTCCAGAACCCCGCCGTGGCAAAGAGCCCGCGCCCGTCCAGCGTCGTCTTGGCCGAGGGCGGCGCCTCGTGCGTCGAGATCCGAGAGAGGTGCGCGTGGTCGAAGACGAGCGTCGCGTCTTCGACGGCCTGCTCCCCGGGTGCGGCCAGGACGGTCACGTGGGTGATGACGAGGTCGGCGTCGGGCTTCCGATCCGCGCTACATCCGACGGCCGACAGCGCGAGCATCGCGAGTAGCGGAACGCGCCTGTCGCTCGCGAAGGGCATGCTTCGACGACTACATGCCCCCGGCCCGAGGCGCCAGACCGGCGTTTCCCTGGGAGCCGCTCCGGCGGCGGATCCCTTCATGTTTTCGTCGCCTCGATGAACGGCCAGCGCTTCACTCCCCGACGAGTCGCACGCGTGCGGCGTGGGGATCGTTCGGGTACCTGGAGAGGAAGCGCGCGGCTCGTTCCCGGACGGCCGACTGCTCTCCGCGGCCGGCGAGTGCGTCGATCGCGACGACCTCCGCGTCCGCCTCGAGCTCTCCCGCCGGAAAATCCCGGTGGTACTCGTCCACCAGCCGAAGCGCTTCCCCGTAGGAACCCATCCCGATCGCCGTCCGAGCGGCATCCACCAGCGACACCTCCGCGGACAGCGTGGAGCTCCGCCCGGCCTGCGCGGCCTGGAGCGCCGCGCGACCGGGATCGAGCGGTGGCTTCTCCAGCGCCCGGCGCGGATCGGGTTTCCCTGAGCGCGGATGGCCGGTCTTCGGGGCTTCCGTCGCGTGTCCGGCGCCTTCCATCCGAGGAACGAGCGGCGCGGTGAGAGCCGCCGGCGCCGGGTTCTCCTTCGGCGTCGAGAGAGGGACCTCCGTGGCACCTCCGCGTGACGGAGACGACGCGGGACCCGCGGGGTGTCGGTGCATCCACACGGCGGTCACGGTACTTCCGCCGAGCGCGCCGATCAGGAGCCACTTCGCGGCGATCCACTTGCCGTGGAGCGCAGTGGGACCGGACGCCGCCGCCGCGCCGAGGACGGCCGTCCCGGCGGAGAGCGCCGAGAACCGCTCGAACGCGGCTCGGATGGCTCGACGGTTCGGTTCGTCTTCCGACGCGGAATCCAGAAGCAGCCGCTCGAACGCGAGGTCCGCGGAACCGTCGATGTCCGGGTTCGACATCAGAGCCGAGCTCCTCTGGCGATCGCAGCGCGGATCCGTGCGGCGATCGCCGAAAACTCTTCTCTCGCCCGCCTGAGGCGCGAGTTCGCCGTGCCCAGCGGCAGGCCCTCGAGCTCCGCGATCTCGCGAAGCTCCAGGTGCTCGAGCTCCGCGAGGACGAATACGGTGCGAAGCGGCAGCGGCAGTCGATCGAGCGCGACGTCCAGAAGAGCGCGCGCTTGCCGCTTCTCGAGGTGCTCTTCCGGATTCGGGCGCGGGTCCACGATCCGGAGCGCCACGTCGGGATCGAAGAGCGGGGGCGCGCCGCGGCTCTTCCGTGCCTCCCCGGCCGCGACCCGGAGCGCGACTCCGTAGAGGAAGGCTCGCTCGCGGTCCGGCGCGATGTCGAGCAGACGTCGAGCCGCGACCCAGAACACCTCCTGTGCCGCGTCGTCGAGCTGCGCCACGGGGACGCCGAAGCGACGGAGCAACCGGTACACGGACGCATAGTTTCTCTCGAAGACCGCTCGGAGGGTCCGCTCGACTTCGGGGGACGCCTCTTCCTGCGCACGCTCCGCGCCGACGTCCGTCCACAGGGCGGGCTCGTCTCGAACGTCCGTCGTCATCTGGGGAGCTCCGTCCGGCGCGCGTTCACCAGTGCCCTCCGAGGCCGATGGTTCCGTAACCCGAAACGAGCGACGTGTGGAATAGCTGACTTCCGTCCGCCCGCTCGGCGGCGACCGGGTTCGTCGTGAGCGCGCCGCCGACTTCCGCCCCGATCTGGAAGTGACGGCCGAGGTTGTAGACGAGGTTCACCGCGAGGTCGGTCGTACCGAACCCCGTGTACTTCTTCTGGATCACGTTGCCGGCGCCGTCCACGGTGCGGGTGCCGATCCCGTTCACGCCCAGGTCTCCACAGAAGAGCAGCGCGAGGCCCCCCGTGTCGAACAGGGGCGCGTAGCACAGCCCGAAGCTGACACGCTGGACGCCGATGTCCGTCGAGTATTCGCCGGACCGGTGCGTGCCGGCGAGGAGACTCGCCCGCACTCGCCAGATGGGTCCGACGAGGTAGCTCGTCTCGTTCGGCAGCGTGACGAAGTTCGCGCGAGCGAACGTCAGGTCGACTCGAGGCATGAGGACTCCGGGGATCAGGCCGAAATCGACGCCGCCCCCGGCCGTCACGCTCGTGGACGATTCGAACCGCAGCGTGCCCGCCTCCACGTGTACCTCCCGATCGCCAGGCTGAAATGGCGCAGGCCACGTGTGGGCCCCGTCGACGTGGAGCGGCGGTCGCGCCGGCGGCCTGGGCGGAGGCTTCGGCGCTTCGACCTTCGGCGGCGGCGCGCTCTCGGCGGTCTCGGCGGAGGGGATCGGCCCGGGTGCTTCGTCCGGACGGAGCTCGATCGCGGTCACGACGGCGAGGGCATCGGCGATCTCGTCGCACGTGGCGCCGTGCACCTCACGCGGCGCCGATTCCGCGCCGTGCGAACGCACCCGGAGAGTCCCGCGGTAGCCGTCTGCCGTCTTTTGCAGCGAGACCGACAGCACGTCCCCGGAATCCGGCGAGAACGTTCCGCCACGCGTCGCCACCCTCGCGACGAACGCCGGTTCGTCCTCGCACCCGTCCGAGGCCGTGTACTCGAGGCGCCCGCCGGCGGCCGCCGACCGCGCGACGAGCGCGGCGCCGAGCGCGAGGGTCACCGCGAGACGTTCCTTCGGCACCCGGGGTAATGGCGACCCGGGCCGGCCACGATCACGGAAACGTCCGACGGCGGTCGATTTCTCGCCCGACGCCTGCGTCCGTTTCCCGCGCGGCGAGTCCCGACCCATGTGTTTACGAATCGTTCCGCGCGGGCTTCCCGCGGATTCTTCCGATCCTTTTACGGAGTCCGGGCTCGCGGATGCGTCTCGCGGCACTAGGCTCGCCCCTCATGGGTCGTCATCTCGGGACAATCGTGGTGTTCTCCGTCTCTGCAACGCTCGCTTCCTGTGACTCGAGCACGGACGAGCCGAGCTACGCACCCGGAGCAACGGGCGGCGGTGGCGGCCTTTCGACCGGCGGCGACGGCTCGTCGACGGGCGGGCACGGTTCGGGCACGGGCGGCGTCACCGCGAGCGGCGGCCGCGGCGGCGGCTCGGGAGGCACCGCGGGCGGCCCCGACGTGGACGGCGGAAGCGCGGGCCGGGACGGCGGAAACGTGGGTACCGGCGGGACCCCGGTGGACGCGAGCTCGGACGGGAACGGGGGTCCGGAAGCGGGGATCGGTGGCGCCCCGGGAACGGGTGGCTCGAGCGGCACCGGAGGCGCCCGGCCAGACGCCGGGGAAGACGCCGAGCCGGACGGCGGCCCCCGCCTCCGCGAGTTCGGGTACGTCGCGGCACGGTTCGGCGGCCTCTTCACGTGCTCGATCGATCCGACCAGCGGTATGGCCACTCAGATCGGGTCCTCGTTCAATCTGCCGCGCTCGGAACCGGTCGCCATCGCGGTGCACCCTTCGCAGAAGTTCGTCTACGTCGCCTATCTGGACTTCCAGGACGGCGAGAACTTCATCGACGCGTACCGAATTGCTGCCGACGGAACGCTGGACGTGAGCGGCAGGCTCACGGTGTCGACGCCGGAGAGCGTCGAGAGCATCGCCGTCGAACCTCAGGGCCACTTCGCGTATGCCGTCAGCGGGGCCGAAAAGGCCATCTACCCGTTTCGCATCGACGCGGACACCGGAGCACTCACGTCGCTCGGGAACCCGCTGCCGGTCGGCAGCGCGCAAGATCCCGCGACTCCCACGTTCGTCGCCGCGGATCCGACGGGCCGCTTCGTTTACGTCTCGCTCGCGTTCGGCAACGTCGTGTTCGGCTACCGCATCGACCGGAACGGCGCCACCCCGGGCTCGCTCGTCGAGATCGCGAGCTCCCCGTTCGGGATCCCGGGGCTTCCAGACGGAAGCTCCACATTCGGAGGGGCCATCGCGCTCACGCCTGACGGCCACTTCCTCTACACCTCCGGGGGCGGCCGGCTGAACGGCTATGCCATCGACGACGCCGGTGGGACGGGCGCGCTCACCTCGATCGGCGGTTCGCCGTTTTCTCTCGTCGTCGAGTCGGACGCTCCGGCCCCGAACCTCGTGGTCGATCCGAGCGGCAAGCACGTCTACGCGACGCAGTTCCATTCCGGTTCCGCCATTCACGGTTTCGACATCGACGCCGGCGGCGCGCTCTCGAAGCTCTCGGAGCCCCTCACCGTCGCAGCGCCGTACTCCGTCGCCATCGAGCCGAGCGGACACTTCCTCTACGTTCCGAACGACGCAAACACGGTGACGAGATTCGCCATCGCTCCGTCCGGAGCGCTCACGGAGCTCGGACAGTCGCAGTTCGGAGGCCTCGAGGCGAAGATGGTGTTCGCGACGTTGCCGTAGGAGCGCGGGACGCTCGGGCCGTGGTCACGGGGTGGACGTCGAGAATCCGAGCCGGAACAGCCCGGCCGCGACATCTCGCTTCAACGCCACCGGGTCGTGCGCCACGACGACGTGCACGTCGCCCGGGAGCCCCGCGAGCGCGCGCACCTCGGCGGCGACCGCGCCGCGGTCTTCCTTCATCAGAAGCGTCGCGATCCCCGGACGCCCGCGCTGGAGGCGGATGTTGTCCTCCGTCCACGCGATGTCCCCGACGAACAGGTAGCGCGTACCGGTGGCGAGCTCGACGTAAACGAGCTGCGTCCCCGGCGTGTGCCCCGGAGCCTTCTGCAGCACGACCCCCGGCGCGACCGTGTGGAGTCCGGTGTAGTCGAGCTGCTTCAGCTTCTCGAGCGCGCCCGGCGGAAACGCCTCGCGCGCGAGCTTCGGACCGTTCCACTGCTCCCGGGTCATCTGCACCTTGCCGGCGATGGCGTCGAAGTTCGGCGCCTTGGCGACGCCGCCGACGTGATCTTCGTGCTCGTGCGTGAACAGGATGGCGTCCGCGCCGAGCATCGCCGTCTGCATGCGCTGGTAGGCGTCCGGGAAGGGCTTCGAGCCGGGCATCTTCGCGCCCTCTTCCGGGCTCATCGCCGTGTCTATGATCACCGAGCGACCGCCGGGCCACACGACGCGATGCGAGAGGAGGACCATCGGGTGCATGCGAAAGCCGTCCCCGGCCACCACGAGGGTGCGCGGGAACGCGAACTCCCCCACCTTCTCCACCTCGATGGTCGCGGGCAGCTCCCCCCCGCCCCCGACGGCCGCCTGGTGCAACGCGGCGACATCGATCAAGTAGTCTCTGCTCGGTTCGGCGACGGTGTCGAGGAGCGCGCGCTTCGCCAGAAGGAGAACCGCGACGACCACGAGCAACACCACCTGCCAGCGCTTGATTCGCATGCGCCGGCTCTACCACGGTCTGCTAGATTCGACCGCGCTCTCCAAAGCACGCGCGGAATGTCTTACTGGAGCTACTATCTCGCCTGGACGTTCCTGGCGTATGCGCTCAGGAACCCGTGGCTCCTCGTCGGCGTGGCGGTTTTCCTCGTCCTCCGGAAGATCATCCCCGATCCGACCGCAATCGTCCGCGCCCTCTCCCGGAGCGGACCACTCCGGACCCAGGTGGCGTTGAACCCCGCGAACGTGACGGCCCGGCGAGATCTCGCGCAGATCTACCTGGACGTGCTCCGGCCCGGCGCCGCCCTCGGCCTGATCGAGCAGGCCCTCGCGCGGACCCCGGACGAGCCCGAGATGCTCTACCTCGCCGGCGTCGCGCTCCACCGCGTCGGGCGCCACGAAGAGGCGCTGCCCAAGCTGGTGCGCGCCGTCGAGATCGATCCCCGAGTCCGCTTCGGTCTTCCGTATCTGACCGCGGGCGACGCCTTGTTCGCCCTCGGGCGATACGACCAGGCCGCCGACGCGTACGAGCGCTACACGGAGTCGAACTCGTCGGACGTCGCCGGGTACATCCGGCTCGCGCGCGCTCTCGCGAAGCAGGGCCACCGTGAGGACGCGAAGAAGGCCCTCGACGAAGCCGAGCGCACGTACCGCGTCCTTCCGCCCCGGATGCGACAGCGGATCCTCCTCCGTGGCTTCCTCGGCCCCCGCTGGGCGCGGGCGACCCTCCTCGGAGATCCGGTCGCCATCGCGCTCTTCGTCGTGATCCTGGTCGTCTGCGCCGCGCTGCTCGCGGGCCTCGCTCCGATGGTGCTCTCGGCGTAGACACGGTCGAGCACGACGCCGGCCGAAGAGCGTCGAGCGCCCCGGGGACGACTGGCGTCCCCGGGTGCCCGTGCTGCCCGTCAGAGTCCGAGGGTCGTCCTCAGATCCGTCGCGCCCGCCATCTGACCCTGGGTCAGGATGGGGAGGCCGAGCATGTCCTCGATCGTCTTGAGGAGCGCGGCGTGGGATCCGACGCCGGTCTGCGTGATCTGCCCCTTGTGAGACGTGGGCGCGATCTGGGTGTTCGGGACAGGGTGATCCTCGTCGTACCAGATGAAGACGGCCGTCTTGCCGGCCTGGTACGTGGCGCTGTCCAGCACGCGCTGCACGTTCGTGCTCGCCCAGGTGTTCACCGTCGCGTCGCTGCAGTCGTGGCCGTCGTTGCAGAGCGTCGGCGTGACCCACGCGAAGGTCGGGAGGTCGTTCGGATCGAACTCGCTGTACGGACGCACCTCCGTGTTGCAGAAGTCGTGATCGCTGTGCGAGCCGGACCCGTCCGTGTACGTTCCGTAGTAGTAGAGCGCCGGGACGTGCTTGGCGGCGTTGCCGCTCGCCGAACAGCCCGCCGTCGCGCCTTCCACGTAGTTGATCGCCGTCCGACCCGAGAGGCGAACCTGGCGGAAGACGTTGTCGTCGTTCGACCGGCAGGAAGTGGACGGGCTGCAGTCGTTGACCGTCGCCGTGTTGTTCACGCCGCTCGTCGTACCGATGTACTGCGTCAGGCTGTTCTGGGACGTGTTCGTCTCCGTCCAGTCGCTGAAGTACGAGCACTGCGCGGCGAGCGAGTGCAGGTACGGCATCGTCGACGCGGAGAAGCCCATGCCGACGTTCGACCACGTGCGGTTCTCGAACGAGAACACGACGACGTGATCGTAGTGGGCCGGAGGCGTGGCATTCGAGCCGCAGACGCCGCCGGTTCCACCCGTGCCGCCGGTTCCACCCGTGCCGCCCGTTCCACCGGTTCCGCCCGCACCACCGGTCCCCGTCCCGCCGCCGGCGCCGCTCGCGCCGCCCGACCCGCCCTGGGCGGGCGGCAGGTAGGTGATCGTGAGCTTCGGACGGTTCGACGCCGTCGACTGTTCGCTCGAGTAGAAGTCGAGGCCGTCCGTGTTCGACGCGTTCGCGATGACGATGCCGTCGTTCGCGCCGCCGTCCACCCACTGCTGCACGAGAGCGATGCCTGTCGCGTTGAGGGTCACCGTCTTCGAGCCCGTGGCGGACGCGGTGATCGAGCCGATCTGCGAGCCGCGGTCCGTGGCGCCGAGAGCACCCGGCGTTCCCCACGCCGCGCCGCTCGTCGCGTTGTTCCACGTGGCGCCGCTCTCCGTCCAGCTCCGGAGGAGGTTGTAGATGCCATACGTGTTGCCCGTGACGTTCGTCACGCGCACCGTGATGGACGCCGACTGGACCGTGCTGCCCGCGGGGATGCCGCTGATGGTCCACTGCATGAGGGCGCTCCGGTCGACGCCACCGCCGTCGTCGCCGTCCACGTAGAGCGTCGTCGTGGACGCGTAGTTCGTGGTCGGCGACTTCTGCTCGAGCGTGACGTCCGTCATCCCGGAGTAGGCCGTCGTCGGCGCGACGCCGTTCTGGAACGACACCGTCACCGGAGTCGTCGCCCCCTGGGTCGCCTCACCTACATCCTCCGACTCTTCGGGATTCCCGCTGCTGGCCCCGCAAGAAGGCAGGGCAAACGCGGTCACCCCTGCCACGGCCACTCCGATGGCCACATTTCGAATTCGCAGTCCGTATGCACCGTTTCTCTCGACGAGTCGCATCTGTTTTGTCCTCCCAGCTCCACCGCGCGCACGTCGCGCGACGGTGCCGCGCACTAGACACGACCGGAGCTGTCACGAGAGGCTCGATTGCGTGAACAGTTCGGTGCAAGACGGCGAACGTCGCCCGGGCGGACGCGGTCTTCCGACGGTGCCCGAGCTCAGGTCGCGGCTGCGCTCGTCGCAGCCGCAAACCCACGCATCCCGCTCTTCTGATTCGCCCGGGCCGCGAGCTCGAGCTCCTCGCCGGTCGCGTAGTCCCGGTCCCAGGCCAGCACCTTCGGCGTCATGAGCTTGTGCCAGAGCGGCGGGATCATCGCGATGACGATCGTCGTGAGGTAGCCGTTCACCATCATCGGCGCGTCGGCGTAGGGCTTCAGGTCCTGGTACGGCACCTCGCCCTGGGCGTGATGGTGCGAGTGGCGCGTGAGGTTGAACATCGTCCAGGAGCTGACACGGCGGTTCGTGTTCCACGAGTGACGCGGCTGCACGGGCGTCGCCGGGTTCCTGACCATGCCGTAGTGCTCCATGTAGTTCACGATCTCGAGGAGGGACTTCCCCCAGAGCGCGCACGCGACGAAGAACGCGCCGCCCGGGGCGCCGCCGAGCGCGAAGGCGGCGGCCACGAGCGCGGCGCTCATCAGCTCGCCGCGGATCATCGCGTTGTGAAAGCTCCACACGGGGAGACGCTTCTTCCGGAGGCGGTCCGTCTCGATCTTCCAGGCGCTGACGTTGCCCTTGATCGTCGACGCGACGATGTGATGGTACACGTTGCGGCCGCGCGGAGCCGTCGCCGGGTCCTCCTCCGTGGAGACGTAGCGGTGGTGGCCGTAGACGTGCTCGATGGCGAACGTCGTGTCGAAGCTGAACGCGAGGAGCCAGCGCCCGATGAACATGGAGACGGGGTCCCACGTCCGATGCGTCAGCTCGTGCGCCGTGATCGTGCCGATCATCCCGATCATGAGGCCCGTGAGCACGAAGATCGAAATGTGACCGCCGAGGCCCGTCATTGCGCGGTGAGCCAGCGCGTCCCAGCCGAAGACCTGGTGGATGAGCGCCCCGGCGCCGAGCGGATCGCCCGGAGAGACGCTCCACACGGCCGCGAACACGATGACCGAGAGCAGCGGGAGCGCGAGCCAGAGCTGCGTCGTCAGGATCTTCGGGTAAGTGAAGTGCGGCGTGGACGTGTCGTCCCCGAGCACGGCGTCTCCGAGCATGTAGAGGACGAGCACGGTGATGAGCCCGCTCGTCGCGACGTTCCCGCCGCCGAAGATGGCGCTCGCGGCGAGGAGTCCGATGAAATGGAAGGCGAAGTACTTGAGGTAGTGGAAGACGCCGGCGGTCGACCGCTCCTGCGTGAGCTCGGCTGCCGGGGCCTCGGTCTTCTCGAGCGCCGCGTCGGCGCGAGTCGTGAACCGATCGAAGTGGATGTGCTCGCGCGACACCCCCTCCCGCCGGAGGAGCTCGATCGCGCCGTCGATCATCGCCGGCGGACCACACAGGTACCCGTGTGCGCCCTTCGGGAGGAGCTCGGGGATCTTCTCGGTCACGAGCCCGCGTGCGCCCGTCCACGTCGCGTCGTCCTCGGCGGCGGAGAGGACGGGAACGAAACGGAACTCGCCTTTCCACTGCTTCGCGATCGCCGCGATCTCGTCCAGCGCGTAGAGATCCGCCTGGGTGCGCGCGCCGAAGAGGAGGGTCGCTGGCCTGGTCATCCCAGACGCGGCGGCGTCCTTCAATATCGCGAGGATGGGGGCGAGCCCGCTCCCGCCGGCCACGAAGAAGAGCGGCGCGTCGCTCGCGCGGAGGAAGAAGTCCCCCACGGGACCGTCGACCCGCACGCCGCGACCGACGACGTCCGTGTCGACGAGGAGCGAGGACACTTCGCCGCCCGGCACCTTCCGCACGTAGAACGTGACGCGCGCGTCCCGGTGAGACGGCGTCGCGAAGGAGTAGCTCCGTACCACGCCGGGTAGGCCGTCGATGGCGAGGTTCGCGAACTGGCCCGCCTTGTACGGGAGCATCTGATCGAGCTGCACGGTGAGCCGCACGATGTCCTGCGTGACCTTCGTCTGACCGACGATGCGACCCGCCACGCCCCGCGCGGACGCACGCGAGAGATCCACCTCCACGCTCACGTCGCCCCGTGGAACGCTCTGGCAAGCGAGGATGAAGCCCTGGTCGATCTCCTCGGACGTGAGGAGGTAGCCGGTCTCCGTGAGCTCCTTCACTCGCCCCGACGCGAGCTTGCAGCGGCACGTTCCGCAGCCGCCCACGCGGCAGCTGTTCGGGAAATCGATGCCGGCGCGAAGGGCCGCCTGGAGCACCGTCTCCTTGGGCTCGACCGGGATCGCCTGACCGTTCACCCGGACCGTCGTCAGCTTTTCGGCAGAAATCAGGCCTGTCATGCTTTCAGAGTACGGAACGCCGCGGGCATCAGGGAGGTCATTTCTTGACAAGAGGGGGTCATTTTCAGACAAAGTGCACCCCCATGCAGGACGACGACTTCACCACTCCGGCCGAGTACGTCCGGCTCATCGGCGATCAGCTGCGCTCGATGGGCCTCGACGTCGATGCCTGGCTCGAGCGCTGCGGGACGAGCGCTCTCGAGCTCGCAGATTCGCATCGCGTCTTCGCGTACCCGCAGCTTCGCCGGCTGATCCTCGAAGCGCTCGCGATCGCGCGGGAGCCGGCGCTCGGGCTCTTCGTGGGAGAGCGTCTCCTCGCGAGCACGCACGGCATGGTCGGCGCCGCGGCGATCAACAGCAACACCGTCGGACAGGCCCTCGACATCGTCGAGCGCTTCGCACGCCTTCGCACGTCGCTCATCACCATCACGCACGAGGTAGACGGGGAAGAGGGTCGTGTGCTGTTCACGCAGATGCTTCCACTCGGGGACGTCCAGCGACCGCTACTGGAGGCCATCGTGCTCAGCATCAAGAACGTCCTCGACGAGATCACGCTCGGCGCGTGCAACGTGACGGACGTCCGGTTCACGTTCCCGGAGCCCGGATACGGGTCGCTCGCCCGGGACGTCTTCGGGTGCCCCGTTCGATACGACCAGGAATGGACGGGCTTCTCCGCCCCGTCGAGCTCCCTCGAGCTGCCGCTCAAGCTCGCGGACTCGGCTGCCTTCCAGGAGGCGGCGCAGATCTGTCAGCGCGAGCTCGATCGGATCGCGTCTCATGCCTCGACGAGTGCCCGCGTGCGGCGCTTGCTCCTGGAGAAACAGAACGGGTTCCCTTCCCTCCAGGTGGCTGCGCGGCTCTTCCACATGACGGAGCGCACCCTCCATCGACGGCTCGTCGCGGAAGGCACGTCTTACCGCGAGCTCCTCGAATCCGTGCGCCACACGCTCGCCGTCGAGCACCTGAAATCAGGGCGCTTCGGCATGGACGAGATCGCCTACCGCCTCGGGTACACGGATCTCGCGAACTTCCGGCGCGCGTTCAAGCGCTGGGAAGGAGTCCCGCCGTCCGTCTATCGGGAGCGAGAGAAGCCGGAGGCGGGGTAGCCGTCACGTGCCCGAGCAGGCGGCCCTGTCGGCGTGGCACCTGCCAGCGGCGCACCAGGGGCTGAACGAAGCCGCGCAGCCGCAGGGGGCCGTCGCTAGCCCGTTTCGCTTCGTTCCTCTCGGCGGTCAATCCTGCCCGGTCCGCCCCGGATAGGAAACCCGTCCGTCCTCTCCGACGACGGCGAAAGGGGTGAGGGACGCCGGTTCGCTCTTGTCGCGCGTGAACAGGTGAACCACCGGCACACCGCGCGCGAGCAGGTGATCGGCGACTATCCGGCGGTGACAGCGCCACCACACGGCCTCCGCGCACATCACCGCGCAGACGTCGCTCAGGGAGAGCTCGAGGAGCTCACGGAGACCCTCGCGAAAGGGTTCGGTCTCGGCGTAGTCGGCGTAGTTGTGGAAGGGCCGTTGCTCCCAGCCCGCGTTGGTTTCCTCGGATACGTCTCTGCTCTTCGGGCGGCGACCTCCGAGTGACTCGAGGTGCGTGTACGCGATACCGGCGCGCGCGAGGGTATCCGGAAGCACGTCGATGCCGAACTGCGGGTTCCTCCGGGATTTCGGGATGCCGCGGATGTCGACAACCCGAGTCACGCCGTTGCTCCGAAGGACGTCGACGAGCTCGTCCGTCGTCCGCGTGGAATGGCCCACGGTATACAGCGGCGGACGCCCCGGCCGGTTCTCCATCGTGGGACGAAGCGGAGCAAGAATCGTGCAGCGGCGCGTCCCACCCGGCGGCGGACTCGAAGTGAGAGCTGGGCGTTCGTTCGACGGCAGCGAACAAATCGCCCCGTTGCCTTGCGACGGGTCGGATGCCATCGAAGACGGATGAGGGTCGCGCAGATGGCGTTGAATCAGGCGACGTGGCAGAAGCGTTCGGCGAGTCGCGATCTCGACGGCGTCGCCGCGTACACCGACCGGGGAGAACGCGCCGCCCTGGAGCGCATCGCGGAGGAGGTGCGCGGCCGTCCGATCCTCGACCTCGGCGTGGGCACCGGGAGGACGGTACGGCTGCTCCGGCCGCTCACGCAGGAGTACTTCTCGCTGGACCTGTCCCCCCTGATGGTGGAAATCGCGCGCGCCCGGTATCCGGGCGTTCGCGTGGACCTCGCGGACGCCCGTACGCTCGAAGGATATCCGTCCGGGCATTTCGCGCTCGTGAACTTCAGCTGGTGCGGCATCGACGCGATGCCCCCGGGCGACCGACGCGCCGTTCTCGAGGCGGCTCGGCGGGTCCTCGCCGTCGATGGCTTCTTCGTCCACTCGGTGCTGAACCTCGACGGACCGTCCTTCCGCGAGCGACCCTGGCGGCTCCGCTTCTGGCCGACCAAGAACCCCGTCCGCCTCGCCCTGGGAGCACTCGGGCAACTGGCCGGCATGCCGCTCAACCTGCGGAACTGGCTTCGCATTCGCCACGCCGGCGAGTGCGGGCCCGGGTACGCCGTCGCACCGCTCAGCGCGCACCGCTATTCCATCCTCGCCCATTTCACGACGCTCGAGCGGCAGCTCCTCGAGCTGGAGGAGTTCGGCTTCGATCCGACCGTCGTGTTCGAGAGTCGCCACGGCAGATGCGTCCTGAACGGGGACGATTCCTCGGCCACGGACTGGTTTCACATCGTGGCGAGGCGACGTGGACGTGACTGATGCCCCGCGCTCGGCGATCGTCCCGGTCACCCCCGACTCCGGATTCGTGTATGCTCCGCAGCCGGAGGTGATTTCATGAGGCAGGGTGGAGTGCTCGTCTGTTCGCTGTTTCTTCTGATCGGGTGCAGCAGCAGCAGCGACGACAAGAAGAGCGAGGCACAGCAGGCGTGTGAGGACCGGGCGAAGAACCTGACGGCGTGCGGGCTGGTCTCGCAGCAAGCGTGCGGCTCGCTGTCGACGTGTCTCCTGCTCTGCCAGGCGCACGCGACGTGCAACCAGCTCACGGAGTCTCCTCCGACGGGCACCTATCTCTCGTGCCAGGCAGAGTGCCAGGGCGTGGGGTCCGATCCGTTCCTGTGCAAAAACGGGCAGCAGTTCCTGGACGCGCGCGGCCACTGCGACGGCATCCCGGAGTGCGACGACGGCTCGGACGAAGAGGGATGCGGGACGGGGGATGCGGGGAGCGGTGGTTCCCCGGGTTCCGGAGGCGGGAATGGAAGCGGCGGCGCATCGGCCGGCGGCGCATCGAGCGGCGGCACGGGCACGACCGACGGCGGAGACGTCTCGGACGGTTCGGTTCGCGGCGCGGACGCCGGGGACGGCGGCTGAGCTCGCTCGGGGCACCCGGGTTTCGCCCGGGTTCGAGACGCATCAGCGCGCTTCTCCGAACCGTCGGAGGAGCGCGTCTCTCACGGGCTGCTCGAACCGCTCGAACGACACGACGACGAGCGGGAGGAGCATGACGTAGAACAGCGGGAAGAAGAACGCCTTCTCCGTCCACGTCGGCACGAGACAGACGAAGGCGTCGTAGAGCGGAAAGTGAAGGATGTAGAGGCCGTAGCTCGCGACGCCGAGGCGGCCGAGCGGCGCGCGCGAAAGGAAACGCGCCAACGCCGACGGATGCGACAGCCCGACGAGCAAGAGCCCCCAGGCCGGGGCGAGGAGTCCGTCGTGAGCGAGCGGGAACGGCCACCGGAGGAACCGGCTCGGACGGACGTGCTCGAGCCCGCCGAGCAGACAGAACACCACCGGAGCGAGCGCGACGGCCGAAATCAAGCCACCCGGGCGCCGAAGGCCCGCCTCCCGATCGGCGAGGAGCACCTTCGCCGCCGTGATCCCGATGATGAACGACGGCAGGTGGAGGGGCGGCAGGAAGCGCACCGCAGCGAGGATCGGCGCGCCGGAAGGCGGCGGAATCCCCTCGGGGTAGGACAGACAATAGACGATCGCGGGGACGAGCCCGACGGCCCACGCTGCGCCGGCGACGAGAACCGCACGCGAGGTCGTCGACCGGAGCAGCCAGGGGACCAACCAGGGGAACAGCAAGTACAGGAACGCTTCGACGCTCACCGTCCATCCGGGTGCATTGCCGTACCAGACGAGTGACGGCACCCAGTTCTGCACGAAGAGTGCCTGCGCCAGGACGGCGGCGGCGTTCGGCGCGGGGACGCCGCCGGCCAGGACGCAGTCGTCGAAGAAGCGCAGGAGGATCGCGACGAGGTAGATCGGCCAGAGCCGGAAAGCCCGAGACAGCCAGAACGCGCGCGGCGAAAGGGAGCTCGCGCGCATCGATTCGCCGTAGACGTACGTCAGCGCGAACCCGCTCATGACGAAGAACAGCGGCATCACGTGAACGGCGTGCCGCACGACTCGGACTGCCACGAACGGCACGTGGAGCAGGAAGACGTCCCCGAGGTGGTAGACGACCACCAGCGACACGGCGAGGAACCTGAGGCCGTCGAGAGCTTCGAGGCGAGCGGGCGGAGCTCCTCGTACGGACACCGGGGACCGTCGAGCCTACATCACGAGACGCGCCGCGAGCGACAGCGTCGCGCTGGCCGGCTTTCAGCGCGCGGCGCCGGCGGCTCGGCGCGACGCCGAACGCGCGAGCCTCGCCATGGTCGTCAGGGCCGATACATTCCTCCGGTGTCGACCGGTCCGCTGCCGATGGTCCCGCCCCAGACGAGCATCGCCGAGCCCGTCCACGTTCCAGAGTGATACTGCCGAGCCGTCGGCGCGTTCGTGTCCGTGATGGGCGACCACGAATCCGTCGCGGGATCGTAGAGGAACCCGTCCTGCCGGTACCCGCCCGAGTCCGAACCGCCCCAGACGAGCATCTTCGTACCCGTCCACACGGCGGCGTTCCCGACGCGCGGCGACGGCGCTCCGGCGGACGAAATGGGCGTCCACGTTCCGGTCGTCGGATTGAAGCGCGCCCCGCCGCTCACCGCCGACGAGGTCGTGGCCGCGTACCCGCTCCAGACGATCATCTCGGTTCCCGTCCAGACCACGGAGACGCTCCTTCTGGGCGACGGCGCGCCGCTCGTCGACGTCGGGGTCCACGAATCGCCGACGGGGTCGTAGATTCCGCCCGTATCCGTGTCGCCGGGTCCGACGTCTCCGCCCCAGACGATCATCTTCGAGCCAGTCCACACCGCGGCGTGATTTCGGCGAGCGGACGGCGCATTCGTAGCCGAGGTCGCCGTCCAGGAATCGCCGGCGGCGTCGTAGATTCCGCCCGTGCCGAGCGGACCCGTCGCCGCGTCGCCGCCCCAGACGATCATCTTGGAACCGGTCCACACGGCCGTTTGCTTCTGTCGGGCTTCCGGCGCGCCCGTGAGCTGGAGGGGAGACCAGACGTCCGTGCTCGGATCGTAGAGGCCTCCGTCGGCGCGGTAGCCGCCGCCTCCGGCCCCACCCCAGACGATCAGCTTCCCGCGGACGTCGTCCCAGACCGCGCTCGCGAAGCTCCTCTTCGACGGCGCGCCGACGGTCGTCGTCGCTGCCCAGGTGTCGTTGACGGGGTCGTAGCGTCCTCCGGTGTCGAAGCTGTCGTAGCCGTCCCATCCGCCCCAGACGAGGAGCCTCGATCCGTTCCACGTCGCCGTGTGGAACGACCGCGGAGCGGGAGCATTCGTCGTCGAGAGCGGCGTCCAGACGCCGTGAGGAACCGCTCCGTCCGTCGGCGGACCTCCGTCGGCGCGCCCGCCCTCGTGAACGCGTCCGTCCTCGATGCCGGCGTCGTGGACGCCGGTGTCCCGCTCTCCGCCGTCGCGGGCGCCGCCGTCGCGGACGCCGCCCTCGTGAGCGCCGCCGCCGTCACCGCCGTCGGTCCCGAGCCCGCCGTCGACCTCGCCGGAATCCGGCGTGGTGCCGTCCGGGTTCGACGACGCATCCGCCGGCAACGTCGAGCTCACGCGGTCGGACTCGCAACCAAGGACGGATAGAGAACCCGCTGACAGGAGAGCAAGCGACAGCGGTCCCCGGAGCACGAGCGCATGGCGTAGAGAAGATCGCATGGTGCGCGAGCCCAAGCATCGACCATGCCAGAGGGAAACGAGCGCGACTCCGGCGCTTCGTTCACGCGAAAGCGCGGACCGTGCCGTCGCTCGCGAACCCCTTGCGCGTGCTGCGTTTCAGTTCCGGAGCCGCTCCGTGACGTCTTTCCCCGTGGCGAGGTCCTTCCCCCGGATGTCCACGTAGTCGACGGAAAGAGGGCCCGAGAGCTTCACGAAGATCGAGGTCAGCTCCGCGTACTTCACGCCCGCGACGTTCGTGCGGACGAGCGACTTGCAGTGCCCGTCCGTGCCCTTCGACGTCGTGATGTAGATCGCGCGGGCCACCTTGCGAAGGACGATGGCGCTCTCGGCGCCGGTAGCCGTCGTCTCCAGCAACTTCTGCGTCGCGATGCCGTACCCGATCTTCGAGAAGCTCGACATCGGCTTCGTTCGCACCGGTGGCGGCGGCTCGAACTCTCGCCAGTACGGGAACACGGGTTCGCTCCCGACCGGGCGGCACGCGGCATCCAGGCGCATTCCGTAGTCCACGCGGTTGTGGTCGTCGCTCTTCGCGATGAAGAACAAGGTCTGGAGATCGTTCGGCCCGAACTTCGGTTCCGTCGCCGCGGCGTCCCGCGGCAACGCCGCGACGAAGGCCATCACGACGGCCGAGCGAAGCGTGGCGGCCCGAGGTGCACTCACTCCGAGTCAGTGTAGCGCGTGCCCGAGTCCAGCCGCCACTCGGGGACCACGAGATCCATGAGCGTCTGGGCGAGCCCCACGCTGCCGTGAGCCTGGACCTCGCCGTCGCATCGCTCGTTCAGTCATTTCCGGTGCCTGGGGCGGAGCCGTCGCGCGGCCCTCACGAACGCCGTCGCCCGTGGTGACGGCGACGGGCCGGAAACGAGGACGAGCGGAAGGTGGACCGACAGCCCGATCAACGGCGCAAAGACCACTCCCTCGCGACCGATGCGTCGCATGGAGGCGGACACGACGGACACTCCCATGCCTGCCGCGACGAGGCCGAGGAGCGCGAGCTTCGTGTCCGTATGCTGCGCGACCCGAGGGGTGGCCCCGGCTCGCCGGAGCGCACGGTCGGAAGCCTCTGCCCAGGCGGGTTCCACGTCCGGTCGTACGAGAACGAACGGTTCCTCCGCTAGGTCGAGGACGCGCACGGCGCGGTGGCGCGAGAGCCGGTGTCTTGCCGGGAGGACCGCGACGAGGTCTTCGACGACGAGCGTCTCGACGAGGAGCCCGTCCGCGTCGACCGGCCCGCACGCGAACCCGATCTCGACGCGGCCGTCGCGAATCGCCTCCGGCTGATCGGGGCTCCGCATCTCCACGAGCTCGAGCTGCACGTCGGGGTGGGTCCCACGGAACGCTCCCACGAGTGGCGGGAGGACCTCGTACGTGGCAGTCGGAGTGTACGCGACGGCGAGCGTTCCCGACTCTCCCCGGCCCACGCGCCGCACGTGTTCCGCGGCACTCGCCGCCTCGGTCAGCAGATGCCTGGCCCTGCCCAGTAGAGCCTCACCGGCTTCGGTCAGCGCCACGTGGCGTCGGGTCCGATCGAAGAGACGTGCGCCGAGATCCTCCTCGAGCTTCCGGACGTGCATGCTGAGCGGCGGCTGAGAAAGGTGGAGACGCTTCGCAGCACGACCGAAGTGAAGCTCCTCCGCGACGGCGACGAAGGAGCGGAGGAGCCGGAGGTCCATGTGTTGATATTGATTCGATATCAATCGCCCATCAAATGATATTGGACGCTATCTATTCCGGCGCGCACGTTCGGCACATGAACGACGAACGAACGGCGCGGGAGAGCGTCATCCGCCGCTACTACGACGAGCTCTGGAACGAAGGTCGGCTGGAGCTGACGGACGAGCTGCTCGCACCCACGTACGTGAATCACTCGCCTGGGTCTCCCGAGCAGGACCGCGGCCGCGAGGGAGTGCGCGCCGTCGTCGCCGCGATGCGGACCGCGTTTCCGGACCTGAGGTACGAAATCGAGGATCTGGTCGTGGGTGACGACTCGGTAGCCGTGCGAACGACGGTGACCGGAACCCACGAGGGCGATTTTTTCGGGCTCGCGCCGACCGGCAGGCGGTTTTGCGTCAGCCAAATCTGCGTGGAGCGCTTCTCGAACGGGAAGATCGTCGCTCACCATCGACTGACGGACGAGCTCGCGCTGCTCCGGCAGCTCGGAGCATTGCCCGCCGGCTGAACGCGGCGAGAGCTGGCCGGCCGATGGCATCCTGACGCCGGCTTCGGCGCGGGCAGCTCTCTAGTGTCGCTTGAAATACTGGACGGCCCGCTCGTGCTTTTCCGCCGCCGCGCGGGTCGGAAACGTGCCCAGATTTCGGCGCTTCCCCGTCTTCGGGTTCTTCTTGCGCGAGTAGAGCCGGTAGCCGCCGCTGGCGAGTTTGCGAATCATGTGATTCCGCGCTCAGTTCCTCGGCGCCCCGCTGCGTCGAGCCGTCCCCTCGGGGCGCTTCTTCGCCGTCCCGGACTCGATTTCGCCGAGCACCTCGCGGAGCAGGGCCGCGAACGCCGCGGGCTCGTCCAGCATGAGCCAGTGACTCGTCCCCGGCAGGATGCGCGCGTCGAACTGCGGCGCGTGCGCCCGGTTGTGCTCGAGCTCGAGCCTCCGGAGATCCGAGTCGATCGCGACGATCGGCACGGTCAGACGATCGAGCGCGAGATCCTCCCGGTAGGCGAAGAGCGCGTCCAGGATCGTGGCGGTGCGCTCCGGGTCCGCCGAGAGCGCGTCGTGACGCACTCGCTCGACCACCTTCGGATCGGGGTGCTCCGGCAGGAGCTCCGGGAAATGCACGTCGATGAACTTCGGGTAGTCGGCGCGAAGGTCGCCGATCACCTTCTTCCTCGCCTCGGCGGGCATGCGCGCGTCGACGTCGAGGACGCTGTCCACCGGGACCACCCCCGTGACCCGATCGCCCAGCTCGACCGCGGCCTCGAGCACGACGGTGCCCGACATCGAATGCCCCACGAGAGTGAATTTCTCCAGAGCGAGAGCATCCGCCACCGCGCGGATGTCCCCGGCGAAGTTCTCGATGGTCCACGCCTTTCGATCCGCGCCGGAATCTCCGTGGCCTGCCAGATCCAGACGGACGACGCGATGGTCCGTCGCGAGATCCGCCGCGACGAAGTCCCAGTAGTGGAGATTGCAGTCCACGCAGTGCGACAGGACGACGACCGGGCCCACGCCCTCCACGACGTAGTGAATCGAGACGCCGTCCCCGGCAGCGACGCGCGCCTCGACGAGCGCACGCGACGCCGAAGGCGGCGACGCGCCGGCCGGAACCGAAGCCGCCGTGCCGGAGACTCCGTGACCACAGGCCGACGCCGCGAGCGCGAGCGCCAGGGTCTTCCGGAGCGCGCTCATCCGTTTCATCTCGCCGTCCTCCTGGTGCCCGGGCAACCGAAAACGGAGCCCGCGATCGAGCTCCACGGGCGGTGCGAATCCCGTACCACGTCGCCGTCCGGGACGTCATCCGCGCGGACGACGCACGATCGCCACGCCGCTCAACCTCTCGACGACTTCGGGGGCGGGACGATCGTCGGACCGAGCTCCGAGAGGAGCCTCGCCCAGCTCGTACCGTTGTCGAGCCTGAACGCCTGGGCGAGCTCGGCGAGCACGACCTCTTCCTCGGGCGTGATCGCCTTCGGATCGTCGACGGCTCCGGCCGTGGCGCGAGCGATCCATTCCGCGTAGCCGAGGAGCTCCTGAAGCTCCTCTCCGTGGATCACGGGCTCGGGGTCGTCCTCGGCGAGGAGTCTCAGACGAGCGATGCCTTCGCGGACGAAGTCCGTGGGCGGCGGCGCTTCGAGCCAGCGACCGAGAATCTCGAGTCCCGAAGGGCCGAGCCGGAACGTGTCCTTCGCGAGCCGCTCGATGCGTTCACGTTCCACGTTCTCCATCGTTCCGTCGGCCCAGGCGACGTAGACGAGAGGCAGGAGCTTCAGCACCCGGTGGCTGATCCCGTCCACCCCTAGGGGAGAAAGATACTCGAGGGCGTCTTCGGGATTGATGATGGCCGACCGGTACGCCCGCTTCACCGCGAAGTAAAGACCCTCTCTCGGCGCGAGCTCACAGGCAGTACGCCGACGCCGTCCCCGTCGTGGCCCACGAGCACCCGCAGGTCTGGTCGTTCCGACAGCAAGCGAACGGCGAAGCGATGCTGCAGCCCACAGGCATGCTCGGGCAGCGCTTCGGATCGCACGTCGGCCGCGCGCCTCCGGCACCGGAGCCCCCACCCGAAGCCCCGCCCGTACCCGCCGGCTCACACGCGTCCCCGACCCGAATGAAATTGCCGGCGCACTCGATGTCGCACTGGTCCCCGTTGCAGACGGCGGTCGCGTTGTCCGGAGGAGCGGGGCAGCGATCGCAGGTATCGAGGGAACAACCGACGCTCGGTTCCGGGAACGTGCAGAAGGTATCCACACCGTTCACGCCGGTGCAGCATTTCTGACCGGACAGGCAATCACCGGCCGTGGCGCCACAACCGACGCTCGGACCGGCGCCACCGAGCGAGCCGCCGTTCCCGCCCGACTCTTGCCCGCCGGAGCCCGCTTCGGCGGAAGTTCCCCCCGACGCGCCGCCCGCGCGACCACCTTGCCCCCCGGATGCGTGGTGTCCCGCCGCCGAGACGGAGCTCTCCTCGTCGACGTACTCGCCGTCGATGCCGAGCATCGAGGTGCACCCGAGGCACAGGACGACGCCGACCAGGCTGCTACCCATCGCCGTCCGAGCGAGGCCGGGAGAACTCTTCACGATCAGCCAGCTTAGCGCGGTCTCCCAGACCGAGCAACGGGCCCGTCCGGTCCCATGGCGTCCCGTGAGCTCAGCGGGAGGGCGACGGTGACGAGCTTTGCCGGACCCGTGTAGTCCGTTCGCTTACGTCCAGTCGTCGCGGGATTGACGAGAGGGGGAGCGAGCCCGAGAACGCCCGGACACGCATGCAGGGCCCTCGCTCGTTCCTCGCGCGCCGCGTCCCCGCGCTCCTCTCCGGCGCGGTTTCGTCCATGGCGGTGGTCGCATGCGAGAGCTCGTCGGATCCGTACCTGGCGCGCGGCGTGGGAACGCCTCCGGATGCCGGCGCCCACGTGACCGTGCCGGACGCCGCAACCCGCGATGTGACCACGGACACGGACGGTGGCACGGCGGGACGGGACGCCTCGAGAGTGGAGGACGCTTCTCCGGCAGACGCCGGCACGCCGGACGCGGACTCCGGATCCCACGCGGCGGATGGCGGTCCGGACGCGACGGATGCGGGGCATTGCCGCGTATCCGAGACGGAAGCGGAGTTCGCCCGGGCATCCGTACGGAAGAGGATCCGCGGGAGCGACGGAACGGAGCTCGTGCTGGAGGAAGAGCTCGTCCCGTTCACGTCGACGGCATTTCCGAAGACCCGCGTCGTGTCCCTCGGCACGACGCTCGAACCGCGGTGGACGTGGCCCGCGACGCCCGGGACGTACATCTCGGACTTCTGCCGGCACCCATCGGGAGACGTCTCGGTCGCCCTCGTGGGGGACCCGCGTGCGGTGTCGCTCGTCCGGCTCGACTCGGAGCTCGCCGTGCTCGCCGTCACGGCGCTCCACGATCCGGACATCGCGAACGACCCGCACTCGGCGGAGACCGGAGTGACGGACCTCGTGACGGCGGCCCTCGCGCTCGACCCGGTGCGCGTCGTCGCTCTCGGCGAAGACGTGCGCGTCGTGGCCATCGCCAGCACGA
The DNA here is from genome assembly GCA_035545855.1 of Polyangiaceae bacterium. Lineage (GTDB taxonomy): Bacteria > Myxococcota_A > Polyangia > Polyangiales > Polyangiaceae > DASZVB01. Next base: position 23,260 of record DASZXK010000217.1, read on the forward strand.
ACTCCGTGCTCGGCTACCGGATGAGCTACCACGGCGGGAAATGGTCGACGCCGGCGAGGACGTTGATCGAGCCGGCGTCCGGCATCACGCCGTTCCTCCCCATCGGCGGGAGCTTCGACACGTTCGGAGCGATCGGCGCCTGGTTCCGCCCCTCCGCCGACGTGGACGATTCCGGCGACACGTACGTCGCGGTCTGGGCCGATCGGGCTCGGATTCGAAACCACGTGGCGTCGTTTCAGGACGGCCTCGTGCCGCTCTTCGGAAACCCCGCGCAGCGGACCGGGGACTCGGACATTCTTCTCACGAAGCTCGGACCCGACGGAACACGGCTCTGGACGCGAGTCGTCGGGTCCGAGTTCGAGGACGAGCCGTATGCGCTCCGTGCGACGAACGAGGGCGTCGCCGTCGTGGGTCGCGCACGGAGGTTCCCCGGCTTCGACAACACGGCGTGGGACGGCCTCCTCTCCGTCACCTCCGCGAGCGGCGAGGCCGCGCCGGCGAGGACGTTCCCTCTCGACCAGTCCAGCATCTTCCTCGGCGTGGACGCGCGCCCTGGCGGCGGATGGGTGGTCGGCGGCAGCGACGGGTGGACGCAGAACCCGGACGGTCTCAGCATTCTCTCCTTCGGGAAGAAGCTCCTCCTCGAGCTCCCGGAGGCGAACGCCGCGCCCATCCGTCGGGTCTTGCCCGCGGGCCCTCGCCACTCGGAACTCCACACGGTCCTGGCGGACGATTGCCGGATCTCGTACGCCGGACATGAAGACGGCCCCCTCACCCACTCGGGGGATTCGGACCCGTCGGCGGTCTTCGCGACGGGAGTCCTCGGCGAGGTTCGGACGAGCTCTCCGTAGCTTTCGCTCGCAAGTCACGGCTCCGAGGACCGCGCCGCCGTCCGTGCCGGGCGCACCGCGTGCGCCTGGCAGGCCGATCGTGATCGCGGCCCCGCTCCCTCCCGCTCGAACCCGCGGTGTTTCGTGTAAGCTCGCGGGCCCCTCTCAAAGGAGCGTCCCGTGGCCAATCCCTTCGCACACATCGAGCTCAACACCGACGACGTCGCCAAGGCGCAGAAGTTCTACAAGTCGGTCTTCGACTGGAAGTTTTCGGCGATGCCCGAGCAGGACTACACGATGATCGACGTCGGTGCGGGCACCGGCGGCGGCATGATGAAGAAGCCGATGGCCGAGGCGCCCACGCAGTGGCTTCCGTACGTGATGGTGGAGAGCGTGAAGAAGACGATCGAGAAGGCTCGAAAGGCCGGCGCGAACGTCATCGTGCCGTTCCAGTCGATCGGGGACATGGGCGCGATCGGCATCTTCGTGGACCCGACCGGGGCCGGCATCGGCGTCTGGGAGCAGAACGAGGCTGCGCCCGCGCCCGCGAAGCGAGCGAGGAAGAAAGTCCCCGCGAAGAAGACCGCGAAGAAAGCCCCCACGAAGAAGACTGCGAAGAAGGCGGCGAAGAGGAAGTAGTGACGAACCGGCCCCGGGCCCCAGGTTCTCTCGACATGGAAGAAGCATTCTGGAGAGACAAGTGGGCGACCGGGCAGATCGGGTTCCACGAGGGAGCGCCGAACGCGCTCCTCCGCAAGTACGGCGCGAAGCTCGGCGAGGGGGAAACCGCTCGCGGGCTTCGCGTGCTCGTGCCGCTTTGCGGTAAATCGGCGGACCTCGCATTCCTGTCGAGCGCGGGGTTCGCCGTCACGGGCGTCGAGCTGGTGCGGGACGCGGCAGCGGCCTTCTTCTCGGAAAACGGCGTCTCCGCGCGCGAGGAGCCGTGGCAAGGGTTCCCTTCCCTCGTCGGCGCCGGGATCCGCATCGCGACGGGCAACGTCTTCTCGCTCGCGCTGCCGCCGGCCGAGCGCTTCGACGTCGCCTACGACCGCGCCGCCCTCGTCGCGATGAAGCCCGAAGATCGGGAGAGATACGTCGGGACGCTCCTCGCCGCGCTCCGGCCCGGGGCGCGGCTGCTCCTCGTCTCCTTCCACTACGAAGGCGGCAAGATGACGGGCCCGCCCTTCAGCGTCTCCCACGAGGAAGTCCGGCGGCTGTTCTCCTCCTGCGAGGTGGACCTCCTCGAGTCGCAGGACATCACGGACAGCGAGCCCCGTTTTCGCGAGCGCGGCGCGACGTTCATCGCGGAAGATGCCTGGCTGATCACGAAGCCCGCCGCGTGACGCGCCCTCGGAGCGAGCTCGGGAACGCGAGCCCTTCCTGAACGCCCCGTGGCCATTTGCACCGCGGCCTCGGCCTTGTCCGGCGCCCTGCCGTGCTCAACCTGAGCGGGACGAGCGTCCGTCTCTCCAGGGACGTTCAGGGAGGCTCTCATGACCAGTCACGTCGAAATCCATCACGGACACCACGACATCCAGACTCGTAGCTCGGCCGCGAGCTGGCTGGTGCCGCTCGGTCGACTTCTCTTCGCGTTCATCTTCCTGATGGCGTCGCCGTCCCATTTCTCCAGCGCCGCCATCGGATACGCAGCGTCGCAGGGCGTGCCGTTCCCCGCGTTGATCGTGCCGCTCTCCGGCATCCTCGCGCTCGTCGGTGGGCTGCTCGTCGCGTTCGGGTTCCACACCCGGGTCGGCGCGTGGCTTCTCGTCCTCTTCCTCGTCCCCGTCACGCTCATGATGCATCGGTTCTGGGCCGCCGGAGATCCGGTGATGATGCGCGTGCAGCAGGCCATGTTCCTGAAGAACGTGTCGATGCTCGGCGGAGCGCTGCTCCTCGCGTACTTCGGCGGCGGTCCCCACAGCATGGACGTCCGGCACCGGCGGTGACCGCCCCCGACCGGGGCTCGTGCGGAAGCGAAAACGAGAACCCGGTCGGCCATCGAGGGGAAGTGGTAGCGTCCGGCGCCGAATGCGCGCAGGGCGGCTTTCCCGCTGGGCCATCGCGATCCTCGCGGTGGCGCTCCACGCCCCCGTTCTGTCCGCCGGCTTCGTGAGCGACGACTACGTCGTCCTCGCGGCGCTGGAACACCGGTCTCCCCTCGGGAACGGACCTCTCCGTCTCTGGTCGTTCCACGACGGAAACCCCGAGCACACCCGCGCTCTGGTGCTCGGAGGCGGCCTCCCCTGGTGGACGGAGCCCACGGCGCGCCACGCCTTCCTCCGTCCTGTGTCGAGCGCGCTCGTCGGCGTCGCACACGCCCTCTTCGACCACCGAGCGGCCGCGTATCACGCGCTCTCGCTCGGCGTCGCGGCGCTCGACGTCGTCGTGGCCGGCGCCGTGTTCGCGCGGCTCCTGCCCGGCCGAGCCGCGTTCATCGCGCTCGCGTCCTTCGCGTTCCATGCGCTCCACGTGCGGCCGATCGAATGGTTTTCGGCGATCCACGTCCCGCTCGCGGACCTGCTCGGCCTGGTGGCGCTCCTCGCGCATCTCCGCGGGCGGGACGACGGCTGGGGTCCGGGGCGCTGGGTCTCCACCGCGGCGCTCGCGCTCGCGCTCCTCGCGGGAGAGGCCGGGCTCTCGACCGTGGCCTGGCTGGTCGCCGTCGAGCTCCTGTCCCATGGCTCCCCGAGGCGTGCCGTGGCCGTGCTCGCCCCGCAGCTCGCCGTGGTCGCCGCGTGGGCGATGCTCTACCGGATTTCGGGCTCCGGCGCCGGCGGCATCGACGGCTATCTGGACCCGCTCGAGAGTCCCGCTCGGGCAATGCGCGCGATCCTCGGGCGGGGGCTCGTCGAATGGCCTCGGCTGTTCATCGGGGGATCGGAAGATCTCGCGGAGGTGGGCGGCGAAGGCGTCCTCTACGCGAGCGGAGCGGCCGTCCTCGTCGCGGCCGCGCTGTCGGCTCTCCGCGATTCGACGGCCCGGCGCCCCCTCGGAGTGTGGACCGGGGCCACGGTCGTCGCGTCGCTCCCGGCACTCCTCGGACCGACGGATCGCGGGCTCTACGTCGCCACGTTCGGCGCGGCCGCGGCGCTCGGCTGGGCGACGGCATCGGCCGTGAACGTCGGGACGGGACCGGCGCGCGGACGCGTCTGGGCGCGAATTTCCGGGGGCCTCGCCGCACTCGTCGTTCTGACCAGTCAAGTGGCCGGAGGATCGTGGACGATCTTCGCGGCGGCGCGTGCGACCCCATCCGTCTCGCGCGAGGAGCGTCGAGGCATCTCCGCGCTCCCGGTCCCGAACGCCGCGAACACCGACGTCGTGGTCCTCGTCGCGGAGAGTCAGGCCATGGGCCCCTGGGGCGGCGTCGTCCACGCGTGGAAGTCGGGCGAGCGCGCGCGATCCTGGCAGGCCCTCTCGCTGTCGGACGGCCCGCATCGCCTCGCGCGGGTCGACGAGACCACCTTCGACCTCGAGCCGTACGCCCCGGGCGGCTTCGATCCCAGAATCTACCGCGACACCGAGCGCCACCCGCTCCGGGTCGGCGACCGCTTCCGGACGCCCCGCCTCCAGGTCGAGGTGCTCGCGACCGAAGGCGGTCGCGCGACGCGCATCCGGGTCCGGGCCGATCGCCCGCTCGAGGACCGGGGCTTCCTCTGGGCGACGCGCTCGGAACGAGGGCTCGTGCAGGTCGTGATGCCGCCGATCGGGCAGAGCGGCATCTTGCTCTGAACGTCCGCGGCGGGGCTCGCCGGTGGAGCGGCCCCCTCCGTTCGGCTACCCTGCGACTCATGCCGCACTCCGACGCCGAACGCGCCCTTCGCGTGAACCTCGCTGCCTGCTACCGTCTCGTCGCGCTGTTCGGCTGGGACGATCTCGTCTTCACGCACGTCTCCGCGCGAGTGCCCGGCCCCGAGCATCACTTCCTCATCAACCCGTACGGGATGATGTTCGAGGAGATCACGGCCTCCTCGCTCGTGAAGGTGGACGCCCACGGCGAGAAGGTCGAGCCGAGCGAATACCCGGTGAACCCGGCCGGGTTCGTCATCCACAGCGCGATTCACGAGGCGCGGGAGGACGTGCAGTGCGTACTCCACACGCACACGCGCGCGGGGATCGCCGTGTCCGCCCAGGAGAAGGGGCTCCTCCCGATCTCGCAGCAGGCGACCATCGCGCTCGGCTCCCTCGGATACCACGACTACGAAGGCATCGCGGTTCGCGACGACGAGAAGCCGCGCCTCGTCGCGGACCTCGGAACGAATCGCGCGCTCGTCCTCCGGAACCACGGTCTCCTCACGGTCGGCCCGTCCATCGCCGACGCGTTCACCACGATGTACGTGCTCGAGACGGCGTGTCAGATCCAGGTGCTCGCGCAGGCCGGCGGCGGCCCGCTCGTCTCGGTGAAGAGCGCGGTCCTCGACGGCGTGAAGTCGAGCGTACAGACCGTCACCCGGGGCATGGGGGACTCCCTCACGTGGCCCGGGCTTCTCCGCCGGCTCGACCGTCGCAATCCGGGCTACCGGGATTGAAGGGCCGCAGAATGGCCACGGCCCCACGCGGCACGCGACGGTGAACCGCCGTCAAACATGACACGAGGATGTCAGTCGAGCGGCACTAGAGTCCCCGCTCGACCGGAGGTTCTTCTCATGTCCATCGTGCTCTTTCATCATCCGTTCTCCCGCGCCGCGAACGCACTCTGGATGCTCGAGGAGGTGGGCGTCCCGTACGAGCTCCACCACGTGGACATCCTCGCGGGAGCGCAGAAGACGCCGGAGATCCTCTCCTTGAATCCGATGGGCAAGCTCCCCATCCTGAAGGACGGAGAGACGATCGTGACGGAGGGAGCCGCGATCGCGCTCTACCTCGCCGACCGCTATTCGTACGGGACGCTCGCGCCGAAGGTCGACGACCCCGCGCGCGCGGCGTACCTCCGGTGGGCGTTCTTCGCGCCGTCCGTCATCGAGCCGGGGATCAGCACCAGGGCGTCCGGCTGGGCCGTGAAGGAGAGCCAGGTCGGCTGGGGGAACTACGATTCCATGATCGCGGCGATGGAGAGCGCGATCCTCGGAAAGGACTTCATCCTCGGGAAGACGTTCTCCATGGCCGACGTCGTCTTCGGCGGCACGGTGGAGTACATGCTCCGGGTGAAGATGCTCGAGCCCCGTCCGTCGTTCACGGCGTATGCCGAGCGGCTCCTCGCCCGTCCCGCGGCCCAGCGCGCCAGGGCGCGGAACTTCGCCATCGCGGAAGACAAGGGCCTGAACAAGCGCTGAATAGAACGGCTGCGCTCGCGGCCGACGCCGATTCGTCCGGCGCCGGCCGCTCAGAGGTCGAGCCGTTCCGAGAGCGTCACGAGCTCCGCGGAGGCGACGTCCGACACGAGCGCGTACCCGAGGTCCCCGTGCCGGAAGAGGATGGAATGGAACCCTCGGGCGCCTCCGACCGGCGCCTTCCCCCCGCGGAGCTCCTCCGAAGTCACGGTCGGGAGCGACAGACCGTCCGCGCGGAAGACGAAGAGCGAGATGGTGTGGAGGCGGCGTTTGAAGACGAAGCAGGCCGCCTTTCGGTCGACGAAGAGAGCGACCGAGCCGCCAACGAGCGGAAAATCCCCGTCTCCACCGAACCCCACGACCGGAGCGAAGTCGAGCCGGCCCGAAAACCACGGCTTCACCTGATGGATGCCGCCGCTCTCGATCTCCACGGGACGCTCCGCGTAGAGCACGCGAAGATGGTCGTTCACCGCCTCGTTGACGAGCGCGTCCTCCGCTGGCGAACGCACCTCTCGCACCAAGAGAATTGCTCCGACGAGCAACGCCGCGAGCGCGAGGAGCGCCGTCGTCGCGAACCGCCGCGGCTTGGACGAAGCCTCCGCGGGGCCGAGCTCGGCGAGGAGCTTCGCGCGGAGGGCATCGGACGCCGGAGGCCGCGAGACGTGGGTTTCGAGGAGCCGCGCGGTGATGCGCTCCTCTTCGAGCCGGGCGCGACACTCCCCGCACCCGGCGAGGTGAGACTCCGTGGCGCTCCGCGTCTCGGGCGGCAGACGTCCGCGGACGAAGTCGTGGAGGACGAGCCGGGTCGTTTCACATTCGGCGGCGATCATCGTGCGTACTCCCGGAGCCGCTCGCGGAGCAGAGCCCGTGCTCGACCGAGCCGGGATTTCACGGTCCCCCGCGGGCAGCCCATCACGTCGGCGATCTCCGTTTCCGTGAACCCTTCGAGATCGAGCAATACGACGGTTCGCGCGTCCACCGAGAGCGCGCCGAGCGCGGCCTCGATGTCCTTCGCGACGAGGTGGCGGAGCCGCTCGAGCTCCGGATCGCTTCGGAGCGGCTCGCCGGAGATCTCGTCGTCGGACGGCTCTGGCACCTCGGACGCGCCTCGCGCGGGGTTTCGCGCCTCGCGCCGGACGCCGTCGATGAAGGCGTTGCGGAGGATGCGGAAGAGCCACCCCTTGAGGTTTCCGCTCGGCAGGAACTGATCGCTCGCGGCGAGGCAGCGCGCGAACGTGTCCTGAACCAGGTCCTCGGCGCGCGTCGGGTTCCTCGTCAGGTGCCAGGCGAACGCGTGCAGGGCGTCCGCGTGCTCCAGGGCGGCGAGGCCGAGAGCCCGCGACGCGGGAGACCGCCCTTTCCGTTCCATGGTCTCCGAATAGCAGAGCCGCGCGCCGGCCCCCACCGGACCGGGAAGCCTCGGAAACGCGCGGACGCTCGAGCCCTGGCTCACGGAAGACGGAGCCTCATTCCGAAGCAGACGAACGGCCTCCGCGATCGGTTCCATCCATTTTCGACCGGAACTCTTCTCGCCTTCCCGTCGTCGTTCCGGGCATGAAGCACCTCGATCTGTCCCGCAGGGATTTCCTCTCCCTCGCGTCCGTCGGCGGCGTGGCGTTCGCGTCCGCGCTGACGGGCTGCGCGCGGGCCGCACCCGCGGCGCCTGCCGTTCCCGGGCCGCCCCCTTCGCCCCCGCCCCTCCCCTCCGAGGACTTCTTCTTCCTCCAGCTCTCCGACACTCACGTCGGCTACCGCGGCGACGCGAACCCGGAAGCAGCGACGACGCTCGACCGAGCGATCGGAAGGATCAACGGCCTCGAGACGAAACCGGATTTCGTCGTGTTCACCGGCGATCTCACGCAGACGACGGATGACCCCGCGGAGCGGCGCGCGCGGATGGCTCGTTTCGGGGAGAGCGTCGCTCGGCTCGGCGTGAAGGACGTGCGCTTCCTTCCCGGAGAACACGATGCTTCTCTGGACGCAGGGACCGCGTTCCGCGAGGCGTTCGGACCGACCCGCTGGGCGTTCGACCACCGGGGCATCCATTTCGTCGCCCTCGACAACGTGTCCGACAAGGCGGGGGCGCTCGGGAAGCCGCAGCTCGACTGGCTCGCGGCGGATCTCGCTCGCACGCCGGCCGAGACGCCCGTGGTCGTCTTCACCCACCGCCCGTTGTTCGACCTGTACCCGAGCTGGGAATGGGCGACCCGCGACGGCGCGGACGCGCTCGCCATCCTCGACCGCCGCTCGCAGGTGACGGTCTTCTACGGGCACATTCACCAGGCGCATCACCACGTCACCGGTCGAGTCCGGCACCACGCCGGGCGTTCGCTCGTGTTTCCGCTCCCCGCTCCGGGCTCCGTGCCGAAGAAGGCGCCGGTACCGTGGGATCCGTCCACGCCGTTTGCCGGACTGGGATCGCGCCTCGTCGAGACCCGCGGAGACGACTATCCGCTCCTCGAGCTCCCCGTAGAACGGAGCTCCGGGTGACGCCGGTTCGCTTCGTCCGCCGCGCGCTCGCGTTCTTCGCCGCGGCTCTCTCGGCGTGCACGACCCCGCGCGACGCGACCACCGCGGAGACGGTCGTACGCGTGCAGGCGCGCCGGTTCGAGTTCTCGCCGGCGCGGATCCGCGTGCGCGCGTCCGTCCCGACGACGCTCGAGCTCGCGTCGCTCGACGTCGTCCACGGCTTCTCCATCCCGGAGCTCGGCGTGCGCGCGGAGCTCGTCTCAGGGCATCCGGCGAGGGTCCGCGTCCTTTCCGACCGACCGGGTGAGCTCGCGTTCCACTGCGACGTCTTCTGCGGGGACGGTCACGAGGACATGGCCGGCGTGGTCGAAGTGACGCCCTGACTCCCACCGTTGCCTACGTTTCGCGTCGTGGGGGTTTGTCATGAGGGACCTCGTGCCACACCGCCCTTCGGGCGCGCTCGACGCGACGACGTTCAGCGTCGTGGGGTTTTGTTGTGGGGGACCTGGTCCCCCGAGGCTCCTCGGGTCCTCGGGCTTCGCCCTGCGGGCCTCGGACCTCTCCCCCTGCCGCGCCCTAGCGGGCGCGCGCTCGCCGGGCTCGCGGGCCGTGCATCGGCTGGACCAATCGCGGGCCCCGCCGCCCTGGGGGCGAGCTCGACGAACGGCGGGTCTCGTCCATTTGGTTTGTATACAAACTGTCCGGTGAGGAGATACCCCCCCGACAGTTTGTATACAAACTGTCCGGTGATGAGATCCCCCCCCGGCCCCGTTCGCGGTGAGGCTCTGATGGTCCCGCTTCGCCTGCGGTCCTCGGACCTCTGCCCTGCCGCGCCCTAGCGGGCGCGCGCTCGCCGGGCTCGCGGGGCCACTTGGGGACCCTGTCGTCCGTGTCATCTAACGCCGCACGGCGGGACCGGATAAGACCAGGGGAGCGTGAACCCCCGGCTACTCATCGACGCCATCGTGCAGCAGACCACGGTGCTCATCGCACAGCTGTCGACGGCCGCCGGGCTCCGGTCGCCCCTTGCCCACGTCGCCGACCAGGTCTTCCTCTCCCTGGCGCAGGAGATCGAGCGTCAGGGGGTCAGCCGGCAGGTGGTGGCGGACATGTTCGGCATCGCCCTCCGCACCTATCAGCGCAAGGTCCAGCGCCTGGAGGAGAGCGTGACGGCGGGCGGGCGCTCGCTCTGGGAGGCCGTCCTCGACTTCATCGGTGAGCGCGGCCCCGTGCGCCGGATCGAGGTCATCGAGCGATTTCGCCGGGACGAGGAGACGGCCGTCACGGCGGTGCTGGCGGATCTCGTCGCCTCGGGGCTCGTCTACTCCTCGGGGCGAGGCGAGACGATGGTCTACGGCGTGACGTCGGAAGCCGACCGGCGCGCCCTCTCCGACGAAGACCCGGCCGAGACGCTCGCCATCCTGATCTGGGGGACGGTCTTCCGCTCGCCCGGCATCTCGACGCGCGACCTCGTCGCCCGGACGCGCGCGGACGAAGCCGTGACGGGCGAGGCACTCGCGCGCCTTCTGGCCGACGGACGCGTGCGGCGGGAGGCGGAATCCGACGACGCTCCGCTCCGCTCGGCCGCGTACGTCATCTCCGGGAGCGACACGAAGGGCTGGGAGGCGGCCGTGTTCGACCACTACCAGGCCGTGGCGAGCGCGATCTCGTCGAAGGTGCGGCTCCGGGGCACGGGGTCCGAGGACGCCGAGCTCGTCGGAGGGACCACGCTGCACTTCGGCGTGCACCCGGGGCACCCCTACGCCGAACGGGTGCTCGGCACGGTGAAGCGCGTCCGGGCCGAGCTCGACGCGTTCTGGCAGGAAGTCGCCGCGTACAACCGCGAGCACCCCCTCGACGACGAATCCGCGACGCGGGTGACGTTCTACTTCGGGCAGTCGGTCCGACGACCGACGGAGCCCGACCGACGCGCGGAGGAAGAAGCAACGGGCCCGGAGGAAGCACGGAAGCGATGAAGACTCTGACGAGACTCGGGTGTTTTGCCGCGATCATCGCGTGGTTTTCCGCGTGCGACTCCGGTGGCTCGAGCACGGACGGCAACACGACGTGGCTCGAGCTCTGCGGCGACACGAGCGTCTGCGGTCCGGGCCTCACGTGCAGCTGCGGAGTCTGCACGAAGCCCTGCGCGGCCGAAGGAGACTGCACCTCTTTCGGTCCCGGCGCCGCCTGCGTCACCCCGGCGCTTCTCGGGCACGCGTGCGCGAGCTCGTCGGCTCCGAGCGGGCCCGTCTGCATGCGCGTCTGCGTCGGCCCCGCGGATTGCTCGGCAGGGCTCTCGTGCGTCGCAGGCTTCTGCGCGCCGCCGTCGCACGCCGACGGCGGGCCGGGCACGGGCGGAGCGAGCGCCGGGAGCGGCGGAAAGGGATCGTCGGGCGGCGGAGCGAGCGGCGGTGCGGCCGGCGGCGAATCCGCCGGTGGAAGCGGCGCGGGCGGAGCCCATCCGGACGCGGGCGCGGACGCCGCGACGGGAGGCGTCGCTGGCGCCGGCGGGAGTTCCGGAGATGGCGGCGGCTCGGCCGCGGACGGATCGGCGGATGCGTCCACCACGGATGTCACTTCTCCGGACGGTGGACCCCTCGACGCGACGGCGATCCCCGCCGAGGGAGACGCCGGACGCGCCGTCGTCACGAGGGTCGCGGCGGCTCCGTTCCACGCTTGCGCGGTCGTGAACGGGGGCGTCCAGTGCTGGGGCCGGAACGACACGAAGCAGCTCGGGAACGCCGCCGTCGGCGGATACAGCACCCTGCCGGTACCCGTCACCGGCCTCGACTGCGACGTCACCGACGTGTGCGGCGGCCTGAACCACACGTGCGCGCTCGCGAACGGTCACGTTCGCTGCTGGGGCGACAACTCCCACATGCAGCTCGGGACGAGCTCGGTCACCGGTCCGACGACGGAGCCCGTGACCGTCCCCGGCCTCTCGCAGATCGAGGCGATCGCCTGCGGAAAGAATCACACGTGCGCGCTCCGCGCGGGAGGCGTCACCTGCTGGGGGGACGACGCCTACGACCAGCTCGGCCAGCCCGGCGGAGCGCCGACGGGCCCGACCGGACCGATAGGCCTCCCCCCGGGCGCCACGGCGATCTACGCGAACGGCAACGACTCCTGCGCCCTCGTGAACGGCGGGCTCTACTGCTGGGGGGACGACACCTGGGGTCAGCTCGGAAATGGCGTGTCCGGCGTCTCCGCGTTCGTGCCGTATCAGGCGCCGGAGCTGTCGTCCGGCGTCACCGCCGTCGCGGTGGGTGACGGCGAGTTCATCTGCGCGTCGGTGAACGGCGCGGTGCTCTGCTCCGGCCGCACCCTCTACGACGTCGACGCCCAGGACTTCACGACGCACCACACGTTCACCGCCGTCTCGCAGCCGTTCGACACGAACGTGCAGCTCCTCTCCGGCGGCAACGAGTTCACCTGCGCCGGGCGGAGCGGCGCCGCCTACTGCTTCGGCGTGGGTCAGGTGGCTCACTTCTCCGCCGGTCCGAACATCCTCGGCCTCGAGACGGGCGTCACGGCCGTCACGACGGGCGACTACTACGCCTGCGTCCTGAAGGACGGACAGGTCTGGTGCTGGGGCTGGGACATGGACGGCCAGCTCGGCCGCGGTCAGATCGGCGCAGGCGGGTACGCGGCGCCGGTAGTCGGACTCGTCGCGCGGCCGTCTTGCACCTACGGCCACTGCCTCGACCACGAGCTTTCCGACGGCGAAACGTCGATCGACTGTGGCGGCGCGTGCCCGGCGTGCAGGCTCGGTCAGACCTGCGCGGTCGACGGCGATTGCCAGTCGAGCTCGTGCGACTCCGACTCACACACCTGCATCTCGAACTCCTGCAACGATCACCACCAGGACAACAACGAGACGGACTCGGACTGCGGCGGCGGGATCTGCGGCCAGTGCCTCGACGGCCGGAAATGCGCCGCCAACTCCGACTGCATCAACGGCTTCTGCGGCCAACACGTGTGTCAGTGAGCGCGTCCCCGCGCGATGACGTCAGGGCTGGCCGAGGCAGACGTTGCTGTGCACACCGATGCCGGCGATGAGCGAGTTCGGCGGATATGCGAGGGTGAAGTTGTAACACATCTCCACCGTGGTCGCCTCGCCGAAGCCGATCGTTCCCACGGTGTCATTGTTGAAGTGACACGTCGTCTTGATCCAGTCGCCGGTGTTGAGGATGGCGGGCGTGTCGTACTGAATCTGCGAGTTGAAATCGAACGGCTTGTCGAAGAGCGGCTCGATCGTGCCGTCGGCGCGGTGAATCTCCGCGTCCATCCGCCGGCCGTGCTTGTGCATGTGCGGCCAGGACTTCAGGATGTGAATCGGCGTCGTGATGTTCGGCTTGCACGCGCCGACGATCGGCGCGTCCTGCGTCAGCGGCGGAATGCCGGGCGTCGCGAAGCCGAACGTGTCGTTCCCGAGCCAGGAGATCGTCGCGGTGTTCTTCCTCGCGACCTTCGCGCGGCAGACCTCGACGCCGGAGCGGTCCGTCTCGTTCGTGGTGCCGTAGTTGTTGTAGTGGATCTCGAGGAGGAAGTTCCCGGAGCCGAGGTCCACGCCGACGTCGGCTGGAAGCGTCCACTCACCCGCGCCCGGCGCCCAGCCCGCGAGGAGCTGCCCGTCCAGGTGAGAGCCGAGGCACGGCGAGGTGATGCCGTTCGTCTGCGGCGTGCTCATCTTGTAGAGGAGCCAGTGGTGAATGACGGCCGGGTTGTCGATGAGGGGCTTGAAGGAGATCGCCTGGTTCGTGGCCGTCGGCGGGATGTTGTAGCTGAAGCACTGGTAGAGCTCGCTCGTCCCGACGGGAACGGGGAACGGCGTGCCGGATCCGTCGGCGCGCGCGCGGACCTCCACCGTGTCGCAGTCGTTCGGGTCGACGGGCACGTACGTTCCGCCGTCTCCGTCGGAGGGCGGCGTGCCGCCCGTGCCGTTGCTCGTCGCGCCACCGCCGACGATGCCGCCGCTGCCCGTCGCACCGCCGCCGGGGATGCTCCCGCCGTAGCTCGGCTGGCCGCCGCCCGGGACGCTGCCTCCGTAGCCGGGCTGGCCGCCTCCATTGGGCGCCCCGCCGCCGCCACCGCCGTTGCACGACGCGCCGGGCGGCGCGCCCTGGCTGAGCCAGCTGTCGAGGAGCGCGAGCTCGCCCGGATCCAGCTGGGGCATGTTGAGCGGCGGCATCGGGTTCTGACCGTCGACGTGGTGGATCCGCTCGGACATGATGCTGCCGAGGAGCTTCGAGCCGTCCCCGGGGAGCCTCCCGGGTTGGTAGAGCACTTCGGGGCTCGTGAACTGGAAGGGAGTCCCGACCTGCCCGCCGTCGGCGTGGCAGGTTCGACACTTCGCGTCGAGGATCCGGTCGATGGCGCACGGGAACGTGGTCACCGCCGCCGAGCTCGTTTCGGAAGGATCGTCCGCCTTCGAGGAACAACCGAGCGCCAGAAGAGCCAGGTAGAGGAAACGAAACTTCGACTGCATGGGGAGCTCCGTACTTGCAGCGGCGAGATCAAAATTTGGCCGCACGGACAGAATTTTGGCGTGGCGAACCTACAGTGGTGGTCCGCGCGTGGAGGTGTGTCGCCCGTCCCGCTCCGAATGATGAAGCCCACGAGCTCGAAGTGACGAAGTGACCTTCGAGAGCACGATTTCTCCTGGGATGGCGCAGCCCGTGCGCGAGCCGTACGGGCTGCGCAGGAATGACGCTTCCTTCGCTCGACGGATGGAGGGCGCGGGCTCGTTTGCGCACCGCGGCTGAGCCATGGCTCCACCGGCCGACGGGCTGAATTTCCGGCCTCCCCGGGGTTCGCTGCCGCCGCTCGCGAGAGACCGATCCACGTGGGCAAATGTAGTATCCGGCCCTCCATGGCGTTCGACCTCGAGCTCACCGAAGAACAGCAGTCCCTCGTCGCCCTCGCTCGCGACTTCACGCGGAACGAGGTGATCCCCCACGCGAGCAAGTGGGACGAAGAGGGACACTTCCCGAAGGAAGCGTTGAAGAAGGCCTGGGAGCTCGGCCTGATGAACGTCGAGGTGCCGGAGAGCGCCGGCGGGGTCGGCCTCGGCTGCTTCGAGCACAGCCTGGTGCTCGAGGAGGTGGCGTACGGCTGCGCGGGGTTCAACACCTCCATGGCCGCGAACATGCTCGGCGCGATGCCGCTTCTCGTCGCGGGCACGGACGAGCAGAAGAAGAAGTACCTGTCCCGGCTGGTGGAGGAGCCCATCTTCGCGGCGTACTGCTGCTCCGAACCCGGCGCGGGCTCGGACGTCGCCGCGCTCGCGACCCGCGTGGAGAAGAAGGGCGATCAGTACGTCATCAACGGCCAGAAGCGCTGGATCACCAACGGCGGCGTGGCGAGCTGGTACACGGTGCTCGCGACGTTCGACAAGTCGAAGCGCCACAAGGGCATCGCGTGCTTCGTGGTGGACGCGAACACGCCGGGCGTGAAGCCCGGGCGCAAGGAAGACAAGCTCGGCCAGCGCTGCTCGAACACGACGGACGTGATCTTCGAGGACGTCGTCGTGCCGAAGAGCGCCCTCGTCGGCGGAGAAGACCAGGGCTTCAAGGTCGCGATGAAGACGTTCGATCGCTCGCGTCCGTGGATCGCGGCGGGCGCTGCGGGACTCATCCGCCGTTCGCTCGACGAGTCCCGGGACTACGCTCTGCAGCGCGAGACGTTCGGGGCGCCGATCGCGCAGCACCAGGCCGTGCAGATCATGCTGGCGGACATGGCCGTCTCCTACGAAGCCACGAGGCTCCTCTACCAGAAGGCGGCCTGGAACGTGGACCAGGGGCAACTCGAGAGCATCGTCTCGGCGTACGCGAAGCTCCTCGGCGCCGACAGCGCGATGAAGGCCGCGACCGACGCCGTCCAGATCTTCGGCGGCTACGGCTACACGAAGGAGTACCCCGTGGAGAAGCTCATGCGGGACGCGAAGCTCCTCCAGATCTACGAGGGCACGAGCCAGGTGCAGCGGATCGTCATCGCGCGGAACATCCTCGGACGGAAGTGAACGAAATTCCGCCGTGAGGCGGGTTCCGGTGGGGCGCGCCCCCATTGCCCGTCGCGCCGGATCGCGGTACCGAGGCGCCCGTGGCGGACGACCCGCACCACGAACCGTGGTCCCCGAGACGCCGGCTGGTCGTCCTGATCGCCGGCGGAGCGGCCGCCTGCGCGGTGCTCGCGCTCAGCGTCTTTTCCATCGTCCGTGACCTCGGACGGCGCGGTCCGACGCCCGCGGAACGCGCAAGTCCGCCGCCAGAGCCCCCGGCGACCCAGAGCGCCACGGCGGCTGCCGTGCTGCCGAGCAGTGAACCGGAGCCGGTGCCGGAGGCGCTCGCGCCCGCGGACGAGGCACCGTCCGAGTTCCTGGACGAGACCGACGACGGCGAACCGGCGGCGAAGCCCGCGCCGCCACGGCACTTCGACACCGTGCAGCAAGCCGCCGAGGGAAGCTGCTCGACGGCGAGCGTGGACGGGCTCAGCCGGCAGATCATCGAGCAAGCGCGGTGCATCCGGCCGAACGCGTTCGTTCCGCTGCCGAAGCGGCCGAACCTCGTCCTAGCGTCGAACGTGTTCCCGTACCTCGAGCTCGAAGCGCGCGATCACCTCGTCAAGGTGCTCGATTCCCACAAGTCCGGAAAGATGACGATCAACAGCGCGCTCCGCACGGTGGCGCAGCAGTACCTCGTCTCGCGCTGGGCGGCGGGGAGGCGCTGCGGCGTGCAGATGGCGACCCCGCCCGGAGACAGCAACCACGAGATCGGGACGGCGCTCGACATCGCGGAGCCGGCCACGTGGCGCGCCGCCCTCGAGCAGCAGTCCTTCCACTGGCTCGGGAAGAGCGATCGCGTCCACTTCGACTACAGGACGCCGACCGGGTCGGCGCACGCCTCGACCGACGTCCTCGCATTCCAGACGCTCTGGAACCAGAACCACCCCACGGACACGATCCCGGCGAACGGCCGGTACGACTCCGGGACGGAACGCCGACTACGGAAGGCCCCGACGGCAGGGTTTCCGATCGGGCCGGTCTGCGGCAGGCGAACGGGCGCGAAGCGTCCGTGAAGGGCGGCTCCGTCGCGGAAGGCGATCGAGAAACACCGGCGCCTCGG
>DASZXK010000218.1:0-19759 GCA_035545855.1 Polyangiaceae bacterium
CCGACCGTCGCGTACACCGGAAGATCGCTCACGAGCGAGTAGCGAACCGCGAGCCCGCCGTAGCCGGCCGCGAACTGTCGCGGCGTGCCGTCGACGTCGGCCGGGCCCGAGGGCGTCCGCGTGAAGCCGTAGCCGGCGAAGCCGATGCTGAACCGATGATCGAGGAGGAACGCCGCTTCGAGGCTCATGAGCCCGCCGTCCCGGCCGAGCATGTGCGTGTAGGCGCCCCCGAAGCTCGCATAGCCGCCGAGCTTCGGTCGGTGCGACCCGCGGACGAGCGTGGGAGGCCCGTCGTACTCCGACGGGTGCGTCGAGGGGGCCCCGCCGACCGTCCCCTGCGAAGGCGACGCCGAGAATGCGACGTCCTCGGCGCGAGCGGTCCGGGGCGCCGCAGCGAGAATCCCGACGGTGGCAGCGAGCAAGGCGAAGTTCCGGGTGGTTCGATGCTTCATGCCGGGGAGTGCCCGGTCGCCTCCCAGACGTTCAAAGAAAAATGCACCGCCCTTCGATCCGATGAGGGGGGCGCTCTCCACCAATCAGTTTGTATACAAACTATCCGACTGCGGCGTTCCCCCCCCGGGGCGAGCGAAGCTCGTTCGGCCGAAGGCGGGGGGAGCGGTTGCGAAGCCCGCCGCGGCGTGCCAGGGCCCCCCGAAAACCAACCCCACGCTGTTCCCGTCCACGCGCTGACGGCTGGACCAATCGTGGGTCGTGCGTGAGTCTCAGAACGGACTACACGTCGAGCCGACGGCTTCGGCGTCCACGATGCACATTTCGCCGAGGAACGTCTGGTTCGTGAAGTGGAGGTCCGTGTCGTGGTTGTTCACGACGTCGCAGCTCCACTCGACCTTGTCGCCCTCGGCGAAGTCGAGGATGCCGTTCCAGCCGCCTTCCTTGCCGTTCGGGATGTCCGGCGCGGGATTCGTCACGAGGCTCGAGTACTCGAGGAGAAGAGGCTCTTCCCAGTTGTCCGCGTCGTAGATGACGTCCCGCTGGCCGCCGCGGATGCGCGTCGCCGTGAAGCGGACGTTGTTCGCGTGGCGGTGGCCGTAGAGCCAGAGCATGCGGCCGTCCCCGTGGACGTTGCAGGTGTAGGGGCCGAGCGTCTGCGACGTGTGCGCGGGGACCGTGAACGTGACGCTCCCCGTCTCGAACCACTCCGTCGCGGGCTCCTTCACCTCCGCCGCATCGCGGTACCAGAAGTTGATCCACGCTTCCCGGAGCTGCGGCTGATCGCCCGTGTTGATGGCGTGGAAGCTCGCGTTGACGACCGCGTGCGCGGCGAGCGGGATCCCGACGCTCTCGTCCTCGGGCGCGATGATGCCGCCGGCCGGATAGTCCTGCGAGCGGTTCGCGGTGCCGATGCGCCGGCCCGCGAGGACGTCCGACCCGTTCGGGACGGAGAGGATGATGTGATGCGCGCTCGGACGGAGACGGTACTGGCGGTAGAAGAAGTACACGTCCGAGTCGTTCGTTGCGGTGACGGGAATGTCGTCCGTCTTCTCGTCCCCGGGCTGGAGCATGTAGAGCTCGTCGGGGTTGTCGTAGTCGGTGGGGCCGACGTGAATCTGGAAGCCCTGGTCGGACGGCGGCGGAAGGATGCAGTTCTCGTCGCCCAGGTACTGCGTGTGGAGACCGCATTCGTCCATCGCGAGCGTGGGCCCTCCGGCGGCGCCGCCCGAGTTTCCCTCGCCGCCCCAGCTCGAGCCGTCACCACCGCTGCCGGAGCCGCCGCTTCCACTCGCTGGATTCGAGGAGCCGCCGTGGCTGTCGTTGCTGCCGCAGGCGGTGGCGGAGAGGGCGAGGAGGACGAGCGTGAGGAGTCGCTGTTGCATGGAAAATTCCCGCTTGGTACCGATCGGTACACCCAGAATCCCCCTCGACCTGCCCCCTGTCAAGAGACCGTGAAGAACCGGCGCGTCGGCAAGACGCGATTGAGCTCCCGGGATCACACCCCCGGCGGATTCGACTGCATCCGCCCACCGGAAGGCAGGAGCTGACGGAGGCGGAACGCCTGCGCGAAGTTCCGCCGCTCGGAGGCGACGAGCGCGTCCACGGATTGCCCGACCGTCATCAGCGTCGCGAACATGGTGGAGATGCTTCCGAAGGCGAGGAGCAGCATCGCGGGCACCGTCTCGAACTCGACGAGGTCACTCCGGAGGACGATGTTGCCCGCGACGACGCCGTAGGACCGTGGCGTGAGCCCGACGAACTGGAGCAGCGCGGGAATGGCGACGGACGCGACGCCGGCGAGAAGCACGAGGCGACGCACCTCCTTCCCCGCGCGGAGGCTCACGAGGAACGCCGCGATGGTGACGGCTGCGGCGCCCGGAGCGATCACGAACGGCCCGAACACGGTGCTCTGCAGCGCGACGAGCAGGAAGGAGAGGGGAACGGCGATGCGCATGTACTTCCGCTCGGCGTTCCCCGTCTTCCACATCCAGAAGAAGTAGCCCTGCGTTCCGAGCGTCACGAGCGCGACGAGCAGGAACAAGAGCGGCTGTTTCACGTGCATCGTGAAGAGCAGGATCGCCGGCACCGAGAAGAGCGTGTACACGAGCGCGCCGTCCTTCGCGCCCCGCACCCGGTCCTTCTTTTCCAGGGCCTGGAGCTCGGCCTCCGCTTCCGGCGGGAGCTCCGAGGGCGTGTCGAGGAGGACCCGCATCAGGGTTCGCATGGCGTCCTCGTTCGAGGGCTCGAGCGCGAGGGCCGCGCCGAGCTCCCGGAGACCTCGCGCCCGGTCCGGCTCTCCGGCAGGTCCCGCCTTGGCCGCGGCCTCGAAGGCCCGCTCCGCGGCGTCGGCGTGGCGCTTCGCGATCTCCTTTCGCTGCTCCCGGTCCCGCTCGCCGTCGAGGTACCGCTCGATGGCTTCCTGCATCTCGCGCCCGGTCGCGTAGCGCTTCTTCGGATCGCGGGCCGTGGCCTTCGCGCAGATCGCGTCGAGCTCCGGCGAGATGTTCCGGGACTCGGCGCGGCTCGACGGCTTTTCACCGTCGAGGGCGAGCGTCGAGGCCGAGAGCGCCGCCGTCGTGTTGCCGCGGTGGAGCGGTTCGAGCGCAAGGAGCTCGAACAGGATCGCGCCGAGGGCGTAGACGTCGCTCGGCGGACCGATGGCGACCTCTCCCTGCACCTGTTCCGGAGAGACGTAGCCCGGCGTGCCGATGATCGAGCCGGCCTGCGTCCGCCCGACGGGCGCTCCGGCGGTCGCCGACGCCTTCACCGCCCACGAATCTTCCAGCACCTTCGCGACGCCCCAGTCGAGGACGTACACCTCGCCGAAATCCCCGAACATCACGTTCTCGGGCTTGAGGTCCCGGTGCACGATTCCGCGGCTGTGCGCGAAGGACACGGCGAGGCACACGTTGCTCATCGCCGTGAGCAATCGACGTCGCGAGTACGTCTTCACGATCTTCGCGTCGTTCTTCCTGTGCCCCTCGACGATCTGCGCGAGGGTGAGGCCGTGGACGCGCTTCATCGTGAAGAACGTCGCGCCGTCGGGTCGCGTCCCGAGGTCGTAGACGGGGACGACGCTCGGGTGCTCGAGCTGACCCTGGACCAGCGCTTCGCGGATGAACCTCGCGCGGAGGTGCGGCTCCACGTCCTTGCCGCCGAGCGCGATCTTCATCGCGACGTCGCGGCCGATCCACTCGTCGGCGCAGAGGTGCACCTCGCCCATGCCGCCGACGCCGAGGACGCTCTTCGGCTTGTAGCGGCTGTCCGCCTCGGCGCCGCGGAACGCCTCCGGCCCGGGCATCGCCGCGGCGAGCGCCGACTCCTCCATCACGCCGGTCCACGTCTTCTCCCCGACCCGGCAGACGAGCGCGTCGTCGGGCACCTTGCCGGAGCGGATCCCGAGGATCAGGAGCGCGGTCGAGACCGGGCCGACCGGGTCTCCCCCGGGGACGCACACGAACCATTCGTCCATCGGAGCACTCTACCGGAAGGCCCGGCGAGAGCGCTCGACGGCCCTTCAATCCCCCTCGGGCAGGCCTCGTTTCGCGCAGACGGAGAGCAGATCTCCCCGGGATTTCACGCCGAGCTTCGCCGCCGCCCGGAACAGCAGGACGCCCACCGTGGAGGGCGCGAGCCCGAGCGTGTAGGCGATGCTCTTGTTGCTCTCGCCCTCCAGGACGCCGGCGAGCACCTGCTGCTCGCGGCGCGTCAGCCGCGGCGCGACGTCCTGCGGTTCAGCGGGACGGCTGCGGAGCTGATAGACGAGCCCCTCGTGGACGAACTGGTCCATCACGTTCCACTTGCGCCGTCGACCGGTCCCTTCGGCGCTCCGATCGCTCGCGGGCCCGGGCGGGCTCGAATCGCGCGAGGCGGCGAGCAGATCTCTCACGCTCGTCTGTCTCGGCGTTTCGTCGTCGAGTGCTTCTCGCACGACCGTGGCTCGATCCCTGGGCATTTGCCTCTCCCGGCAGCGTCCGTGACTGGCACTACCATGCGGATCCGAGGCGCACCCGTTAGCGTTTGCTAATCGCGGGATCAGTTTCCAGGGCGTCTTCCCGTGGCGTCGTTGCGCTTCGGGACGCATCCGGGCCGAGCGCGATACCGTATCCGTTACGAGCCGTTTCGATCAGCTTGCCTGCGTGGCCCAATCGGCGGCGGAGGACGTGAATCTGAAAACGGATGCTGGAGTCGTCGTGGGACCCGCGAACGGCGCCGCCCGTCAGCTCCTCGTAGGGAACCGCGGTCCCGATTCGGGAGAGAAGCTGGACCAGGATGCGGAATTGCGCGGGCTGGACGTCGACCGGCGCGCCGTCCACGGTGACCGTCTGCGTCACGAGGTTCACCCCGATGGGGCCGAACTCGAGCGACGGGGAGTCCCCGTCGCCGCGCTTCCGGACTTCGGAGACGGCCTGCCCGCTCCCCGAGGCGAGGGCAATGGCGTCGAGCGCCGCGATGAGCAGCTCGTCCCGGTCGAACGGTTTCGGGAGCAGGATCGCGCGCGCGGCCTGGAGCGTGAGAGCGCGCCTCGCCGTCTGCAGGTGCGCGGAGACGGCGATCAGCGCCGGCCGCACGGAAAGGGCGGAAATCGTGCCGAGGAGGTCGAGTCCGTCGCCGTCGGGGAGGTGCTGATCGAGGAGGACGAGATCCCAGTCGAGCTCGGTGATCGATCGGTGCGCGGCCTCGAGCGTCCGGACGATCGTCACGTCCGCTCCGACTCGCGAGAGCAAGCGGCGGATCCCGCTCGCGATGGCGCGTTCGTCCTCGACCACGAGGACCCGAACGCCGTCCAGGTCTCCCGATCGGATCGCGGCGGACGCGCTCATCTCGAATTCGATCAGACCAGACTTTCGAGGTCCCGGGAAGCAGGGTTCCGTGTGCGGCGGTGAACCTACATTTACGCGCGAGTGTGTAAACACACCGGGCGTTGCACGAGCGCCGTTCCGTCACTAGTGGTTGGGGCCGGGAGGACGCGCCCGCGCGTCTCGGGAGTGCTCGCCATGCCGATCCGGAAACGATTCCTGTTCGTGTGCCTGAATCGCCGCGTGGATGGGTCCCCGAAGGGCTCCTGCGCCGCTCGGGGTGCCGAGGAAGTCCATGGCAAGCTGAAGGCCCTTCTTCGCGAGCGTGGCCTCGCCGAGGTGGAGGCCCGGACCTGCACGGCGAGCTGTCTGGACGCCTGCGTCGCCGGTCCGACGATCGCCGTCGAGCCCGACCACTACCTCTACGGGCGCGTCCAGCCGTCGGACGTCGAGGAGATCGTGAACGCGCTCTCGACCGGTGAGCGCGTCGAGCGCCTCGTCCTCCGCGGCGCCGATCTCGACTGACGCGACGCCGCGTCCGGGCGCGAGGTCGGTTCGCCCTCCGGAAACCGGAGCGTGCGCACTCACCATTTACATGTGTGAACGTAAAGCGTCACACGTTTACGGCACTGTGCGTAAAAGCGATCTCCGGATCGGAGTTCGTGTCTGCGTCCGGGCGCCTTTTACGTGGTTAATCGTAAATATGGCTCTATTTACGCTCGTTCGTGTAAACCTATATTCGGTTGAAAAGGCATGTTGGGGTTTGTAGTGTCCAGTCTCCGGGCGAGCGGACGGGCCGCCATCACGGCGCGCCTCACTGCGGCCGCAGGGATTCGGAGGGCATTTTCCATGGAAGCTGAGTGGGAACTCGAGAGGGCCAGGGTGCTGGCGGAGTTGAGTGTCCACTGCACTACACAGGAACATGACCAGTACACCGAATCGGATCATGCGGTGTGGGAAACGGCACTCGCGAGGAACGAGGAGTTGGTCGCGCGGTACG
This sequence comes from Polyangiaceae bacterium, assembly GCA_035545855.1. Classification (GTDB taxonomy): domain Bacteria; phylum Myxococcota_A; class Polyangia; order Polyangiales; family Polyangiaceae; genus DASZVB01. The sequence goes on from DASZXK010000218.1 coordinate 6,253, forward strand.
GGGGCGCGATCCACCCCGCCCATCTCGAGGGCCTGCTCGCCCTCGAGCTCCCGCGTCGTCGCGTCCCGCGCATCGAGGAGCTGAACGGGCGCCTGTCCGGGACCAACTGGCGGACGGTCTGCGTGGACGGCGACATCCCGATGGACGCCTACGTCCGACTGATGTCCGTCTCCGTGTTCCCGGTCTCCCGCGCGCTCCGGCGCCCCGAGCACATCGACTACGCGCCCGCGCCGGATCTCGTCCACGACGTCCTCGGGCACCTTCCGATGCTTCTTTCCGCCGAGCACGGGGAATTCCACCGGCGGTTCGGCGCCGTGATGTCGCACGCCGTCCCCGGCGTGCTGGACGGCGAGCTCCATGCGGCGAACCGTCATCTCTCGACGCTGAAGAGCTCCCCGGAATCCTCCGAGATCGACGTGCTCGCGGCGGAAGCTTCGCTCCGGCGCGTCCGCGACGCGCTCCAGGGAGACGCATCCGAGCTCACGCACCTCGCGAGGATGTATCTCTGGAGCATCGGGTTCGGGCTCGTGGGCAAGCCCGAGGAGCGGTGCGTCGTCGGGGCTGCGCTCCTCTCTTCGCCGCGGGAGTTCCGCGCGGCGATCCACGAATCCGCCGAGCTCGTCCCGTACTCGCTCGACGTCATCCATCACGACATCGAGTTCTCGGACCTCCAGAAGCGCTACTTCCTCGCCCGGGACTTCGACCATATGGAAGACGTCCTCACCCTCTACGAATCGGGGATGCACTACCGAGGCGGGAGCGTGCGGACGAGTGAGGTTCGGGCGCTCCGTCGACCCCAGGGAAGGGTGCGACGTCATGCTTGATCGAGCGTCACTGGGACCTCGAGCGTCGCGCCCGTGCGCGCGCCAACTGACTGACCGGAACACAGCAGCGAGAGGAAGATTCCAATGAAGAGCCTGAAGAAGACGATCCACGCGCACCAGACCGAGCTCCGGAACCACCGGCTCTTCCACGCGCTGGGGGAGCTCTCCACCGTGGAGCCACTCGCGCGCCTCGCGCGGGGATGCGCCTGGCTCCCCATGGTGTTCCAGGACGTACTTCGGTTGAACCTGGAGCGCGTGCGAGGCACGGACTTCGAGCGGTTCGCGATCCACCACCGCGACGAGGACGCCGGGCACGAGATCTGGTTCCTCTCGGACCTCCGGGCGCTCGGTGTCGAGTCTCTCGGCATCGAAGAGCTCTTCGCGGAGGAGTTCCGTCCCATCCGGGACGCCTGCTACGCCCTCACCGCGGAGATCTTCGCGGTGAGCACCGGCGCGCAGCGCATCGGGTTCATCCTCTCCCTGGAAGCGACCGGGCACGTGTTCTTCGAGAACGTCGCGCGCGCGGTGGACCGCGTGTGCCCGGACCTCCCTCTCCGTTACTTCTCGCAGTTCCACCTCGGCGTGGAGAAGGCGCACGACCTCTTCACCGAGCAGACGGAGAGCGACCTCGACCGGATCGTCCTCGGAGAGGCGGAGCACGCCGAGGCGGAGGAGCTCGTCGCCCGGACCATGCGGATCTTCGACGACGTGTTCTCCTACTTCGCCGATCGGATGGCGGACGAACCGCCCCGGGCGTCGTTCATCCACGAGCTCCGCCGGGTCCGTCCGGCACCGGCTCGCATCGCCTATGGATCGTGAGTCCGCCGTCCGCGCGGCACGGGCCGCCTCCGTCCCGTTCTTCGCGGACGCCGCGAGTCGCGCTCGGGCGGCGCGGGATTTCGGCCGCCTCCGGACGGGCGAGTGCCTCCTCGTCGCGGAGCCCGAGACGGCCGAGGCGTGCGCCCGCCTCGTGACGGAGCTCCGCGGGCGCGGAATCGGCTGCACCGTCCGCGGTGCGGGTTACAGCCAGAGCGGGCAATCGGTCGCTTTCCGCACGGTCTCCATCGGCACGAGACGCCTCGACCGGCTCGGCCCGATCGACCGCGAGCGACTCGAGGTGACCGTCGGCGCCGGGGCGACTCCGCGCCAGCTCCTCGCGCACCTCGCGGCGTCCGACCTCTGCCCGCCCGTGCTGCCGCTGAACCTCGACATGACCATCGGCGGCTTGCTGTCCGCCGGCGGCGTCGGATCTTCGAGTCATCGTCACGGCACGGTGGCGAGCAACGTGCGGAGCGTCACCGTCGTCTCCGGGGACGGCGTGCTCCGTACGGCGAGCGCCGAAGAGAATCCGGATCTGTTCGACGCCGTTCGTGGCGGGATCGGACGGATGGGGATCATCGTCGAGGCGCGACTCGGGCTGCGCCCGGCGCCGCGCCGCGTCCGCGTCGCCTCGTTCCTCTACGAGGATCGCTCGGCATGGATCGAGGATCAGGCGGCGCTCTCCGAGCTCCACCCGGGGTTCCACCTGGAAGGGTATTGCTGGTTCGGTGGTCGCGGAATGCGCGCGACGCCCGCGGGGCCCGCGCCGGTCGTCGCGTGGAGCTACGGCCTCGCCGTGGGGGCAGGGGACGACGTGCCGAAGGAGATCCAGGAGCGGGCGCTTCGCGTCGTTCGCGCGACGCGCCGGTTCGAGGGCTACGAGACCGATTTCCAGTCCTTCACGCGACGGTACGAGCCTCGCTTCGAGGGCATGGTGAAGGACGAGCTGTGGGAGCTTCCGCACCCGTGGTTCGAGGCCGTCATCCCGTGTCCGAACCTCGACGGCTTCCTCGAGGACTTCCTCGCGCGCCTCCCCCCCTCCGTGGGAGACGGTCACCGCGTGATGTTGGTCGACGCGTCTCGCTGCCCGCCCCACTTCGGCGCTCCGCCGGCGACGCGGGTCGCGGTCGTCGGAGTGCTTCCCCCGGGCGTTCCACGCGCGACCCTTCCCGCGACGCTCGCCGCTCTCGAGCCCCTGGACGAGCTCGTCATCGGCGCGTCCGGTAGACGGTACCTCTCCGGCTTTCTCGGAACGAACGCCGAACGCTCCGTGTCGCGGCACTTCGCTCCCGCGGGAGATTCGTGGACCGCGTCTCGACGGAAGTACGATCCGGCGGGCCTCTTCCGTTCCGCGCTCACCCCCGGCGCGGATTGACCGGGGGTCGAGCGGTCCGGGGCGCTCAGGCCGCCCAGTGGATCTCGAACCAGGGCTTGTCGGGGCCCGGCGTCGCGAGCGACCACTCGTGGAGATCGACGCGCGTGATCTTCTTGCCCATCGCTTCCAGCGCGAAGAGGACGTAGCCCACGGCGACCGGCGCAATGTGATCGAAGCCCCCGACTCCCGAGAGCCGGTTCCGGATCTTCTCCTCGTGGACCTCCACGGTGACCGTGGCGCCGGTGCAGTCACGAGCCCAGATGTCCGGCAACTTCTTCGCGAAGAGCGTGGGAGTCAGCACCTTCATCAGGAGACGGAGGAAGGTGTTGCTCGCTTCGTGCGCCGCCGCCTTGCCGCAAGCGATGAGCAGATCCTTCGCCTTTTCATCGTCCCCTCCCGCGAGGGACGCGATGAGATGGAACATCTCGGCGTGGTGCTCGGCCTTGCACCAGCTCGCCGAGCTCGCGGTGGACAGCGCTCCGCGAAGCGCCGGGGACGCACCGGCCAGGAGGTCGTTCGCCCTCTTCTCTCCCGCCGAAGCGCGCAGATATTCCGCCGCACTGAGCAGCACGTACCCTCTCATCTGAATGTCGGTCATGCGTGTTCCCTCTGCGACGCTCGACGCAGATCTTGGAGCGTGGAAGCAACTTATCTCATCGACCAGCGCGCGTGCAATTCACGCGATGGGTTTTCACGCCCGCGTGACTCGCGTCTTTCGTTCCCTCATGCGCGTACACGGTGCGCGCGTGCACGACGTCTCGCGCGTTTGCGCGTTTGCGCGTTTGCGCGTTTGCACGTTTACGGAGAGCGTCGCGCGAGCGTCGAAGTGAAACGGGCAAAGATGCTTCCGGAGCGGGCACGCGGAACCAACCTTGGAGGACCGTGATTCTCGGGAGCGGAACCGAGAAGTGACGTGGGCGGGACAAAGCACGCCTGAATCCGGCCTTCGGACTTCGCGAGCACCTCTCGCGGCACCCGGAACGGCGCGCGGGTACCCGAAACGTGACGACGAGAGAAACGCGCGATCGTCGGCGCATTCGCCTTCAGGATCGACGAGCGGACATCCTCCGAAGTCGGTTAGTGTCGTGGGTCCGTTGGCGGGCGCTCGCAGGGCGCACGAACCCGGGAAGGTGGTCGTCAGAGAACCGCGATGATGGAGCCCGAGTTCGAAAAGGCGCTCGCCGTGCTGCAGCGCTACATCTCGCCCGTCAACGCGCGCTCGATCCTCGTCCGGGCGATCCAGCAGCAGGGGTGTGCCCCGGCCACGCTCACGGCCGCGGACCTCCGCAAGTGCGGGGCGAATTTGCGCCGGGGCGTGGAGCTCTTCGTCGACGCGGACCGCCGCGCCGTGGCTCTCCGCGAGATCGACGACCTCTGCGGGAACGGGCTCACCGACGTCGCGCCGTCGATCATCCGCATCGCGGCGGAGTCGGACATCGGGCGCGCGCGCGCCGAGGCGCGCAAGGTGTGCGACGCCGTGGGCGCGAGCCCGTTCGCGATGCAGAAGGTCGCGACCATCGTGAGCGAGCTCACGCGCAACATGGTCCTCTACGCGAGCGGCGGGCTCGTGACGATCGCCCCGCGGAACAGCGGCCGGAAGGCCGTCGAGATCCAGGCTTCCGACGAGGGCCCCGGCATCCCGAAGTCGAAGCTGGACGAGATCATGGGCGGCCGGTACCGGAGCCGCACCGGGCTCGGGCGCGGGCTCCTCGGGACGAAACAGCTCGCGGACTCCTTCGACATCTCCTCCGACGGAACGGGAACGCGGGTCGTCGCGTCCGTGTGGGTGCAGAAATGATCGTCTCGCACGTCTCCTTGCCGATGGTCGGCGAGATCGAGAACGGGGACGGCGTTCTCGTGCGCACGGACGAGCAGGGCCGCGCGCTCATCGCGGTCGTCGACGGCCTCGGACACGGCCCGCAAGCGGCGCTCGTCTCCAGGAGGGCGCTCGAGTGCCTGAACGGCGTGTCCCTCGGAGACCCCGTCCTCTCCGTCATGCAGCTCCTCCACCGGGAGCTCGCCGGTTCCCGCGGCGCGGCGGCGACGCTCTGCACGATCCGCGAAGGCGCCGTCGAGGCGTGTGCCGTCGGCAACGTGGAGATCCGGAGCGCGGAGCTCCGCCTGCCGCTGGTCTTCTCCGCCGGCATCCTCGGGAGCCGCGTCGCGAAGTTCCACGTCGCTCGCGCGAACCTGGTCCCGCGAGCGCGCCTCGTGCTCTTCTCCGACGGGATCTCGTCGCGAACGCCGCTCGACCGGGTGCGGCACCTCTCCCCGGAGGCGGCATGCGCGGCCATCATCGCGCAGCACCGGCGCAAGGAAGACGACGCGACGATCCTCGTCGCGGACCTGGAGTGAAAGCGCATGGAAGGCGACTATCATCGGATACCGATCATCGGGTTCTGGGACCTCCTCCTGGTTCCACTCCAGGGGGACATGACGGACGACATGGCCGCGCAGCTCGTGTCGGAGGTCCTCGAGCGCATCCACAGGAGCGGCTCTTCCGGGCTGATGATCGACATCACCGGCCTCTGGCTCGTCGACAGCCACCTCTGCTCCGTCCTGTCCCAGCTCGCCGCGGCCGCGTCGCTCATGGGCGCGCGCACCATCATCTCCGGCATGAAGCCCGAGATCGCGATGGCGCTCGAGACGATGGGCATCCGGCTCGAGAACGTGACGACCACCCTCGATCTCGAGACGGCGCTCGGGATCCTCGGCGTGGGGAGGCCCGATCTCGCCGCCGGGCCGCTCGAGTCGACGCCGCCGCCCGACGAGAAGCCGGCCCTGGCCCCGCGCGTCCGGGTCGCCGAGGGGCTCGAATGACGGGCGGCGGGAGCGAGCTCGGCACGGAGCTCGGGACTTCGATCGGCGAGATCCTCGCCGCGCTGCGCGCCATCGGGGACGGCAGCCTGAAGACGACGCTCTCCTCGAAGTACCCCGAGTCGCACCCCGTCGGCGCGCTGGTCTCCAGCATCAACTACATGGCCGAGGCGCTCCGCGAGGCACGCGAGAAGTCGGCGGCGTCCCTCGCCGAGCTGGACAACCGGATCACGACCATCGAACGGCAGCGCGAGGCCATCCGGAACCTCTCGGTCCCCATCATCGAGATCTGGGCCGGCGTGCTCTGCGTCCCCGTCGTCGGCGTGCTGGACAGCGCGCGCGCCGCGGACGTCACGACGACGCTCCTCGGCTCCGTCGTCGAGAAGAAGTCCCGCTTCGTCATCATCGACGTCACGGGCGTCGAGGTGATGGACACGTCCTCCGCCGACCACTTCCTCCGGATCGCCCGCGCCGTGACGCTCCTCGGCGCCAGGTGCCTCCTCTCCGGGATGCACCCCAACGTGGCGCGGACGATCGTCGCCATGGGGGTCGAGCTCCACGGGCTCCGGAGCTACCGGAACATGCGCGACGCGCTGAAGCAGTGCGTGATCGAGACGAATTCGCGACCGAGACAGGGGAGACTTCCGTGACGCAGATCAGCCTGACAGACGAACAGATCCTCGAAACCGTTTCCGACGCGCTCCTCACGCTGGCGAACGTCGGCTACGGGGACTACAGCACTCGACTCCACGTCGACCCGAACGACCAGAGCCCGCTCGCGAGCCTGTACGCCGGCATCAACGAGATGATCGCGTCGCTCAGCGCGGAGCAGTCGAAGAGCCAATCCTACCAGGCGGAGCTCGAGGAAAAGCTCGCGACGATCGAGAAGCAGCGAGCGGCCATCCGGGAGCTCTCCACGCCGATCATGGAGGTCTGGGACGGCGTCCTCTGCCTTCCCGTCGTCGGCGTGATGGACACGGCGCGGAGCGCCGAGATGACGAGCTCGCTCCTTCAGGCCGTCGTCGAGAAGAAGACCCGGTGCACCATCATCGACATCACCGGCATCGACGTCATGGACACGCGCACCGTCGACCACTTCATGCGGATGGCCCGCGCCGTGCGCCTCCTCGGAGCCGAGTGCGTGCTCACCGGCATCAATCCGCACATCGCCCAGACGGTCGTGCAGATGGGCATCGACCTCTCCAACGTCGTCACGCACCGGACGCTCCACGAGGCGCTCCAGCAGTACGTGGAGAGAAGCGTCCGCTGAAGGGGCGGGATGCCCGTCTGCGAGGTCCGCGACCCGGTCGACGTCTTTCACGTCCAGCGTAGCGTTTCGAAGGCGGCCGCCGCGCTCGGGTTCGAGAAGCGGGCTTGCAGCGAGCTCGCCATCGTCGGGTCGGAGCTCGCGTCGAACATCCTCAAGTACGGCGTCTCCGGGCACGTCGAGATAGCGGCGGTCGAGGACGAGCACGGCCCCGGCATCGCCCTCGTCGCGACGGACCGCGGGCCCCCGTTCCGGAACCTGGACGCGGCGATGCGAGACGGCTGGGACGACCGGGGCCCCATCGACCCGGTGGACATGCTGAAGCGGAAGGGGATCGGCGGGGGGCTCGGCGCGATCGCGCGCCTGAGCCATTCATTTCGCGTGGAGCAGCTCGACGGAGGGAAGCGGATTCACGTCGTCCGGTACCTCGTTCCCCCGCGGAAAAAGCGGCGCTCCGAGCGCACGAAGGCCTGAGGCCGCGCGCCGCCGCTGCGCTCCCGGGGAAAGCCGTGTATCGTCCCGGCGCAGGATGGTGAACCGGGGGCTCGTGAGGCTCGGGGTGCTGTCGTGCTCCGCGCTCGTCGCGGCATGCAGCGGGGATGCGCCGCCCGCCGGGCCGCCGTCGGGTCCACCCGGGGGCGTCCTCACCGTCCCCGACGGCGCCTTCGCCGGCGGGAGCCCCGGTGCTCTCGGCGGCTTCGGCAACTTCGGTGGTGGGGGAGCCTCTCACGGCGCCGGCGGGTCGCCCGTCTTCGCGTCCGGCGGAACCGAAAGCGGAGGGGCGAGCGCCGGAGGAGCGTTCGGCGCGGGCGGCTTCATCGGTTCGAGCGGAGGCGCAGCGCCGGTCGCTCACTGCGCGGGCTCTCCCACGCCGTGCTCGCTCCTCGGTTCGGCCACGTGCGAAACCGTCACGGGGTGCTCCACCGGCGGCGTGTGCGACGGGTACGTGGAGTACTGCTCGAGCCAGTTCTATTCGTCGTCCTGCTACCGAATCCAGGGCTGCGTCTGGAGCTCCTATTCGAACTACTGCTCCGGCATCGCGTGGTCCTGCGATCTCTTCGACGGACCCGCGACCTGCGGGGGGCAGCCGGGCTGCTCGTGGACGTCGACGTGCGAAGGGACGCCGACGCCGTGCAGCCTCCTCTCGGAGAGCAACTGCGCCAGCGTTCCCGGTTGTCACCTGGAGTACCTGTGAGCCGCGTGCCGCGCGACGCTCTCTTCCGCGTCCTCGCGTTCGTCGCGATCCTCCTCGCGGGGTGCCAGGCGGATCGCGCCTCCTCGCCGCGTGGCGGCGCCGCGTTCGGCGAACCGTGCCTCCGGACGGAGGATTGTGCCTCGCGGCTCTGCCTCCGGGTTTCCGATACCCTGGCAGTCTGCACCAGCGCTTGTGCGACCCAGGCCGCGTGCCCCGCCGTGCCGGGCTGGGCCTGCGTCGCCCCGAGCGAGATCCCCTCCGAGGTGTGCGCCTGCCGCGCGACGGCGGAGCAGGAGATCTGCGGGAACGGCGTCGACGACGACTGCGACGGCAAGGCGGACGATTGCCGGATCTGCGGCGGCCGCGCCGTCGCGGACGACGACCACGAGAACTGCGGCTCGTGCGGGAACGCCTGCACCCGCGTGCAAGCGTGCGTCTCGGGCACCTGTCAGTGCCCGATCCAGATGCCGCTCGAATGCGGGACGGATTGCGTGAATCCGGACGCGGACTCCGCGAACTGCGGCGCTTGCGGACATCGATGCCCGACGGGTCAATCCTGTGTCTCGGGGACCTGCGCCTGCCCGGACGCCTCCAGGCCCGACCTCTGCGACGGCGTCGGCTGCGTGGATCTCGACACCGATCCGGGGAACTGCGGCGCGTGTGGCGCGGCGTGCGCTTCGCCGCGCGCGTGTTCCGCCGGAAAATGCGCGTGCTCGGATCCGGACCTCCCGGACTACTGCGATTCCGGCGGCTGCGTGGATCTCTCGACGGATCCGAACCACTGCGGCGCGTGCGACACGGTCTGCGGGGTCGACCAGCGGTGCGACGCCGGCCAGTGTCGATGCCCGGCCGGGTCGCCGGACTCGTGCGACGGGAGCTGCGTCGACCTCTCGAGCGATCCGAATCACTGCGGCACCTGCGAGAACGTCTGCGCGTCCACTCTCGTTTGCTCGAACGGCGCCTGCGCCTGTCCGGACGCCTCCCGCGTCCCCTGTAACGGCACCTGCGTGGACACGCAGACCGACTCCTTCAACTGCGGCGCCTGCGGCCATTCCTGTGCGCCGGCGGAAGACTGTGTCGGGGGTCTCTGCACGTGCCCGAGCGGTCTCGTGTGCGGCGGCGCGTGCGTTCCCCTCGGAGACCATGGAAACTGCGGCGGGTGCGGCCACGCCTGTGGGTCGAGCCAGACGTGCGTCGGGACCGAGTGCACGTGTCCCTTCAACCTCACCGTGTGCGGGTCGGACTGCGCCGACACGTCCACGGACGTTTCGCATTGCGGCACCTGCGACGTCGCTTGCGGCCCGAACCAGCTCTGCGTGGCCGGCACCTGCGCCGACGTGACGTGCGTCGCGTCGACGGAGTTCTGTAGCGGCGGGAGCCCGTTCCTCTGCGACTCGACGGGGACGTCCGCCGTGCTCGTCCAGGCGTGTTCGGCGGCCCAGTACTGCGCCGTCTCGCAGGGCTTCGCGGCTTGCTACACCGACGTCTGCGAACAGGGGCTTCCCGTCTGCAACGGCACGGTGGCGACCACCTGCGCGGCCGACGGCTCCCGGATGCAGCCCGGTGGAACCGACTGCAGCCTGAGCGGAAAGGCCTGCGACTCCGGCGCTTGCCGGCCCGTCGTCTGCACGCCGAACCAGGAGTCGTGCTCGGGTCAGACCGCGCAGCACTGCAACGCGCTCGGGACCGTCCTCTCGTCGGAGACGTGCCCGGCGGACCAGTTCTGCAAGGTGCAAGGCACGGCGACGTGCCTTCCGGACGTCTGCACGGCGAACGCGCTCGTCTGCGACCAGAACGTGGCCACCAGCTGCGCGGCGGACGGCTCCGGTTTCACCGGCAGCCGGACCGATTGCACGACCGGCAGCGCGAGCTGTCGGGACGGCTACTGCTGGGGATTCACGCAGCCGGTGCTGCTCGGGAGCTCCGAGCGGATCTACGGTCTGACCGGCGCGAGCGACACGGCCGGGAACGTCGTGCTCCTCTGGGCAGAGGGAACGATCAGCGGCACCACGTGGACGCCGCGATTCTCGCGCTTCGATCATGCCACGAGCACCTGGTCGCCGGAGGCGACTCCGAACGGCGTGACCGACGGCTCGACGCCGCTCGCGGTCGTCGGGCTCTCCACGGGGAGCTTCGTCGCGGTCTGGACGACCTCGAGCGGTGCGCAGGCGGACGTGCTCGATCCGAAGACCTCGAAGTGGAGCCCGCTGAAGACGATGTCCGCCGCGCGGGCGGGCTACGTGAGGCTCGCCGTGGACGGCACGGATCGCGTGACGGCCGCGTGGACGTCGAACCAGGCCGTCTACGTTTCTCGCCGGAATCCGGTATCGGACACCTGGTCGACGCCACAGACGCTCCCGAACACCGTCGCGAACGACTCGGCGAACGAGTTTCCCGGAGTCGGCGCGAGCAGCTCCGGAGACACTCTCGTGAGCTGGGTCACCAGCCGGGGAACCGCGAACGCGAATCGGTTCGACGCGACCGCCGGGACGTGGGCCGCGACGAGCACCACGCTCGCGTCGGCTCAAGCCCTCTATCGGTACGCGAACCTGAACGTGCGCCCGGACGGTCGCGCCATCGCGACCTGGCAGGTGTACTCGTCGCCGCCGACATTTTCGTCCTACGATCCCACCGCCAAGACCTGGAGCGCCGCCGCCGCGTACTCCACGGACTTCAGTCGAGGCCTCTTCGTCGTCTCCCGCGGCGCGTCCCGCGTGCTCGCGTACCTGGGCGCCGGAGACGGCTCCATCCGGGGCTCGTGGTTCGACGATGGCACGGGCGCGTTCGAGACCCCGCGTCGCTTCTACTCGACGCTCCTCTCCATGGACAATCCCGCGGGGGCCGTCGGCGGAGACGGCAGCGCGCTCGTCGCCGCCGCGCAGAACGGCCAGATCTGGGTGACGCGCTACGACCCGCCCACCGGACTCTGGAGCCCCGGGGACCAGCTGAACGGCGGATACCTGAGCGACTCCCTCGAGGTCTGGATGGACGCCATCGGCGCCGGAGTCGTCACGTGGCATCAGAGCGAGTACTCGCTCACGGTGGAGGAAGTCGCGGCCGCCACGTACGCGAGATATCGGTGACGGCGCGGTCCTCGCCCTGAAGCGCGGTCCGTCCGCCAGAGCGGTTGCTGAGCGGCCGAAATCCCTGTAACCGGGTTCCGCCGTGTCGACCCAAGAGGAGAAGACGAGCCGCGCCCGGGCTCTCTGGTCGCGGTTCCTCGCCGCCGTCTCGCCGGACGAACGGGCGGCCCTCGCCATCACGCTCTCGGCCTACGTCATCCGGATCATCCGGAAGCCGCCCGTGTGGGGCAGCTCGGACGCCGCGGATCTCCCGGCGCTCGTCGACACCATGCTGTGTCGCTCGCACGACACGCTCACGAACCTGCGGACGGTCTGGTTCTACCGCCTCGGCGGCGTGGAGCCGCTCCTCATCTACCTCCACATGGCGGTGGTGAAGGCGCTGCATCTCCGCATCACGGAGACCGGCTGGGAATTCATCACGCTCGTGGTCGGCACCGCGAACGTGTTCATGGGCTTTCTCTTCGTCCGCGAGGTGGCGGGCGTCCTCGCGGGGCTCGCCGCGGCGTGCCTCGTCAGCGTCTGCTCCCTGGACATCATCCAGAGCCGCCACTTCGGCGCGCCGTGGATGTACGAGGAGCTCTGCCAGATCACGCTCCTCTACCTCCTGCTCCGCCTGCCGAGAGCGAAGACGGGGAAGGTCCGTTTCGCGTTCCACGCGGTGCTCGCGATCTACTTCTGGACCGGGAACCAGATGCTCGGCATCCTCCCCGTGCTCGCGTACGGAGCCGTCGCGGTCCTCCTCGAACGGGACCGGACCGAGCCCGTGCTCCCGTTCCTCCGGCGCTGCTTCCTCGGCCTCTCGCTCCTGATCCCGGTGGCGAGCATGGCGTGGCTCTGCCACGTCACGTTCGTCCTCCACCAGGGGCACCTCTATCACGCGCTCTACCAGAAGCGGCACATCCTCGGGGTCTACGTCGATCACTGGTTTGCCGACATCCATTCGGACATCGGCTGGGGCGCGACGTGGTTCGGGCTCGCGGCGGTCCTCGTCGCGACGGTCTCCGAGAGGCGGCTCTTCTCCACGAAGCGGCTCCCCGTCGTCCTCTTCGTCGCGTACGCGAGCCCGTTCTGGTTCGTGATCCCGCCGGGCGGCACGTTGACGCGCGGGTACATCAGCTACGGCGTCACGGCCCTCCTCCTCGTGCTCTCCATGGGCATGGTCCTCGCCGAGGCGAAGCGCGTCGTGCAGATCGCGTTTCCCGCGTGCGCGGTGCTGATGCTCGCCGTCAGCGCCGGCCAGTCCGCGTATCACCTGTACGCGAGCCCGCTCATCACCGCGCAGGGGTTCCAGGGGAGCTACACGCCGAACAACGGGGTGAAGACGGCGGCCCTGTGGGTGCGCAATCGTCCACGGACTTCCGGTCGCGTGTTCTCGGACGCCTGGGGCGGAGGCGGTCTCGAGCCGCAGCTCATGCAGATGTACTTCCGGCGCCCGTACTACGCGATGTCGGACGCCCAGCCCGCCACGCTGCCGTACGAGTCTTTCAAGCGCTCGGCGTCGCTCATCGACTATCTCGTCGTGCTTCCGGCGAACCGCGGGCTCGTGACGCGCTATTTCGGCGCGACGTTCAAGGAGGGGCTTCGCGTGACGGAGGACGGGAAGGAGGTGCTCCTCGTCTACGCGCGCGCGGAGACGGTCGGCGCCGTCCAGAAGATGGAGGTCTCGCAAGGGGACCGGGAGTTCGAGCGCAAGTACTCCATGCTGTGCGGGGAGTGACGACGAAGAACCGGCAGGACGAAGCCCGAGGCCCCCAGGAGCCTCACGGCGAACGGCGCCGGTGGGGGGTATCTCCTCACCGGACAGTTTGTATACAAACCAAATGGACGCTCCCCGCCGTCGCGTCGAGCTCGCCCGAAGGGCGGCGAGTCGCCCCCCCGATTGGTCCAGCCGTTCCACGGCCCCGCGAGCACGGCGAGCGCGCGCCGCTAGGCGCGGCAGGGGGAGAGGTCCGAGGACCGCAGGGCGAAGCCCGAGGACCCCAGGAGCTGAGCCTCCCCCCGTTCCGTTGACGCCATCGGAGGAACCGATGCGTGTCACGAAAAGTTACGACGAGAGCTACAGAGTCGACGCGGTCCGCCTGGCCCGTCGAGGGGACCGAACGATCATGCAAGTCGCCCAGGATTTGG
>DASZXK010000219.1:0-34426 GCA_035545855.1 Polyangiaceae bacterium
CGATCACGCCGAGTAGCGGCTTTCCACGGCGATCGCCGGACTCGATGAACGCGCGAGCGGCGATGAGCGTGTAGAGGAGCGGCGAGCCGTCCGGCGGCGGCTCGAGCCGTGCGGCGGTGGCCTTCGCGCGAGCGGCCTTGCCGTCCGCGACGTCGAGCGACACCTTGAGATAGTCCGTCATCGGGCCGAGCACGGCGGGGTACTGGCCGAGGAGGGCGCGGGCGCCCTGGACGTCCTTCGCGGCGACGAGACAATCGAACCGCTCGACGAGGACGCGCGGCGTGATCCCCCCGGCGACCATGGCGTCCTCGGACGCCTTCGCCGCGTCCTCGCTCTTGCCCTGGTAACGGAGGAGCCGCGCGAGGCGGAGCGCGTACGTCGGGGTGGACGAGCGGGTGCCCCACTTTCCGGTGATCTTCGCGGCGAGGTCGAGGTTGCCGGTGTCGAGCGCGGCGTCCACGCCGACGAGGTCGCCCCAGGGAACGCCGGGGACCGCCATCTGCGTGATGGCCGCGGGCGTCGGGTATGCCTTGCCCATCGCGACGCCCATGGCGACGGAGAGCGCCTGGGCGACGTGAGACCCCCTGGGCAGCGCGGCGACCGCGCTCTCGAGCTCGGACGGATCGAGCGACTCGTACGCCGCCGCGGCGCGGACGACCGCCACCTCGGGGCTGGCCGCGTCCAGCTCCTGGATCGCCTTCTTCGCTTCGTCGATGCGGCCGCCGAGGAGCGCCACGCGAGACGCGAGGGAGCGCGCCCGCGTGTAGAGCGCGGAGTAAGAGAGCGCGCGGAGCACGGCCTTTCGCGCGAGCTCTTCGTCGCCGAGATCGATGGCGACCTGGCCGATCCAGGCGGCCATCGCGGGCGTCGCGGTGACGCGAAGGCCCTTGTCGAGCGAGGCGAGCGCGTCGGGAATCTTCTCCGAGCGCGCGGCGATCTTCGCGTCGACGACGTACGGGATGGCGAGGAGCTGCGCGGGGAGCTTCTCCCGATCGGCGTCGGGCACCCTCGTCGATTCGGGGAGATCCTCCGGGGCGTCCCCGACGGCCCAGGCGAGGCCCTGGAGCGCGCGCGCCATGGGCCCGTCTCCGAGGCGCTTCACCGCTTCGTCGAGCACGGGCTTTCCGGTCTCTATGCCGAGCTCGAGCGTCACCAGCGCCGAGTGGAACACGCGCGCGACGACGAGGTTCTGGTCGAGATCGAAGGCCTGCTGGTAGCGCCCGACCGCGCGGACGTCTCCGGCTCGTTCGAGCATCGCCCCGGCGGTGAGCTGGTAGAACGGCTCGGACTTCGCCTTCTCGTCCCACTTCGGGAGGATGGCGGCCGCGCCGGCGAGATCGCCCTCGGCGAGGAAGCTCGCGATCTTCCCGAAGGCGACCTTCGAGTCGTCGATCTCGAGCGTCTTCGCGCGTGCGAGCGCGGACTCGATGCCCCGAGGCTCGCCCGGGAGCATCAGCGCCGAGAGCACGCGGTTCTCGAGCCAGAGGATGGCCGCGCGCTGACTCCGGGAGTCGAGGTCGAAGACCCTGGAGAGCGTCTCGTCGGTCTTCTTGAGGTCGTCGATCTTGCCCGTGGGGAGGAGCTTCTCGACCTCTGCCTCGAGGCGGCGCGCTTCCGCCATCTTCGCCTCCCGGACGTGACGCGCGTAGGCGTAGCCGCCGTATCCGCCGCCCGCAGCGAGGACCATGGCGACGATGAACAGCCACTGCCCGCGGGTCTTCTCTCGCGGCGGCGTGACCCACGCGGGCGCGGCGCCGCCGCCGCGCTCGTAGATGCCCACTCGCGACAGGTGGTCCAGGATCGTCTCCGCCGCGGGGTTCGGCGAGTCGTCGACGGAGGCGTCCCGCCGTTCATCGGCGCGCGCGGGGCGCGGCTTCGTCTGCGGGTCGAACGACGCGACCGGCGGCGCCGGGGCGCGCGGCGCGGCCGCGGGCGACCCGTTCCGCGGGGAAGCGGAGAACGCGGGTGCGGGGGGCGGTTCCGACCGCCCACTGGACGGAAGGGACGCGAGCGGCGACGCGATCGTCTCGAGCTCCGCCCGGCCGAAACGGCCCGTCTCTATTTCGCCCTCCGAGACGAGCTCGTCCCGGAACGCCGGGAGCGGCGCGGCCGGCGGTGGAGGCAGCGGCGGCGGGAGCGACGCGCCGAGCTTCGGCGGGGGGGGCACCGACGGCGGCGGCGGCGGAAGCTTCGGCGCGGCGCCCCGGGGCTCGGGGGCCGGAGCGGCCGGGGCGGGAGGCCGCGAGTCCGGGACGAAGGTCGGCGGCGGAATCGACGTCTTCTTCGGGATGGTCCGGTCGATCTCGTCGGCGACGGCGCGCATGCCGACCCGCGTCTGCAGCGCGACGTAGACCGTGGCGCGATCGTGCCACATCCGCGTGTCCGACTCGGCGCCGCCGATCTGGAGGGCGCGCGCGAGCACCTTCTCCGCACGCGCGGCGTCCCCGCGACGGAGCAGCACCTCTCCCAGATATCGGTAGGGCGACGCGCTCGACTGGTTCACCTTGCCGGCGACCACGAGCGCCGCCTGGGCCTCCTGGAGAAGGCCGGCGTCCAGGTACATCCGGCCGACGGCGAGCATCACCTGGCCGTCCTCCTTGTGCCACGCCTCCGCGGTCGACCCGACCTCGCGGATCAAGTCCTCCTGCTTGGAGTTCCCGAGGAAGGCACAGAGCGCGAGCGTCGTTCCCGAGTCCGGGTTCTCTCGCCACCGCGCGAGGAGCTCATCCAGCGCACTCATGGAGCCGCCAGATTACCCGAGCCACGTTCCGAAGATCACGGGGAATTTCCCGCGACGCTCGGCGATTTTCCGGGATTCGAAAGCCCGGCAGCTTCTCCAGTTGCGGGGAGCGTCCGGGCGCGGCATGGAAGGGCGGCCAGGCGGTCTCGAGCTCACCACGGACGACCTGGCAAACCCACCCAATGTGCGGCGTCTTCGGAGTTTACGGTCACCCCGAGGCTGCGAACCTCACGTATCTCGGGCTCCACGCCCTCCAGCACCGCGGCCAGGAGAGCGCCGGCATCGTCACGAGTGACGGTGAACGTCTCTCGGCCCACCGCGGGATGGGACACGTCATCGACGTGTTCCCCCAGGATCAGCTCGACAAGCTGAAGGGCCCGAACGCGATCGGCCACGTCCGGTACTCCACGGCGGGAGGCTCGTACCTGAAGAACGCGCAGCCCATCGCGGTCGACTACTCGCGCGGCAGCATCGCGATCGCCCACAACGGAAACCTCACGAACGCCGACCAGCTCCACGAGAAGCTCGAGGCCCGGGGCTCCATCTTCCAGACCAGCAGCGACACGGAAGTGATCGTCCACCTCGTCGCGATCAGCACGCAGCGCTCCGCGGAGGACCGCGTGGCGGACGCCCTGGCGCAGGTCGCGGGGGCCTACTCGCTCCTCTGCCTGACGGACAAGGAGCTCATCGCGGTGCGCGACCCGATGGGCATCCGGCCGCTCTGCATCGGACGCATGCCGGACGGCGCGTACGTCGTGTCCAGCGAGCCCACGAGCTTCGACCTCATCGGCGCGGTCTACGAGCGGGAAGTGGAGCCGGGGGAGATGGTCGTCGTCGACCGGCGCGGGCTCCGGAGCACGCGCCCGTTTGCCCCGGTGAAGCGCCACACGTGCATCTTCGAGTACGTGTACTTCGCCCGTCCGGACTCCGTGCTCGACGGCGTCAGCGTGTACGAGGCGCGGAAGAACCTCGGCCGCGCCCTCGCGGACGAAGCGCCGGTGGACGCGGACCTCGTGATCCCGGTGCCGGACTCCGGCGTCCCGTCGACGATCGGCTACTCGGAGCGCTCGAAGATCCCGTTCGAGATGGCCCTCGTCCGGAGCCACTACGTCGGGCGCACGTTCATCGAACCCCAGCAGAGCATCCGGCACTTCGGCGTGCGCCTGAAGCTGAACCCGGTGAGCACCATGCTCCGCGGCAAGCGCGTCGTCGTCGTGGACGACAGCATCGTCCGCGGCACGACGAGCCGGAAGATCGTGAAGATGCTCCGGGACGCCGGCGCGAAGGAGATCCACATGCGGATCTCGAGCCCTCCGACGAAGTGGCCCTGCTACTACGGCATCGACACGCCGACGCGCGGGGAGCTCATCGCCTCCAGCCACAGCGTGGAGGAGATCAACCAGTACATCACGAGCGACACCCTCGCCTACCTCTCGCTCGACAAGATGGTGTCCGCGGTGACGAGTCTCCGGCAGGAGGCCGCCACGGATCTTCCCCCGGCTCCGAACGGCAGCAACGGAGGCCCGGCCGGAAATGGCAGGTCGCTCCCCGTCGTCTACGAGAAGGCCGAGGGGAGCCCCTTCTGCCACGCCTGCTGGAGCGGGAACTACCCCATCGAGTTCACCCAGCACCCGCGCGCCCGCCAGATGCGACTCCTCGACCTCTGAGCCTTCCGGGATAAAGTAGTCGAGGCGGCCAGAGGCCGCCCGAGCCCTTTCCGGCCCTCCTCCCGAAGTCAGAGATGTCGATGGATCTCCCGAAGCGCGTGTCGGTCTACGAGGTATCGCCCCGGGACGGCCTTCAGAACGAGGCGACACCGGTCGGGCTCGCGGGGAAGATCAGTCTGATCCAGGCGCTCGTCCAGGCCGGGATCAAGCGGCTCGAGCTCACGAGCTTCGTGTCCCCGCGGTGGATCCCGCAGCTCGCGGACGCCGAAGAGCTCGTCCGGACGATGAAGGCGCCCGAGGGCGTGACGTTCAGCGCGCTCTGCCCGAACACGACGGGCCTCGAGCGGGCCATCGCCGTCGGTCTCTCGGAGGTCGCGGTGTTCCTCTCCGCGAGCGAGACCCACAACATGAAGAACACCAACAAGACGATCGAACGATCGCTCGAGGTGTTCGACGAGCTCGTGCCGCACGCGCTCGAAGCGAAGATGCGGGTCCGCGGCTACGTCTCGACCGTCTTCGGCTGTCCGTACGAGGGCGAGATCAAGCCGGAGGCCGTGCTCTCGGTCGCGAGGCACCTGAAGCGTCTCGGCTGCTACCAGATCTCCCTCGGGGACACGATCGGCGTCGGGACGCCGAGCGACGTCCGGAGGCTCCTCGACCTCTTCTACGCGGAGTTCTCCCCGGAGGAGCTCGCCCTCCACCTCCACGACACGCGCGGCACGGCGCTCGCGAACGCGCTCACCGGCCTCGAGATGGGCATCACGACGTTCGACGCCTCGGTCGCCGGGCTCGGCGGGTGCCCGTACGCTCCCGGCGCCGCGGGGAACCTCGCGACGGAGGACCTCGTGTACATGCTCCACGGCATGGGCATCGAGACCGGCATCGACCTCCCGGCGCTCGTCGCCGCGGGCCAGATCGCGGAGAGCGTCGTCGGACGGCGGCTCCCCGGCAAGGTCCACCTCGCCGGCCTCCCGACGACGCGTCGAGCGGGCGACCGCGCCCCGCGGAAAGAGTGAGCGTCAGTTCCGGACGCCCGCGGGCGAGCACGAGAGGCTCGTCGCGTACACCTGGAAGACACCGGTCTGGAGGCCCTCGAACGCGACCGCCACGGCGCCCGTCGGCCCGATGGCGAGAGCGGGGCTCACGGCGTCCGACGTGCCGTCCGTCACGCGGGCCTTCGGAGTAAGCTCGCCGAGGGAGCGATCGATCATCTTCGTCTGGATGACGTAGGCGGAGCCCTGGTACTCGGCCCAGGCGAGGAGCAATCGGTCTCCGAACGGGAGCAGAGCTTCCGAGCGAGCGAAGTCCGCGGCATCCGTGATGGGACGGGCCTGGACGAGCGTCGCGCCGTCCGCGGCGACGGCAGCGCCGTAGATCGCGGGGCCCGGGAAAGCGCTCTCGGTGTCCCACGCGACGACGTACCGATCGCCGCTCCACACGATCGCGCTCGACGCGGCGTCTCCCCCCGAGAGCACGACGGGCAACCCGAGCACGGAGAGGTCAGGCGAAACGGTGCGGAACACGATCTCCCGCCCGCTCGCCGCGGGCTGGTTGTACACGAGGCCGAGCTCGGTCACCCCCTGGGCGATCCCGGGCGCGTCGGCGTCCGCGTCGGGGGGCGTGAGCGGCACGTTCTCTCCGACGAGCTTGCCGTCCACGCTGATGCGCTGGCCGTAGATCCGCCCGCTCGAGTCTCCGTCTCGACGATCGGACCACACGACGATGAACTCCGCGCCGTCCCAGAGGACGTCCGGGCGGAGCGAGAAGTTAGGCGCGTTCGTCACGCGGAGGTCCGCCGCGAGCTTTTCCCCCTGGGAGTTCAGCCGGTTGAAGTAGATCTCGAAGTCGTCGTCGCGGCGGTCTTCCCACGCCGTACCGAAGACCTTGCCCGTCCAGGCGAGCGGGCCGGTGAACGCGTCCGTGTTCTGGTGAGTGAGCTCGGTGGACGGGACCACGATGTTCCCGTTCTCGTCGAACGCGGAGAACTGCTGGTGCCAGCCGTCGGTCTTCGCGGAGAAGGTCACGCCGAAGACGGAGTCACCGAACGCGAGCCCGCCGACGCCGGCTTGCTCCGCGCCGGACGAGACGAGCAGCGGCGACAGCGACGTCGGGACGTACCCCGCGCCGTCGTCGACGACGCCGTTGCAGTCGTTGTCGACGCCGTCGCACGTCTCCGTGCCGCCGGGGTACGCGAGCGGGCTCGTGTCGTCGCAGTCGTCTCCGCAGGCGCCGGAATCGGAGGCGGCGTACCCGGGCCGGGGGCCGCGGTGGCCGTCCCCGTCCTCGTCGAGCGAGACGGGGGTGAACGTGCATGCGCCCGTCTCCGGATCGCAGGAGTCTTCCGTGCACGCGTCGCCGTCGTCACAGGTGACCTTCGCCGCGTAGACGCACGCGCCGTCCACGCAACGCGCCGGGGCGCAGAGATCCGGGAGACCGCAATCGAGGTCGCCGAGACACCCGGCGATGGCTCCTCCTTCGAGCGACGGCCCGTACGTCCGGCCCTTCAGGCCGGTGCGGCTGCCGCAGCTTTGCGCGAGAAACAGGACGAGCGCAGGGAGCGCCGCGAGGAGGCGCGCGCCCGGGGGCCGTTTCCGCGGAACTGCTGGAGCCGGCATGGGACGACACTCACCCGCAGACGCCGTAGCCGTCGACGTCGAGCGCGGAGCAGAGGAGCCCCGCCGGACAATCCGTTTGCGAGAAGCAGAGCTTCGCGCAGACGAACCCGGTCCCACCCGTGACGCACACGTAACCGGCGGCGCAGTCCGCGTTCGTGCAATCGTCGCCCTGCGTGGCGGTGCCGGCGGGGACGCAGCGCGTGCCGATCTCTTCGGTGTGGCACTTCTCGCCGTACGTGACCGTCGGGACGCAGTGATAGCCGGGGGAGCACGTCGCGGCGGACTCCGCGACGTCGCACTCGACGAAGCCGGGCTGTTTCGTCTCCGTCGGGCAGCCCGGGTCTCGGTACGGGGTCCCTCCGCCGTCCGCGGGAAGACCGCCCGTTCCGCCGATCCCGCCGCCGGCCCCGCTCGCTCCCCCGCCGTCGGTGAGGTCGCCCGGCGTGGCCCCGGTGCCGACGACGCCGCGCTCCTCCGTCTTCGTCTGGCCGCCACAGGCGACGACGCACCAGGCGAGGCTGAGGCCGAGCAGGCGCACCCGCCGGAGCGTAGCGCCGCGAGAGCCGCCGGGACAGGCCGCAAGCTCGCCCCGCTCGTGCAGGGGGTGCTAGAAGCCGAATCGTCCGATGTCGCCGCCCTGGAACGCCCCGGGAACGATGGGGGTCGCCGCCGTCACGCTGCTCACCCTGTGCGCGTGCGCGTGCGAGCACCAGACGACCGACGCGGCGCCGACGGCGAAGGAGTCCGCGCGGACTCCGCCCGCGACGCCCACGGAGGCTCCCGCACGGAAGGCGCCGAAGTGCGTGCTCACGATGGCGGCCGACCCGCCTCCCCACCCGGCGAAGGCCACGAATTGCCCCGCCGATCCGTCCGGGCCGCCGGCGCTGCCGAAGGGCTACGTCGGCTTCCCGGATGCGCCGGCCGCGCCGCGCGTCCGGATCGAGCTCGCCGAGGACAACGGGACCCGCGAGCGCGGGCTCATGTACGTCCGCTCGATGCCCGAGGATCAGGGAATGCTCTTCACCTGGCCGGACTCGGCCGAGCGCTCGTTCTGGATGCACGATACGTGCATTCCGCTCGACATGCTGTTCGTCGACGACCAGGGCATCGTGGCCGGCATCCTGGAAGAAGTGCCCCCGATGGACGACACGCCCCGCGGCGTCGCCTGTCCGGTTCGCTCGGTACTGGAGCTGAACGCCGGGTACTCGCGCGCTCACGGCATCCGGCCGGGCCAGCGCATCGTCGTCGAGCGGTGACCCGGAGGTCACCCTGCCGACTCTTGACGAGCCGGCCGCTCGCGGGAAAGGCTCGCGCGCGATGGCGAAATTCCGCTCTCTCCTCGGCTTCTCTCTGATGGCTCTCTCCGCGTGCCGGTCGGGGGCTCCTCCCGAGCCCGAGTCCCGGCGCGCCCCGGCGCCCACGCCGGTTCCCCCCGCTCCGCCGAAGCCGGTGGAGACGGCGAAGCCCGAGCCGCGCCGTCCGCCGGACACACCGCCGGGCATGGAGAAGCCCGTCGCGGAGGTGCCCGTGAGCCCGGGCGATCCGCTCGCCGGAAAGTTCTCGCTCGCCGACGCGACGGCAGGGCTCCCGCCCGGAAACAAGCTCGTCGCCACGATGAAGACGGACAAGGGCACGCTCGAGTGCGAGCTCTACGCGGACAAAGCGCCGATCACCGTCGCCAACTTCGTCGGACTCGCGCGCGGCCTCCGGCCCTGGAAGAACCCCGCGGGGGAGTGGGTGAAGAAGCCGCTCTACGACGGGACGCCGTTCCACCGCATCATCCCCGGCTTCATGATCCAGGGCGGGGATCCTCGTGGAAACGGCTCCGGCGACCCGGGCTACGTCATTCCGGACGAAGTCTGGACGGGCGCTCACCACGACACCCGCGGACAGATCTGCATGGCGAACCGGGGCCCGAACACGAACGGCTCGCAGTTCTTCATCATGGACGGCGCCGCGTCGCACCTCGACTCCGGCTACACGATCTTCGGAAAGTGCAGCCCGGACAGCGTCATCCAGGCGATCGCGGCCACGAAGACCCAGGGCGACCGCGCGATCGACCCGCCGAAGATCCAGAGCGTCACCGTGAAGCGCGTGAAGGGGTGAGCGCGGAAGCGCTTCAATCCGGCTGGTAGAAGGTCCGCTGCGAGGCGTCCTCGTAGTAGAATTTGCGGAGGTCGCCGTTGTCGAAGGTCTTCGCGCCGAAGGCGTTCACGGCGACGGACCACACGAAGCCCGCGTAGAACAGCTTCTTGAACTCGTGTCCCGTGACGGCGAGGAGCGCCACGAGGAACACCGCGTAGTCGTTCGAGAAGCGGTAGCCGAACTGCATCCACCCGGTGTTCTGGTAGAAGAGCCCGGGGATCGCGACGGCGGCGGCCGTGACGTAGAGCGCCCGGGCGACGTCCCCGACCTTCTTGGGCCACACGAGGTAGAGGAAGAGCGGCGTGGTGAGCCAGAGCGCGAGCCCGTGCAGGTTGATCGTGAGCGGCACTCTCGCCTTGCCGTCCCAGAACGGGAGCCCCGTCAGCACCACGCCGAGGTTTCGCGCGAGGAAGTGGTAGTTGAAGAGCCCCCACCGCTTCATCCGCGCCTGCCACGCGACGGTCAGGTACTCGTACCCGAAGTCGAGGGGCTTTCCGAAGCGCGCCTCGTTGTGGACCATCGCGATCGCGAAGCACGCCGCCAGGGGCAGCGAGAACCGGACGAGCAGGCGGATCAGACGCGCGCGGTCCGTCGAGGTGACGCGCACCGCTTCCAGAAGGAACAGCGGAAACGCGAAGAGGAGCGGAGTGCGCGTCAGGAACCCGAGCCCGAGGAGGAGCCCGGAGAGCGCCGGGTGCTCCGCGTCGAGCGCGCAGAGGAGATAGAGCGCGCCGATCCCGACTCCCACGACGTGCGCGGCGAACCAGACCGTTCCCTGGACGGACGTGAAGAAGTACACCGTGCCGAACGCGAGGAGCAGCGTGAGCACCACGTCGTCGCGAAACGTCCGGCCGCTCCGCCCCGTCAGCCGGAGCTTCTCGAGGGCGAGGAAGAACACCGCGGGCCCGATCCCGGAGAGCCAGATGAAGAGCTGCCCGTCCCTCACCTTCTCCACGTTCTTCGCCCACCAGACGAACGGCACGAGCAGCACGGCCGGGAACGGCGGGAACACGATGAACCACTTCCCGCCGAACGAGGCGAAGTCGTTGTTCTGCGCGTAGGCGGGCGGCATCCCGTCGAGGGTCAGCCGGTGGTGGAGCCAGCCGTCGGCGAGAAGCGCGAAGTGGTTGAACGGCGTGTGCTCGAGGATCCGGCTCCGCGGTACGACGGCGAAGTAGACCCCGACCGTGACCGCGTAAAGCAGGGTCGCGAAGGCGAGCCTCCGTTTCCGGCCGTCTTCCGCCATGAGCGCCGCGGACGCTACACCGACCCCGGTGGGCGGGGGACGGAAGAAGCGACGCGGGACGCGCGGGCCCGCCCCCGAAGGAGTGCTATACGGCGCGGACGCCATGGCCGACTTCCCCCTGTTCAAGGTCCCCCTCGCCGATCTCGAATACGGCGACAAAGACCTGGACGAGCCCATCCCCGTGGAGTGGCTCCGGTCCGCGTTCGAGGGGACGGAGGCCGTCCCGAACGGTCCAGGGTCGCTCGAACTCACGCTCTCGAAGAGCGGGCGGGAAGTGATGGCCCGAGGGCGAGCCCGGGCGGAGGTCACGATGCCCTGCGCGCGGACCCTGGACCCGGTCGTCTACCCGCTCGAGTCCGAGGTCTTCCTGCTGCTCACGCCGCGGTCCGCCGCGCAGCCCGCGGCGAGGCCCGAACGGGCGCGGAAAGCCGGAGCGGCCGCGAGACCCGGAAAGCCCGGATCGGGAGAGAAGAAGGGCCCGACCGGCGGCAAACCCGGGAAGCCAGGAAAGCACGGCAAGGGAAAGGACAAGGACGCGGAGGACGCGCTCCTCTCGGATTCCGACGCGGCCCGGGACACGTATGACGGCGAAAACGTCGTGCTCGACCCATTCATCAAGGAATTCCTCGTCCTGGAGCTCCCGATGTTTCCGCTCCGGGAGGACTTGCGCTCGGAGGACACACCCGCTATCGAGCGACCTCCCGAACCGGTGGAAGGCCGGTCTCGGGGAGAGGCCCTCGATCCCCGTCTAGCCCCGCTGGCGGACATCGCAAAACGCCTCCGAGAGAAGAAGGAGTGAGACGTGGCAGTCCCCAAGCGACGTAGGACCAGCAGCCGGCGCAACATGCGGCGCGCCCAGCACGACAAGGTGGAGGCGCCGAACCTGATTCCGTGCCCGAACTGCTCGGCCCCGATCGTGCCGCACCGCGCGTGCGCCACCTGCGGCCACTACAAGGGCCGTCAGGTCGTGAAGGTCGGGGGCGACGAGCCCAAGCAGGGCTGAGCCAGGGCGACGCTCCGAGCGGTTCCTCGATGAAGCTCGCTTGGCTGTTCCCCGGACAGGGGACTCAGGCCGTGGGGATGGGAAAGGCGCTGGCCGAGTCCTCCCCGGCCGCGCGCAGGATGTTCGAACGCGCCGACGCCGCGCTCGGAGAGTCCCTGTCGAAGCTCTGCTTCGAAGGGCCGGAGTCCGAGCTGACGCTCACGGCGAACACGCAACCGGCGATCCTCACGACGAGCATCGCGGTCCTGGAAGCGCTCCGCGAGGCGTTCCCGAACCTCCCCGATCCGGCCTTCGCCGCCGGGCACTCGCTCGGCGAGTACAGCGCCCTCGTCGCCGCGGGCGCTCTCGAGTTCGAGGACGCCGTGCGCCTGGTCCGCCTTCGCGGCGCGGCGATGCAGGCAGCGGTCCCGGAGGGTGAGGGCGCAATGGCCGCCATCATCGGCGGCGACGAAGCGGCGGTGCGGTCGCTCTGCGATGAAGCGCGCGGGAGCGACGTGCTTTCGCCGGCGAACTTCAATGCGCCCGGGCAGATCGTCATCGCCGGGCACGCGACGGCGGTCGCGCGGGCTCGAGAGCTCGCGTCCGGAAGGAAGCTCAAGGCCATTCCGCTCAACGTGAGCGCGCCCTTCCACTCCGCGCTCATGGCGCCCGCTGCGCGGAAGGTCGAAGTCGCGCTGCAGAGCGTCAAGGTTCATCCACTTCGGTTCCCGGTCGTGACCAACGTGGAGGCGCGGCCGAACCAAGAAGCCATGCTCGTTCCCTCGCTCCTCGTGAGACAGATCGACGGCGCGGTGCTCTGGGACCAGTCGGTGAGATTCCTCGCGAGCGAAGGCGTGGTGCGCGCCCTCGAAATCGGCCCAGGAAAGGTGCTCGCGGGTCTGGTGAAGAAGATCGAAAAATCGATCGCGGTCGAATCGATCTCGGACCCGGACGGCATCGAGAGGGCCCGGGCGCAGCCGAACTTTCCGAATTGAACCGAGCGCTGGCGTGATACACACGGCAGGCTGGAAGGCCCGCTCGGCGGGACCGACAGGGGATTTCGTGTTCGATCTCAAAGGCAAAGTAGCCATCGTGACGGGAGCGTCCCGCGGCATCGGCCGCGCGACCGCCGAAGCGCTCGCCGAGCGCGGCGCTCACGTGGTCGTCTGCTACGTGAACGGCGAGGAAGCCGCGCGCGCCGTCGCCGCCGGGATCACGGAAAAGGGCGGCCGGGCGGAGACGCTTCGTCTGGACATGGCCGACTCCCCGGGCAGCGAGAAGGCGATCAACGAAATCGCGAAGCGCCTCGGACGGCTGGACATCCTGGTCGCGAACGCCGGTATCTCTATCGACGCGCTCCTCCTCCGGCTGAAGGACGAAGATCTCGCGAAGACGCTCTCCGTGAACGTGGGCGGCGCCGTCGCCTGCGCGCGCGCGGCCGTGAAGACGATGATGCGCGCGAAGACGGGCCGCATCGTGTTCGTCTCGAGCGTCGTCGGGGAGATGGGCAACGCCGGGCAGACGGCCTACGCCGCGTCGAAGGCGGCGCTCCTCGGCGTGGCGAAATCGATCGCCCGCGAGTACGCGTCGCGGAACGTGACGGTCAACGCCGTCACTCCCGGGTACATCGAGACGGACATGACGAGCGCGCTCACGGAGGAGCAACGCGCCGCCATGATGACCGGTGTGCCGCTCGGCCGCGCCGGCTCTCCGGCCGACGTCGCCGCGGCGATCGTCTTCCTCGCCTCGGACGAGGCGTCTTACGTCACGGGTCAGGTCATCCGCGTAAATGGCGGCATGTATATGTAACAATTGAATTTTCCGGGTGTTCCGGAAACTTCGTGTATCGGGGCTCCGCTTGTTGTACGAGGCGGCCCCCTGGAGGAAACATGGCGGAAGGTCGCGACATCACGGCCGAGGTGAAGAAGATCATCAAGGAACAGCTGGACGTGGACGAGGCCGACATCAAGGCCGAATCGACGTTCATCGACGACCTCGGCGCGGATTCGCTGGGTCTCGTCGAGCTGGTCCTGGCCTTCGAAGAAGCCTTCGAGATCGACATCCCGGACGAGGACACGGAGCAGATCCGCACCGTCCAGGACGCCGTGGACTACATCGAGAAGCACATCGGCGGCTGAAGGGGTCCCGCCCGTCGGGTCACCCCCGGGGGCGGGGTGACCCAGCCGAGGATCGCGATGGAGCGCGTAGTCGTCACGGGAGTCGGGCTCGTCACGCCGAACGGCGTGGGCACCGAGGAGACGTGGCGCTCCCTCCTCTCGGGAGAGAGCGCGGCGGGGAACATCACGCTGTTTCCCATCGACGAGCGCTACCCGACGCGATTCGCCTGTGAAGTGAAGGGCTACGTGCCCGAGAACTTCATGCCGAAGAAGAAGGTGAAGGAGGTCGCGCGGTTCATCACCTTCGCCATGGGAGCCACCAAGATGGCGATGGACCAGGCGGACCTCCAGCTCACGGAGGAAGAGCGTGATCGTGCCGGCTGCTTCATCGGCGTCGGCATCGGCGGGCTCGAGAACCTGGAGAAGGTCACGCTCATCGTCGAGCAGAAGGGGCCGGGCCGCGTGAGCCCGTACTTCATCCCTTCCCTCATCGGGAACCTCGCCGCAGGCCAGGTGAGCATCGAGCACGGCCTCCGCGGGCCCACTTACTGTCATACGAGCGCCTGCGCCTCGAGCGCGCACTCGATCTGCGAAGCGGTCGAGTGGATCCGTCGCGGCGAGGCGGACGTCATGGTGACGGGCGGCGCGGAAGCCGCCATCACCGCCACGGGCATCGCGGGCTTCTCGGCGATGTTCGCCCTGAGCCGCCGGAACGACGATCCGAAGGGCGCGAGCCGCCCGTTCGACAAGGGCCGGGACGGCTTCGTCTGCGGCGAAGGGGCGGGCACCCTGGTTCTCGAATCCCTCACGCGCGCGAAGCGCCGCGGCGCGAAGATCCTCGCGGAAGTGACCGGCTGGGGTGCGAGCTCGGACGCCTACCACATCACCCGCCCCGCGCCGGACGGCGCGGGCGCCGTGAAGGCGATGAAGAAGGCGCTCGCCAACGCGCGCCTGAACCCCTCCCAGATCGACTACATCAACGCCCACGGCACCTCGACGCCCCAGGGGGACATCGAGGAGTCGAAGGCCATCGCCACGACGTTCGGGCCGCACGCGACGGACAAGCTCCTCTGGGTCAGCTCCACCAAGAGCATGATGGGGCACCTCCTCGGCGGCGCGGGCGCCGTGGAAGCGGCCATCTGCGTGCTCGCGATCCGGGACGGCAAGGTGCCGCCGACGATCAACCAGACGGATCCGGACCCTGCCTGCGCCCTCGAGTACGTGCCGAACGTCGCGAAGGAACGCCGGGTCCGGCACGCGATGAGCAACTCGTTCGGCTTCGGCGGAACGAACGCTTCGCTGGTGTTCTCCGCCTTCCAGGGCTGAGGACGGGCGATGCAGTGCCCGTACTGCCACCAGCTCGACAACCGCGTCGTGGATTCGCGACTCGCGGCGGGTGGCACCGTCACGTGGCGAAGGCGCGAATGCGACGGGTGCAAGCGGCGCTTCACGACGTACGAGCGCGTCGAGTATGCGCTCCCGACCGTCGTGAAGAAGGACGGGCAACGAGTCCCCTTCGACCGGGACAAGATCCTCCGCAGCCTCCGGATCGCCTGCAACAAGCGACCGGTCTCGGCGGACCAGATGGAAGCGCAGGTGGAGACCATCGAGCGGGAGCTCGCCGAGCGCGGGGACCGGGAGGTGCCGTCGCTCTGGATCGGCGAGCGCCTCATGGCGCTATTGAAGGAGCTGGACGACGTCGCCTACGTTCGTTTCGCCAGTGTTTACAAGTCGTTCCGGGACATCGACGAGTTCATGGCCGAGATGACCCAGCTTGTTCGGGCCCGCACGTCGGAGTAATGGGGGAGCCCGACGATGGTCGATGACGCCGCGAAAGCGGAGCTGGACGTCGAGCTGATGCGCCGGGCCGTCGAGCTCGGGCACGGCGGCGACCCCTCCCCGAACCCGCACGTCGGCGCCCTGGTCGCGGACGGCAGGGCAATCCTCGGCGAAGGGTTCCACACGCTCGCCGGGGAGGACCACGCCGAGATCGTCGCGCTCCGCGCGGCAGGTGCGAAGGCGAAGGGGAAGACCCTCTACGTGACGATGGAGCCCTGCAACCACCAGGGACGGACGGCGCCTTGCACGGAGGCCATCGTCAAGGCGGGCATCCGGCGCGTCGTCGTCGGGATGCGGGATCCGAACCCGCACGTCACGGGCGGCGGCGTGGAGCGCCTCCGCGAGGCCGGCATCGAGGTCGTCACGGACGTCCTCGCCGACCAGTGCAAGAAGCTCGCGCGGCCCTGGGTGAAGTACGTCACCGAGGGCACGTCGTACCTCTCGCTCAAGCTCGCGATCTCGCTGGACGGCCGCGTCGCGACGCGCACCGGAATCTCCAAGTGGATCACCGGCTCGGAGAGCCGTGCTCGCGTGCACGCGCTCCGGAGCACGTACGACGCCGTCATGGTCGGCATCAACACGGTGCTCGCCGACGACCCGCGTCTCACCGTGAGAGACGTCCCCGGGAGGAACCCGATCCGCCTCGTCGTGGACAGCAAGCTCCGGACGCCCCTCGACGGAAACCTGGTCACGACCGCCAAGGACACGCCGACCTGCGTCATCACGACGGTGGACGCGCCCGCCGGCGCCGCGGAGGCGCTCGAGGCGCGCGGCGTGTCCGTCCTTCGCGTTCCGGCGACCTCCTCGGGCCGCTGCGACATGGGAGCCGCGCTCCGGGCGCTCGCCGCGCGCGAGGTGGTGAGCGTCCTCTGCGAGGGCGGCGCCGAGCTCGCCGGGAGCCTCCTCGCGGGCCGTCTACCGAGCGAGCTCCACGTCTTCATCGCCCCCGTCCTGCTCGGCCCCCGAGGGATCCCCGGCGCCGTCGACTGGGCGGGCCCGGAAGCTCCGGCGCAGGCCCCCCGCATCGATCCGCCCGCGTGGGAGCTCTGCGGGAACGACGCCTACGTGAGCGGGCCCATCGTCTACCCGAAGAAGAAGCAGCCGACCCCCGCCCCGGAGTGACGGGCCCGCCGTTGCCGAGGCCGATCCCCGGTGTTAGGTTTTCGGCCTGCCATGGCACTCCGGCCCATCCTCAAGTACCCGGACCCGCGACTGAAGCAGCGCGCGTTCCCCGTGAAAGAGGTCACGGACGAGATCCGGCAGCTCGTGGACGACATGGCCGAGACCATGTACGCGGCCCCCGGCGTCGGGCTCGCGGCGAACCAGGTCGGCGTCCTCCAGCGGGTGTTCGTCATCGACATCGCGGGCGAAGACGAGCCGAGCGACCTGAAGGTGTTCATCAACCCAGAGCTCCTGGAGGAGACGGGAACGCAGACGTGGGAAGAAGGCTGCCTCTCCTTCCCCGGAGTCACCGAAGAGATCCGCCGAGCAGAGCGCGTGAAGGTCCGCGCCCTCGACCGGAACGGCAAGCCCTTCGAGCTCGAAGCCGAAGGGCTCCTCGCCGTCGCGATCCAGCACGAGAACGATCACCTGAACGGCGTCGTCATGCTGGACAAGTTGAACGCCGTGAAGCGTCGCCTGCTGGGCCGGAAGCTCGCCAAGGCAAAGGCCGAGGGCGAGAGCGTCGAGGCCTAGCCCGACGAGACCCCCGCGACGACCAACGGCGTCCGTCGCACCCGCGGGGCTTCGTCACGATCGGACAGTTTGTATACAAACTATCCGATCCCTGTCGAACCCCCATCATCCCGGCGCTCGCGAAGCGAGCCGCGCCGCGCTCGGGCCAGCCCTTGGGACGAGGTCCCCCCGGAATCCAGCCCCCACGACGTCAGCCGTCGTTTTTCTACCGCGACGGCGGACGCGAGAACACGCCGCTGTCCACGTGGATCCCGCGCGAGGTCATGTCGGCGACGACCTTGGGCGCAATGCCGGTCGCCTGGAACGTGCCCTCCACGGAGCCGCCCGTTGCCATGCGCTCGACCACGAACGTGAAGATGTCCCGGAGCACGATCTCGCCGTTCTCCACGGCCGCGGGCTCGCAGATCCGGACCACGCGCTGCCGGCCGTCCCGGAGCCGCGCGACGTCCATGACGATGTCGAACGTGGACGCGACCCACTCGCGGGCGGCGTCCACCGTGAGACCGGGGCGGGCGACCGTCAGATCGACGGGGAGCCGCGCGAGGCCGCGGCGGACGCTCGAAGCCGTGACGACGCCGACCAGGCCGTCGGCTCCGCCGTTGACGGCGTCGAGCACGGCCGCGGCCGTGGCACCGCTGAAGTCGTCCGTGACGAGGCGCGCGTCGGGGAGCTTGCCGGCGAACGCGACGATGTCGGCGACGGACTGCCCGTCTTCGCCGGATACGTCCAGATGGCTCACGTTCACGGAGCTCGACACGATGACGTCCGACCGCGACAGCGCGACGACCTGGCCGTCGGAGCTCGCGGAGACGAGGGCGCCCGCGACCGCCAGGGGCCGCGCTTCGCGAGGGCCGACGACGAGGATGTTCGTCCGGACGGCCACGCAGTGCTTCAGGAACGTCGCGACGGCGCGTGAAACGGCTCCCGCACGGACCAGGTCGTCCAGCGTGGAGTCCACCCGCTGACCGCGCTCGAGCTTCAAGAGCGTCCCGGTCGGCGCGAGCGGACCGGTGATCGCGGAGAGCTTCCAGCCCGTCGAGAGCCGGCGAGAGACGAGCCCCGTCTCGGCCTTCCCGATCGGGTTGCCGGAGAGCCGGGACAGGCGGAGCAGGACGCGCCGCACGGAGGCCTCCGAGGACAGCGGCGGCTCCACGATGGTGCGCCGTCCGCCGCGGGTCGCGGTGATGGCCGAGACGCCGGCGACGGCGATCTCGCTCACTCCCTCGTCCTCGACGAGTGGCCCAACCGCGCCGAGTCCCACGAGCTCCGCCCGCGCATCCCGCTTCAAGCGGTCGTCGACGATGGCCGCGCCGATGACGTCTTCCCGGCGGAGTTCCGCGAGCTCGGTCTCGATCGCCTTCTCCACCCGTTCCTTCGCGGGCTGTCCGAGCTCCGCGTCCAGGAAGCCGGGCTCCAGCTTGGCAGTGACGCGCTCCACGAGCGCGGAGACGGCGCTCCGGTAGAGCGTCGTCTCCGTGTCGATGCTGTCCTCGCGGCTGCTCGGGAGTCGCTCGGCGACGGAGGCTTCCTTGCGAGCGCCCGGCGTCGAGCTCGACGAGGGCGGCGCGCCCGACCCGCTGTCCGGCGTGGTTCCAGTGGTCGGGAGCCGCGGCGCCGGCGGGACGGGCGGATACGGGAGCGGCGGCGCGGGAGCGGGCTGCGGGATCTTCGACCGGGACAGCGTGTCCGGCGAGGTCATCATCGGTTCCCGGAGCGGAATGGGCGGGACGCTCTGACGGGACGCGAGCCCGCTCGATTCCTCGGGCGGCTCGATCCGGATGACGAAATCCCCGATGTAGATCCGGTCGCCCTGGCGGACGATGGTCGCCTGGCTGATCCGGCGGCGGTTCACGTAGGTGCCGTTCGTGCTGTTCATGTCCGTGACGATGAACCGGCCGTCGCGGAACACGAGGCGCGCGTGTCGCTTCGACACGTTGCCCTTCGGCAGCATGAGGTCGTTGCCCTGCACGCGACCAATGCTGATCTCGCTTTGGTCGTAGGCCTCGCGCTTCTCAGCGCCCCCCTTCTCGCTGATGACGATGGCGAACAAGGGACTCTTGGCTCTACTTTCGGGTTCGAGCAATCGACTCTCGATCCAAAGCTCTCCCAGGCCGCCCGGCGCGTGTCAATTCCGGTCTGGGTGGTCGCCTCGGGGGTTTCTGGGTCATCGGGAGCCTCGGAGATTCGCCGGGCGCGCGACTACGCAGCGCGTCGACGGGCGACAGGGACATAAATCAGACCGGATACGCCGTCACGGTCCGTTTTTCGGGCCTTTCAACGGCCACGACGTTGCTCGTGACCACCTCCGGGCCCCCGTCCCCGAAGAAGAGGCCCTCCCCTAGACGCGGCGAGTCGAGGCTCGGCCGCGGCTCGAGCCGCTTCGTGAAGCGGACGGATCCCGACAGGCACCGCCGGAGCGCGGGATGAACCAGGACGAAGTTCATCGACCGCCGGTCCCGGACGGCGACGCAGACCCCGCGTTGCACGTGATACTCGGAGTTCTCCGTGACGTAGACCTTCCGCGTCCTCCGCTCCGGTCCCGCATATCCCACGATTTCCGCCTGTTTGGTCATGATCCTGCCCCGCGAAGCGTGGCAGGAGGGCCGCGCCGAGGGCAAATTTCGCCCGCGTCCGGGAGACGCGGGCGGGGTACGACCGCGGACAACTTCCGCCCGCGCGGGCGCCCGACGTACGATCGGCCTCCCGTGCGACGCTCCGCTCCGAAAGGACCTGGCCTCACGAAGGCTCGCGAGCACCGGCTCGTGACGAGCCGTTCGGTCGAGCTGTTCCGGAGCGCCGACTATCGCCTGCGAGAGCTCTTCGAATCCGCGGACGTGATGAGCGAAGGCGCGGTGCGCCGGGAGACCGACGGCTCCTCCTACTACGGGACGACGAGCCTCCTCCTCCCGTTCGTGTCCCACGGCGGACGGATCCCGGACGAGCTCGCACTCGACGTCGTGCGCGTCGTGACGCGCGACCCCCACGCGCGCATCCGCGCGATCCGGATCGCGTGTCGTGAGGCGCAGGTCAGATCCGTCCACGCGCTCGGACGGATCCACGCCGAGCTCGTCGTGCGCCACGACTCTCGCGGCGTACGGATCGACGTCGACGTCGAGGCGCGGCTCGCCGCCGCTCGCGCCCGCGCGCGTCCTCGCTGAACGCACGTCGTGCTCGCGTCCGGGGCCGGAGCGGAACCAGTTCGCTCGTCCTCGTCAAGCCCTTCGACACGCGTCGTTTCGCGCGCGAGTCGCCCGATGGCGCGCGCGACGACCGCTCGTTTCTCGCGTGTAGAATGCGCGCTCGGCGGACGGCCCGCCTTCCGCTTGACATTGGAGGCCGCGCGGAAGAATTGGGTTCGATACCCACGATGGCGGGACAACGGCGAAGGCGAGCCCGGGAGCGCAAGCGTCGCGACGACAAGATCATTCACGTGGTCTTCGGTCCCGGCGGCGGGCGCGTGCGCGACGAGATCCGGACGGCGGACGTCTCGGCGCGGGCATCGGTCTCGGACGCGACGGCGCGCGAGCCCGTCACCGATCTCTTCACGCGCACGGAGGTATCCCGCCTCCTCGGCGTCTCGGTCGCGCGACTCTCGACGTTCGATCGCACGGGTGTGGTCACGCCCAGCGGACGCCGACGAGGACGTCGTGCGTACACGTTCACGGATCTCATCGCGCTCCGCACCGCGCAGGGGCTCCTCGAGCGCCACGTCCGGCTGAGGGACGTCACGCGCGCGATCTCCGCGTTGAAGAAATCCCTTCCGAACGTGACCCGGCCGCTCGTCGAGCTGAAGATCGCGTCCGACGGGAAAAAGGTCGTCGTCTACTCGGCGAACGGGGCCTTCGAGCCCGCGACCGGTCAGATGCTCCTGGATCTCCAGGTGAGCAGCCTCCGGGACGAGGTGGTGCGGCTCCTCCGCCCGACCGCCGGTCGAGAGCGCGCGCGAACGGCGTACGAGCTCTATCTCCACGCGAGCCAGCTCGACGAGGACCAGGACACGATCTCGGAGGCCGAAGCCCTGTACGCCCAGGCCATCGAGCTCGATCCGTGGCTCAGCATCGCGTACACGAACCTCGGTAACATCCGCTTCCGACGTCACGACGTGACGGAGGCCGAGGCCCTCTACCGCAAGGCTCTCGCCATCGACCCGCGGCAGCCCGAGGCTCAGTACAACCTCGGCTACGTCATGCTCGAGCGCGGAGAGGCGAGCCACGCCATCCCGCTCTTCCGGGGCGCCATCGAGTCCGACCCGAAGTTCTCCGACGCCTACTTCAACCTCGCGATGGCCTACGAGCAGCTCGGCGACCCCGGCAAGGCACGCCCCTACTGGAAGAGCTACGTCGAGCTCGAGCCCGAGGGGACCTGGACGGAGATCGCGAAGCGGCACCTGTCCTGATCGGATCGGCCAGGCGGCGACGCGTCACCCCGCACGCCTGCGCCCGGGTGGCGACGCGCGAACTCGCACGCCCGCCCGGGTGGCGACGCTTGACCTCGCACACCTGCGCGCGGCTGGACGAATGAACGAGGGGGCCTTCTCGTCACCCCGAAAGACTGCCGATGAGGTCCCCAACTGCGGCCCTTGCCCCGTGGAACGGAGCCCCCTTCCTCCGGGCCCGATCGGCCAGGCCGGGCGAGCTCCGGACGCGCCGAGCGCGAGCTTCCGTACTCAAAGACGCCGGTGCTTCAGACTGGGGAGCGCCGCGCGGATGTCGTGCTGGTGCTTCGCGTCGAGCTCCGCGACGACCACGCCGGGGCGGTCGGACGCTTCGGCGACGACGGTGCCCCAGGGGTCCACGACCAAGGCGTGACCGTACGTCGTGCGGCCCCTCGGGTGCTTGCCCCACTGCGCAGCGGCAATCACCCACGCCTGGGATTCGATGGCGCGTGCGCGAAGGAGCACGTGCCAGTGGTCCTTCCCGGTGTGCACGGTGAACGCCGCGGGAACGACGAGCACGTCGGCGCCCTCCGAGACGAGTGCGCGGTAGAGCTCCGGGAAGCGGAGATCGTAACAGATCGAGAGACCGACGCGGCGCGCTCCGACGCCCGCGACGACCGGCGCATCGCCGGGCATCGTGCTCGCCGATTCCCGGAGGGAGGTTCCGTCGGCGAGGTCGACGTCGAACAGGTGGATCTTCCGGTACCGCGCGGAGACCGCGCCGTCCGGGCCGACGACGACACACGTGTTGAACGGCCGCTCGGGGTCGGGGCTCCGCTCCGGCATGCCGCCGCCGACGACGGTGACGCCGAGCTCGCGGGCCGCCTCGGACAGGGCGCGCAGGATGGGACCCTCGGCCGCCTCGACGTCCTCCGCGATGCGGCGGCGGCCCTCTTCCGGTCCGAAGTAGGCGAAGTTCTCGGGCAGCACCACCAGAGTCGCCCCGAGGGCACGCGCCTCTTCGATTCGATGCCTGGCCTCGGCGAGGTTCGCCGAGAGGTCGTCCTGCGAGCTCATCTGGACGGCAGCGACGCGCATGTTCCGCCGGGAGTTTACCGCACGGACGGGGCTCGGTACGCTGGCTCCGTCCAATGGCCGAAGCGGAGACCGGCGCCATGAGCCAGTTCGGCCCGACCGAGCCCTCCGAAGGCCCGGGTGCGGGGCTCTTGCTCCTCTACGCGGAGACGTACGCCGCGCTTCCGCCGCTCTTTCCCCTGCGGCGGGGAACGAACGTCATCGGCCGGGAGCCGCCGGCGGACCTGGTCGTCCCGGTGAACGCGGTGTCCCGCACCCACGCGGAGATCGTCTGGGAACGAAACGGTTTCTCCCTTCGCGATCGCGGAAGCACGAACGGCACGTTCGTCGACGGCCGCCGCGTCACGGAGGCGCGCCTCGAACACGGCCAGGAGGTCCGCTTCGGGGACGCCATCTTCAAGGTGCTCGAGAAGGACGCCGAGGCGCACGGCCGCTACCGCATCGACGGGACGATGGTGCGCGGCTCGGCGCGGCTCGCCTCCGCCGGATCGGAGCTCGTGGGCGGACTCCGGATGGACCGACTCGCCTCCGAGCTCGAACGCATCGCGCGGTCGCCGATCAGCGTGCTCCTCCTCGGGGAGAGCGGCACCGGCAAGGAAGTCGTCGCGCGGGAGATCCATCGCCTCAGCGGACGAAGGGGGCAGTTCCGCGCGGTGAACTGCGCGGCCATCCCCGAGAACCTCTTCGAGAGCGAGCTCTTCGGATACAAGCGCGGCGCGTTCTCGGGTGCGGACCGGGACAAGCCGGGGCTCATCCGCGCCGCGCACGAAGGGACGCTCCTCCTCGACGAGATCGGGGACATGCCGCTCGAGGCGCAGGCGAAGCTCCTCCGCGTCATCCAGTCGAAGGAGGTCTACCCGGTCGGCTCGACGTCTCCGGAACCCGTGGACGTCCGCGTCGTCAGCGCGACGCATCGGGACCTCGCGCGGCTCCAGCAGGAGGAGAAGTTCCGGCAGGATCTCTATGCGCGCCTGAACGAATACCAGCTCCGGCTCCCGCCGCTCCGGGAACGGAAGGAAGACGTCTTCCTGCTCCTCCGGACGTTCCTCGCGCGCCATGGACGCCCCGAGCTCTCCGTCTCGTTCCTGTTCATGACGGCGCTCCTCCAGTACGATTTCCCGTACAACGTGCGCGAGCTCGAGGCCTGCGCGAAGCGCGCCATCGCCCTCGCTCGAGGGCCGGTGCTGGACGCGGACCTCCTCCCCGAGCCCATCAAGGAAGAGATGGCCGACTACGGCGAGCCCGCGGACGCCGCTCCGTCCGAATCCGCTCACCCGGCGCGGGAGCGGCACGGCACGCCGACGGACGCGGAGCTCCGCGCGCTCCTCGCCGAGCACCACGGGAACGTCGCGGCGGTCGGCCGCGTGCTCGGCAAGGCGCGCATGCAGATCCACCGGTGGGTGGAGCGCTACGGCATCGCGCTGGAGAGTTACCGGGAGCACGCCACGACCGACGCGAACGCGGCGAACCCCGCGGCGGAGAAGTCCGAGCGACCGACTGGTTTTCCTTCGCGAAGCTGACGGACGACGCGGCGCGCATGCCCGCATGACGCCGGGGGCGCATCCGAGCGAGGCGCTCGGTTCCTTGACAGAGCGCGCCCCGGGCGAGAAGGTTGAGGTTCCCGTGAAGGACACGCTCGCCCAGAAGGCCCAGGAGAGGGTGGGCCAGACCTTCGCGCGGAAGTGGCACGTCGACCGGCTGCTCGACATCGGCGGCATGGCATCCGTCTACGTCGCGACGCACCGCAACGGGAACCGCGTCGCCATCAAGGTGCTCCACCAGATGTACGCCGAGCACGAGGAAGCGCGGCGGCGATTCCTCGAGGAAGGCTACGTCGCGAACAAGGTCGGCCACGCGGGCGCCGTGACGGTCCTCGACGACGACGAGCTGGACGACGGCACGCCGTTCCTCGTCATGGAGCTGCTCGAGGGCGAGTCGCTCGAAGAACGACTCAAGAAGCGCACCGTGCTCGCGCCGCCCGCGGTGCTCATCATCGCGGACCGGGTGCTGGACGTGCTCGGCGCCGCCCACGAGAAGGGCATCGTCCACCGGGACATCAAGCCCGCGAACATCTTCCTCACCCGGGACGGCAACGTGAAGGTGCTCGACTTCGGGCTCGCCCGCGTCCGCGAGCGCGGGCTCGCGGGGAGCATGACGAAGACGGGCATGATCATCGGGACGGCGTCCTTCATGCCGCCCGAGCAGGCTCGCGGAAAGCGGGACCTCATCGACGCCCGGACGGACATCTGGGCCGTGGGCGCGACGATGTGGAAGGCGCTCACCGGCCGCTAC
This sequence comes from Polyangiaceae bacterium, assembly GCA_035545855.1. Lineage (GTDB taxonomy): Bacteria > Myxococcota_A > Polyangia > Polyangiales > Polyangiaceae > DASZVB01. The sequence continues at coordinate 24,809 of DASZXK010000219.1, forward strand.
GTGCACGAGGGCGGCAGCGTCCAGGAGCGACTCCTCGCCGCCATGTCGCAGAAGGCCGCGTCGATCGCGACGGTGATGGCCGCGCTTCCTCCGCCCGTCGTGGACGTCGTGGATCGCGCGCTCGCCTTCCAGATGTCGGATCGCTTCGCGAACGCGACGAAGATGCAGCGCGCGCTCCAGCAGGCGTACCAGGCCGTGGAGCGGAATCCGCTTCCCGGCGCCCAGCGCGGCGCGCTCGTCGACGTCGAACCGGAGCCGCCCATGTCCGCCGCGCCGATCACGACGTCACAGCTCGACGTCGCCGTGAGCGTCGTCTTCGAGCCGGACCCGGTGAACGACAGCATCGTCGTCGAGGTCGAGGACAACTCCGGCAAGCAGGAGCGCTACGAGCTCCGGCGGAGCAAATCCGGTCAAATGGCCGCCGTCGACCCGGATCCGGACACGCTGTCCGACATCAGCATCGTCGAGCTGCCGGACGAGTGACGCGGACAGGCGAGCATGTGGGATTCCCGAGCAGAGCCGAGGCAGATCTTTGCTTCGTTCCGCCGGACGGCGCTCGCGAGATGGAACGTGCCGGCTTCGCTCATATGGCACGACCGATTCGTTTTCCCGGTGAGCAGGCAAGCGGCCACGTCGACTCAATCGAGGGGCCCGACTCGCTGGCGTGGCGGCCGCGCGCGATTGCCGTTCGAGGGATCGTGGCGGACGTGAATCCGTCTACAGCGACAGTGCTGGCTTCACCCGGAGACGAGCCGCGGTTCTTCGCTCCCGCGACACGAGTCGAAGCGTTCGGGAGTGGGGTTCGTTTCACTCTGCTCGTGTATCCAAAATCCCTTCGGCTCGACCAGCCCCTCCGCCGAGCCTCGTGGCGCGGAAGGACGCTTGTCCCTGTGGCCCCACGACGGGACACACGGGACCATTCGGCGGCTCGCCGGAGCGGTTGACGTCGGGACCGCGGGGAAGGAACTCGTCGGCGACCGAGCAACCGAGCCCGGGCCGCGTTTCGAGGAGGCAGCGCGTCGGGCCGCGGGTGAAACGCACACGATTCGCCACCACACGGACTTGAATCGGCACTAATCCGTGGGACAGGGCTTCCGGGAGTGGCGTCGACGCGAAAGGTAGCGGCGTGAACGGCGCACGCGGCGACGCCACTCTCTCGGAAGCATCGCGCCCGCTACGACGCAACCGCGGTCCGAGCCCTACCCGGGCGCGACGCTGCGACGACGTTTCTCGTGGCTTCACCGCCCCGTGGCCGCGCGCAGCTGACCATTCGTCACATCCTCGCGAAAGGCGGTGCTGGAGCGGGTTTTCGGATTCGTCCCGTGTTCGGGGGATGCGCCAACTCGCAGGACCTCGCTTCTCTCCGCGCCTGCGGTCTTCCCCTTGTTCTCGCCAGGCCTCGCCCGGGGAAGACCGGCTAGGAGCGCCTCGAAACCGCGATGAGCAGCGTCGTCGCGGGGAGCGCTCGCGGGAGGCGCCGCGCGCCGAGCGATCTCGTGGCGCTCGGGCGGCCCGGAGCGGAGCGCACTTTGCCCGCGAGAAACGAGGATCCGAGCCCGATGCGTCCGGCATGTCGTCGAGGCGTGCGCTCCGCTCCGAGCGCTGGGGAGCACCGGGCGAGCCGAACTGCCGACGTCGGACCTGACGACGGCCAGGACGTCCCCGCCGAACCAGGACCGGCCAGGGAGGGGCGTACCTGGACCTTCGCTTCGCCGACAACCGAGGCTCCAGGAACAGGCGTTCGAGAGAGCAACGACGGCGACCGAGGCGCGACTCCGCGACCACCTGAACGCTCGGCAATCCGGCACCGCCCCATGGCGGCGCGCAGCCCGGTTGCCGGGCGAGCACCGACATCAGGGGCGGTCGCCGTCCCTGGAGGACGGCGGGTGGGGCAGCCACACCTACACAGCTCGCGGCCCCCTCAGACGTCGATCTCCGACGCGTCCTCCGCGTGCTCCATGATGAAGCGGAAGCGGGCCGTCGGGTCCTTCCCCATGAGCTCGTTGATGACGCGGTCCGTCTGGAGGCCGTCGGCGATGTCGACGCGGAGGAGCTTTCGCGTCTTCGGGTTCAGCGTCGTGTCCCAGAGCACCTTGGGCATCATCTCGCCCAGGCCCTTGAACCGGGTGATGTCGGCGCGGGCGCCGTTCTTGCCGAGCTTCTCCAGGATCTTCGCCTTCTGGGCCTCGTCGGCGGCCCAGTGCGTCTCCTTGCCGAAGTCGATGCGGTAGAGGGGCGGCACCGCGACGAACACCTTCCCCTGCTTCATCAGCTCCGGGAGGTGCCGGTAGAAGAACGTGAGGAGCAGCGTCGTGATGTGGTGGCCGTCGGAGTCGGCGTCGGCGAGGACGATGATGCGCGCGTAGCGGAGCCGCTCGATGTCGAAGTCCTTCCCCACGCCGCAGCCGAGCGCGACGCAGAGGTCGGCGAGCTCCTTGTTTTCCAGTACCTTCGCGAGCGGGACGGACTCCGTGTTCAGGACCTTGCCGCGGAGCGGGAGCACGGCCTGCTTGTCCCGGTCCCTCCCCTGCTTCGCGGAGCCGCCGGCGGAGTCGCCCTCGACGATGAAGAGCTCCGTCTCTTCCCGGCGAGAGCTCGAACAATCGCTCAACTTCCCGGGCAGCGTGAGGCGGCCGCTCGTGGCCGTCTTCCTGGAAATGGCCGCGGAGGCCGCGCGGGACGCCTCTCTCGCGCGCGCCGCGAGCACGATGCGCGTCACGATCTGCTCGGCGACGGTCCGGTTCGAATTCAGCCACTGCTCGAGCGCAGGGCGGACCGCGCCGTCGACGTAGTTCTGGACCTCGGGGTTGTTCAGGCGGTCCTTCGTCTGGCCCTGGAACTGCGGCTCCGCGATGTACACGCTGAGGACCGAGACGAAGCCCTCGCGGATGTCGTCCGCCGTGAGCGTCACGCCCCGGGGCGTCAGGTTGTGCGTCTCGACGTAGTTCCGGATGGCCTTGCCGACGGCCGAGCGGAGGCCGTTTTCGTGGGTCCCGCCCGACCCCGTCGGGATGCCGTTCACGTAGCTCCGGACGTGCTCCTCCGTCGCCTCCGTCCACTGGAAGACGACCTCCACCTTCGCGCCGTTTTCTCGCACGAGCGAGAACATCGCGTCGGAGATGGGCTTCGAGCCCCGCTCCACGACGATCTTCTTCAGGAAATCCGCGATGCCCTGCTCGTGGTGGAACTTCTCGTCCGTCCGTCGGGCTTCGTCGATGAATCGGACGTTCAAGCCGCGGTGGAGGAAGCTCGCGACCTCGAGCCGTTCGCGGATGACCTGCGGCTCGAACTCGGTGCGCGGGAAGATCGTCGGGTCGGGCTGGAAGTAGACCGTGGTGCCCGAGCCGCGGACGGCCCGGACCTTCTTCGGCGCCCCTTGCGGGACGCCGCGCCGGAACTCCATCTCCCACTCGGCGCCCTCGCGTTTCACGGTGGCGACGAGCTTGGTCGAGAGCGCGTTCACGACGGACGCGCCGACCCCGTGGAGGCCGCCGGACGTCTTGTAGTTCCCGGACTCGAACTTGCCGCCCGCGTGGAGCGTCGTGAAGATGATCTCGAGCGCCGTCTTCTTGTGCTTCGGGTGCTTGTCGACGGGGATGCCGCGGCCGTCGTCGGTGACGGTGATGCTCGAACCGTCCTTGTGGAGGGTGACGACGATCTCCTTGGCGTGGCCGTTCATGGCCTCGTCGACGGAGTTGTCGACTATTTCCCACACGAGGTGATGGAGACCGGCGGAGCCGACGCCGCCGATGTACATGCCGGGGCGCTTCCGAACCGGGTCGAGGCCCTCGAGGACCTGGATGTCTTTCGCGGTGTATTCCGTCGCGGCCATCGCTCAGCTTCCTTCCCCGGGGAACGGCGCGGGCGGCGGAGGCGCCTCGAGGACGAGCTCCGTCAGCGTCCCGCGGCTCACGACCTCGCGGCCCTTGCCGCCGCGTCCCGTCTTCTCGTAGCGCGCGGTGTTGATGCGCTGCTCGCCGCCCATGCTCGTCTTCACGACGAGCGTGTCCTTGTCGTCCCTCGCGAGCTTCATGCCGAGGAGCTTGTCGTCGTCCGCGAGCTTCACGAGCGTGACGCCCTTGCCCGGGCCGGCGAGATAGCTGATCTCGTCCACTCCGCAGAGGAGGGCGCGCCGCTTCACGCTCGCGGCAATCACCGTCTCGTCCCCGTGCGCGATCTCGGCGTTCACGATGGTCGCGCCCTCGGAGACCTTGGCGAAGCGGCGACCGCTCCGCGTGCTCGGCTCGAGGAACGGCTCGAGCCCGAACGCGAGCGCCATGCCGTCCGAGCTCGCGGCGACCGCGAACGTCTCGGGGTAGTGCTCCTCGTCCCCGGCGAGGCTCCCGGTGAGCCGAGGATCGAGCGACGCCATCGCGACGATTGTCTCTCCGTCCTTCGTCTTGAAGAGCTTCTGGATGGGCTCGCCGTAGCCCGTGGTCGCGGGCACGTCCACGAAACGGCACGTGTACGCCGTGCCGAAGCTCGAGAAGAAGACGACGGTCGCCTTGGTGGAGCCCGCGACGACGGCGAGCACCTGGTCGCCCTCGCGGAGGCGCGTCGCGGAAGGATCCTTGATCTCCTTCTGGCGCTTCACCCAGCCGTCTCGCGTGAGGAGGACGTGGTTGTCCTCCGCGACGATGAGATCTTCCTCGGAGAACTCGGGCTCCTCCGAGACGCTCTCGATGATCGTCTTCCGCTTCGCGGCCTTGCCGAGCGTCTCCGAGACCTGGAGGAGCTCCGAACGGACGATGGCCCAGATGCCCTTCGATCCGGCCTCCTTGAGGAGCTTCCTGATCTCGCCGGCGCGCTTCTTCTTCTTCTCGAGCTCTTCCTCGATGACGAGGATCTCGAGCTTCGCGAGGCGGTAGAGGCGAAGCTCGAGGATGGCGTCGGTCTGCTCGTCGTCGAGCTTGAACTTCGCCATGATCTTCTTCGCGGCGTCCGCCTTGCCGTCGGACGCTCGAATGATCTTCAGGATCTGATCGAGGGCGTCGAAGACGATCGCGAAGCCTTCGAGGATGTGCATCCTCCGCTCGAGCTCGCCGAGCTCGAACTCGAGGCGTTTCGTCACGACCTTCAGCCGGAAGTTCAGGAAGTGCCAGAGGATGGCGCGGAGATCGAGGCGTTCGGGCCGCCCCACCTCTTCGTTGTCCGTCGGAACCAGGCACGTGAGGTTCACGGCGAAGCCGTTCTGGAGCGGGGTCTGCTTGTAGAGGTAGGCGAGCACCTTCTGCTCGTCCGCGTCCTTCCTCAGCTCGAGGGCGATGCGCGTGTCGTCCGTCGAGACGTCCTTCACGTCGAGGAGGAGCGGCATCTTCCGCGAGACGACGACCTCCGCGATGCGCTCGACGAGCGTCGCCTTGTTGATCCCGTACGGGATGCTCGTGATGAAGATCGTCTTCCCGCCGCGGGTCTCCGGGCCCTTTTCCCAGGTGGCCCGCACCTTCACGGTGCCCTGACCGGACTCGTAGATCTGCTTGATCTCCTCCACGGTGGAGATGATCTGCCCGCCCGTCGGGAAATCGGGCCCCTTCACGGTACGACAGAGCTCGCGCGACGAGAGGTCCTTGTCCTCGCGGAGCGCGTCGAGCAGGCGGATGGACGCCGCGCACACCTCTTCCGGGTTGTGCGGCGGGATGTTCGTCGCCATGCCGACGGCGATCCCGGAGGCGCCGTTCACGAGCAGGGTCGGGAGCTTCGCCGGAAGGACGACGGGCTCGCTCTTCGTGCCGTCGTAGTTCGGACGGAACGCGACGGTGCTCTGATCGAGCTCGCCGAGGATCTCCCCGGCGACCGGCGCGAGGCGGCACTCCGTGTACCGCATGGCGGCGGCCGGGTCGCCGTCGGGAGAGCCGAAGTTCCCCGAGCCCTCGACGAGGGGCACGCGCATGACGAACCCCTGAGCCATGCGGACGAGCGCGTCGTAGATGGCGCTGTCGCCGTGGGGGTGGTAGCCGCCCATGACGTCGCCGACGACCTTCGCGCACTTCCGGTGCTTGGCGTCCGCGGTGAGCCGCTCGCGCCACATGGAGAAGAGGATCCGCCGCTGGACCGGCTTCAGGCCGTCACGCACGTCCGGAAGGGCCCGGCTCGTGATGACGGAGAGCGCGTAGTTCAGGTACCGGGTCTCGGCGATGTCGTGAAGCGGGACGGTCTCCGCCGAGTCCCGATCGAAGAGGCTCGGCTGCTCGGGAGACCCCTTCCGCCGCTTCCGCGGTCCGCCGTCTTCTCCGCCCGATCCCCCACGTTTTCTAGGTCGTTTGTCTTCCGCCACGCGAAGTCCTCGGCCGCGCTCGGCCAATCGGGGGCCCAGGTGCGCAGGGGACTAAACACCTGTCAAGATTTCGGCCATTCCTAGGCCGCCGGGCCGGATCCCGAAAACCCGTTCTGATTTCGCAGCCCGGGAGCATCCCGGGAGGCCTGTCTTGCTTGAGACGGCGGCGCCCATGGGCTACGGGAGGCGCGGGTTTTTCGCGCTCAGGCGCGGCGGTCACCCCCGGACGGGGCCCGGGCCCTTCCCCTCCCTCTCCCCCAAACCCCGCCCCGAACCCGACCACGATGCAGGACAGCGCCACCGGACGACGAACGGTCGCCTCGAGGTGCTTCCGCCTGCTGTGGGTGCTCGCACTGCTGTTCGTGGGCCGTCCGGCGCTCGCGGAGGAAACCCCGGTCCCGCAGCCGGTGACCCGTCCGCCCGCGAGCACGCAGGGCGAGGTCGAGCTCGCGCGCGGGTATCCCATCATCGGCATCGAGGTGGACGGAAACCGGAGGGTCACGAAGGACGACGTCCGTTCGTACCTCCGCGAGCGCGTCGGTCAGACGTTCGCGCCGGAGGCGCTCACGAAGGACGTGAAGGAGCTCTGGGGCTCCGGGTTCTTCGACGACATCGAGGTGGACCTCCAGCGCTCGGACGCCGGCGTGACGCTCCGCTTCACCGTCCGCGAGCGGCCGAACGTCGCGAAGGTGGAGTTCGACGACAACGACGCCATAGACGACGACGATCTGAAGGAAGCGGTGGAGCTCAAGGAGAACACCGTCCTCTCGCACCCGGCGATCCAGCGGAGCATCCAGAAGATCCGCGACATGTACGCGGAGAAGGGATACTTCCTCGCCGAGGCGAAGGCGGAGATCCTCCCGCAGCGGGACAACGAGGTCTTCGTCAAGTTCAAGATCGCCGAGCACAACCAGGTGAGCGTGCGCCGCGTCACGTTCATCGGGAACGAGTCGGTCTCCACCGAAGAGCTCCGCGCGGTCATGTTCACGGGCGCGTCGAGCTTCCTGTCCTTCGGCTCCGGCGGCCCGTTCCGTCAGGACGCCTTCGAGCGGGACATCGCCATCCTCTCCGCGCTCTACTACGACCGCGGCTACCTCGCCGTGTCGATCAGCACGCCACGGGTGATGCTGACGCCGGACCGGAACGGCATCGAGGTCTCCATCACGATCGACGAGGGGCCGCGGTTCAAGATCCGGCAGCTCCGCATCTACGAGCGAGGCCCCGACGGGCGCGAGGTCGAGCCTCTCGAGGGCCGGCGTCACCTCCGCAACATGGTGCGCGCGAAGCCCGGCGACTATTTCAACCGCGCCGAGCTCCTGGACGACCTGAACGCCGTCCGCACGCTCTACCACGACGCCGGCTACGCCAACGTGGAGGCGAACCCGGAGACGAAGCTCGACCCCGTGACGCACGAGGTGGACGTCGTCGTTCCGATCGTCCGCGGCCCGGTCGTCTACTTCGAGCGCATCGAGATCACCGGCAACACGAAGACGCGCGACAAGGTCATCCGTCGGGAGATGGAGATCATCGAGGGGAAGAAGTACTCCGAGACGCTCCTCGAGCGGTCCAAGCAGCGCATCACGGCCCTCGGCTATTTCGAGCGCGTGGACGTCTCCACCGGGGAAGGCTCCGAGCCCGGCAAGATCAAGTGCATCGTGGAAGTCACGGAGCGACCGACGGGCACCTTCCAGGTCGGCGCGGGCTTCTCCAGCATCGAGAACTTCATCGCGACCGCGCAGGTCCAGCAGGCGAACCTGTTCGGCAACGGGCAGAGCCTCGCGCTGAACGCCCAGGTGAGCGGGCTCCGCCAGCTCGTGAACATCCGCTACTTCGAGCCGTACTTCCTCGACAGCCCCTTCAACTTCCAGGTCGAGCTCTTCGATCAGCTTCGCGCGTACGCGGACTTCTCGCAGTCGAGCCTCGGCGGAAGCGTGACCTGGGGCTACCCGATCATCGAGCCCGAGCTCCAGGCGACCATCACGTACACGGCCGAGATCGACCGGGTCAGCACGGAACCGGCGTCGACGTTCTTCGGCACGTCGAGCGTCGTCAGCCTCTTCACGAGCCTCCCTCTCGCGAACCTCTTCAACGACGGCTTCACCTCGAGCGTCCGCCCCGCGCTCACCTACGACACGCGGGACAACCGTCTCTTCCCGACGAAGGGCATCTACCTCCGCGGCTCGACGGAGCTCGCGTCCCCGATGTTCGGGTCCCACAACGAGTTCCTCCGGAACCGCTTCACGGGCCGCTACTTCTACCCGCTCGGCCTGGGCATCGTCCTCAAGCTGAACCAGGAAGCGGGCATCGTCACGAGCCCGACCGCGGACGGCGTGCCCATCTTCGCGCGCTTCTTCCTCGGCGGCATCTTCGACGTCCGAGGTTTCCGGTTCCGCACGCTCGGCCCCCGCCTGCCGCTCACCGCGAACACGGACCCGAACAGCCCGCCCATCCTGAACGGCGCGAACATCGGCGGCAACCTCGAGTACTACCAGAACCTCGAGCTCGAGTTCCCCATCGTGGACGCCGTCGGCATCCGCGGCGTCTTCTTCACGGACGCCGGCAACGCCTGGAACCTCGAACCCGTCTACTGCACCGCGGGCAACAGCGCCGCCGTGGATGCGACCGCGAACCCGTGCTTCAAGTTCCCGAACGACATGCTCACGCTCCGCACGTCGTGGGGCTTCGGCATCCGCTGGTTCTCGCCCCTCGGCCCGCTCCGCTTCGAGTGGGGCTTCCCCTTCAAGCCCCTCCCCTACGAAGAAACGAACGTCTTCGAATTCACGATCGGAAACTTCTTCTAGCGACCGAAGGGAGCTAGGGCTAGCGACCGAAGGGAGCTAGGGCTGCCTTTCCAGCGTCCGCGTTCCCGCCGCAGACCAAGCTAGCGACCGAAGGGAGCTAGGACTGCCTTTCCAGCGTCCGCGTTCCCGCCGCAGACCAAGCTAGCGACCGAAGGGAGCTAGGGCTGCCCGTCAGACTGCTAGTCCCATCGTCCGCCTTCCTGCCGTACGCGAGCCGGCGACCGAAGGGAGCTAGGGCTGCCCGTCAGACTGCTAGTCCCATCCTCCGCCTCCCTGCCGAACGCGAGCCAGCGACCGAAGGGAGCTAGGGCTGCCCGTCAGACTGCTAGTCCCATCCTCCGCCTCCCTGCCGCAGCGATCCAGCGACCGAAGGGAGCTGGGGCTGCCCGTCAGACTGCTAGTCTGAGCCTCCCCCCGTTCCGTTGACGCCATCGGAGGAACCGATGCGTGTCACGAAAAGTTACGACGAGAGCTACAGAGTCGACGCGGTCCGCCTGGCCCGTCGAGGGGACCGAACGATCATGCAAGTCGCCCAGGATTTGG
>DASZXK010000220.1:0-10801 GCA_035545855.1 Polyangiaceae bacterium
AAGCCGGCAGCGCGGTCTCGTCGTCGTCGAGGGGGAACGGATGCTCGCGGAGCTCCTCCGGGCCTCGCTCGGCGGATCGGGGTTCGACGTGGTCCAGGTGACCACCGTGGAAGGAGCGGCTCGGGAGCTCCATGCCACGAACTCCGCCGTGCTCGTCGTGGACGACGACATGCCGCTCGTGCGCGGCCTGGACGTCCTCGGGCGGCTCCGCACGGAGCGCGCTGACTTCGAGGCCGTGCTCGTCACCCGGGACGAAGGGGTCGCCTCGCTCGTGACGCGCCTTCACGTCGAGCGTCTCCAGTGCTTGCGGAAGCCGCTCCACCTCGAGGAGCTCCGGAGCGCGGTCGCCGAGGCCATGGAGCGCCAGCTCCGTCGAGAGCGCACTTCACTGGCTCCCGAGCGAAGCATCAGCCCCGCGCCCGTCTCCGGCACCAGGATCCCGACTCGAGCGCCCGCGCCCGAGCCGCGTGCCACGTCCGTCCCGCCCGGGCCCGACGCGCTCCGGGTCCTCGTCGTGGACGACGACCCCGTGGTCCGGCGATCCATGGCGCGGACGTTCAAGCGGTACCGCGTCACGACGGCCGAGAACGGAAAGGCCGCGACCGCGGAGATCGAGCGCAACAAGCCCGACGTGATCATCAGCGATCTGAAGATGCCCGAGATGGACGGCATCCAGCTCGCTCAGCAGATCCGCGAGCGATGGCCCGATCTCGCCGATCGCATCGTCTTCGTCTCCGGCAAAAACTCCCAGATCGAGCGCGCGCGGGCGGAGGCCCCGGGGCCCCCGATCGTGACGAAACCCGTGAACAGCGCGGAGCTCGAGGCCCGGATGGCCGAGGTCCTCGAAGAGGCGACTCGACGCCGCTGAATCGGCGCTATTCTTCCGGGCGAGCCCGGATCCGGGCCGTCCCGATGGCCGAAACCCTGAAGCTCAGCGACACCGATCTCGCCGGCGACAAGCTTCGCCAGGCGGTGCGGGCGAAGTATCGCCCGGCGCTCGTGGTGATGTCGGGCAATGCCGTCGGGTCGCGCGTGAACGTGCAGGGCAACACGCTCATCGGCCGGGATCCGGAGTCGTCTCTCGTGCTGCCCGACCCGGGCGTTTCGGGGCGTCATGCGGTGCTCCAGGACCGCGGCGGGTCGTGGACGCTCGTGGATCTCGGGAGCACGAACGGCACGTTCGTGAACGGCTCGAAGATCACGGAGGTCGAGCTCCGCCCGAACGACAAGATCGCGTTCGGGCCGAGCATCGTCCGCTTCGAGGTCCAGGACGACGCGGACAAGGCCTACTCCGAGCTCATCGCGGAGCTCGTCCACATCGACGATCTCACGGGTCTCTATCTCCGTCGCCGGTTCGACGCGGAGCTCGCCGCGCTCGTGCCGGCGTCGCTCGCGGCGGGACGCCCCGTCTCGCTCCTCGCGATGGACCTGGACGGCATCAAGCAGATCAACGACACGCACGGGCACCTCTTCGGCGCCTACACGATCGCCGAATCCGGGAAGCTCATCGGGAGGGCGATCCAGGGGAGGGGGTTCGCGTGCCGCTTCGGCGGAGACGAGTTCATCGTCGCGCTGCCGGAGCACACGGCCGACCTCGCCCACGCCGTCGCCGAAGAGGTGTTCCACGCCATCCAGGCTCACCCCTTCGTGCACGAGGGGCTTCGCCTCCACCCCGGCATCTCGATCGGCGTCGCGTCCGCCCCGGCGGACGCCGGGGACGCGACCGCTCTCTTTCGTCGCGCGGACGAGGCGCTCTACCACGCGAAGCGCACGGGCAAGAACCGCATCTGCCGCGCCTCCGACTTGCGCTCCGGGTAGTCCGCGCGGAAAGCTCGGAGGATGCCCCGTCGCGTCCGGTCGAGATCCTCCGTTTCGACCGCGTCCTCCGCCGCGGTCGAACCCGAGCGGCGGCTCGCCGCCGTCGAGCTCGTCGTCGATCGGCGTCACTACGACGAGATCGTCGCGGGCGCGCTGTCCCGCGCCGAGGTCTCCGTGTGGATCGGCACCGCGAACCTGAAGGACGTGCACCTCGAGGCCCCGGTCGGAACCCGGGCGCGCGCCCGGGGAAGGTACGTCTCCATCACGGAACACTTCGCGGACCTGGTCCGGAGGGGCGTGGAGATCCGGATCCTGCACGGAGCGCTCCCGTCCCGTCCGTACCGGGCTTCCCTGAAGAAGCAGCGGGAGCTCGCTCCACCCGCGTTCGAGATGCGCCACTGTCCGCGGGTCCATCTGAAGATGATCGCGGTGGACGGCGCGTATCTCTACCTCGGTAGCGCGAATTTCACCGGCGCGGGCCTCGGCGCGAAGGGGGACGGCAGACGGAACTTCGAGCTCGGGTTCTCCACCGACGACGACGTCCTGCTCGACGGCGCCCAGTCCCGTTTCGACCGGATCTGGCGCGGCGCCGAGTGCGGAAGCTGCAAGATCCGGAACCTCTGCCCGAAACCGATCGACCAGCTTCCGAGCCGCCGCGCTTGACAATTCGCGCCCCGAGTCGATGCTCCCGGGGTGCTCCTCTATCGCCTGGTCGACCTCTACTCGCTCGTCGTCTTCGCCGCGGTGATCATTTCCTGGATCCCGGAAGCGCGGGACAGCTCGGTCGGGCGTGCGATCGACTCCGTCACCGAGCCGGTGTTCGGCCTCGTTCGCCGGGTTCTCCCGCCGGCGGGAGGGTTCGACCTCTCGCCGATGGTCGTCCTGCTCGCGCTCCAGCTCCTGAAGGGCCTGCTCCGCCGCTGAGGGGCGGCCTCAGTTTGCGCAGCAGGACCAGCGGGCGCGGAGCGCCGCTTCGAGATCCAGGAGCTCGCGATCGCCGAGAGCCCGATTGTAGACGAGCAGCTCGCCGAGGAGACCGCCGAACAGGCCGCAGCCGGCGTAGAGCGTCTTCCCGACGTTCGCCTCGGTGCGATCGACGACCCCGGGGAGCGCGAACTGCGCCTCTCCTTCGGAGTTTCCGTTCCGCCGGACCTGGAGATCCCCGCTCGTGCGGTGCACGACGCCGACGAGGGCGGGGACGTCCGGGTCGTACGTCCCGTCGTTGACGTAGCCGTCGACGACTTCGTACTGGAGCTTCTGCTGCCAGAAGCCGAACGAGACGTCGTCGATCTCCGAGCCGTTCGAGAACTCCACGATGGCGCTGCAGTTCGTCGTTTCCGCGGGAACGTCCACGACGGCGAACACGGAGACGCCGTTCTGGAAGTCCGAGAAGCCGCTCGGAAGTCGGATGTAGTCGTCGACGCCGTCGAAGGAGAGGCTCGGTTTCCCGGAGATCCCGTCCGCCACGAGGATCGGAGAGAGGTTCGACGCCGTCTGGATTCCGTCCTGGTGAGCGGGGGATTGATCCGTCCAGATGCTCACCTTGCTGCCCGAGGTCGTCGTGACCCCCAGGTCGGCGCGAAGCCAGAGCACGAGGCCGTCCGTCGGTACGGGCGGCGGGGGCGAGCCCGTCTCGGCCGGTTCGACCGTCACGCCGGAATCGACGGGCGGCGCCGAAGCGTCGGAGTGGACGACGGGACTCCCCGAGTCGGTCGTGCCGCCGTGGGCGCCGCCGCTCTCGTTCGCTCCGCCGGCGTGACCCGACGCGCCGCCGCTTCCCGACCCGCTCGCGCCGCCGTTCGCTCCTCCGCTCCCGCCGCTTCGGGATCCGCCGGTGCCGCCGTCCACGGACGGGTGCTCACCCGACGACGCGGCGCCGTGAAAGGCCTCCGTGCACGCCGGGACGGCGAAAGAGACCACCAGGAGGGGCAGGGCGAAGGAGAAGCGGCTCACGGGGCGTGCAGCAGCAGGTAGCCCCGGGCACGGCTCATCCGCCGACCGGGAGGGACGAGTTTGGCCGATCAGGGGGCGTTGTCCAGGGGGTATGGTGGTCTACCGCCCCCCCCACCCTTGCACGCCTCGCACGATGAAGCTCGTTCTCACGCAGCCTGCGCTCGAATACGAAAGCGGAATCGCGAACTACCGCGTCGTCGCGGAATCCGTCGCGCCGCTCGCGGGTACGCTGTCGGAGGAAGACGTCGTGCTCCTCCCCGAGCACTACGACCTTCGCGAATCGCGGAGCGAGTACGAAGGCGGCGTCCGCGAGCTCGCGCGGACCCTCGGGTGTCACGTCGTCGGTGGTTCGCACCACGCCGTCCGGGACGGACACGTCGTGAACTCGGGCATCGTCGTGAATCGCCAGGGGGACGTGCTCGCGTCCTACGAAAAGCTCCGGCCGTACGCGGAGGAGCGTGCTCGCGTCGCGCCGGGCTCCACCCTCGGTGAGGTGACGATCGTCGGGCACCCGATGCTCGTGCTCGTGTGCGCCGATTTCTGGTTCTCGGACGTCTACGACCGCGCGAGCCGCGCACCGGAGGTCGTGCTCGTACCCTCGTTCTCCGTCTCGAGGAAGCCGACGCCGGACTACTCGCGCGCGCTCTGGCAGCACCTCTCGGTCGCACGCGCGTACGAATTCGGGACCTTCGTCGGCGTTTCCGACTGGGCGCACGTCCCGGTGCCGGGCCGGCTCTCCGCGAGCGGCGTCGCCGGCTTCGCCGATCCGACGCGCGTCTCGCCCGCGGAGCTCTTTTCGCCGGTGAGCGGCGCCGTCACCGTCTTCGACCTCGATTTCGAGCGACTCGCCGAGTTCCGACGCGATCGCGCGTCCCGCGGTTTCTTCTGGAAGCCCCACGGCTGACGGCTTCGGGCGCTCAACGCGTCGCAGTCGCCGCGCATCCGACGGTCCGCGCGCCCGGGAGCAGTTCACGCGTCCACCAGGCGCCGCTCGCCGCGCGCTCGTCCCGCGACGTGAACCGGTACCGGTAGAAGGAGACGCGGACCGCCATCGGAGCGCGAGGCAGCGGCGCCGCGAAGAGCCCCTGCACGGCGTCCGGGTCGTCGCAGAGCCTCGCGAGGAGCGTCCGGACGTACGCCGGGACGCCGCGTTCGTACGAGAGCCCGTAGAACCAGAGCAGGAAGTCCACGCGCGGCTGGTGCGGCGCGACGTACGGGGGGCGGCGCGACGGGTCTCCGGGCTTGTACCGGAGGTCCTGTTCGACGAAGCGAGCGCCGTCGGACGTCTCGAAGGTGGGCTCGATGCGCTCGCGAGTGATGTGACCGAAGAGGTGATACGTGTTCACGACGCGAAACGGCGCGAGCCGCGCGGACAGCGTGCTCGCGGTCGACGGCGTTTCCGCGTCGGCGCCGCCGAACGCGTCGAGGGCGCCGTGAAGCGAGACGAGGAGGTAGCCGGCGACGCTCACGGTCGCGACGCCGACTCGGAAGAGGAACCGGAGCGTGCCGCCCTCGTCCGTCTTCGGCGACGGGAGGCGGACCCTGCGCGCGACGAACGTCCGGACGGCGCGGAAGGGCCGAAGCACCGGTTCGAGGTGCATGGTGTCCCGCGCCCAGCGCTCGATGCGGTACACGTCCGCTTCGTCGAGGAGCACCACGGAGAGCGCGAGCGCGAGGTGGCTGAAGAACCCGTAGTTCGCCGTGAGGAGGTTCACGAGCTGGAACCCGGTGAACACGGCGAGCGCGAAGAGACGTCCGCGGCGTCCGAGGAAGATGAACGGCGGGACGAGGAGCTCGAACCCGAGCGCCCCACGGCTCTCGAGCGCGTGGAACCAGTCCGGGAGGTGGTGCGCGTACCAGGCGAGCCCGGCGGGGAGCGGCGCCGTCTCGTAGTAGTAGTGCATCGCCGTGCCGTCTCTCCAGTCGCCGAGGTAGCTCTGGTACTTCGCGATGCCCGACTCGAAGTAGAGCTTGAAGAGGAGAACGCGGAGCACGAACACGGCCGCGCGTCCCGGCCTCCGGGGGGAGAGGAGGAGCGAGAGCGCCCCGCACTCGAGGAGCAGGTTGTCCCACTGGAACGACAGGAAGTTCCGGCACACGACGACGTACGAGAGGTAGAGGAGCGTCCCCGCCGCCATGAGGAGGCGCGGCGCGACGCCCACCGAACCGAGCACCGCGAGCGCCGTGCCCGCGACGCAACCGAGGAACAGCAGTTCGTCGCTCGCGCCGTGCCGGAGGAAGGACGGGACGTCCGCGAACGAAATGTCCGGCGGGAGCGAGCCCGCGAACTCGCCGAGCGGGAGAAGCCCGCGGCTCCCGATGAGGACGCGGACCTGCGAGGCGAGAGATACCCACGCGACGGCGAACAGGAGCGCGAGCAGGGTGTGGAAGAGGCGCGCCGCGCGTGGCCCGAAGCCGGGCGTCACGAAGGAGGGCTCGCCGGCGAGGCCTCGGAAACGGACTCGGCGCGCTCCGCGGCCGCAGCGAGCCGGAGCGCCCGCTCGAAGACCCGCTCCCCGGTGATGAGGCGAGCGCCTCGGCCGTACGTCAGGTAGTTGAACGTCCAGTTCAAGAGCACGGCGAGACGGTTCCGGAAGTCGATCAAATAGAAGATGTGGACGAGCAGCCACGCGAGCCACGCGATGCCGCCGGAGAGCTTGAGGCCGCCGGTCTGCGCGACCGCGCGCGAGCGCCCGATGGTCGCCATGATGCCCTTGTCCAGGTAGTGGAACGTCCGCGGCGGGTCCTGGCGCAGCGCTCGCGCGCGAATGACCTTCGCCACGAAGCGCGCCTGTTGCATCGCGACCGGGCTCACGCCAGGAAGCGGCGATTTGTCTCCCGCCGGAACGAAGCAGGCCACGTCGCCGACGGCGAACGCCTCCGGATGCCCCGGAATCGAGCAGTCCTCGAGCACCTTCACCCGGCTCGAGCGATCGAGCTCCACGCCGAGCGTCTCGGCGAGGCGCTTCGCCCGGACGCCCGCGGTCCAGAGGACCGTGCTCGCCTCGATGACGCTGCCTTCGAGGCGAACGCCGTGCTCGTCGATGCCGGTCACCCGGGTTCCGAGCCGGACCTCCGCGCCGAGCTCCTCGAGCTGTCCTTTCGCGCTCGTCGCGAGCGCCGCGTCGAACCCTCCCGGGAGGAGCCGGTCCGTCGCTTCCACGAGCACGACGCGGACCCGCTCGTCCCGGATGCGGCGGAAATCCTTCGCGAGCACGAAGCGCGCGAGCTCGACCAGGGAACCTGCGATCTCGACGCCGGTCGGTCCACCGCCGATGACCACGAACGTGAGCAGACGACGGCGCGCGTCCGCGTCCTCCTCGCGCTCGGCGGCCTCGAACGCGAGGAGCACGCGCCGCCGGATCTCCACGGCGTCGTCGAGGGTCTTCAGGCCGAGCGCGTGACGGGTCCAGTCTTCGTGACCGAAGTAGTTCGTCTTCGCGCCGACGGCGACGACGAGGTAGTCGTAGGAGAGGCGCTCGCCGGACTCGAGCACCACGGCCTTTCCGGGGAGGTCCACGCGCGTGACGTCCGCGAGGAGGACCTGGGTGTTCTCCTGCCCGGAGAGCGCCGAGCGGATCGGGACGGCGATGTCCGCGGGGCTGAGCCCGGCCATCGCCACCTGGTAGAGGAGCGGCTGGAAGAGGTGGTGATTCTCCCGGTCGACCACCGTGACGCGTACCGGCGTTCGACGGAGCGCCTTCGCGGCATTGAGGCCCCCGAACCCGCCCCCGATGATCACGACGTGCGGTGTTCCCATGCGAAGGTCCGTGCCCGTTGACCTCTCGCATCATGGCGCTCATCCCACGGGGTGGGAAGGCGGTCGCGCGGGCGCGACCGCTCCTGGTAGAGTGATGCGAATATGTCCCGCCGCGACGGCTCGGTTCCGGTCGGTCGATGGCGAAGACTGTCGCAGCTCTCCCGTGCCGGGGCCGAGGCGACGATGGGGCTCCTCGTTTCCCGCGACGTGACTCAGGCGGCCGCGAAGGCCGCCGAGGGCCTCGGCTCGCTCCGCGGGCTCGCCACGAAGGTGGGGCAGATGGCGAGCTACGTCGACGGGCTCGTCCCGGAGGCCTACGAGTCCGTCATGGAGGACGCCCTCCGGGAGCTCCGCTCCCGGGCGCCTCATTCCCCGCCGGAGGCGATCCGCGCGATCGTGGAATCCGAGCTCAAGGCGCCGATCGCCGAGCTGTTCGAGACCTGGGAGGAGCAGCCGTTCGCGAGCGCGTCGATCG
The DNA here is from genome assembly GCA_035545855.1 of Polyangiaceae bacterium. GTDB lineage: Bacteria > Myxococcota_A > Polyangia > Polyangiales > Polyangiaceae > DASZVB01. The sequence goes on from DASZXK010000220.1 coordinate 8,007, forward strand.
GGCAGGTCCACCGCGCGACGCTGCGTGGCGGCCGCAAGGTCGCGGTGAAAGTCCAGCACCCCGGCATCGAGGAAGCGCTCGAGAGCGACCTCTCGAACGGAGCGGTCGTCGCGCGACTCGTGGGCGCCGTCGCGCCGAGCGCGCTCGAGGCCCAGCGCCTGTACGAGGAGGTCGCGAGCCACTTCCGGGACGAGCTCGACTACCGGAAGGAAGCGGCGTGGCAGGAACGCTTCCGCGCGCTCCACGCGGGCGATCCGGACGTCGTCGTGCCCTCGGTCGTCGCGGCCCGCTCGACCCGGCGTGTCCTTTGCACGGACCTGATGGAGGGCGTGGACCTGGATTCCTTCTCGACCTACGGCGAGCGGATCCGACGAAAGGCAGCGGAGACGCTCTGGCGCTTCGTCTACGAATCCATCCTGACGGGCGGGCTCTTCAACGCCGATCCGCACCCCGGGAACTACCTCTTCCGCCCGGACGGCACCGTCGTGTTCCTCGACTTCGGCTGCGTGCAGATGCTCTCACCCGAGGTGCAGTGGCACTCCCGCGAGGCGCATCGCGCCGCGATCGCCCGCAACGAGGCCGCCTTCGCGAGCCACGCCGCCGCCATCGTCGACGCGAAGGGCGGAACCTACGAGACGGTGTTCGTCGACTACCTCCGCGCGTGCATGGAACCGGTGTTCCATTCGCCCTACCGGATCACGCGGAAGTGGGTGCGCGGTCTCGTGACCGGGCTCTACGATCTCAAGCGCGACGCGTTCAAGAAAGGGAGTAACTTCGTCCCCCTGCCGGAGAGCACCGTGCTCCTGAATCGCCTCCAGCTCGGGTTCTTCTCGGTCCTCGCCCGTCTGGACGTCGAGGTGGACTACCGCGCCGTCGAGCAGGCGTTCCTGCCGATGCACGAGTCCCTCCGCCCCGTCTGACCGCTCACGGTCCCGGCGGCGGTGCCTTCTTCTCGATCTTGGACCACGGATCGTTTCCGAGATCCGTGAGCGCGTACGCGCGCGTCCTGTGCTGGGCCCCGTCGGGACCGATCGCGGCGCCCTCGTCGCCGACGAGGAAGGCGGAGACGTCCCGGAGCACCCACGGGCCGGGGACGCCTTCGTCCCGGAGGAGCTTTCCGAACGCGCGGAGCGTCACCGTGCCCGTGCCGCCGTGGAGCTCGGCCGCGGCGGTGAGCACCGCCATGCCGCGCCCCGCGGCGTCGTAGAGACGGCCCGTGACGGCCCACGTCCCGGGACGCTTCGCGTCCATGCCGAGGTCGAACGCAACGTCACCGTGGTCCAGCCGATCCGTCACGCGTCCCGTGAATCGCCCCGCGTCGCTGCGGCGCGCGAGGCGAAATGCGAGCTCCTGCGTCACGCCGTCGATCGAGAGCCCGAGGACGACCTGGAACGCCCGCTCCGCGGCCGGCTCCCGCGGAAGGGTCACCGCGCCCGTCGTGAGTCCGTCCCCGGGCGTCTCGTCCGGGGGTTTTCCGTCGTCCCGGAACTCGACGGCGGAAAGCACGTGGTGCTCCGCGTCGCCGGCGGCCATGAGGTCGGCGCGAGTGATCGTGACCGGAGCGGGGCGCCCCCCGAGCTCGGCCTCGACGCCGAGGGTCGCGACCTCCCCCGGGCCGAGGAACTCCGCGCTCTGCGTGAGTCGAAGCACGGGCGCGTCGCCCTCTCCGCTCTTCACGACTCGCTCGATCCCCGCGGGGGCGAAGCGATCGCCCGCCTCCACGGCGGGCCGGCACCACGGCGGATAGCGCCCGCGGATCGCGTCCCGCGCCATGGCGACCTCCGCGAGCCGCTTTCGCCGCATCTCCCGCGATTCGCCCGGGATCGAAGTCACGACGGCCGAGGCGCCGTCGAATCCCGCGACCGGAACGAGCTCCGGCCCCCGTCGACGCGGCGGCGCGACGAAGCGAAACGCTTCCACCGGTCTCTGGGGAGGCCCCGCCGACGCGGAAGCACGCGGCGCGACGGCGGACGGGACCGGCGGCGCCTCGGGAGAATGCCGTCGCGCGCGGAGCACGACGACACCGAGGGCGACCAGTCCGACGAGGCCCGCCACCTGGAGGGACGAACGCATGAGACTCGGACGTTAGCGGAATGCGCGAACGGTGCGGGAATCAGAAAAGGTGCCCATGGCCGATCCGCCGGCGCCGGAGAGCTCGAGGGTGCCCCACCCGGCAGCCCGCAAGGCGGGCTGCCGACCGCCCCAAGCGTCCGTGCTCACCCGGCAGCCGGGTTCCGCGCGGCCATGGGGCGGTGTGGAGACCTGCTAGGAAGATCTGGTGCACACCCTCGGCAGCGCCGCGCAACGGGAAGCGAAGTCGCGGGGTGTGTGCTTCCGAGAGAGCATCGACGGCGCACTCTGTTCGGCAGTTCTCGAAATCCGAGAGCGATTCTTCGCCGTCGACGCTCTCTCGAAAGCCGGGTTCAGCGAGCGCCATGAAGCCCCCGAAGCGAAGGCTCCGAACCCGGGCTTTCGGAAGCATCGCGCCCGACACGAGGCGACGCTCGTCCTGGTGCCTCCTCGGGCGCGACGCTGGAACGACCTGATCCAGCGGATTCGAGCTGGAAGACGCGACGAACGCTCGGCGCGCCCCCCGCTCGTCCACGGGCGGGGGCGCGCCCACCCCGAGTCGTGGGGACAGCGGCCGATGATTCAGAGCCCGAACGCGATGCCGGCGGAGAGCCCGAGCGCGAACCCCGACGTCGGCAGGAAGACGAGGAGCCGGAGATCCGCGACGAGCGCCGTGCTCCTTCCGAGCGGCAGGAACAGGCCCGGCCCGGCGGAGACGAAGCCGA
>DASZXK010000221.1:0-59205 GCA_035545855.1 Polyangiaceae bacterium
GTCCTCGAGAAGATCGGCGTGAAGGTCGCGTTCGCGCCGCTCGGGGTCGTCGTGGCGCTCACGTTCGTCGGGATCCCCTTCGTCGTCCGCACCGTGCAGCCGGTGCTCGAGGAGCTCGACGCGGACGTGGAGGAGGCCGCGTCGATCCTCGGCGCGACGCGCCTCCAGACGTTTCGGCTCGTGATCTTCCCGGCGGTCCTTCCCGCACTTCTCACGGGGTTCGCGCTGTCCCTCGCGCGGGCGCTCGGGGAATATGGCTCCGTCGTGTTCATCTCCGGCAACATGCCCATGAAGACGGAGATCGCGCCGCTCCTCATCGTGACGAAGCTCGAGCAGTACGACTACGCGGGCGCGACGGCCATAGCGACGGTCATGCTCGGGGCGTCCTTCGGGCTCCTCTTCGTCATCAACGTGCTCCAGCGGTGGTCCCGCCGCGCGGAGGGCCCGTGAGCGGCGGGGTCGCTGCCGCACACGGGCGGCGACGAAAGCCTCGCCGCCGCGTGACGACCGAGAGCGCCGGGGTGCGGTGGTCGCTCGTCGGCATCGCGCTCGGGTTCCTCGGTACGTTCCTGGCAGCGCCGGTCTGCGTCGTGTTCGCGTCCGCGTTCTCGAAGGGCATGGGCCCGTACCTCGCCGCCCTCGCGGACGGGGACTCGCTCTCCGCCATCGGCCTCACGCTGCTGGTTGCCGGCATTTCCGTGCCGCTGAACGCCGTGTTCGGAGTCGCCGCGGCGTGGTTGATCTCCAAGTACGATTTCCCGGGGAAGAGCGTCCTCGTGACGGCGATCGACCTTCCCTTCTCGGTCTCGCCGGTCGTCTCGGGGCTCGTGTTCGTGCTGCTCTTCGGCGCCCAGGGCGTGTTCGGGCCGTACCTCTCGGAGCACGACGTGAAAATCATCTTCGCCGTTCCCGGCATCGTCGTCGCGACGACGTTCGTGACGTTCCCGCTCGTCGCGCGGGAGGTCCTCGCCGTCATGCAGGCCCAGGGGAACGACGAAGAAGAGGCGGCGCTCACCCTCGGCGCGACGGGTCCGCAGATCCTCTGGCACGTGACGCTCCGGAAGGTGGGGTGGGGGCTCCTCTACGGCGTGATCCTCTGCAACGCGCGCGCGATGGGCGAATTCGGCGCCGTCTCCGTGGTATCCGGCCACATCCGCGGCGAGACGGACACGATGCCCCTCCACGTCGAGATCCTTTACAACGAGTACAACTTCGTCGGCGCGTTCGCGGTCGCGTCGCTCCTCGTCCTCTTAGCCCTCGTGACGCTCGTCGTGAAGCAAGCGGCGGAGTGGGCGTCCTCGGCCCGTCGCGAACGGGACGTGGCGGCAGGGCGCGCCGCCGGCGCTGCCGGAGCCGCGCTCACGGGAGCAGCCCGATGACCGTCTCCGTCGCGTCCATCACGAAGCGCTTCGGGGACGTCTTCGCCGCCGTGCGGGAGGCGTCCTTCGAGGCGAAGCCCGGCTGCATCACGACGCTCCTCGGTCCGTCGGGGTCCGGCAAGACGACGCTCCTCCGCATCGTCGCCGGTCTGGAGGAGCCGGACTCCGGCACCGTGACCATCGGCGGGAAGGACGTCACGCACGTCTCGCCGCGCGAGCGGAACGTCGGGTTCGTCTTCCAGGGCTACGCGCTCTTCCGGCACATGACGGTCTTCGACAACGTCGCCTTCGGCATGAAGATCCGCGGGCGAAAGCGGGAGGAGATCCGGAAGAGGGTCTCCGAGCTCCTGACGCTCGTGCAGCTCCCGGAGTACGGCGGGCGGTTCCCGTCGGAGCTCTCCGGCGGGCAGCGGCAGCGCGTGGCGCTCGCCCGGGCGCTCGCGACGGAGCCGAGCGTGCTCCTCCTGGACGAGCCCTTCGGGGCCCTGGACGCAAAGGTCCGCGTGGAGCTTCGCGAATGGCTCCGGGAGTTCCAGAAACGGACCGGAGTGACCACCATCATGGTCACTCACGACCAGGAAGAGGCGCTCGAGCTCTCGGACCACGTCGTCGTGCTGTCGGAAGGGGCCATCGTGCAAGCGGGCGCGCCGCACGAGCTCTACGATCGGCCGGCGACGCCGTTCGTCGCGTCGTTCCTCGGCGGAGCGAACGTGCTCCGGGGTACGGTGCGCTCCGGGCGTGCCGAGGTCGGCGCGGTGGCCATGAGTGCGCCGGAAGGCGCGAAGGACGGCGCGTCCGTCCATGCGTTCGTCCGACCCGAGGACGTTCGTCTGGAGAAGGCCGCCGCCACGGACGAAGAACGGGAAGGCGTGGCGCTCGCGAAGGTCGAGCGCCTCACTCGCGTCGGCGCGCAGGTCAAGGTCGCGCTCGAGCTCCCGGACGGGGAATCGATGACCGTGCAGATGTCCAAGGCCGAAATCGATTCGCTCGGAATCGAGGCGGGAGACCGCGTGCTCGTCGACTTGCGGGACGCGAAGGTCTTCGTGGAAGATTACGCGATATGATCCACCCGGACGTCGCCGCCACGGTCGGTCGGACTCCGCTCGTCTACCTCCCGCGAATCGGCGCGGGCTTGCCGGGGAAGATCGCCGTCAAACTCGAGTCGCGGAACCCCGCCGGGAGCATCAAGGACCGCATCGGCATCGCGATGATCGAGGACGCCGAGCGGCGCGGCGTCCTCCGGCCCGGCGCGACGATCGTGGAGAGCACGAGCGGGAACACCGGCATCGCGCTCGCGTTCGTCGCCGCCGCGCGCGGCTACCGTCTCGTGCTCACGATGCCCGAGCGCATGTCCCAGGAGCGCATCGCGCTCCTCAGGTACCTCGGAGCGGAGGTGGTGCTCACGCCGGGGGCTCTCATGAGAGAGGCCGTGGAGAAGGCGAACGAGCTCGAGCGATCCACGCCGGGCGCCGTCCAGCTCCGCCAGTTCGAGAACCCGGCGAACCCCGACGCGCACCGGAAGACGACGGCCGAGGAGATCTGGGCGGACACGGAGGGCGCGGTCGACGTCTTCGTCGCCGGGGTCGGCACCGGGGGCACGATCACCGGGGTGGGGGAGACGCTGAAGGCGAAGAAGCCCGGCGTTCGCATCGTCGCGGTGGAGCCGGAGGCGGCCGCGGTCCTCTCCGGCGGGAAACCGCGCCACCACATGATCCAGGGTATCGGCGCGGGTTTCGTCCCGAAGATCCTGAATCGGGCGGTCATCGACGAAGTGCTCCCCGTGAGCGAGGACCGGTCGTTCGAGTTCGCCCGGCGGCTCGCCCGGGAGGAAGGGATCCTCGCGGGGATTTCCTCCGGTGCAGCGACGGCCGCCGCGCACGCGGTCGCGAGCCGCCCCGAGATGGCCGGCAAGCTCGTCGTGACGATGGTGTGCGACTCCGGCGAGCGCTACGCGAACACTCCGCTCATGCGAGAGCTGTCGCACACGTGAAGCGCGGCGCCTTCCTCGCCGTTCTCGTCGCGTCGCTCGGCTACTTCGTCGACATCTACGACCTCATCCTCTTCCTCGTGGTCCGGGTGAAGAGCCTGCGAGGCATCGGCGTCCCCGAGTCCGAGCTCCTCGACCGGGGCGTGCTCCTCCTGAACCTGCAGATGATCGGGATGCTCTCCGGGGGAGTCCTCTGGGGCATCCTCGGGGACAAGCGCGGCCGGCTCTCCGTCCTGTTCGGCTCGATCTTCCTCTATTCCGTCGCGAACGTGCTGAACGGCTTCGTCCGGACGGTTCCCGAATACGCCGTGCTCCGGTTCACCGCGGGTCTCGGCCTCGCAGGCGAGCTCGGCGCGGGCGTCACGCTCGCCTCCGAGATCCTGGAAGCGGAGACTCGCGGCTTCGGGACGACGATCATCGCCGGGGTGGGGGTCTGCGGCGCGATCGTCGCGGCCCTCGTCGCGCGCGCCTTTTCCTGGCAGGTGGCCTACTTCGTCGGCGGCGGGCTCGGGCTCGGGCTCCTCGCGCTCCGCGTCTCGGTGAGCGAGTCCGGGATGTTCGAGTCCGTCCGCACGCGCGCCGCCCGTCGGGGCGATCTCGCGCTCCTCTTCGCGAAGGGCGAACGCGTGCGGAGATACCTCGCGGTCGTGCTGGTCGGCGTTCCGATCTGGTACGCGGTCGGCATCCTCGTCGGTCTCTCGCCGGAGCTCTGCGCGGCGCTCGGCCTGGCGGCGAAGCCGGATCCGGGACGCTCGGTCATGGCCTTTTACGCGGGGGCCACGCTCGGCGACTTCGGAAGCGGGGTTCTCTCGCAGCTCCTTCGCAGCCGGAAGAAGGTCATCGGGCTGTTCCTCGGCCTGACGGCGCTCTCCTCGGCCGGCTACTTCGCGTTCGCGGGGCGTTCGCTCTCGTCTCTGTATCTGTGCGCGGCCGCCCTCGGAGCGGCCACGGGCTACTGGGCCGTGTTCGTCACCGTCGCGGCGGAGCACTTCGGAACGAACCTCCGCGCGACCGCGACCACGACGGCGCCGAACGTCGTTCGCGGCGCCGTCGTCCCGATGACGGCCGCCTTCCAGGCGCTTCGCGGAAGTGTCGGCGTCGTGACAGCCGCGATCGCCGTCGGGGTCGGAGCGTTCGCCCTGGCCGCGGTGGCCCTGGGGTCCCTCGAGGAGACGTACGGCCGGAACCTCGACTACCTCGAGGACTGACGGCTCCGGCAGGCTGTCGGGAATCCCGTACACCGTCCAACGGAGTGGACGATTCGGACGGTCGCGCCGTTCCGACCCTCTCGGGGGAGTTTCGCTTCACTCCCGCGCTTTTCGCGGCGATCTCGCATCGAGGCTCCCGGCCGGGGTTCGCTCGTCCGAGCGGCGCAGCCTGGCGCGGCGCTGGTACGCCCCGTGCTCATGGGCGCCCCATGGCGACTTTCCCCGCACTGGTCGACGCATCGAGCTCCCCCCTCCCGACCGTCGACGGCGTCCTCGACGGGTCGTTCCGCGTCGTGCGCCTCTCGCGCGATGGAACCCGGTTTCGAGTCGTCCTTCGAGGCCCCCGGCGGAGCGAAGGCGGGCGGCTCTCCCGGCGGGAGCAGACGATCGTCCGGCGGCTGGTCCTCGGGCACTGCCAGAAGCTCGTCGCGTTCGACTTCGGGCTCGCCCACACGACGGTGAGCTCCCACCTCCGGAGCTCGCTCGACAAGATGGGGCTCGAACGCTGGGAGGTCGCCGTGCTCGTCGCGGCGATCGTGGAGGGAGCGCACACGCCGCTCGATCCGACTCCGGAGGACGCGCTCCAGGTCGGGCCGCTCGCGCCGGGTGAACGCGTCGTCGCGCTCGAGAGGGACGTCGGGGGGAAGGCGTTCGTCCGGCTCACCGAGGCCGAACGAGCGGTCGCGCTCCGGATCGTGGAGGGACGCACGAACGCGGAGATCGGGCTCGAGCGCTCGTCGAGCGCGCGGACGGTCGCGAACCAGGTCTCGTCCGTGTTCCGGAAGGCGGAGGTTCACGGCAGGTGCGAGCTCATCCGACTCCTGCTCCTCGGTAGGGAACAGACGGAGAGAACGCTCGCGCCGAACTCGGACGAGCCGCCCGTGAGCGGCCGTTCCACGCGCGGAGTCGGCACCTCCACCGCGTCGGCGAGCGAGGACGCGCCGACGCCCGCCTGAAAAAACGCGCGATCTTCGGTGCGGGCGGGGGAGGGACCCCTCATGACCGCGGAATTTGCGCGAGAAAAGCGCAGCTCGCGTGGCGATTCTGCCTAAAGGCGGAGCCCCGGGTGTCGTTCGGAGGATAGGGCCGACCCCGGTCCGGAGTCTCCGTGCAAGGTACCACGCACCTCGAAGCACTCTCGCTGTTTCCGGTGCCATCCGTGGCCCGGATCCTCTTCGTCGACGACGACGAGCTCGTCCTCCGGAGCATCCGTCGGCTCCTCAGGGGGCGCGAGGGCGGTTTCCAGGTCGAGTATTTCACCGATCCCCACGCCGCGCTCCGGGCCATGGACCAGAAGGCGGTCGACGTCATCGTGTCCGACGTCCAGATGGCGACGCTCGGCGGCGGCAGACTGCTCGCGGCGGTGCAGGAGCGGCACCCGGACGTCGCTCGCATCGTGCTCTCCGGCGAGACGGATCCCCGAGCGGTGTTCCGCACGGTGCCGTTCGCGCACCAGTTCCTGGCGAAGCCGTTCGACGCGGCGAACCTCCAGTGGACGCTCCAGCGGGCGTGCGCTCTCCGGAGCCTGCTCGTGAACGAGGCGGTCCGCGGCGTGGTCGGCAGGAGCAACGATCTGCCCGCGGCGCCCTCCACGTACCTCGCGCTCACCCAGGCGCTCCGCGATCCGGAAGCGTCCATCGCGCAAGTGGCTGGGATCGTCGAACGCGACGTCGGCATCGCCGCGAAGGTGCTCCAGATCTCGAGCTCGTCGTTCTTCGGGCTGCCGCGAGGGGTGTCCACCATCGCGACGGCCGTCGGGTTCCTCGGGCTGGAAAAGCTCCGGACCCTCGTGCTCGCCTGCGAGATCGTCCGGATGTTTCAGCCGCCCGCCGCGCTCTCGGCTTTCTCGATGGACGCGTTCCAGGAGCACGGCGTGAAGACGGCGCGCCTCGCTCGCGCTCTGCTCGGCCCGCACCCCGCTGCGGACGACGCCTTCGTCGCGGGTTTGCTCCACCGGGTCGGACAGCTCGTCCTCGCGTCGCGGGTGCCGCACCGGTTCGCGGAGGCCCTCGACCGGCACGTTCGCGACGGCGTGCCGCTCATCACCGCAGAGGACGCGGTGCTCGGCGTGACTCATCCGCGGGTCGGCGCCTACCTGCTGGGCCTCTGGGGCATCCGGCAGCAGGTCGTCGAGGCCGTCGCGTACCACGGTCGCCCCGACCGCCTCGAGCACACCTTCGGGATCCCTTCCGCCGTCCACCTCGCCACGATCCTCGCGGACGATCCCGAGGCGGCCGAGGGATCGGAGCCGAGCGAGGACCTGTCGGCGGTGCCCGTCCGGTACCTCGACCGGCTCGGTGTGCTCGCCGAGTTGCCGCGTTTCCGGGAGATCGCGCGGACGATCGTCTCGAACGGGGGGAGTCAGGATTGACCGTGGCCCTGGTTCCCAAGCAGAAGTTCTCGAAGCCCCTGTCGGTCGTCGCGACCCGGATCGTCCAGGAAGCGCTTCGCGACGACGTCGAGCTCAGCGCGCTCACGCGCCTCGCGGAAGCGGACCCGGCGTTCGCGCTCCGCGTGGTCTCGGGTGTGAACTCCTCTGCGTTCGCGCTCCCACGGAAGGTCTCGGACGTCCGTCAGGCGTGCTCGCTCCTCGGCATCCGCGGGCTCAGGAACCTGGCGCTCAGCCTCGTCGTCAGCGACATGATCCCGCGAGGGCCGGACGGCTCCGTTCTCCTGGCGAACTCGCTCAGACGCGCCGTCGCGGGGCGCCTCCTCGCCGAGGCGATCGGCGAGAAGCAGCCCGACGAGCACTTCACGGCCGGGCTCTTCCTCGAGATAGGCCTCCTCCACGCCGCTCGCGCCGACATCGCCGCCGCCGCGGAGGTCGCGCGCATGCCGGCGCTCCATCGCGTCACGTACGAGCGAGCATGCGGCCGTCCCGAGCACCCGACCGCGGGCGCCGAGCTCGCCGCGACGCTGAAGCTCCCCGACGCGCTCGTTGAGGCGGTCCAGAACCACCACGCGCCGAAACCGCCGGAGTCGGCGCTCGGCCGGGTGGCGTGGACGGCGGAGCGCGTCGCCGCCGTGTTCGAGGGCGGCGACGTGACGCGCAATCAGAAGACGGCCGTCGAGGCGGCGCAGGCCCTCGCGCTCCACCCCGCCGCGACCACGAAGCTGATCGAGAAGCTCCCGGCGCTCGTCGCGGAGACCGCTCGCGCGTTCGACAGGGACGTCGCCGCGCAGGAAGACGTCGGCAAGCTCGTCGCCGACGCGAACAAGCGCCTGGTGGAGCTCAACGTCAACTACGAGCAGATCCTGCGGCGGATGGAGCAGCTACTGTCCGAGAAGGAGCAGCTCACGATCCAGCTCCAGCGCGCGAACGCCGAGCTCGCGAACGTCGCGGCGACGGACCCGCTCACGGGTCTGCCGAACCGGCGCTCCTTCGAGGAAGCCGTCAAGCGCGACTTCGCTCGCGCTCTCAGGAACGGAACTGCCGTCGCGCTCGTGATGGTGGACGTCGACCACTTCAAGAAAGTGAACGACACCTTCGGTCACGCGACGGGAGACCAGGTCCTCCGCGCCGTCGCCGACGTCCTCCGGAGCGCGCTCCGGACGGGCGACATCCCCGCGCGCTTCGGCGGCGAAGAGTTCGTCGCCATCCTCCCGGGCTCGGACGCGGACGGCGGACGCACCGTCGCCGAGCGAATCCGGGCGCTCCTCGCCGCCCACGACATGCCCGGGCCGAACGGCGCGTTCCGCGTGACGGCTAGCGTCGGCGTCGCTTCCGCCTCGGGCGCCGCGTGTCGCGACGCGGAGGCCGCCGTGCTCGCCCGGGCCGACGCCGCCCTTTACGAGGCGAAGCGCTCCGGCCGAAACCGCGTGGTCGTCGCGCAAACCGCGCAAACGTGACCAATCTTGATCCTATCTTGATTTGATAGTTCGGTGATGCGGACGCAAAGTCCGCTCACGCCGAATGGCCCGGAATCGCGGGCCAGCGGGGGACCCACCCGCACTCGAACAGTGCGGTCTCCCCTCGGGGCTAACCGTCTCCGCAACCCGCCCTCCCCGGGCGGTGGGCGGCGACGGCGGGCAGCTCTCCTCGCCCGAGCCCGTCAGCTAACCCCGCAGGCGACAGGAGAGGACTGGCCTCGCCCCGAGCGATGGAGCGGTCCTCAGCGATCCCGAGGTCCATCCATGTCCATCGCTCTCCGGGTCCGGCGAGCGGTCTTCGGCGCCCCCAAGGACGTCAAGGATCCGCACGCGTTCCACAAGCTGTCGCTCGTCGCCCTCCTCGCGTGGGTCGGCCTCGGCGCGGACGGTCTCTCCTCCAGCGCGTACGGCCCCGACGAAGCCTTCCGCCAGCTCGGAGAGCACACGTCGCTCGCCGTGTTCCTCGCGCTCGCGATGGCGTTCACCGTGTTCGTCATCAGCTACGGCTACAGTCGCATCATCGAGGAGTTCCCGTCGGGCGGCGGCGGATACCTCGTCGCGAGCAAGCTCCTCGGGCCGCGCGTCGGAGTCCTTTCCGGTGCGGCGCTACTCGTGGACTACGTGCTCACGATCACCATCTCGATCGCCTCCGGTGCGGACGCGATCTTCAGCTTTCTGCCGCCGTCCTTCCTCGCGTGGAAGCTTCCGTTCGCGTTCCTCGGGGTCGGCGTCCTCACGGTGCTGAACCTGCGGGGCGTGAAGGAGTCCGTCACGGCGATCGCTCCGGTCTTCGCCTTGTTCGTCTGCTCTCACGCGCTCCTGCTCGTCGTCGTCCTCGCCGGCCACGTCGGATCCGTCCCCGCGGTCGCCGCGGAGGTCCGCCACGGCCTGCATGGCGCGACCGCGGCCCTCGGAACGTGGGGCGCGCTCGCGCTGTTCGTTCGCGCGTACTCCCTCGGTGGCGGAACGTACACCGGCATCGAGGCCGTCTCGAACGGCGTCGCGATGATGCGCGAGCCGCGCGTCGAGACGGCTCGCCGGACCATGGTCCTGATGGCGACGTCCCTCGCCGTCACGGCCGGTGGCATCCTGCTCGCCTATCTTCTCGTCCATGCCCGACCGGAGGACGGGAAGACGATGAACGCGGTCCTCTTCGAGTCGGTCGCCGGGGGCTGGCACTGGGGGGCGTTTCCGGTGGGGAAGATCTTCGTCGTCGTCTCGCTGCTCTCCGAGGGTGGGCTCCTGTTCGTCGCTGCGCAGGCGGGGTTCCTCGACGGGCCCCGCGTCATGGCGAACATGGCGACGGACTCGTGGCTCCCTCACCGGTTCTCGGCGCTCTCCGAGCGCCTCACGATGCGGAACGGCGTCGCGCTGATGAGCTCGGCGGCGTTCCTCGCCCTCGTCTACACCCGCGGGGACGTCTCCCGCCTGGTCGTCATGTACTCGATCAACGTCTTCGTGACGTTCTCTCTCTCGAACATCGGGATGAGTCGTCTCTGGGTGCAGAAGCGGAAGACGGATCCGACGTGGTATCGCCATCTGCCGGCGCACCTCCTCGCGTCCGCGCTCTGCCTCGTGATCCTGGCCATCACCGTCTTCGAGAAGTTCACGGAGGGCGGCTGGCTCACGCTGCTCATCACGCTCGCGGTGACCGCTCTCGCGTTCCTGGTGAAACGCCACTACGCGCTCGTCGTCCGCGCCATTCGCCGTCTGGATCGCGAGCTCCCCGGTCCCGAGGAGCGCCCGGAGATGTACGGTTCGCCCGACGGGGGCGGCGTCATCGCGCGGCCCGAGCCGAAGGATCCGGTCGCGGTCCTCTTCGTCGGGGGATACGGCGGGCTCGGCCGGCACGCGCTGCTCACGCTGCTCCGCATGTTCCCCGGGCATTTCGGGGCCGTCGTGTTCGTGACGGTCGCCGTGGTCGACTCGGACTCCTTCAAGGGCGCCTCCGAGATAGAAGCGCTCGAGGCACGGACCAGAAAGAACCTCGAAGCATACGAGCGCTTCGCGGCGGCGCTCGGCCTCCGCGCGACGAGCGAGTACCGCGTGGGGACGGAGGTCGCCGTCGAGGCGGAGGCGCTCGGGCGGAGTCTCGTGGAGAAGTTCCCGAAGGCGCTCGTCGTCGCCGGTCAGATCATCTTCGAGGAAGACACGGCGTGGAACCGTCTCCTCCACAACGACACCGCGTTCGTCATCCAGCGCCGCCTCCAGCACGCCGGTGTCCCCATGGTCGTTCTCCCCGTGCTGCTCGATCTGGCGGCGACCCGTCGGGACGCTCCCGTGGGCACCCGTCCGAGCCTCGAGCGTCTCGCCGATCCACCGGCGTCCGCGGCCTGAGCGCAAAGGCTTGCGCGCGAGCGCGGAAGAGAGGACTGCGCCGTCAGCGACGAATTGATCCGCTGCGAGTAGTCGTCCGTCGGGTCAATCGTGCACGTCGCGGGGCGGTCTGGTGCGTTTCTCTGCCTGCCCGGATGTGGTCCGGACACCTACGCCCTCGCCCAAGTCAACGGGCGTCAACAGTGGAGAACGCGGACATGGTTTCGATTCGATTCTCGGGCAAATTGCCCCTCCTGGCTCTGATCCTTTCGGCGGCGACTCTCTCTGCCTGCAGCTCGGGCGACGCCAAAGATCCGGTGGCCCGTGGCCAGGAGGCGGTCGTCGCGCGCGATTGCGGCTCCTGCCACACGCCGAAGGCGGATCCCGCGAAGACGCTCTCGGGTTCCGACGTGCCTTACGAGAAGACGAACGCGTATCCCCAGAACCTGACGCCCGACGACGAGACGGGCATCGCGTCGTGGTCGGACGACCTCATCGTCCGCGCGATCCTCTCGGGCATCGACGACGAGGACGAAGAACTCTGTCCGACCATGCCGCGCTTCCAGGAGACGGGCATGACGGAGTCCGAGGCGCGGGACATCGCCGCATACCTCCGCACGCTGACGCCGGTGAAGCACTCGATTCCGGAGAGCACCTGCCCGCCGATCAAGGGCGGCGACGGGCCCGCGGACGGCGGAAGCTGAAGGGCCCGAGCATCAGGACGCATCGGCGGGCCGAGCCGGAGCGGCGGCACGGGCGCCCGGGCGACGGGAACGTCCGGCCCCCGCTTGATCCGGCGGCCGGACGAAGTCATCGTCCGGACCGATGCCCGAGCGCAGCCGCGATCCGGAGAAGGCGAAACGAGCGGCGGCGGATCCGGATCGGCCGGGGAGCGAGTGCCGGGATCCGCCCGGCTCCTGGGCGCCCGTCCTCGATCGCAGTCGCTGCGAAGGAAAGCGGGACTGCGAGGCCGTGTGCCCGTATCAGGTGTTCGACGTCTCCCGGATGACGGACGCGGACTTCGCGAAGCTCGGCCTTCTCGGCAAGCTCCGATCGCTCGCTCACGGCCGGAAGACGGCGTACACGCCGCGCGCCGCGGACTGTCGTGGCTGCGGGCTCTGCGTCGTCTCCTGTCCGGAAGACGCGATCCGCATCGAGCGCGTTCTCTAGATCACCGGGGGCAGGGTCGACCCGCTCTTCGGGCCGCGATCGGTCATCTAGAAGACCCCGGAGCGACGGACGAACATCGGGAGGTACTTCTCGCCGACGGGTACGACGACCGGGCGATACAGGAGCGCGAGATCGGGGTTCGCGAAGAGCTCGCGATCGCCGGGCAGGAACCGCGCATACCGCGCGTAGAAGGAGCCGATGGCTTCGGGCGCGAGCCGGGTCGGCGAGAGGACCGGGAGCCCGGGCAAGATGACGTCGGGACGTCTCGAGAGCACGTAGGCCGCGTCGTGCTTCTGGTGTCCGACCGCGGCGCTCTCTCCCTTGCGCACGGGATGGTGTGCGATGTGGACGTCGTTCAGCCCGAGCATGTCCACCGCGCGGAGCCGAGAGACGTAGGGAACGATGCCGGCGGCGTTGAGCGCGATGGTCGCGTCGGACGGCAGGTTCTCGGACAGGAAGCGCCCCACCGCGAAGTAGTCCGCGTTCAGCGCGGCGATGCCGCGAGTCGCGGAGAAGTCGCTCGGCCCGAGCCCGCCCTGGGAGAGTCGCGGGACGAAGGCCGAGGCGAGCCCCCATGCCGCGGCGAGCCCCGGCAGGGTCGGACCTCGAAAGGCGCGGGCGATCAGGACGAACCCCGGACCGAGCGCCGGCAGGAACGTCCGGAAGAAGCCGAACGTGTCCCCTCCGACGAGCACGGCGTTCCCCGTGGCGGCGAGGACGACGAGCCAGGCCCGCCGATCGGACACCGATGGTCGTCCGCTCCGCTCCGCCCGGAGCGCGGCGAGGACCGTGAGCAGGAACCCCGTCGACACGAAGAAGGCGACCGCGTACACGGCGCCCGTCTCGAGGAGCGCGGCGGACGGCGTCGCCTTCGCGTAGGACGTGTTCGGCAGCGGGTACCCGAAGTACACGAGCCGGAACACGACCAGTGGCGTCGCGAGCGCGAGCGCGAGCACGAGCGTTTCGGCAGCCCTCCGCGGCCGTCGCGAGACGAGCTCTGCGAGAGCGAAGGCGCCCGAGTAGCCGAGGCCCTCGGGGCGGATCCAGGTCGCGACTCCGAGCATCGCGCCGGCGCGAATCGCGGCCCGCGCGTCGGTGCCTTCGGCGAGCCAGGCAGCGGTGCATACGGCGAGCGCGAACAGGGACGTTTCCATCCCGGAAGCGCCGAAGTAGGCGAACGTCCCGTGTGCTGCCACGCCGGTCGCCGCGAGGATCGCGGGTCCGTGCGGGAGGCCTCGCCTCCTTCCGAGGGCCCAGGTCGCGATCAGGAGCCCGCTTGCGGCGAGGAGCGAGAGGAGCACCGCGACGCCCGGTACGGGGAGTCCGAGGCGCGCGACGCCGGCGAGGAGCACCGTCCAGAGGAAGCTCGAGCAGCCCTCGACGCGCTCTCCGGGGTTCCAGACGAGGCCGTCCCCCCCGGCGAGGTGCTCGGCGTACCGGAACGTGATGAACGAGTCCTCGAAGGGGAGCGCGTAGACCACGCCGTGGGCGACGCCGAGCGTGACGACGGCCGCGAGGGCGAGGAACGTCTTCCTCGCGCGTGCCGCGTCCCCCCGCGGCTCACCGTTCACCGGACGACGACCTCGGGCTTCTCCCGGAACGCCCGCTCGAAGAGGTCGAGGAACCGAGTCGCGCGCGCGGAGTCCCCGTCGACGTCGATGCCGTGGCCGACGAGGTCCGACGCCGCCGTGCCGGAGAGGAAATCGCCCATCGACGCCCGCGTGACCCGGAGCTGGAACGAGGCGTCCGCCGCGTCCCGCTTGGCGACCTCCAGGACACCGCGGCGGAGGTGGAGGCGGAAGGCCGCGGCGTCGTCCGTGTACCGGACCCCGACCACGACGTCTTCCGACAGCGCCCGCTCGGCGGCGAGCCGCGTCGGGAGCGTCGCCATCTGGTTGTCGGCGGGGAGCCCGCGGAACGCGGGGCCGAGCATCTGCTTCGCCTCGTACAGGTAGATGCTCGAAGGCACCTGGTCGTCGAGCTCCATCGCGGAGACGAGGTAGAAGTTCCTCCAGCTCGCGTTGGTCTGCGCGTATCCGAGCTTCCGGAACGCGGCCGCCTTGAGGTGGCGGGCGTCCATGTCTCTCGTGTCGATGCGGATCAGGAGGGTCGCGAGCTCGGCCGCGAACTGCGAGTCGTTCTTCTCGAACGAACGCTTCGCCTCCGAGAGCACCTTCTCTCGGCCGCCCATGAGCGCGACCGTCCGGCGCGCGAGCTCGGCGCGCGGCGTCGGATCGAGGTCGACGGGATCTCCCTGGAACCACCCCACGTAGCCGCCGTAGATGTTCCGCACGGAATGCTTCACCGTGCCGTAGTACTCGCGGCCCCACGGTTTTTCCCCGCCGAGGTGCGGGGGCAGCTCGACCGTCTCCGCGATCTCCTGGGCGGTGAGCCCCTGGTTCATGCGCCGGATCGTCTGATCGTGCACGAACTGGATCTCGTCGCGGTAGAGCGTGAGCACGCGCTGGACCTCCGCGCGCCCTTCGACGGGCGGCCCGTGCTGGAGGATCATGTGGTCCGCGTCGAACGTCCGGAGCAGATCGATGCTCGATACCCAGCGGAGCGGATCGCGGTAGCGCGCGCCTCTTATCGTGTAGACGTTCGGGAAGGTGTGATCCTGGATCACCTCGGCGGAGAGCAGCGTCTTGTCGTCCGGCAGGTACGCCGCGATCTCGCTCTCCGCCTCCGACGGCACCCACCGGAGCTCCATCTTCACGCCCGAGATCGTGAGGGAGAGGGCGTCGTGGAACGTCTTGTTCGGCGGGAGGAACCCGGACGGGCCGCGGCCGAGGAACGGCCCGATGCCCGCGTTGCTCCCTTCGCGCTCCGCGGGCCCGAGCGTCCCGCCGTACATGTGCGCCGCGCGGATGGCCTGGAGCTCCGCGAGCATGCCCGTCTCGTCGACGTAGGCGGACACGAGCGAGTCGTGGCCGACGATCGGCACCTTGCCGCTCTTCGCGTCCTCTTCCGATACGAACACGCTCGTCCCGAGGACGTGGTCGGCGTGGTGGTGCGTGAGCACGACGCCGGCGACGGGCTTGTCCGTGGTCTTCCGGATCTCGGCGAGGACCTTCTCTGCCTGCTCCTTCGTCTCGCCGGTGTCCACGACGATGATGCCGTCGGTCCCCTCGATCCAGGTCACGTTCGCGAGCCCGTAGCCGATCGCGACGTGGACGCGCCCGACGGTGACCACCCTGGGCTCGAAGAGCTTCGTGTGCTCCGCGAGCTCCGGGACGACCGTCGGCGGAACGCGGTACTCGGCGGGGATCTCGGGGTCCATCCCGGCGCCCTGGAACGCCACCCGGTAGACGCGGTGCCCGAGGCGACCGACGGCGACCGCTCCAGCGAGGAGTCCGAGGAAAAGACCAATTCGCAGCCCGCGTCGCGCCGTCGGCGTCATGGATCCTCCGACTATCCCACTACTTTTCGGCGAGCTGCTTCTGAAACGCTTCCAGGCCGGGACCGATCAGCGCCGTCGCCAGGTCGGCGAGCGCTTCGGGCGTGTGCTCCAGGTGATCGTTCCACCAGAGCGCGAGGCCCTCGTTCAGCCCGTTGATGGCGTGGGCGAGCGCGTCGAAGGACGAATCGTCCAGCGTGATGCCCGTCTCGGCCGCGCCCTGCGCGATGAGGCTCGCGACCGAGCGCGCGTGGTACCGGCGCGCCGCCGCGAGCTCCGTCGACACGGGGCCGTCCGAAAGAGCGACGAGCGCGCGCCAGGCGGGCCGCTCCTGGATGAAACGGAAAAAGGCGAGGGAACCCGCGCGCATCTTGGTGCTCGGGTCGGGCTCCGCGAGCACCGCGGCCTGGACGCGCGCGGCCATCTGGCTCGTCTCGACGCTCACCACCTCGTGGAAGAGCTGCTCCTTCGAGCCGACGAGGTCGTAGAGGACGGGCTTCGAGACGCCGACGCGCCGCCCGATCTCGTCCATGGACGTTCCCGCGAAGCCCCGCTCCGCGAACGCCTCCGTGGCGACGGCGAGGATCTGCCGCCTCCGGAGCTCCCGGGGCACCCGGCCGTGCGGGTAGGCCCCGACGAGGCTCGCGAGCTCCGTGGGGCTTTCCGCGTTTTCCGGATTGGGGCTCGAATTCACTGGTTCGGTTACTATAGGTAGGTTACTATCAGTAGGTCAAGGTTTCGCCGCAGGATTTGCACGACAGCCCCGAAGGAGCCCCTGATGACGAGCGCCCTCTCCACCGCCGATCTCCTCGCCACTCCGCCCGCCCAGTCCAGCCGCCGCGGTCACGAGGCCGCCCTCCGCACCTCGGCGACGCATCGCCGGGTGGCGATCATCGGCGCGGGCTTCGGTGGCCTCGGCATGGCCGTCCGTCTCCTTCAGCGCGGCGAGCGGGATTTCGTCGTGCTCGAGAAGGGGAGCGAGGTCGGCGGCACCTGGAGAGACAACACGTACCCGGGCTGCCAGTGCGACGTGGCATCCAACATGTACTCCTTCTCCTTCGCGCCGAACCCGAACTGGTCGAGGACGTACGCGACGCAACCCGAGATCCTCGAGTACCTGAAGGGCGTCGCGGACCGGTTCGGCGCGCGGCCCTTCATCCGCTTCGACACGGAAGTGCGCGCGGCCCGCTGGGACGAGCGAGCCCAGCACTGGGTGGTCGAGACGAACCGGGGGACCTTCACGGCGGACGTGCTGGTCTCCGGTCATGGCGGGCTCAGCGCGCCGTCGACTCCGGACGTCCCCGGCATCGAGCGCTTCCGCGGCGCGGTGTTCCACTCGGCCGCGTGGAACCACGAGCACTCCCTCGCCGGGGAGCGGGTGGCCGTCATCGGGACGGGAGCCTCGGCGATCCAGATCGTCCCGAACATCCAGCCCGTCGTGAAGGAGCTGATCGTCTTCCAGCGTACGGCTCCCTGGGTCGTCCCGCGTCTCGACGCGCCGTTCTCCGCCGCGAAGCGCTCCGCGTTCCGGTTCTTCCCCTTCCTCCAGAAGCTCGACCGGCTGAGGCTCTATCTCTTCCGCGAGCTCCTCGTCCTCGGCATGCGGGGGGACGAGCGGGTGCTCGGGGCCATGAAGAAAGTCGGGACGATGCACCTCGAAGCTCAGGTGACGGATCCGGTGCTCCGGGAGAAGCTCCGGCCGAAGTTCGAGATCGGCTGCAAGCGCGTCCTCATCTCCAACGACTACTACCCGGCGCTCGCGGCCTCGAACGCGAAGCTCGTGACGGAAGGCATCCGGGAGGTGACCGAGACCGGCATCTTCACGAAGGACGGCACCTTCCACGAGGTGGACTCCATCGTCCTCGCGACGGGCTTCAAGGTGACGAACCACCCCATCATGGAGCGCTTCTTCGGTAAGGACGGCCGCTCCCTGACGGAGCACTGGGGCGAGACCATGTCCGCCTACCTCGGGACGACCGTCCCCGGTTTCCCGAACTTCTTCCTCCTCACGGGGCCGAACACGGGCCTCGGCCACAACTCCATCGTCTACATGCTGGAGTCCCAGTTCGAGTACGTCCTCGGCGCGCTCGACGCGCTCCGGGACCGCCGCGCCGGCAGCCTGGACGTGAAGCCGGAAGCCGTCCGCGCGTTCGACGCGGAGATGCAGGAGCGTCTCCAGGGCACCGTGTGGAACTCCGGCTGCGCCTCCTGGTACCTGGACGCGAAGGGCCGGAACACGACGGTATGGCCGTCCTTCACCTGGGAGTTCCGTAAGCGCACGCGCCACTTCGACGAGGGCGCGTACACGTTCGCGCCTCGGTTCGACCCGGTCTCCGCGCCCGCGCACGCGACGGCGTGAGCGGGCGCCGTCGCTCGCGAAGCGAGGTACCCTTCGGGGCGATGCACGTCGTCGTCCTGGATTCGTTCGCGGCCGATCAGGGGGAGCTCTCGTGGGACGCGCTCCGAGCGCTCGGGACGGTCACCGTGCACCCGCGGACGCCCCGCGAGGCCGTCGTCGAGCGCGCCCGGGGCGCCGACGCGATCCTCACGAACAAGGTCACGCTGGACCGCGCGACGCTGGCCCGGCTCCCGGCGCTTCGATACGTGGGCGTCGTCGCGACGGGGACGAACGTCGTGGACGTCGCCGCGTGCCGCGAGCGCGGCGTCGCCGTCACGAACGTCCCGGGGTACTCGACCCACTCCGTCGCGCAGCTCGTGTTCGCCGCCGTCCTCCACTTCACGCACGACGTGTCGGGCCACGACGCGGCCGTGAAAGCGGGGCGCTGGGCGGCATCCCCCGACTTCGTGTTCTGCCTGCAACCTCTGACGGAACTTGCCGAAAAGACGCTGGTAATCGTCGGGACCGGCGCGATCGGAAGGGCCGTCTCGGAGATCGCGCGAGCCTTCGGGATGCGCGTGCTCTCGGCGCAGGTGCCCGGGGGATCGGAGGAAGGCCGCGTGCCTCTCCTCGAGGCGCTCCGCGACGCGGACGTCGTGTCGCTCCACTGTCCGCTCACGCCTCGGACGGAGAACCTCGTGAACGCGGGGTTCCTCGCCGCCATGAAGCCCGGCGCGATCCTCGTGAACACGGGGCGAGGCGGGCTCGTCGACGACGGGGCGCTCGTGGCCGCGCTCGGGGAAGGGCGGCTCGGCGGCGTCGCGCTCGACGTGCTGCGGAGCGAGCCCCCGCCGGCAGACCACCCGCTGCTCGACCGCGCCGCTCCGTTCGCGAAGCGCGTCCTCGTCACGCCCCACATCGGCTGGGCGACGGTCGAAGCGCGGAAGCGGCTCGTCCGGGAGGTCATCGAGAACGTCGCGGCGTTCTCGCGGGGCGAGCGACGGAACCGCGTCGACGGCGTCTGACCCCGAAATGCGCGACGCGGGACGGACCGGCAAGGTCCGCCCCGCGCGCGGGGCGACGGGCTGATTCGAATCAGAGCTCGAATACGCCGCGCACGCCGAACATGAGCCACTCGTGCATGGCCTTGTTCGTGATGTCACCGTCCACCGTGCCGAGGCCCGGGACCGTCACGGACCCGCTGTTGTACTGGCCGAGGGAGAAGCTCAGGAACGGGCCGATGCCGAGGCAGTCGGCGACCTTGAAGTCTGCGCCGCCCTGGAGGTCCAGGAATTCGATCCCGTTGAAGCTGGACTTCGCCTCGGCCCCGCCGGCGCTAGCCGAGTAGCCCGCCCACTCGAGCCCGAAGCCGACGCCGACCCAGGGATTGATGTTCTCGCCCGGCGAGAAGCGGTATTGCCCCTGGATGCCGAGGCGCATGTCGTGAGCCGAGCAGTCGGCTCCGGAAGGGCACGCCTTGTCCGCTAGCTGCGCGAACCCGTACGAGAAGTACAGCCCCGCCATGATGTTCGGGTTGAAGCGATACCCGGCGTCGATCCAGATGGGGATCTGGCCTTTCACTCCGTCCGACATCGCCGCGTTCTTGGCGGCGTCGCCCATCGCGATCCCGTACCCGAGCCGGAGCCCGAGATCCGGCCCTGCGTCGTTCGGTGCCGCCGCCGCCGCACCTGCTCCGAGCAGGGTCACCGCTGCGAGCCCCGCACCAACGATTCGCTTCATCATGGATGTTCCTCCTGGGTGGGCGGGGCCCAACCGACCCCGCGGAACCTCCTACGGTACCCCTGCGCCGTCCCTTCCCGAAACTTTCCGGCCATCTCGGGTCCGGGTAGCGCGCCCCGGACATGTAAATGAAACATAAGTCGACAGTGAAATGTCGATGGGGGTGGTCGAATCTCCTTGCTGAGAAACAAATCAGAAACCTCGGGTGGGCAATGTGAGCGGCGAAACATTCGCGCAATGCGCGACTGGGAGGAGTTCCGCCGATGATGGATTGTGAGAAGGCACGACCCAAGAACTGGCCGCTTCGCGTCGGCCTCGCCGCGCTATCGGGCCTCGCCGCCCTGAGCGCCCCCCTGCTCGCCCTCGCGGACGAGCCGGCGAAGGTCCCGACCCCCGAGGAGCTCGCGGCTCGGGTCGCGGACCTCGAAGCGTACATGAACAACACGGCGCCCAAGGCGCTGACCAGCGTGCCCGGCCCGGGCCACAACGCCTGGATGATGACCTCCTCGGCCCTCGTGCTCTTCATGACGCTGCCGGGTCTCGCGCTGTTCTACGGCGGTCTCGTCCGGAGGAAGAACATCCTCTCCGTCATGGCGCAGTGTCTCGGCTGCGCGGGCCTGGTCACGGTCCTCTGGTGGGCGTGCGGCTACAGCTTCGCGTTCGCCCCGGGTTCCTCGTTCCTCGGCAGCATGAAGTACGCCCTCCTGAACGGCGTCGGCGCGGCCCCGAACGCGGACTACGGCGCGTGGGTCTCGCAGAGCGTGTTCTCCATGTACCAGCTCATGTTCGCGATCATCACCCCGGCGCTCATCGTCGGCGCGATCGCCGAACGCATGAAGTACGCCGCGATCATGGCGTTCATCGCCGTGTGGATGTTCCTCGTGTACTTCCCGCTCGCTCACATGGTCTGGGGCGTGGACGGCATGATGAACGGCGTCTGGAACGCCAAGGCGAGCATCAAGGCCATCGACTTCGCGGGCGGCACCGTCGTCCACATGTCCTCCGGCTGGTCTGCGCTCGTCCTCTGCCTCCTCCTCGGCAAGCGCACGGGCTTCGGCCAGCGCGCGTTCATGCCGCACAGCCTGACGCTCACCATGGTCGGCACGGGCATGCTCTGGGTCGGCTGGTACGGCTTCAACGCGGGTAGCGCGGTCGCCGCGGACGGCATCGCCTCCGGCGCGTTCATGGCGACGACCCTCGCCGCCGCGGTCGCGTCCGCCGTGTGGCCGCTCATCGAGTGGGTCACCCGCGGGAAG
The DNA here is from genome assembly GCA_035545855.1 of Polyangiaceae bacterium. Taxonomy (GTDB): domain Bacteria; phylum Myxococcota_A; class Polyangia; order Polyangiales; family Polyangiaceae; genus DASZVB01. The sequence continues at coordinate 20,662 of DASZXK010000221.1, forward strand.
CCCTCGATCCTCGGCTTCTGCTCCGGCGCGGTCGCGGGCCTCGTCGTGATCACGCCGGCGGCCGGCTTCGTGACGGCGAACGGCGCGGTCCTCATCGGCGTCCTCGCCGGCTCGGTGCCGTACCTCGCGTGCACGAAGCTGAAGAGCATGTTCGGCTACGACGACGCGCTCGACACCTTCGGCGTCCACGGTGTCGGCGGCACGCTCGGCGCGCTCGTCACCGGCTTCCTCGCGACGCCCGACGCGAACCCGAACCTCTCCACGAACCTCGGCGGCATCGTCGGGAAGACCCTCTGGGTGGAGCAGCTCAAGGCGATGGGCTTCACGATCGTCCTCTCCGTCGTCGCGACGGTCGTGATCACGATGGTCGTGAAGGCGGTCATCGGGCTCCGGCCGGACCTCGAGGCCGAGGAAGAGGGCCTCGACCTCACCGACCACGGCGAGGCCGGCTACCACCACGAGTTCGGCAGCGGCAGCATCGCGAGCACGTCGGGCCCCGGCGGTGCACACGCGGCAGCGGTCGCCGAAGGCGCGGAGTGAACCGGAGCGGGCGAATCGCCCGCTCGAAAAGAGGCCCGGGCGCGAGTTCTCCCGCCCGGGTCCGTTCCGAACGGCGTCGAGGCGCGTCTCCCGAGGTGGGGGCGCGCCTCGCGCTTTTTGCTGCCCGCCCCGTGCCCGGATCGGGACGTCCTTCTGCGTCATTTTCCCGTGGTAGTCTCCGCGCGCCCTCGGGACCCCCATGCAGCAGAGCTACGAGTTCGGGCGAAACTGGCGCACGTTCATCGACGGGCACCTCGACGACGAGCGAATCGCGGAGGCCGTGCGTTCGCTCCAGGCTTTTGTCGGCCTGCACAGCCTGGACGGGAAGACGTTCCTCGACATCGGGTGCGGGAGCGGCCTCTTCTCCCTCGCTGCGCACCGGATGGGCGCCGCCCGCATCGTCAGCCTGGACGTGGACCCGGACTCCGTCGCGTGCACGAGGGAGCTTCACGCGAGGGAAGGGGCACCGGCGTCGTGGGAGGTGCTCCACGGTTCGGTGCTGGACGAATCCTTCATGGCGAGCCTGGGGGAGTTCGACGTCGTCTACTCGTGGGGCGTCCTCCACCACACGGGCTCCATGTGGGTCGCCATCGAGAACGCCGCGCGGGCCGTCCGCCGCGGGGGTCTCCTCTACATCGCCATCTACAACCGGGCGGACGGGATCGGCCTGCACTCGGACGGCCGCGTGGGGTCCTCGCGCGTGTGGGAAGCGGAGAAGCGCTTCTACAATCGGCTGCCGGAGTGGGGGAAGCGCGTCATGGACTACTCCGCGGCCGCAGGCATGGTCGGCGCGTACCTCGTCGCCGGGCGCAACCCGATCCGCGAGATCCGGAGCCACAAGTCGATGCGCGGGATGTCCTGGATGGTTGACATCCGGGACTGGCTCGGCGGCTACCCGTACGAATACGCCTCGGTCTCCGAGGTGTTCCACTTCATGAAGGAGAAGACCGGGTTCTCCCTCGAGAGTCTCAGGTCCACGAACAGCCTCCGCTGCAACGAGTACCTCTTCCGGCGTGTCGACGGCGCCACGACGCGGGACGGATGAGCGTGCCGGACGGATCGCTGCTCCCCGTGAAGGCCCGGACACCCGGGGCCTTGCCGCTCGTCAGCGTGATTGCGCCCGTCTACAACGAGGGGCGCGTCGTCGGCGAGCTGTTCCAGCGCATCGTGAAGGCCGCCGCGAGTCTCTCGGACAGGTACCGCTTCGAGTTCGTCTTCGTCGACGACGGCAGCCGGGACGACAGCCTCGCGGTGTGCCGTGCGCTCACGGTCGGAGAGCCGCGGCTCCGCGTCGTGGAGCTCCGCCGGAACTACGGCCAGACGGCGGCGCTCCAGGCCGGTCTCGACGCCGCCGACGGGGACGTCCTCATCACGATGGACGCCGACCTCCAGCATTTCCCCGAGGAAATCCCTCAGTTCCTCGAGAAGATCGAAGCCGGCTTCGATCTCGTCTGCGGCTGGCGCGCCAACCGGCAGGAGGGGCTCAAGCGAAGGTTCCCGTCCAAGGTCGCGAACTACATCCTCCGCCGCATCTCGAAGCTGACGATCAACGACATCGGCACGACGTACCGGGCCTACCGGCGCGAGATCATGCAGGACGTCCGGCTCCTCGGCGAAAACCACCGGTTCGTCCCCATCTTCGCGAGCGTCGCCGGAGCGCGCATCGCGGAGATCCCGATCCAGAACATCGAGCGCCCGGTTGGGCAGGCGAACTACGGCCTCGAGCGGACGCTGAACGTCTTCATCGACATGGTGTTCCTCTACTTCTTCGTGCGGTTCATGGATCGTCCGATCCGGGTCTTCGGTCGCGTCGCGCTCCTCTGCTTCGGGCTCGGTCTCTCGATCAGCGCCGGGCTCCTCTTCGTCTGGGCTCGGACGGGCGGGCCGGTGGTCCGAGAACACAGCGGCTGGTTCCTGCTCGCGGCGCTGTTCATGCTCGCGGGCCTCCAGAGCCTGATGACGGGCATCGTGAGCGAGATGCTCGCACGCATCTACTATCCTTCGAGGGAGCACGCGCCGTACAAGGTTCGCACGACCTGGACGGCGAACGGTCCCCTGTCGCCGGGCTCGCCCTGAGCCCATGTGCGGCATCTTCGGCCGGTTCGCGTGGACGGGCTCGCTCGGCGACGAGGCGGAGCTCCTCCGCAGCACGAACGCGGTGCTCCATCGCGGGCCCGACGACGGCGCGTATTTCTCGGACGGCGAGTTCTTCCTGGGGCATCGGCGGCTCTCGATCATCGATCTCTCTCCCGACGGCGCGCAGCCGATGGGGACCCCGGACGGCCGATACGTCGTCGTCTTCAACGGCGAGATCTACAACTACAAGGAGCTTCGCACGGAGCTCGCTCTCCGCGGCGTCCGCTTCGCGAGCCAGTCGGACACCGAGGTGCTCCTCCACGGCTACCGCGAGTGGGGCACGGACCTTCCGAAGTATCTCGTCGGGATGTTCGCGTTCGCGATCGCCGATCGGCTGGAGCACACTCTCTTCGTCGCGCGGGATCGCTTCGGTGAGAAGCCGCTCCTCCTCGCGGAGACCGCGCACGGCGTCACCTTCGCGTCCGAGCTGTCCGCGCTCGCTCGCCTGCCGGACCTTCCCCGAGAGGTCGATTCCGTCGCTCTCTCCCGGTACCTCTGCCTGAACTACGTCCCGGGCGAGCACACGCTCCTTCGCTCCGTGACGCGGCTCGCACCGGGTACGTTTCGCCTGTTCCGGCGAGGAAGCGCGGCCTCCGGTCGGTACTGGGAAGCCCCACCCCTGGACGAGAAGCAGGACGCCTTCTTCCCGACGCTCGGAACGGCGACGGAGGAGCTCGGCCGGAGGCTGGATCGATCCGTCGAGATCGCGCTCCGGGCGGACGTGCCCATCGCGCTCTTCCTCTCCGGCGGCATCGACTCTTCGGCGGTCGCGGAGAGCGCCGTCCGCCAGGGCGCCCTCCGCCACGCTTACTGCCTCGACTTCGCGGAGGATTCCTTCAGCGAGCTCCCGAACGCGCAGAGGGTCGCGAATCGCCTCGGCATCGAGCTCCGGCGCGTCGTGCTCTCCTCGGAGGAGCTCGCGGACTTCTCCGAGCTCGTCTCCCACGCCGACGATCCGCTCGCGGACTCCTCGGCGCTTCCCGTGTACACGCTCGCTCGCGCCGTCGCGCGCGACTACAAGGTCGTGATCAGCGGGGACGGCGGGGACGAGCTGTTCGGCGGGTACCTCACGTATCCGGCGACGAAGGTCCACGATCGCGTCGTCTCGCGTCTTCCGGGGCCGGTGCGCCGGCGGCTTCCGCTGCTTGCTCGCGCGCTTCCCGTCGGCGATCGGAAGGTCACGGCAGGGTACAAGCTGATGCGTTTCCTCCGCGCCGCGGATCTCCCGCCGGGGGAGGCGCACTTCACCTGGAACGGCGCGTTCCTCCCGTCCGAGGCGGCGCGGCTGCATCCCGGCGGAGGCGTCCCCGAGCTCTCTTCACGCCACGGCGTGTCCCGCCATCCGTCTCTCGGCGAGCTCCAGCGCGTGGACTCCGCGGACTACCTCCCGAACGACATCCTCACGAAGGTGGACCGGATGACGATGGCTCACGGGCTCGAGGCGCGAGCGCCGCTCCTCGTGCCGTTCGTCGCGGAGTACGGTCTCTCCCTGCCGGATCGCCTGAAGCTCCGCGGGCTCGGAAAGCCGAAGCGCGTCCTGCGGAACCTCGTCACGACGCGGCTCGGGCGCGAGATCGGGCACGCGAAGAAGCAGGGGTTCAGCATCCCGGTACACCGGTGGCTCCGGGGACCCCTTCGCGGCACGCTCGAGGACACCTTGAACCCGAGGGCGCTCGCCGCGGTGCCGTTCCTCGATCATCGCGCCGTGCTGGACGTGAAGGTCCGCCACCTCTCCGGCGACGCGCAGCTCGGGTTCGAGCTCTGGGGGCTCATGGTCCTCGTGGAATGGCACCGGCAGCGCGTGCTCGGCCTCGGCCGCCAGCAGGAGTCCCCTCCGCTGCGCCGCGTCGAGTTTCCGAAGCCGCTCTGAGCGAGGGACCTCGGACACGCGAGCCAGCGGAAAAATGGCTGGATCGCTCAGGTCCGCTTCGCGTGGGACCGGGAGGATGCTAATCCGATGGCCGGAGGATCGTCTTTCATGAGGCACGCGACGGTGGTTTCCGCACTCCTGGTTTCGGCGCTCTCCGTCGCGTGCGGCGGGGACGGCACGGGTTCCGCTTCGGGCGCGTCCAGCGGGGGCTCCGGAAACGGAAGCGGCGGCGACGCGAACGCGGGTGGCGGCGGCTCCGGGAACGGCCCGGGGGGCTGCGGCATCTCGACGGGCTACGCGGGCGACGATCGCTGTCTCGCGCCGCCCGCGCCGGGGGAAGGCATCCAGATCCACGTCGGCCCGACCGACTACACGGACTCGGCGGAGGTCGCGCAGTTCCTGATGCAACCCGGGGACGAGTCCTCCGAGTGCTGGACGTTCCACACGCCGAACATGGAGAAGGTCTACTACCAGTCCTTCGAGCTCTCCGGACGCCCCGGCACGCACCACATCATCAACACGATGTACAAGACGGAGCTCGAAGACGGCGGCTTCTCGGCCTGCAAGGACCCGGGCGTCGGGCTCAGTGGGGACATCCTCGCCAACCTGCCGGGCGCGTCCCGTCCCGTGATCCTGCGGGAGCCCGTCGCGCCGGAGAACGAGCACATCGCGAGCGAGATCCCCGCGAACACGCCGTCCCAGGCGGACATGCACTACTTCAACCTCACGGACCAGCCGATCCTCCGCGAGTTCTGGCTGAACATCTACACGGTGCCGGAGAGCCAGGTCACGGAGGCGTCGAACCAGATCCGCGGCATGGGAGGCCTCTCGTGGAACTTCACGCCCATCCCGCCGCAGAGCCACGACACGTACCAGTACACGTGTCCCATCCCGGCCGACGGACGAGTGATCGAGCTCATCGGGCACACGCACGCGCACGGCATCCGGGAGACGGCGTGGATCCGTCACGCGGGCGGGGATCGCACCAAGGTGTTCGAGCAGTTCAACTACCTCGAGCCGCAGATCTTCTACTACGACACCGTCACCCAGAACCCCGCCTTCTCGGAGAGAGAAGCCGGCGCGCTCACGGGGCAGCTCCCGGTCGTCGCCGGGGACTCGCTCGACTGGGAGTGCGAGGTGAACAACGATTCGGACGTCGCGCTTCGCTACACGAACGAGGTGAAGACGGGCGAGATGTGCAACATCTGGGGCCAGTCCGTCGGTCCGCTCATCAACTGCGTGCTCCAGTAGCGGGGAGCTCGAGCGGCTTCAGCGCGTGGGCGATGCCGCCCAGCGCGGCGATCGTCATGAGCGACGCCATGAACGCGAGCGACCCGGCCGTCGCGACGTTCGCCGGCACGCCGATGCGGCCGAACAGGACGACGAACGCCGCTTCGCGGAGCCCGAGCCCGAGGAGCGACACGGGCACGTAGATGCTCAGCATCGCGAGGGGAACGAGCGCGAGGGAATCCCGGAGCGTCACTTCCGGCGCGAGGTCCGACAGGAGGACGTGAGCCGCGAGCACGCTCAGGATCTGCGTCGCGACGGACCAGAGGAACGAGCGAAGGAGCGGCGCGCTCGGGCGAGGGACGGTGAGGCCGTCGAGTGCCGCCGCGAAGCGACGGGGCAGGAACCGCGCGAGCCGTTCGAGGATCGCGGGGCCCCCGAAGGAGAGCGCCGTGAGGACGACGCCCGTTCCGAGGAGGAGGGGAGGGGCGAACGACGGCACGCCGCGAGTCCCGAACGCGGCGAGGCCGCTCACGACGAAGAGAGCGGAGACGCCGAGCCCGCGCTCGAGGATCACCGCGACGTAAGCGTCCGCCGGCGAGCCGAACGCGGCGCGCGCCGTGTGCGCGCGGAGCGCGTCCCCGCCGACGTTGCCCGGGACGAACGTGTTGTAGAAGCTCGCCACGAGATAGCCGTGGAAGAGGAACGCGAACGGCGGCAGCGGCGAGAGACCGTAAGCCGCGAGCACGTCGCGGAACCGGAGCGCGCCGACCGCCAGATTCAAGACGCCGAGGCCGACGGCGAGCGCCCCCGCGCCGGGCGAGAGCGCTCGAACGGCCGACAGCATCGCGTCGACCGAGGTCCGTGAGAACGCCCAGGCGAGCGCCGCGCCGGTGACGGCTAGCTTTCCCAGGATGACGAGCCACGCGGATGGCCGTCGCGGTGCGGGGGTGCCGGTCACGGGTCCCGGAAGGCTACCAGGGTACGCCCGTCGGCGAAGCGTGTTAGAAGCCGCGCACGGATGGATTCAGCGCGCGGTCCCTCGCTCGTGACGGCGGCCTTCCGGGCGCTCACCGCGTCGTTCACGCGAGTGGAAGCCGTCCTCCTTCCGCTGCTCCTCGTCGCCCATCTGGCGCTCCATTCGCTCCTGGTCGTCCCCGAGTTCGGCGAGCCCGACGGCGCTCGGATGGCGGGAGACGCGGTGAACTGGCACTACGCGGGTGTGGTGCGGCTGGACACCACGGACTACCGCATGCGCACGAGCCCCCTCTACATCCATGCGATGGAGCGCGCGCTCCGTTTCGGCACGCCGATCGAGAAACTGCCGGCCCTGATGACGCGCTTCAGCCTCGTCACGAACACGCTCGCGCTCCTCGCTGCCTACCTCCTGTTCCGGAAGCTCGCGGGAAGACCCGCGGGCGCCGTCGCCACGGTGCTTCTCGCCGGGATGCCCGGGTTCTTCCTCGCGGGGATCTACGGAATGGCCCACGGGCCCGCGCTCGCGATGTGGCTCGCGGGGCTTCTCTGCTTCTCGGAGAGCCTGGAACCCGACTCCTCCCCGAGGCGGTTCTGGATCCTCTGCGCGCTCTCCCTCGCGTTCGTGTTCGCGACGTTCGGCTTCAAGGCGGACCTCGTGCTGAACGGCGCGGCGTTTCCCGGAATCGCGTGGCTTCGTGGGCGGCTCTCCCGAAAGACGTTCTTCGTCGCGTGCGGCATCGTGGTGGTGGGTCTGATTCTGCAGATGGGCTACGCGAAGCTGCTGGTCGTCCCCGGCATCGACCACGCGAAGGACTCCGTCGCGGGGCGCTTCCAGCACGGTGAGCCGTTCTCGATACGGTTCCTCAAGGACAAGATCCAGACGGGCGCCGTCACGCACTCTCCCGGCGTTTTCCTCTTCGCCGTCGGAATCTTCGCCATGGCCGCTCACGCGCTCTCGAAGCGGGGCTACCGGCTCGGGCTCGTGGCGTTCGCGTGGGCAGCTCCGCCCGTCGTCTTCTGGCTGTTCATCATGGGGAACAGCGCGAGGCACAACGTTTCCGCGCTGCCTCCCGTCGCGCTCGCCGTCGGGGCGCTCGTCGCGGAAGTCGCCGGTTCGTCCCTCCGAGTCGCCGTGCTCGGCGCGATCTGCTTCGTCGCGAACTATTTCTCGGACACCGTCGGGGACCCGGTCGGGTTCGGGGCGTACATGCCGAAGTCGAACCTCGTCGAGCTCGCCCGGGACGTCGCGGAGTCCACCTCGCAGACGGAGCGCTGGGCGTCCCTCTTCGGCAAGGTCACCGCCGAGAAAAAGGCGGTGGTCGCGCGCTCGTCGTCGCCGTTCGCGATGTTCGAGGCCATGGTCGAAGGCGCCCGCACGGGCACTCTCTCCTTCCAGGGAACGGACTTCGTCGTGAAACGGCGAGACGGCAAGACGCAGACGGTGAAGAGCGTCTATCCCGCGAGCCCGACGGAGGGGAACGCGATCACGAGGCGCCTGCTGTCCGAGGGCTTCGTCGTGCATCACCGCGAGTTCTGAGCTCTCGGAAGCGAACGTCGCTCGCGTCTCGCGCCTTGGAATTTTCCGCGAGCGAAACGATCGGGCGGCGGGCCGTTCCTTCGTCGCGACAAAAATCGGATCGATCCGGACGCGACGACGGAAGAACGATCGTTTCGTGTCGGTTCGGGGTCGAAGGGCGGACCGTGTTTGCTACGGTCCGCGCGTGCGGATCCGGGAGGCCTCGAGGGCGTGGCGGCGCCGCGTGCGGCGGTTCGTCGTCCTAGGTAGCGCGCCGGTGCTGTCGTTATCGTGCAGCGCCGGCGAGATCGGCGGAGGCGTTCCGTCTCCTCCCGCGGCCGCGGTGGGCGCGGGCGGAACGGGCGGAACGGGCGGAATGCCCCTGGATCAGAGCCCAGGAGGGGCCTGCCCGCCCGGCGCGGTCGCCTGCGGAAACACCTGCGCGGACCTGTCGCAGAATGCGGCCCACTGCGGCTCCTGCGACGTCGCCTGTCCCCCCGGGATCTACTGCGTCACGGGGAAGTGCCAGTGCCCGACCGGGACGGTCTCGTGCGCGAGCGCGTGCGCGAACCTCGCCGGCGACGCCGCGAACTGCGGCTCCTGCGGGCACGCCTGCGGAAGCTCGGAGATCTGCGACCAGGGGACGTGCAAGCCGGCCTCCAGCGGCTGTTCCGCGCCGACCACGCTCTGCGGCGGCGGCTGCGTCGATACGACGACGGACGCCGCGAACTGCGGCGGCTGCGGGCACGCCTGCGCGACGGGCCGCACCTGTTCGGGTAGCGCCTGCCAGTGCGACGGCGGAAAGACGGCGTGCGGGGACGCCTGCGTGGACACGTCGACGGACCCGGCGAACTGCGGCGGCTGCGGCGTGCCGTGCGACGGCGGGCGGACGTGCTCGGGCGGCGTCTGCGCGTGCGACGCGGGGAAGACGTTCTGCGGCGTCGGCTGCGTGGACGTCACGGCGGACTCGGACAACTGCGGCTCCTGCAACACGGCGTGTACGGGGGGCGCGGTCTGCAGCGGGAGCCAGTGCGTGTGCTCCGGAGGCCTGACCTTCTGCGACGGAACGTGCGTGGACGCACAGACGAGCCTCCAGCACTGCGGCGGCTGCGGGAAGCCCTGCGCGACCGGAGAGCAGTGCTCGCAGGGGCGCTGCGAAGGACCGCTCGGCGCCGACGGCTGCAGCGGCTCGGCGCTCGGGATCACGGTGAGTCAGATCGCCGTGTACCAGTCGATCGAGATCCCGGTGATGAACGGCGGGGCCGCCGTGGACCCGGGCTCGCGCGTCGCGGACGTCGTGGAAGGCCGGGACACGATGGTCCGGGTCTTCACGACGCTCTCTCCGGGCTTTTCGTCCCGGGAGCTCTCGGCGCGGCTCACGATCACGAACGCCGGCACGTCGGACCAGTACTTCGCGAAGCGCACGGTGTCCGGGGACTCCACGGACGCCGATCTCGGGAGCACGTTCCAGATCTTCCTCCCGCCGGACAAGGTGAAGGTGGACGCGACGTATTCGGTGGAGCTCGTCGAGTGCGCGACGGGGTCGGGAACGGTCGCGGCGCCGCGGTTCCCGGCGTCGGGGGACGCCGCGCTCGGGGTCGTCCGGACCGGCTCGCTCAAGATCAACGTCGTCCCGGTGAGCACGAACGCCCACGACGCGGACACGTCGAGCGCGGCGCTCGCCGTCTACCGCTCGCTCATGATGGCCATGTACCCGACGGACGACGTGCAGATCAGCGTCGGCACGGGGATCACGACGGCCTATCCGATCGACTGGTCCGGCATGCTCGATCAGATCCGCTCGCTCCGGCAGACGGAGCGCCCCGCGGCGGACGTCTACTACTACGGCTTCGTGAAGCCGACGGACACGCTCCGGGAGTACTGCCAGTCCTCCTGCACGGCGGGCATCGGGTACGTCGGCACGCAGGCGACGTCCGCCAGCGCGCGCGCCGCGGTGGGCCTCGCGTTCGCCGACGAGACGTCCGCGAAGACCATGGCCCACGAAGTGGGCCACAACCACGGCAGGAACCACGCGCCGTGCGCGCCGGGCAGCATCACGGGCGTGGACCCGGCGTACCCCTATGCGGGCGGCATCACGAACACCTGGGGCTACGATTCGCGGACGCGCGTCCTCCTGGATCCCGTGAAGGGCACGGACATCATGGGCTACTGCAGCAACAAGTGGCTCAGCGACTACACGTACCGTGGCCTCACGGATCGAGTCGCGGCGGTGAACGGGAACCTGGAGATCTTCGTCGCGCCGGAGGCCGTGCTCGCGTACCGGGTGCTCCTCGTCGAGGGCGGCAAGGCGCGCTGGGGCATCCCGTACTCGTCGCCCGGGGAGCCCATGGGCACGCCCGAGAGCGCGGACGTGCTCGATGCGGACGGACACGTCGTCACCACGACCCTCGTGTACCGGACGGAGATCTCCGACGTCGGAGCCTGGTCGATCCTCGTCCCTCCGCCGGAGCCGGGCTGGGTCTCCGTCCGCGTATCGGGCACGGCTGCGATCCGCTTCTAGATCCAAGCCCCGCGCGATCGGTCATCTAGAACGGAACGTCGTCCTCCGGCTCCGCCGGGCCGGAGACGATCCGGCGCGCGAGCGTCCGCAGGGTGAGGGGGCTCGAACCCTCCGCCTTGTTGTTCGCGATGACGAACGTCTCCGCGCCCTTCGCGAGAGCCGCTTCCACGAGCTTCGCGACGTCCTCGTGCAGGGCGGGCTGCGGCGTGACGATGTGGTCGAATGGCGCGAATTCGGCCTTTTTCTCCGCATATCGCTCGCCGGGCGGGATGAGGAGCCGCGCGACGGTGAAATCCGTCCCGATGACGCCGGGGGCGCGGAGCTGTTCGCCGATGGTCGGCATGCGCTCCCAGAAGTTCAAGACGTGCGCGACGCCGTGGGCGGCGAGGGCTTCCAGGTAGGCCGGCGTGAAGAGCTCGCGGTTCCGGAGCTCGACGGCATATCGCGGGCCCCGGGGAAGCGCGGCGAAGAACCGCGAGAGCTCGTCCGCGAACGCCCCCCGCGGCGGGAGCTCTTCCCGGCGAAGCGGCGGAAACTCGAACACGAACGGTCCGGCGTTCGCCGCGAACGCGTCTTCCACGGGCCCCAGGACCTCCGAGAGGAAAACGCTCGGGTCGAGGAAGCGTGGGTTCCTCTCCCGCGTCGCCGGGTGGACTCGGCTCGTGATCTCGTTCCAGACCTTCATCACGCACGGGAAGTCCGGCGGGATCTGCTTCGCATAGGCGGAGAGGTCCTTCCGCTCGAGCGGGCGGTAGTAGGACCGATCGATGCCGACGGTGCGGAACAACGGACAGCGCACGTAGAGCGTGAGGCCGTTCTCGGCGAGGTCCCGCTCCGTGGTCCCGTCGGGGTAGACGATTCCGGCCCAGCCCGGAAACGTCCAGGAAGACGTCCCCAGGCGGAGCTTCCGCGGCAGCCTCTCCGCGAGCGCCCGATCTTCCGCGAAGTCGGGATCCTTCCGGGGCGGCGGGCCGAACAGGTCGAGCTGCCGGGGCGGCATGGCCCCGTCTATCAGGATCCCGCGCCGCCGTCAGGACGGCGCAGGGCTCACTGGATGCCCTTCCGCTGGACCGTCCAGCTCGCGTTCGTGCAGAGGCCGCAGCTCGCGCCGTAGAAGTACGTGCGCGCGTTCTGATCGTCCATGAGGTGGGCGCGGAACCAGGCCGTCATCGGACCGCGGAAGCCGTTCAGATTGCCGACCGCCGTCGTGACGTGATCTGCGCCCGCGAGCATTCCCCAGAACACCGGTACGTTCACGCCGGCGTACACGATGGACTGATTCGGCGTGGGCGTCGCGACGTTGTCCGCGCTCCCGGAGAGCAGGAACATCTTGCTCCCGGATTGTTGCTTCCCGATCGACGCCTGGTCGTACCCGCCGAACCCCTGGACGGTGTACGGCTCGAGCGGCGCGGTGACCGTCACGCGAGCATCTTGCCCTGCCATGATCGTCCCGCCGCCGCCCTGGGAGTGGCCCGCGGCGCCGACGTGGTTCACGTCCACCTTGTCGAAGTAGGCGCTCCCCGAGCGGCCGTTCTCGGCGACGAAGTAGTCGAGGCAGGCGATCATCTCCTTGCCCGTTCCGGCGTTCGACGTGTTCGCCGCGCCGACGATGAAGCCGTGGCTCGCCCAGTGCTGGAGCGCGGCGGCGTAGATCGCGGGCGTCGTGAACGTCCCGTTGCCCCAGAGGATGACCGGGTGGTGCCGCCCCTGTTCGCCGAGCGTGGACGGCCGGTAGATCGTGCACGCGGGCGTCGCGGGCGTCTCGCTCGTCGTCGGGAACGATCCGGCGGCGGAGTAGTCCGTGACGGGGGGCCAGGCCGTCGGTCCGCCGCCCGCGCCACCCGCACCCTCGCCGCCTGCGCCAGAGCCGCCAGTGCTCGCGCCGCCCGCGCCAGAGCCGCCGGTTCCCGTACCACCCGCGCCGGAGCCACCCGTTCCTGCACCCCCGGCACCCGCGCCGCCGGTTCCTGCGCCGCCGGCACCCGCGCCGCCAGTTCCCGCGCCGCCGGCACCCGCGCCGCCAGTTCCCTCGCCGCCCGTCCCCGCGCCGCCAGCTCCGGCGCCTCCTGAGCTCGATCCGCCATCGCCCGCGTTGGCGCCGCCCGTGCTCGCGCCACCCGTTCCGTCGTCTCCGCCCGTGCCGCCGTCGGCAGGTCCGGCACCGCCGGTGCTCGTGTCCCCGCCGGACGCGCCGCCCGACGCAAAGGAGCCGCCGCTCGAGGATGCACCGCTCGAGCCGAGCACGCCGCCGCTGCCGAAGGACGTGTCCCCACCGCTGCCGACCGCGCCGCCGTTTCCGAAGCCGTAGGACGGGATCGGCGACGGCGCTTCCGGGACGTCGTTGCTGCTGCTGCAGGCGACGGCGCCGAGCAGGACCGTCACGCCGACGAGACGCGTGCGAAGCTTGTGGACGGAGGAAACGGACTTCGTCTTTCGGATCATCACGGCGAGCCTCCCGGGTATCTGTCGCGTGCGATGGCGCGGGCGTCTTACCACGTGCGCGTCGCCCGAAAAGCACGGAGAAACATGCCGCGCTGCTGGATCGCGGGCGTTTCATCGCAGCGCTCATTCGCCTGCTCGTGGAGCTCAGGATCGTCGCTCGTGATACGCTGTGAAAAATGATCAGCGTGCGGATCACGACGCCCATCTCGACGCCCGCGTCGGAGACGGAACCGGACGCTCGACCGTGAACGCCGTGCTCCGACCCGTCGTGAACCGATGAACACGGATCGTTCAGGGTGGTTCCGGAATCCCCGCCGGCTCTTCCCGGCGCTCCCGGCACGCGAGATGCACGTGTCGGCATGGACTCCCATGCTCGTCCGCTCGTTCCTCGTCCTTGCCCTGCTCGTCGCCGGCTGCTCCTCGTCGTCTCCGGCGGCGGGGCCCGGCGCGTCAGTCGTCGACGGCGGGGGCGGCGCGCCTTCCACGGACTCCGGCGCACCGAAGTGCGGCGCGGGGCTCTCGCTGTCGCCCGGCGACGTCCTCACGGACGTCGGAGCGCTCCGGGGCACGCCGATCGGCGGCACGTGGGCGTACCTGAACGTTCCGTTCGCGGCGCCGCCCGTCGGGGACCTCCGGTGGAAGCCGCCGGTCGACCTCTCGTGCTGGGAGGGCATTCGCGACGCGACGGCCTTCGGTCCGGCCTGCCCGCAGAGCGACGCCACCGGGACCGCGCCCGTCGTCGGCGACGAGGACTGCCTAGAGCTCAACGTGTGGACGCCCGCGGCGCCGGGCGACGGCCCCCTCCCGGTGCTCTTCTGGATCCACGGCGGCGGCTTCACGGGCGGCTCCGCCGCCGAGCAGAACACCGGCGTCCGGATCTACGACGGCCAGCTCCTCGCGGAAAAGACGCACTCGGTCGTCGTCACCACGAACTATCGCCTCGGCGTGCTCGGCTTCCTCGCGCTGCCGGAGCTCGCGGCGGAAGCCTCCGATGGGGGCACGGGGAACTACGGCTTCCTGGACCAGCTCGCGGCGCTCCGTTTCGTCAAGCGGAACATCGCGGCGTTCGGCGGCGATCCGTCGCGCGTCGCCATCGCCGGGGAATCGGCGGGCGGCGCGAGCGTCTGCATGCTCGTCGCGTCGCCGCTTTCCCGGGGACTCTTCGCGGCGGCCGTCATGGAGAGCGGCGGTTGCAAGGCGAACACGCTCTCGCAGGCAGAGGCCTTCGGGGCGACCGTCGTGACCGCAGCGCACTGCGACGGCGCGGGAGACGTCCCCGCGTGCCTTCGCGCCGTGGCGCCGGATGCGATGGTCTCCGCCGTGCCCGTCGAGATCGACGTCGCCGGCGCGACCGGTCCCTACGGCGGCGTCATCGACCAGGCGTTCCTCCCGGACGCGCCCCTGACGCTCGTCCGGAACGGCGCCCACCAGCACGTCCCGATGATCGTCGGCTCGAACTCGGACGAGACGAGCCGCACCGTTCCCCTCCCGCCGACGGCCACGGACGCTCAGTACCAGGCGGCCGTGAAGACGCTCCTCGGCCCGATCGCGCCCGCGGTGCTCGCCGAGTACCCGTCCACGGACTTCGCTTCGCCCTGGGCGGCGTACGTCGCGATGACGAGCGACGCGAAGTTCACCTGCGGCGCGAGGCGCGCCATCGTCGCGCTCGTCGGCGCGCAGGCGGAGCCCGTCTACCGCTATTTCTTCACGCACGCGCTGGACGATGCGCCGAAGAGCAGGCCGTTCGGCGCGTGGCACGGGATCGACGTGCTCTACCTCTTCGAGCACACGAACGTCGCCGGGTACGTCCCGAGCGCCGGCGAGGTCGGGCTCTCGGACGCGATGGGCCGCTACTGGACGTCCCTCGCGGGGACGGGCACGCCGAGCGCGGACGGAGAGCCGGCGTGGCCGCCGAGCGACGCTCAGGACTCCTACCTGGAGCTCGCGACCCCTCGAGCCGTCGGAGCAGGCGTTCGGACGAAGTACTGCGACTTCTGGGACCAGTACGCGCTCTGAAGCCCGGAGCCGCGGCATCGTGAGCTTTTCTTGATCCGGCTTCCAAAGACCTTGACGGCCCCTTGAGGGGGCGGGCCGTACCCTGTTCCCCATGCACCCGGGGACTTTCACGATGCGCGGCCGCGAGCCGTCCGGCACGAGCGACGCGGCGATCTACGCCCTGTTCGCCCTGGTCGGGCTCGCCATCGTTGCTCCGACGGTCTTCGGTCACGGCCGCTGGGGCGCCGGGGCGACGAGCGGCGGCATCCTGCTCGTGGTCGCATTTCGCGGGCTTCTGACGCTTTTGTGGGACAATGTCGCTCGGCATCGATGAGCCCATCCGGGAGCCGTGGCGGCACGCGCTCGAGGAGCCGTCCGTGAAGGACGGCATCCTCGTCCTGCTCGTCGAGGACGAGCCGCAGATGCAGCGCTTCCTCCGGGCGTCCCTCGGCTCCCACGGCTTTCGCCTGCTGGAGGCGGCGACCGGTGCGGAGGCAGTCCTCCAGGCCACGACCCACAGCCCGGACATCGTCCTCATGGACCTCGGCCTGCCGGACGTGGACGGCATCGCCCTCACACGGAAGCTCCGGGAGTGGAGCCGCGTGCCGATCATCGTCATCAGCGCGCGAGGTCGCGAAGAAGACAAGGTGGAGGCCCTCGACGCCGGGGCGGACGACTACCTCACGAAGCCGTTCGGCGTGAACGAGCTGTTCGCCCGCATCCGCGTGGCGCTCCGTCACGCCGGGCAGTCCGGCGGTGAAGGGCCGGGACCGGTCCTGGACCTCGGGGAAGTGCGCATCGACCTGGAGGCGAGGCGAGTCACCGTCGCCGGGAGCGACGTCCATCTCACGCCCATCGAGTACAAGCTGCTGGTCCTCCTCGCGAAGAACGCGGGAAAGGTGCTGACCCACCGCCAGATCCTGAAGGAGGTCTGGGGGCCTGCCTACGCCGGCCAGACGCACTACGTCCGCGTGCGGATGGCGGAGCTCCGGAAGAAGATCGAGCGCGCGGACGGTCCGAAGCTCTTCGTGACCGAGCCCGGCGTCGGGTATCGCCTCGTCGCGGAGCGCGCGGACGAAGCCCCTCCCGTGAAATGACCGTCGGCTCGGGCGGCGCTCGAGTCGGAGCGTCCGCACGGCGAGCTCCGAGGAGACCCGCCGGACCGCTTCCACGAGGCTTCCGCGCGGATCAGGCCGTCCGCTTGAGGCGCGGACGGCGCCCTGTTACCCGGACGGGCTCCCCCGCCGAAAGGTTCCTCTTGGACGCCCACGCTCCGATACTCGGTGCCGTCATTGCCCTCGTGCTCTGGACGCACGTGATGTGGCTCTGGATGTACGCGACGCGCATCCCCGCCATCCGCCGGATGAAGCTCGCGCTCGATCCGACCGCGCCGCGGGGTGAGCAGATGGCGCTGCTCCCGCCCGAGGTCCGCTGGAAGGCGGACAACTACAACCATCTGATGGAGGCGCCGACCCTGTTCTACGCCGTCGGCATCACGCTCGCGGTCGCCGGGCAGGGGGGCGGCACGAACGCGAACCTCGCCTGGGCGTACGTCGGGCTCCGCGTCGTGCACAGCATCCTCCAGGCGACATGGAACAAGATCGAGGCGAGGTTCGGCATGTTCGTGCTCTCCTCGTTCGTCCTGATCGCGCTCACGGTGAACGCGGCTCGGGTCGTGCTCTTCTAGCGCCGCGCGCTCCGGCCTCCTCCGGGAGACGCTGCCTGGCTCGCGCCGAGGACGCGCCGGGTCACGCCGAGGAACGTCTGGAGCACGCTGGACCCGTTCCCCGCACGCCAGGCGACGAGCAGCTCGATGCTGGGCGACCCGACCAGCGGGACGAGCGCGATGTC
The DNA here is from genome assembly GCA_035545855.1 of Polyangiaceae bacterium. GTDB lineage: Bacteria > Myxococcota_A > Polyangia > Polyangiales > Polyangiaceae > DASZVB01. Next base: position 37,738 of record DASZXK010000221.1, read on the forward strand.
CGGGCGGTTCACTTCCCGGATCGACTCCGGCATGAGGGCGACGCCGAATCCGGCCGCGACCAGGCTCACGATGTCGAGCTGCGGCGCCTCCTGGACGATCTTCGGGGTGAAGCCGGCGTTCCGGCAGATCGCCATGAGCTGATCGAAGAACGTCGCGGCTCGGGCGCGCGGGAACATCACGAACGGCTCCGAGGCGAGCTGCTCCAGCGGGATCCGGGCGCGCGAAGCGAACGGATGATCCGCGGCGACCGCGACGAGGAGTCGTTCCTTCCGGATGTGCTCGGCGGTGAGGGATGCGTCCTCGACCGGACCTCGGACGAACCCGATGTCGAGGATCCCTTCCTTGAGGGCCTCGAGCTGAGCGGCCGGCGCCATCTCCCGGAGCACGAGCTCGACGTCCGGGAACTCGGCTCGGAACGCGCGAAGGAGCGCCGTGAGGCCGGTGTAGGCGAGCGAGGAAAGGTAGCCGACGGCGATGCGCCCGGATTTCCCGGCGTTCGCCCGCTCGGCGTCGCGGACGGCGCGTTCCACGGCCGCGAACACCTGACGCGACCGATCGAGCAGGACCGCCCCGGCCTCCGTCAGCTCCACCCGGCGGCGGTTCCTGGCGAAGAGCGGGTAGCCGAGCTCGGCTTCGAGGGCCTGGATCTGGCGGCTGAGCGGCGGCTGCGCCATGTGAAGCCGCTCCGCCGCACGCCCGAAGTGCCGTTCCTCGGCGACGGCCACGAAATACCGCAGGTGACGGAGGTCCATGTCTGATACCCGGAAGGTATCACAGCCTGCGTTCGTCGTATTGGACGGTCCCGGACCGCGACTCTAGGAAACGGGCGCGATGTGGATCGTGAGGCTGGCCCTCCGGAGGCCCTACACGTTCGTCGTGATGGCGATGCTCATCGTGCTTCTCGGGGGGTTCACGATCCTCCGGATGCCGACGGACATCTTTCCGGACATCGACATCCCCGTCATTTCCGTCGTCTGGAACTACGGCGGTCTCTCCCCGGACGAGATGGAGAAGCGAATCGTCTCGAACTTCGAGCGCGGTCTCACGACGACCGTGAACGACATCGAGCACATCGAGAGTCAGACGCTGTCCGGCGTCGCGGTCATCAAGGTCTTCTTCCAGCCCGGCGCGAAGATCGAGGCCGCGACCGCCCAGGTGACGGCGATCGCGCAGACCGCCGTCCGGCAGATGCCCCCCGGGACCGTCCCGCCGTTCATCATCCGCTACAGCGCGTCGAACGTCCCCATCCTCCAGGCCGCCCTCGAGAGCGATTCCCTCGGCGAGCAGCAGCTCTTCGACTACGGAACGAACTTCATCCGCGCGGACCTCGTGACGATTCCGGGCGCGCAGATCCCGTGGCCCTACGGCGGCAAGCAGCGCGAGGTCATGGTGGACATCGACCCGGAGAAGCTCTTCGCCCACGGGCTGTCGCCGAAGGACGTGAGCGCCGCCCTCGGGCTCGAGAACGTGATCCTCCCGACGGGCACGGCGAAGATCGGCACGTCGGAGTACCCGATCGTCCTGAACGCGAGCCCGGAGGCGATCGCCGAGCTGGGGGACCTGCCGGTGAAGGTGGTGAACGGCGCGACCGTCTACGTCCGGGACGTCGCGACGGTCCGGGACGGGTACGCGCCGCAGACCAACATGGTCCACGTGGAGGGCAGGCGGTCCGTGCTCATGAGCATCCTGAAGAACGGCAGCGCGAGCACGCTCGACATCGCGAAGCACGTCCGGGAAATGCTGCCGAAGACGCTCGCCCGGCTCCCGAAGGACCTGAAGGCGACGCTTCTCTTCGACCAGTCCGTCTTCGTACGGGCCGCGGTGACCGGCGTCGCGAAGGAGGCCCTGATCGCCGCCGGCCTGACGGCGCTCATGCTCCTGCTCTTCCTCGGAAGCTGGCGCAGCACGCTCATCGTCATCGTCTCGATCCCGCTCTCGATCCTCGTCTCCATCGTCGCGCTCGCCGCGCTCGGTCACACGCTGAACGTGATGACGCTCGGGGGCCTCTCCCTCGCCGTCGGCATCCTCGTCGACGACGCGACGGTCGAGCTCGAGAACGTGCACCGGCACATCGGTCTCCGGAAGCCGATCGTCCGGGCCATCCTGGACGGGGCAGGGGAGATCGCCGTGCCCGCGTTCGTCTCCACGCTCTGCATCTGCATCGTGTTCGTGCCGGTGGCGCTCATCACGGGGGCGGCGAAGTCGCTCTTCGTGCCGCTCGCGCTCGCGGTCGTGTTCGCGATGATGACGTCGTACTTCCTCTCCCGGACGCTCGTGCCGACGCTCGTGCGCCACTTGCTCTCGCGGGAGGTCGATGAGCTCGCGGAGCACGGAGGGCACCCGGCCCCGGCCCGCGGTTTCGGCGGCCGGATCCAGGAGGCCTTCGAGCGGCGCTTCGAGGGGCTCCGCGCCGCGTACGGCCGGTTCCTCGCGGTGTGCCTGGCGCACCGCGGGGCGACGATCGCGGCGTTCCTCGCGTTCGTCGCCGCGTCGCTCGCGCTCCTTCCGCTCGTCGGTCGGGACTTCTTCCCGACGGTCGACGCGGGTCTCATCAAGCTGCACGTCCGCGGCGCGCCCGGTACCCGCATCGAGGAGACGGAGCGCCGCTTCGCCCGCATCGAGGACACCATCCGGACGGTCATCCCGAAGCGGGAGATCGGGACGATGCTGGACATCATCGGGACGCCGTACAGCGGGTTGAACCTCTCGCTCTCCGAGGGCGCGCTCGTGTCCTCCGCGGACGGGCAGATCTACATCGCCCTCGGGAAGGACCATGAGCCGACCGCGGAGTACGTGCGGAGCCTCCGGCGGACGCTCCGGCGGGAGTACCCGGACACGACGTTCTTCTTCCTCGCGCCGGACATCTCGACGCAGGTCCTGAACTTCGGGATCGCGGCGCCGATCGACGTGCAGGTCGTCGGCGGCGTCGGCAAGGAGGAAGAGACGTACGCCGTGGGACGGAAGCTCGTCGAGCGCCTCGCGGCCATCCCGGGCGCGGTGGACGTCCACGTCGCTCAGGTGACGGCGCGCCCCACGCTGAAGGTGAACGTGAACCGCACGATGGCGCAGCAGTTCGGCCTGACGGAGCGGGACGTGGCGAGCGATCTCCTCGTCTCGCTCTCGTCGAGCGGACAGGTCTCGCCGAGCTACTGGCTCGATCCGAAGCGCGGCGTTCAGTACCTGGTCGCCGTCCAGACGCCGCAGCCGCGAATCGACTCCATCGAGGCGCTCCGGACGACGCCGCTCTCGGTGCCGAACGGCCCGGGACCGCAGCTCCTCGAGAACGTCGCGAGCGTCGCGCGGACGTCGAGCGCAGTGAACATCACGCACTTCAACGTCGCCCGGACGATCGACGTCCAGGCGAACGTCGACGGAACGGACCTCGGCTCCGTCGCGGACCGTGTGAACCAGGTGCTCGCGGACGTCCGCGGAACGCTTCCGCGGGGCGTGACGCTCACGCTGAAGGGGCAGGTCGAGAGCATGCAGTCGTCCTTCCGCGGGCTCGCCCTGGGGCTCCTCTTCGCCGTCGTGCTCGTGTACTTGCTGATGGTCGTGAACTTCCAGTCCTGGCTCGATCCGCTCGTCATCCTCATGGCCCTGCCGGGCGCCATGGCCGGCATCGCGTGGATGCTGTTCCTCTCGCACACGACGCTCAGCGTGCCGGCGCTCATGGGGACCATCATGTGCGTGGGCGTCGCCACGTCGAACAGCATCCTCGTCGTGACTTTCGCGAACGGACGAAGGCACCTCGGCGCCGACGCGACGCAGGCGGCGCTCGCCGCCGGGATGACGCGCCTCCGTCCCGTGCTGATGACGGCGCTCGCGATGATCCTCGGCATGCTCCCGATGTCCCTCGGGCTCGGGGAGGGCGGGGAACAGAACGCACCGCTCGGACGCGCCGTCATCGGAGGGCTCCTCGTCGCCACCGTCACCACCCTGTTCTTCGTCCCGGTCATGTACGCGGTGCTCCGAAAGCGCGCGCCCTCGACCGAGGCCGCCGATGATCCCGCCCTGGAGGCCACGTGAAATCCGAAGAAACGCCCCCCGAAAGACCGGAGCCCGCTCACCGCGGCGACGAGCTCGGTTTCGACTTGCCCGGTCCGAACGAGGCGCAGGCCCGGAAGCTCGTCGTGGGGGTGCTGGTCGTCTCCGCGGTCCTCGGCGCGGCATTCGTGTCCGCCTGGCTTCCCCGGAGGAAGGCGCGCGCCGAGCTGGAGCAGCAGGCGAGCGCGGCCGAGCAGGCGCTCCGGCGCGTCGAGGTCGTCGCACCGAAGACGCTCACGAGCGATCGGGCGCTGTCCCTTCCCGGAAACGTGAAGCCGCTGGAAGAGACGGTTCTCTACTCCCGCGCGAGCGGGTTCGTCCGAGACTGGAAGCCCGACATCGGCGATCACGTGAAGGCAGGAGACGTGCTCGTGGAAATAGACACGCCCGAGCTGGACCAGGAAATCCTGCAAGGTCGAGCGCAGCTCGCCCAGGCCGAGGCGAGCGTCGCGCAGGCGAGCGCGAACGAGCGATTTTCGCAGGTGACGCTGGATCGGTACACGAAGCTCGTCGCGTCCGGCGTCGCGACCCAGCAGGATCTCGATCAGAAGGCGTCCCAGGCCCAGGTCGACCTCGCGAACCTGGAGGTGGCCAAGGCCATGGTCGGAACCCAGCGCGCGAACGTGGCGAGGCTCGCCCAGTTGAAGGCGTTTTCTCGCGTCGTGGCGCCCTTCGACGGGACGATCACGGCGCGCCTCGTCGAGCGCGGCGCCCTCGTGTCTGCGGCCACGACGGCGCCCCTCTATCGCATCGCGGCGCTCGACCCGGTGCGCGTCTTCGTCGACGTCCCTCAGGACGTCGCGCCGGGCGTGCGCGTCGGGGAAGCCGCCGCCGTGACGGTGCGGGAGTACCCGAACCGCGTCTTCCAGGGGACGATCGCGCACACGGCCGGCGCGCTCGACGCGGCGTCACGGACGCTCAGCACCGAGATCCGGATCCCGAACGCGGACGGCGCGCTCCTCGCGGGGATGTACGCGGAAGCGAAGCTCACGCTCTCGTCGCCGCACCGGGTGACGGAGCTTCCCGCGACGGCGATCCTCGCCGACGCGAACGGCGTTCGCGTGGAGGTCGTGACGCCGGAGGGCACGGTCCATTTCGCGCCCGTCACCGTGGAGCGGGATCTCGGCGCGACGGTGAACGTCTCCTCGGGCGTCCGAGAGGGAGATCGCGTCGTGAAGATAGCGAGCGCCGATCTCGCCGAAGGCATGCGCGTGGACGTGACGGAACCCCCGCGCCCGGTCTCGAAAGCCCAGTGATTCCGGGCCCCGGGCGCTTCCGGTATACTCCGGGGCTTCCCCGGAGGGCTCATGGCGCATCGGTCTTCGGCGGCGATCGCCGTCGCGTTCTACCTCTGCAACGCCTGCGGTTCGGACGGCGCGTCGTCCGGTGCGACGGCGCCGGACGGCGGCGCGGGTGGCTCCCCGTCGCCGGGCGGCGCGGGCGGCAACCCGTCGACCGGCGGCTCGTCGAGCAGCGCAGGCGGCGCGTCCAGTGGCGGCGTCTCGACCGGTGGTGCCAGCGGCGCCACGTCGAGCGGCGGTTCGGCGGGCGCCGCGTCGAGCGGCGGCGCGGGAGCGCTCCCCGAGGGCGATCGGGGCATCGCCGCGAAGCACCCCGGAGACGTGGGCATCGGCTCGGATCCGGACGTGATCTTCGCGGACGACTTCGAGAGCTACCCGACCACGGCGCAGGGCCCGGAGGTGAACCAGGTCTGGGACGCCGTGTACCAGAACCAGTACGTGAGCATCGCGACGGCGTCGGACGACGTCCACGGCGGGAAGCAGGCGCTCGAGTTCACCCTGCCGCAGGAGACGACGGAGCTCAGCGACGGCGCCGACAAGGTCCTCACCGAAGAAGAGGACGTGCTCTTCCTCCGATACTACGGAAAGTTCGAGTCACCGTTCGACGTGGTCGGCTCGAGCCACAACGGCGCGAGCATCTCCGCGCACTATTTCCAGGGGAACACGGCGACTCCGGGCGTCCCCGCCGACGGCACGAACAAGTTCCTCGTGAACCTGGAAAACTGGCGCGGAGACGCGTCGACGCCGTCTCCGGGGCAGCTCAACGTGTACGTCTACCACCCCGAGCAGCGCAGCCAGTACGGCGACCACTTCTACCCGACCGGCCTGGTGAACCCGAACACGAGCATCCCGTTCGATTTCGGGCCGGACTTCGTGAGCCGCCCGGACGTCATCCCGGAGCTCGATCGCTGGTACTGCTACGAGTACATGGTGAAGGCGAACACGCCCGGGCAGCGCGACGGACGCATCGCGATCTGGCTCGACGGCAAGCTCGTCGCGGACTTCGGGAACCTGCGGTTGCGGGACGTCGCGTCCCTGAAGATCGACCGGTTCGGGCTCTCCTTCCACATCAAGGAGAACCCGAACGGGGAGACGCACAAGTGGTACGACGACGTCGTCGCGGCGCGATCGTACATCGGTCCGATCGCGCCGTGACGTCCTGCGGCCGTCAGGGCTCGCAGGCGCAGAGGGACACGCCGCTCGAATCCGCGAGGGGGTGGTCGGTCGCGTTCACTCGGTGGACGCGGAGGATGAAGTCGCCCGGCGGCAGCTCGAAATCCTCGCTCTCGGCCGTCGTGCCGGGGTTCCATGCGTAGATCAGCGTGCCGGCGACGGCGGCGCTCCCGCAGTTGCTGTAGTTCGCGCCGACCTGGGTGGAATTCGCGCGGTAGAATTCCATGTCGTGGAGGGTGATGGTGTCGTCGATGAGCGGGGCGATGGCGGTCACGTGCGTGTGCACGCCGTCCGTGACGTGGTACCCGAAGCAATCGTAGATCTCGTCGCCGGGACTCAGAGGATTCGGGCGGTCCGGGGCCCCGTAGCTCCGGAGCTCCAGTGCCGTGCACGTCGGAGCGTCGCAGAACAGCGGGAGGTCGACCGCGCCGCCTCCGTCGAACGTGAGGGCGCCGCCTGCGCCGCCGCCGGAGGTTTGCTCGCCTCCCGAGCCGGAGCTGCCGCCCCCGCCCGCCCCGCCATTTTCCGCGGTCTGCTTGTCGCCGGCGAGATCCACCTTGGAAGAGCACCCCGACGCGAGCAGGGCGACCGTCGCGAGAACCGAAAGAATCGAGGAATGAGTCGTCTTCATGTCCAGTGAATGCGGGCGAGGCGCCGGATCCTTCGAGGAACTTCGAGTCAACGCTCTCGGAGCAGATCGGTGAGGCGCCGTTCGTAGATGCTTCCCGGCGCGTGCGCCCGGAGCGCTCGCGCCTTCGCCTCGGCGGCGCTCCGACGTCCGAGCCGCACGAGCGCGTCCACCTCGAGGAGCTCCCGCTCCGTCGTGAGCGTGCCGCGCGGAAACTCCGCCGCGTGTCGTTCGAGAACGGCGAGTGCGTCCCGGGGGCCTCGGTCGAGCAGCGACCGCGCACGCTCGAGGAGCCGCGCTTCCCGTTCGAGCCCGGCCTCCGCGGAGCCTGCACCACGCGAAGCCGGGGTCGACGGCGTCGGAACCGGCTGCGTCGCCTCCGGAACGTCCGCTACCTCCGGGTGCGCGGGCGCGACCGGTCGCGGAGGGACCGCGACGGTGGCGGGACGCGCGACCGGGACGCTCCGCGGCTCCGCGCGGTAGTCCGCGACGAGACGCGGCGCGACGACGGCCGACGCCACGACCGTCCCGAGCGCCGCACCGAGCGCGAGGTGCTGGAGCCAGAAGAACGCCCCCGCGGCGGCCGGCACCGCGGAGAGGGACGCGACTCGACGCCGCGAGCGCCGCCGGGTCGCCTCGTCCAGCGCGCGCGGGCGACTCGCGTGCGCGAGGAGCTGCTGCACGTGCTCCGGGGCGTCGTCCGAGTCCAGGAAACGGGTCGGGTCGTTCATGGCCGGCCTCCGCGACGTTCGCGCTCCGCGGCGCGCTTGGCCGCCTCGAGGAACTCCTTTCGCGCCGTGGAGAGGCGCGAGTGCACCGTCCCTTCCGGAACTCCGAGCATGCCCGCGATCTCGGACGCGCCGAAGCCTTCGATCTCGAACATCACGAACACCGCGCGCCGCTCGGGCGGGAGGGCGTCCAGGACGGCGGCCAGGCGCTCGCGCTCTTCCTGCCGCTCGGCGACTGCCTCGGGGCTCGGCGAGGGATCGACGGGAGCGACGTCCTCTCCGTCCGCGGAGGGCGTCTCTCGCCGCACGTGCGCGCGACGACGATGCGCGGCCGCGACGCGGATGCAGATCCCGTAGAGCCACGTCGTGATCCGGGACGAGGCGTCGAACGTGTGGAGACGCTGGTGAACGACGACGAAGACGTCCTGCAATGCATCTTCGAGATCTCGATCCCGAACGCCGAGTCGCTGGAGCGAGCGGAAGACGAAGTCGGCATGGTCGTCGTGGATCCGGTCGAGCGAGAGCGCGTCCGCGCCTTCGGCGGTGCGACCGACCGAAAACACGCTCGCCACGAGCCGGTGAATGCGGAGACCCGCCGTCATCCTTCGAAGAAAGAGCTTACGGCGCCGAAAAACCGACGCCGAGCCAGCCGATGCCGCCCGGGACCGAGCTCTGGAAGATCGGTGTCCCCGACTGAATCTGGAACGCTTTCCGGAAGATGGGGAGGACCACGTCGACCCCCGCCTCGAGCCGGACGGGCCCCCCGAGCTCCACGGCGAGCCGCGGGCCCAAGGTTCCAGCCATCCAGAAATGCGGGCCCTTGTCGTGCGGTACGAGCGTTTCGAGGGCGAGCACGGCGGCGTGCTGTGAGCCGAGCTGGAGCGCCCCGCAGCCCTGGAGCACGGCCGTCCTTCCGAGGCGTCCACCGACGCAGCCGCCCGTGTCGACCGTCGCGAGACCGAATGCGAACCGGCCGTCGGCGGTTTGCTCGTCCGGATACCAGCTGAGGCCCTCCGTCACGCGAAAGCGGGTCGTGCCGAGGCTCCCCTCGACGGAGACGCCGGGCGACGCTTTCGGCAGGAGCCCGAGCGCGGCGAGCCCCCGGACGAGGAAGCGCGCGCGGAGGACCTCGTCCGGATCCGGCGGAGGGGCCGGCGCGGGCGGGGGAATCGGCGCGACGAAGACGGGCGGCGGAACGGCGAGGACGGGAGCGGCGGCCACCGTCGCCGGCGGCGGCGGAAAGGGGGTCGGCTCGGGCGCGGGCGGAGGCGGTTCCGGCGCGGGCCGCGACGCGGGCGCGAGCGCGGCGTACGGATCGATCGCGAGAGCGACGGCGAGCACGACGGCTTCTCCGAGCGGGGCGCAGTCGGGTTCGCGGCTCTCGAGCACGCGGTGTCCGACGATTGCGCCGTTTTCGTCCCGGACGTCGATCTCGGCACGAAACACGCCGCTTGCGTGCTCCACGGTTCCCTCGATGCTCGTCGCGGCGAGCCCGGCGAAGGGATTTCGTCCGAGCCTCGCGCGGACGCCGGACTCGACGCCCGGCTGATCGATGCACGCGGTCGCGTTCGCGCGGCGCACCCACGAGAGCCGGAACGACGACGCCTCGGCACCCGCGATCGCCCCGTGGAGCAGGACGGAACCCGCGACGACGGCGGCGACGAGGCCCTCGGCTCCCGGTTTCACGAGCGCGGCATCATGCCCACCCGCGCGCGAAAACGCGAGCGCCCGAAGACGCTCAGGGGCAGTTCGGGAAACCGTACATGAGGACGCCGCGGCCGCTCAGCGTCGCGGCGTCGGCCTTGAACGACGCGCAATCCGCGGAGTCCGGGGAGGCGTACAGCGTGTCCCCGGAGCCGAAGCCCGTGTTGTTCACGAGCGGGGAGAAGTCCTTGATGCCCGGGGTCCCGGAGATGGCGACGAAGTCGAGCTTCGTGAGGCCCTGGAGCGGGGCGATGCTCGTGAAGGTATCTCCCTCGGCGTAGAAAGCGGTCAGGTTCGCGAGGTTCGTGACCGGAGTGATGTCCCCGATCGTCATGTTCGAGATCTGGAGCTCGGTCAGCGCCGTGAGGCCGGAGAGGGGTGCGATGCTCGTCAGCGCATTGTTCGAAGCGTGGAGGTAGGTGAGGTGGGTCAACCCCGAGAGCGGCCCGAGGTCCGTCACCTGGTTCCCCTGGATGTCGAGCTTTTCGAGCTTCGTCAGGGACGCGAGCTGGGAGAGATCCGACACGGCGTTGTTCTGCAGGTAGAGCTCCCGCAGATTGGCGAAGTTCGCGAACGCGGACAGATCGTCGATGGAGTTGCCCTGGTGGAGATCGACGACCTCGACCTGGGTGAGCAACTCGAACGCGTCCGGTAGGACGGAACCCTGATACTCGACCGTGAGGGTCTTCAAGTTCGGGAGCCACTGCAGGCGATCGATGTTCAGGTAGTCGCCCCCGAAACCGAGCGATTCGAGCCCCGTCAGGCACTCGATTCCCGAAAGATCCAGCGTGTCGCTGCAGTCGCACCAGAGGTCGAGGCTCGCGATGCGGGAGGCGAGCGCGACCGGGATCGGGCCCGTGGGGACGCCCCCATCCACGTAGTCGGGGAGGGCCCTCCGCACGTCGTCTTCCAGGTTCGGGTCCGCGAAGACGCAGTACTCGCCGAGCACGGGTCGGCCGGAATCCGGCGTTCCCGCGTCCGTCGCGGAGCTCGCATCCGCGGGAGCCGAAGCGTCCATCTTCGCGCCGCCGGTGCCACCTGCTCCGCTCGAGCCCGCGGCGCCACCGGTGGCTCCGCCGGCTCCGCCGCGACCGCCGTCCCGCTCCGGCTTCGCGCCGCCTGCGCCGCCGTCGGTGGACTGGGCATCCGCGCCGCCGTCGGTCAGGGGAGCCGGGCTCCGGTGCTTGTCGGACGAGCCGCAGGCGGCGGCGAAACCGAGAGCGAAGACGACGGCGGATCCGGCCAGGTGAAGCTTCATGGGGCACTCCATGACATGGCCGCCGTTTCGCCGAAAGACGAGACGAAGAGGTCCTTTCGCTTTCACGGTCACCAGAACGGCGCGCAGCCGAGGTCCCGTCGCCGGAGCACGAGGAGTCGCTCGCCGAGAGTGAGCGGGGCGGGAGCGCCGTCGCTCGACCGTGGATTCACGACGCAGTACCGCCCTTCCACGGCCTGCCGGTAGCGGCCCGCAAAAGGAACTTTCACGCTGCTCATCGCGACGAAGAACCGCCCCTCGGCGACGATCGTCGCATAGCGTCCGCTCGCGACGCGCTCGAGGTGCCGCTCGAACGCCGGCTCGCGCGCCATGAAGAGCTCGACGGCGGACGTGCCGAGATCTTCCGGAACCCCCGGCAGCCCCGCGTCGAGAAAGGCCGCGGTGCTCCCGAGAGACAGGGGAGTCCGGCCGGCACGGACGTCCGCTCGGAGGGCGCGGACGGCGATCTCGTGGTCGCTCCTCGCCGCCTCGAGGTCCTCCTTCCCGAACCCGGTCGTCGGATGGATCGCGGCGGCGACGAGCGTCGCGGTGCTCACCACGACGGCGCCCCGGCGTTCGGCGTCGCCGTACCGAGCTGCGAGCGCGAGCAACGCGAGCGACGCCGGGAGCGCGCTCGCGATCAGGTTGTTCCACGCGCCGCCCTCCTTCAGGTAGGCGGGCAGGGTGGTGACGAGCACGCCGAGGGCGAACAGCCCGACCCGCCGAACGGCCGGCGAGGGGTTCGGGCGCCCTCGGAGCGACGCGAACACCGCGAGCCCCGAGACGAGCCCGACGCCGGAAAGCAGGGCGCTCGGAAGCCGCGAGGGAAAGACGGCGTGCTTCGTCATGAGCCCGAGGGCGTACGCCGAAAAGCTCCCGAACAGCGCGTCGAACAGCGGGATCGTCGCGAGCGAGAGTGCCGCAGACAGGACGAGCGGCAGCGCCCACTCCCGCCGCCGTTCGCCGAGGAGGAGCGCGAGGCCGAGTCCGACCCAGACGCCGACCGCGGTCAGCTTGAACGCGACGAGAAGCGGCGGCACGAGCACGACGAAGGCCGTGGCCGCTTTCGTTCGTACGATGGGCGAGGGGTCGCGAAGGAGGAACGCGGCCGTCGCGACGACGCCGAGGTGGAGCACGTGGTCTGGGTGCATGCCGCCCGCCGCCGGGCTCGCGGCGAGCACCGAGAACGTCGCGAGAGAACCCATCGCGGCGAGCGCGGCTCTCCAGAGCGGGCCGCCGCGCTCGTTCCGCGCGAGCGCGGCACCGGCGAGCCCCGCGGTGGCGACGTCCAGGACGAACGTGAGCGCGTGGTGGGCCGTGGCCGTCGTGGCGAGCCCGAGCGGCGCGAGCACCGCGAGGTGGAGGAGGGGGACCCCCGGCGAGTACGTGTAGGACGCCACGAGCTCGAACGGTCGGTAGAGCGGGACGTGATGCACGAGGGCGAGGACGTCGGCGAGGAGCGCGGGCTCCGACCACTCGTGGACGTCCGAGGGGGACCTCACGAGGAGCCAGGTTCGGTGGACGCGAGCGGCCGCGATCCCGAGGAGGGCCACGGCCGCGAACGCGCCCGCGAGCCGTGCGCGTGGACGCGACTCGTCGTCGGGGCGACGCGCGCGAAACCATTCGGCGAAGAGGAAGAACGCCGGGGCGAGCACGGCGACGTGGAGCAGCACGGACGGCAGATCGCGGAGCGCCCGGGAGAGGCCCTCTCTGGCGAGGTTCCCCGCCTCCGGCGCCGAAAAGGCCGTGACGAGCGCGAGCCCCGGCGGAAGAGCACACGCGCCGACGGACGAGAGCAGCGCGCGGCGCGAGGACGGCACGGCGAGCGCCGCGGCGAGCGCGACGGCCGTCCCGGTCGTCCAGGCGACGGGCTCGACGAAGAAGGCCGCCGCGGAGGACGCTCCGAGGGCGCCCCCGGCGGCGAACGCGACGACGCCCTCGGGGCGCGCGGCGACGAGCACGAGCGCCGCCGTCCACGCGGCTCCGACGAGCGCGAACGCGACCGGCGTCGTGCCGCCGGGGAGCATCGTCCGGAGCGCGAGGAAACCGAGCGTGCCCACCGCGACGGCCGTGAGCCGGTTTTCGGGGTTCGACACCCGGGCAGTCGTAGTACCGTTCCGCGCCATGAGGAACTTCGGGCTCCGGTTCTCGGCGCTTCGCCAGGGCGCGCTCCTTTCCACGATCGTCGTCGCCGCCGGTGCCTGTGCGCCGAAGCAGCCGGCGAATGCGGCGAGCACGGAGCCGGCGGCGGGCCCCGCGGGCACGAGCTCCCCGGGGGGCGCCGCTCCAGCCGGGGGGACCAAAGCCCCGGTCGATTTCGAGAAGCTCGCGGCGCGCGAGAGCGAGGGTCTGTCCCCGACGAGCGTCACGGGACCCGAGAAGAAGTGGCAGTTTCGGGTTCCGTCCAAGGGAGCGCCGACGGTGACCCCCGGGAACGGGACGACGAACGTCGAGGTCCCCATCGGATCCGAGCTAGCCGTGCATTGCGAGGTCCTCGAAGGGGACTTCGACGCCGCAGGTACGATCCAGAACATCCTCTCGGATGCCGGAAAGCACGTGGAGATGAAGCGCGTCGCGCCGGCCGCCGTGCGCGTGCAACGGGGGGACCCGTCGTTGTTCGTGAACGCCGTCTATCTCGCGCCGACGCCGCAAGGAAAGGCCCTCGGCGAGCTGAAGATCGGCGCGCTGGTGACCCCGGGGCGAACGGCGGTCTGCGTTCACGACGAGATCGGCTTCGAGAAGACGTTCGACTCCGTTGCCGACTCGCTGTTCGAGTCCCTGACGCGCGCCGACGGCCCGCTGTCGAAACCGTCCTACAGAGAAGCCTCGATCGCGAAGCTCGGCCCGCTCGCGGTGGGTTTCGAGGCGCGGCGGCTCGTCACCGTGTCCGGCAAGCGGATGATGGTGACGACCACGGCCATGGTCGTCCCCGCGTCGGAGAGCACGGTGACCTGGGTGGATGGCTCGGAAGCCGAGAAGATCGACACGGACGATCTGCTCGAGGCAGGCGAGTACGCTCGCGCCACGAACGGTCAGGTGGAGATGATCGCGAGCGTGAAGCGAAAGAAGGGCGCCACCTATTCGTACCAGGCGCAGGTGCGCGGCAAGAAGGCCGAGGGCGAATTCACCGTGACCGGTCAGAAGGGCCTTTCGACCCGCGCAGCCGACGCGAAGAAGCTCGCGCCGGGTGCTCGAGCGAAGGGGGCGTTCAAGTGGGAGTCGAGCTCGTACCTGCCGGACGTGGATCCGACGAACGGGACGACCATGACGTACACGCGCGCTGCGGCCGATCCGCCGCGCGGGATGACCGTGTCGATGGGCAAGCAGCGGATGACCGGGCTCCTCGACGAGCACGGCGCGTTCGAGCGGGTGGATCTGCCGCTCGGCCCCGCGACGCTCAGAATCGAGCGCGCCTTCGTCGAAGGAAAGCTCTGAAGAGCCGGAAAAAGAGCTCGTTCCGCCCGTCCGAGAAAACTCCACGGGCTGGATCCGCGAGGAGAGACGCGGGATGGTGGTCCCATGCGGGACCTCGTATGGGCGGTGAGCGTCGGCGCGTTCCTCGGTCTCTCGTGCTCGTCGAGCGGTGACGGTTCCGCGGCGCATCCGACGGCGGACGCGGCCGCGGGGGGAGCCGAATCGGGCTCCGGCGGCAGCGCATCGGCGGGCCGCGATGGGTCCGGCGGAGCGAGCGGCGGAGCTTCCGGGGGACGAGCCTCGGGAGGGTCCGGCGGAGGCGGCGCCGGATCCGGAAATGCGGGCAGCGGCGGCGCGGATGCCGGGGGCAAGACCGACGCGGGCGCGGCGGATCCCTGTGCCACGGCGCTCTTCTGCGAGACGTTCGAGAGCTACGCCGAGCAGAGCCCGCCCGGTTCGCCCTGGAAGACGAGCACGAATCACGGCGCCGTTTCCGTCGCGACGGATCGGCGGTTCCGCGGCGCGAAGGCGGCGAAGTTCTCGACCGAGGCCAACTCGGGCGGCAAGACGGCTTTCATCCGCCTGAACGACGCCCCCGTGTTCCCCGTCCCGAACGACGTCTTTTACGGTCGGATGATGGCGTGGCTCGACTCCGCGCCGGAGACCTCAGTGCACTGGACCTTCATCCAGGGAGGGGGACTCGTGCCTGGCCAGAGCTACCACGCTCTCTACCGCTACGGCGGCCAGCACCCGATCACCGACAACGGGAGCTTCACGGGCACGCAGCTCATGGCGAACTACGAGACGCCCGACTCGTACGGCGGCAACGGCCCCGGTAGTGACTGCTGGAACCACGCGGATCGGGTCGTCTTTCCGGTGCAGCAGTGGAACTGCGTCGAGTGGGAGTTCGACGGTGGCTCGAGCACGATGCGATTCTGGCTGAACGGGAGCGCGGTGGATTCGCTCACGGTGCAGGGCGTTGGGCAGGGGTGCGTGAACCAGCCGAAGGATTTCGCGTGGACGGCGCCCGCCTTCGACGCGCTCTCGCTCGGGTGGGAGTCCTACCAGAACGACACCGAGCGGACGCTCTACGTGGACGACGTCGTCCTCGCCCAGGATCGCGTCGGCTGCCCCGCGCCGTGAGATCGGCCGCTCCGGCGCGAACCGATACCCCGCGATTTCCGGACCCCGGTCGCATCGGCCGGTACCATGAGCGCATGAAGCGACTCGACGGAAAGGTGTGCGTCGTGACGGGCGGTGCCTCCGGCATCGGTCTCTCGGTCGTGGAGCGATTCGTCGCGGAGGGCGCGAGGGTCGTATTCTGCGATCTCGCGCCGCGGGCCGCCCAGACGGAAAACGAGAAGCTCGGGAGCGCGCTCCACCACGCGCGCCGCGAGGTCGGCGGAAAGCACGACGGAAGCGCCATCGCGAAACGTCTGGGGGACGGCGTCCGGTTCGTGGCGGCCGACGTCACGTCGGATGCCGAGGTCGCCGCGGTCCTCCGGACTGCGAAGGAGGAGTTCGGCGGGGTGGACGTCCTCGTGAACAACGCCGGCATCGGCACGGCCGAAGGGCAGCTCGCGGACGTCCGGCCCGAAGTCTACGACCGCGTGATGAACGTGAACGTCCGGGGCGCCTGGCACGGCATGCGGCACGCGATCCCGATGATGCAGGCGCGCGGCGGCGGATCCATCGTGAACCTGTCGTCCATCCTCGGTCTTCGCGCGTGGCCGAACCAGTCGACCTACTGCGCGACGAAGGGCGCGCTCATCGCCATGAGCCGCGCGGCGGCGCTCGAGGTCGCCCCCTCCCGGATCCGCGTGAACTGTGTCGCGCCGGGCATCATGCTGACGCCGATCTACTACGACAGCCCTTCCGGCGTGCCGGTGGACCCGGCGAAGCTCTCCGCGCACTTCGCGCGGATGCAGCCCGTGCCGCGCGCCGGAATGCCGGAGGACGTCGCGAACGCAATCCTGTTCCTGTCCTCCGACGAGTCGTCGTTCGTCACGGGGCAGACGCTCGTCGTGGACGGCGGGCTCGACGTTTCCGTGTTCTCGGAAGCGACGTACGGCGACTTCATGGGGGGCCTCGTGTCGCTCATGGCCGGCGGCGGCTGAGCCGCCCGCGTTCTCGGGGAACGTCGGCTGAGGGGACCGAGGAAGGACTTCGCCTCGCGGATCACCGAATTTCGTCCGGCTCCCCCAAGGTTGGCCGCGTTCGCGAGTCGAAGGGCCCGGCCGGAGAAGGCCGGGAGGTCCACGATGTTCACTCGAATCGCGGTGTTGGCCGCGTTCGCGGGGGTGCTCTTCGGAGCCCCTGCGTACGCCGAGACGTCATGCAAGAGCGGCGAGCGGCCGACCCTCGGGGGATGCCGGAGCGGCACCGCCGCCCTGGGAGCGACGGTCACGCCGCCGGCGCCGGTGCAGGCGCCGCCCGCGCCGAAGGCACCGCCCAAGCCGGACGTGAGCCTCCGCCCCGATCCATCGGCCCTCGAGGCGAGGAGCCGCGCGCTGCTCGTCGAGGAGATCGCGAGGCTCGAGAAACTGGTGCAGGGCTTGCCGAGGAAGGCGAGGGACCGGGCGATGATCGTGAGACGCCTCGGAGACGACTACTCGGACCTCGTGCGCATCGAGGAGCGCGAGTACGTGACGAAGGATGCCGAAGCCGAGCGGCTCCGGAAGCAAGTCGAGGCAGACGACCGTCCGCGCGTGACCCGCGAGCCCGAGCCCCCTTCGCCGCCGCGGCGTCCGATCCGCCTGTGAAGCAGGATCAGAACGTCCCGACCGCCATCAGGCCGATTCCGGAGCCGCCCCCGAACACGGGGCGGATGCGGAGTCTTGCCGGGGCGAGCTCCGCCGAGGGGCGCCGATCGCGGACGCCGTCGAGCGCTCCGACGTAGTCCCAGAACTCGGCTCCGTCGAAGAGCTCGACGGCGAACGACTTCGCCTCCCGTCGCGGTCGCGCGTCCCCCGACGTCTCGGCCGCCGCCGCGTCGGCAGCGAGCAGCGTCGCGCCGAGCGCGCACGCGCAAGACGCGCAAGACGCGCAAGAGAGGAGCGCTCCGATCGAGCGGAAGACGAAGCCGTGTCGCATGATGCGTACCTCACATGTGATAGGAGTCGATCTTGCGCTTGATCTCGTCCTTCGTGTCGCCGAAGCGCTTCTGGATCGTGCCGTAGAGCTTGTCGACGGAGCCTTCGGCCTTCTTGAAATCGTCGTCCGTGAGCTCGGCCCAGATCCGCTTCGCCTTGCCCTTCACGGTCTCCCAGGCGCCTTCCATGTGATCCCTGTTCATCTCGAATCCTCCGGGTTTTGCGGTCGCCCACGTCGTGGCGCCGCACGGAGTGAACACTGCAGGGGTCGGGCCAGCCGCTTGGCCCGCGCGAAATCGGACGCCTTTTCAACGTCGATCGAGCGTCCGGTCGGGGCGCGCGTGCGGGGCCGGGACGGATCGACTCGTGGCGATCCGGAGCCTGGAACCCGGCGAAGGTCCACGCGCGACGATGACGTGGTCGCAGACTACGGCGCGATCGAGCTGCAGGCGGGAAACGTCGTGCACGTGCCTTCGAGCCCGCACTCGGTCTCGCAGTTCTGCGCCATGCACTGCGTGAACGCGAACCCCGCCGGCTCGCCCGCGCGCACGGTCACGCAAGCATCCGTCGACACGTAGCACCAGAGCGGGGTCTTCGGGCTCTGTGACAGACACGAGCCGGAAGGCCCGTAGTCCGCGAGGTACGGATCGACGAAGCACGAGAGCGACGCCGGGCAGTTCTCGTTCTGCGCGCCGCAGTCGGAGATGGTCTTTCCGCAGTTCGAGAGGAGGCAGGGCTTGCAGTCGGGCAGGGAGGCGACGAGCCCGCGAAACCCGACGTTGCAGTCGAGGACGCTCGTGCAACCCGAGCTCGCTCCGCCCGCGCCGCCGGAGCTCGTGCCCGCGCCGCCGCTTCCGGCCCGTCCAGCGGAGCCACCGGCGTTCGTTCCGCCCGCTCCCGCGCCGCCGGTCGCGCCCGTGCCGCCCTCGCGGTCGACGCACGTCCCTGCGATGCAGAGGCGCGTCCCCTTGCACTGGTCGTCGGACGTGCACGGAGGGCTCGTCGCGGGGTCGTTCGTCGACGAGCACCCGAGGACGATCAGGACCGTGAAGGCAGCCGCTCTCGGCACGCCTTCTTCATCTCACGCGGGGAAGGGGGCGGCAAGAAGCGGGCCCCGAAGGGCCCGCTTCGCCCGTGTCTCTTCGCTCTCTTCCGCCGCGTCCGCGCGCGTTTCAGAGGTTGTTCGTGATGTCTTGCGGGTCCACGCCGGCGCCCGCGACCTGGTCCGGCGTGAGCCAGGCGCCGTTCGCGCAGAACGCGTTCGTGCCCACCGTGTACCCGAAGAAGATGCACATCTCGCGCGGGAACCCGATGTCCTCGGCGGTGTTGTTCGCCCAGTTGCAGGTGAGCTTGACCGTGTCCCCCTTGTGGATGACGTACGGATCTTCGAGCGTGAAGATCCGTCCGCCCGCGGTGGTGCCGCTGTCCGGCGACCACGCGAGGTCGATGAGGCTCTCGGACCCGCCGGCCGCGTGTTCGACGTCGATGTTCACGTGCTGGCCGTACTCGTGCATGTGACCGAGCGCGAGCACGTAGCTCACGTCCTCGGCGTACGTGCACTCCGTGGAGTACGAGAGCTGGCCCTGCGCCGGAATGGTCCAGCCGAGGCCCAGCATCGGGAAGTTCCCCGCGAGCACGGTGTCCCCGCCGTCTGGCAGGGGGCGCGCGAGCATCATCGCCTGGCCCTTCACGGCCTCGTCGGTGGTGTTGATCCAGTGGTGGTTGATGACGAGCTGCGAGCCCGCGGGGACCTTCACGCCGAAGTTCTTCGGGAGCGTCGCCTGATCAGCCACGTTCTTTCCGCCCGACCCGCCGAGCAGCATGTTCCCGTCCATCGCGCCGCACGAGCCGGTGTGCGGGTCCTGCACCTGGGACGTGTACTGGAGGATCGCGTGGTGCCCTTCCGGCGACTCCGCGCCGAAGGATTCGGCGAAGATCGTGTCGTGATCGAGGACGACGTTCGTCCACGTGCAGAACGTGACGTCGTCGCCGGGCGCGACGTCGACGATGCCCGAGAAGACCGGGATGTCCGTGTCGCTCGTGGGAGCGACGATCGGCAGATCCGCCACGAGCTCTTTCGGCAGCTTGTCTTTCGGGAAGTTCGCCGGGACGTTCGCGCTTTCCGTGCTGCCGTCGGACGGGTGGTCACTGCCGCCGCATGCGACGGACGCGAGCGCCGGGAGGGCAACGAGGACTCCGCGCAGGGAACGGTGAGAAAATCGATGTTTCGTGTGCATGGAAGATTCCGCCCTTGTTGACTACCGGCGCGCCGTGTCCGAATTCCGCGGCCTGATGAATATTCGGAGTGGTGACGATGGTGTATGGCGCTTCGCGGACAAAATGATGGCCCTCGCGACACGGCGCCTTGTTAGCATCTTCGAAGCGCGCCGGTTGACCTCGAATCAGGGATGACGGTTTCCGTTCTTCTCGTCCGCGCGCTGGTCGACTGCGTCGAATCGGCCGGCGTGTCGCGTCAAAAGCTCTTCGACGAGGGCGACTTCGACGGCGCTCGCCTCGACGACGCCGACGGCCGTCTCTCGGGCGTCGAGTACGACCGCCTCATCGACGTCGCGGTCGAGCTCAGCGGGGATCCTGCGCTCGGGCTCCACATGGGCGAGCTCGCGAGCACGACGCAGCACAGCGTCGTCGGGCACCTGGTCGGGCACGCCCCGACGATGCGCCACGCCATCGAGTCCTTGCTTCGCTACCACCCGCTTCTCGCGGAGAAGACGTCGCTCGAGTTCCTCGAAGAGGGGGACTCCGCGATCATGCGGCACGTGCCGGGTTCCGGCCCCTCGCGCTGCGAGCGCTTCCGCGCCGAGATGGCGATGGTCGGCTTCTACCGCATGGTCTGGTTCTTCTCCCAGGGCGAAGGCGCGAAGCGAGTGCTCTTCGCCCACCCGAGGCCGGACTACGGCGCCGAGTACGATCGCATCTTCGCCGGGGGCGTCACGTTCGGCGCCGACGAGACGGCCGTGAGGTTCGGTCGGGACGTTCTCAGTCGGCCCCAGCTCCACGCCGACTCGGAGTTCTTCGAGATATTGAGAGCGCAGGCGGAGCGACGGATCGGACGCCTCATGCGGACCGAGTCCCACGCCGATCGAGTGCGCGCCGTGCTCGTGGAGCGCGCATCCGGAGCGCAAGACATGGACACGGTGGCTCGCGCGCTGGGGATGAGCGTCCGCTCGCTCAGACGGCGGCTCCGGGAAGAAGGCATCGCGTTCGGGAGCCTCGTCGACGAGGCGAGAACGCTCCTCGCGAAGCAGTACCTCTCGGAGGACCACCGCTCGATCGAGGACACTGCCTACGCCCTCGGTTTCTCCGATCCGAGCGCCTTCCACCGCGCGTTCAAGCGCTGGACCGGCACGACCCCCAGCGAGTTCCGCCGCGTGCGCCGCGTCTGAGACCGGACTAGTGCGGGAAACGATCCGCGGGGACTTCGCCGAGCGTCAGGGCACGCGGCGGACGCGCGGCCGTGACCGTCAGCTCGTAGTCGCAGCGGCACTCTTCCGCGATGCTCTTGTCCGAACGCGGCGGTTCCTCCGCCTTCGGCATGAGCGCAAGACCACCGACGTGGATCAGGATCGATGCGATGAGTCCGATCTTCATCTGTTGTCCTCCGGGGCGCGGGGCGAACGCCCAGCGGGTGCCCGGGCGCTCTCAGTGACGCTTTAGAGGCCAGTATGTGACATTCAGGTGACGCACGCAAAGAATGGGTGACGCCCACACGAGACCACAGCGGCGCCCAGTTACCGCCAACTTGCTAAAAATACGGTGATTTTGGGGGGCGCGTTCGGGTCGGCTCGTTGGCCGATTTGCCCCCGCCGGGGGTGGCGCGCTCGAGGCGCCCGCGAGTCGGAGGCTCACTGGGTCGTGACGGTGAGCGTGTACGGGGCGCTCGCCCACGCCGGAAGCGCTCCCGTGCCCTTCGGGTCCGAGCAGCAGTACTTCACGCCGACGCTCACGAAGTAGGTCCCGGCGGTGGGAACGGTGACGCTCGACACCGCGTCGGCGCCGTCGGTCGCGGAGGCGCTCGCGGCTTCGAGCGGCGCGCCTGTCGAGTCCGTCACGAGGACGGTCGCCCCCGTGTCCGGCGCCACGTCACCGACGGTCGCCACGGCCGTGCCC
>DASZXK010000222.1:0-55765 GCA_035545855.1 Polyangiaceae bacterium
CCGAGGCGAAGAAGGCCGAGGCCGCGGCAGCGGCAAAGGCCGCGGCAGACGCGAAGAAGGCAGCAGCGGCCGAGGCCGCGGCAGCAGCGCGCGCGGCGGCGGCGGCGAAGGCCGCGCAGGTGATGAAGCCCGCGCCCGCGCCTGCCCCCGCCCCGGCTCCGGCAGAGAAGCCCGCGCCCGCCGAGGCGCCCGCGGCAGCGGCGCCCGCAGAGAAGCCGGCGGCTCCGGCGCCGGCTTCGCCGAAACCCGCGGCCGCACCGAAGCCCGCGCCCGCGCCCGCCCCCAAGGAGAGCGACAACCCGTACTGAGAGCTGGCGGCGCCTGCGCCTCTGAACGGCGCTGTCCGCGCGGGTTTGGCGACGGGGGCCGCTTCGACTCCTCGTCACGGGTGTCTCGTGCAGCCCGAGCGGCTCGCGTCGCGAGCGTTCCGCCGTTCGACTCCTCGTCACGGGTGTCTCGTGCAGCCCGAGCGGCTCGCGTCGCGAGCGTTCCCCCTGCGGTCCCCCTCCCCCCCTCCCCCGGCCTCGCGGGCGAGCTTCGCTCGTCGGGGACGCCGCGCGGCGTGCTCACGGGAATGATTTGTATACAAACTATCGGATCGGGGTGCACCCCCCCGGGGAGCGAGACGATGAAGCGCCGAGGATCGAAGAACGAGTCAGCGTCGTAGGAACGGGTTACCCCGGCGTTCGTCGCCGATGGTCGTTTCGGGGCCGTGGCCGGGCACCACGAGCGTGTCGTCGGGGAGCGTGAGCAGACGATCGCGGAGCGATTTCATGATGAGCTCGCCGTCGCCGCCCCAGAGATCCGTGCGACCGATTCCGCGCTTGAACAGCGTGTCCCCCGAGAAGACGATCCCTCCTTCGGGGGAGTCCACGACGAAGCAGACGCTCCCCGGCGTGTGCCCGGGCGTGTGAACGACGCCGAGAGAGACCGCGCCCGCCGTGAACGCGGCGCCGTCGACGAGCTCGGACGTCATCTCGCACGAGCGCGGCAGGGGCACGCCGAGCATGGCCGCCTGGATCGGGAGCATGTCGTAGAGGAACCGATCGCCCTCGTGGATGTGCGCCCCCGCCCCGGACCAGTCCTGGAGCTCGGGTGTCGCCCCGACGTGGTCGATGTGCGTGTGGGTGTGCACGATGTTCGTGACCCGGAGACCCTCGGCCTCGAGCACCTCGCGGATCGCCGGAAAATCTCCGCCGGGGTCGACGACGATGGCCGTCTTTGCGACCTCGTCGAAGACGATGCTGCAATTGCACCCGAGGGGACCGACGGGAAAGGCCGCGATCTTCACGAGACGGCTATAGCCCAGAGCCCCCGGGGCCGTAACTTCGGACGATTCCGTCGGAAATCCGGGAGAGCGTCCACGTCCAACCTGCAGGCTAAAGTAATGGCCCCCATGGCTGAAAAGCGGCCCGGCCTGAGCGGTTACGACGAGGACCGGGATTCCCGCCTCGGCGTGATCCTGGCCGATCGGTATCGCATCGACTCGCTCCTCGATCGAGGCGCCATGGGACGCGTCTACGCCGGTGAGCACGTGCTCATGAAGAAGCGCGTGGCCATCAAGGTGCTCCACCGGGAGCTCACGATGGTGCCGGAGTTCGTCGCCCGGTTCGAGCGAGAGGCGATGGCGGCGGCGAACATCGAGAGCGAGCACGTCGTCGCCGCGACGGATTTCGGGAAGCTGCCCGACGGCGCGGTGTTCCTCGTGCTCGAGTTCATCGAGGGGAAGAACCTCCGGGACGAGATGTCGCCGGGGCCCATGCCGCTCGTCCGCGCCCTCCACATCACGAGGCAAATCGCCGTCGCGCTCCGGAGCGCGCACGCGCTCGGCATCGTGCACCGGGACCTGAAGCCCGAGAACGTGATGCTCGTCGACAAGGCCGGAGATCCGGACTTCGTGAAGGTGCTCGACTTCGGCATCGCGAAGGTGCCCATCGGCGAACCCACGGAGGACGACGGACCGAAGAGCAAGCCCATCACCAAGGCCGGCATGGTGTTCGGAACGCCCGAGTACATGCCGCCCGAGCAGGCCCTCGGCCAGAACGTGGACGCCCGGGCGGACCTCTACTCGCTCGGCATCATGCTCTACGAGATGCTCGCCGGCACTCGCCCCTTCGTCGCGAAGAGCCAGGTCGGCATCCTCGGCCAGCAGATCGCCGAACCCGTTCCACCCGTCTCGAAGCGAGCGCCGGGCGTCACTCTCCCGGCCGCCGTCGAGCGCTTCCTCGCGAAGCTCCTCGAACGAGAACCCGCCGATCGCTTTCAGACGGCGCAGGAGGTGCTCCAGGCCCTCGACAAGCACCTCGGTTACGGACCGGGCCGGGAGCGCATCCCGACGCTCCGCCAGGGAACGCTGCCCTCGACGAACCCACCGCCGCCGACCCGCGCGGGCGACGACGATCTCCCGACCAATCGCATCTCCATCCCGGGCGTCTCGCACCCCCTCGAGGCCGCGAAGGACTGGGTGGACGCGCGACGGAGCAAGCTGCCGCCCGCGCTTCGGGCCGTTCCCGCGCCCGTGCTCTTCAGCGTTCCGCTCGCCCTCGTCGGGATCACGCTCGGGTTCCTCCTCGTCGGAAGGTCCGGCCCGAAGCCGGAAGCGCCCGCGACCACGGCGAGCGCCCGGGTGGAGCCCGCGGAGAAGCCGGCCACGGCCGCGGAGGCACCGGCTCGCGCTCCCGACGGCGAGATCGCCCAGGCCGCGTCCGGCGGCACGATGGCCCTCGTCGCGCTCGAGTCCCGGTACCCGAAGGACCCGGCCGTGTTCCTCGCGGAGGCGGCGGCGCGCTCGAAGGAGAAGGACGCCGCGGGCTCCGTCCGGGCGATCCGGGATGCCCTCGCGCTCGACCCGGCCGTGAAGAACGACTCACAGGTCGCGAGCGCGCTCTTCATGGCGGCTCAGAACAAGAAGAGCTCGAGCGCGGCGTTCGCGCTCCTCTCGGGCCCCATGGGCGACCGGGGCACGCAGATCCTCCGGGACCTGACGACGACCGCGGGCGTCCGCGAGCCCGTCCGCGCCGCGGCGAGGCGAGCGCTCGCGGGGCGGAAATAGAAAAAAGGCCGCGCTTTCGCGCGGCCCTCTTCCGCTCCGGCCCGGGCCGGAGCTTTGCCCGTTCAGTGGGCTTCCTTCAGCGCGAGCTTGATCAACTTGTCGAACTGCTGGAACGGCTGAGCGCCGCTCACGAAGTAACCGTTGATCGTGAAGCCCGGCGTGCCACGGATGCCCGCGGCGTCGGCGATCTTCTTGTCCTTGTCGATCGCGTCCTTGTGGGTGTTGCCGTCGAGGGCGGCCTTGAACTTGTTCATGTCGAGGCCGAGCTCCTGCGCGATGGCTTCGAGCGTCGGACGCTTGATGTCCGGCTGCTTCTCGAAGAGCTTGTCGTGGAACTTCCAGAATGCGTCGTTGCCCTTCTGCACGAAGGCCTCGTACGCGGCCGTCGCGGCGAGCGGCGCGTCCTGGTGGAAGTCGAGGGGCGTGTTGCGCCACACGACCTTCACGCGCGTGCCGTACTCCTGCATGACCTGATCCATCGTCGGCTCGACCCGCTTGCAGAACGGGCACTGGAAGTCCGAGAACTCCTGGATGACGACCTTGGCCGACGCGTTGCCCTTGAACGGGTTCTCCTTGCCGGGCGCCGGGACGTCCTTCTTCTCGGGCGGCGGCGGGCCCTTCGCGTCCTTCATGATCTCTTCGTAGACCTTGGCGCGCGGAACGCCGCGGCCCACGATGGCCTTCGCCTTGGTCACCTCTTCGTCGATCATCTTCTTGAAGTTCTCGAACGGCTGAGCGCCCGAGAGCCGGCGACCGTTGATGAAGAAGTGCGGGGTGCCGCGCGCGTTGAGGTCGGTCGCGAGATCGACGCTCGCCGCGAACTGGTCCTTGTACTTGTCCTGGTCGATCGCCGCCTTCACGCTCGGCCACGCGAGGCCGATGCTGGTCGCGATCTTCTCGAGACCGGCGTCTTCCAGATCGCCGCCTTCGCCGTACATGGCGTCATGAGCGGCCCAGAAGCCCTTCTGGCCCTTCTGCTCGAGCGCCATCTTGGCGAGGGTCGCGGCCGGCTTCGCGCGGTTGTGGAACGGGAGGGGGTTGTCCTTCCAGATGATGCGGACGTCCTGCGGGTACGTGGAGACGATCTGCTTCATCGTCGCTTCCACGCGCTTGCAGAACGGGCACTGGAAGTCGGACCACTCGACGATCGTCACGAGGGCGTCCTCCGGACCGCGCACGGGGTCCTTCGGATCCACGGGCACCTTCCAGACCGTCTTGTCGTCCTCTTCCGGAGCCGCTGCCGGCTTCTTGTCACCCGCGGCGGGTGCCTCGGGCGCCTGGTAGAACTTCTTCGACAGGGCGGTGTAGAGGTCCTGGGGCTTCGTGCCGCTCTTCTGGAGCTTCGCGGCCTCCTCGAGCTGCTGGTCGATGACCTTCTTGAAGTTGTCGAAGGGCACCGCGCCGCTCACGGTCACGCCGTTGATGCGGAACGCGGGCGTGCCGTTCGCGCCGACCTTCGACGCGAGCGCCATGTCCTCGTCGATCTTCGCCGTGAACTTCTTGGCCGCGAGAGCAGCCTTGAACTTCGCGACGTCCACGCCGGCCGCCGCCGCCCACTTCTCGTAGTTCTCGTCCGTCAGCTGCTGCTGGTTCGCGAACGCCGTGTCGTGGAACTTCCAGAACGCGTCGCTGCCGCCGAGGCCGAACACCGTCATCGCCGCGTCGGCCGTCGGGCGCGCGCGGTTGTGGAACGGAAGCGGCTCGTTCTTCCACACCATGCGGACCTTCTCGGGACCGTAGGTGTCCCGGATCTGCTTCAGCGTCGGCTCGACGCGGGAGCAGAAGGGGCACTGGAAGTCGCTGATCACGACGACCGTCACCGGCGCCGTGGCCTTGCCCCACTGCGGGTCCTTGCTCGTCACGGGGATGGGAGAATCGCTCGCGTCCCCTGCGCCGCCGCCCGAGGGCTCTGCGGCAATCTCGACGCCCGTGCGTCGATCCACTCCGTACATCAGCCCCATCCCTGCCAGGAAGCAGAGGAAGAAGCCGACGATCGCGGTTCCTTTGTTCATGATGACTGTCTCCTAAGGCGGCCCCTCTCCGAGGGACCGTGATCTGTTTTCGGTTTCACTGCAGTGATTCGAGAGGCAGACGCGGCCGGAGCACGGAGTGCTCGGCGTGCCGCGGACGAAGAGCCCGGGGCCCTCCGCGGAGCTCGCGCCGGACGGGCGCGGGCGGCGCGCTCTCAGAGCGCGGGCGGCCGGTACACCGGCTCGGCGAACCCCGGGAGACGGAGCGTCTGGCTCCGTTCGGCGCGGGGAAGGCGCTTCGAGAGGACTCGCGGGAGCGAGCCCGGAGTAGCGATGACCCGATCCGGCACGTCCATCCCTCGGACGACGGCGGGACGGTCCGGGTTCGGCTGCCCGACGTCGAGGATCTCTTTCACCGAGCCGTCACAGCTCTTCGGCGCGACGAGCTCTCCCGTGGCGTTCGGGAGGACGGGCGCCGGCGCCGCGACGGACGCTCCGGACGGGTCGCAGAGCGGCGCGTCCGCGAGGGCGGCGCGGGGCGCGAACAGCGCGAGCAGGGCCACGCAGAGCGACAGGAGCCACTGCGCGCGCGCCCGGACACGGGCGCGGACTCGGGTGGGCTCGGCGAGCGGCATGGCGCGGGGCGGAATCTAACTCAGTTCTGAAACGCCGATGCAACCAGGGCTCGGCGGCTCGGCAACACCTGCCGCGGAGCGGCCATTCCCGCGAAATAAGTGCTTCGACGAGCCGGCCGAAAACTTTGCCACACTATCCTACATTGGCACCATCGGGACATGCTCGACCCGGCTTCCCTCGAAGGTCCCGCCCCGTCGCTGAAGAGCCTCGCTCCGCCGAAGCCCCCCGCCACGGTGCCGCCCCGGGAGCCCGAGAAGGCGCTCCCGCGGAAATTCGGGCGGCTCACCCTGCTCTCGGCGCTCGCGAAGGGCGGCATGGGAGAGGTCTTCCTCGCGACGTCCGGCGGCATCGAGGGCGCCGAGCGCCCCTGCGTCGTGAAGATCATCCGGCGCGAGCACGCGGAGGATCCGTCGTTCCTCGCGCGCTTCTTCGACGAGGCGCGCATCCAGGCGCAGCTCGATCACCCCGGCGTCGCGCGCGTCCTGGAGGCGTCGACGGACCCGAGCGGCAAGCCCTTCGTCGTCGTGGAATACGTGGAAGGACGGAACCTCGCCGAGGTCCGGAACCGCGGCGCGCAGCTCTCCGCGAACGTCGGCTGGGCGGACGCGGTCGCTCTCGGCGTCTCGCTCTCGGAGGCGCTCGCATACGTCCACGAGCGCACCGACGCGAACGGAACCCCGCTCGGCATCGTGCACCGCGATCTCTCGCCGCAGAACGTGATGGTCGGCTACGGCGGGGACGTGAAGCTCATCGACTTCGGCACCGCCCGCGGCGAAAACCGGAAGTGCCACACGGTGAGCGGGGTCGTCCTCGCGAAGCCCGGCTACGTGGCGCCGGAGGTGGCGAACAACCAGCCCGGCGGGATCCCGGCGGATCTCTACGCCCTCGGCATCATCCTGTGGGAGCTCGTCGCCGGACGTCGCTTCCTGACGGGTGACACGAGCGCCCACGTCGCGGCGGTCGCCGCGGGTCGCCGGAACCCGCCGCCGATCGCGGAGCTCATGAAGGCGCCGCCGGAGCTCGACGGCATCCTCGCGCGGCTCACCGCGCCGCGCATCGAGGACCGCTACGCGTCGTCGCGCGACGTCGTGTCCGATCTCCTGCGCCTCCTCCGGAAGGCGCCGAGCCTCGCGAACGGCGAGCGGAGCGTCCGCGGCCGCATCGCGCACCTGATGGAACGCCTCTACCCGGCGGAGCCGGCGAAGAGCCGCTCCGAGCTCGGCCGCCTCATCGCGCTCGCTCGGACCGCGGAACCGAAGGAAGAGCCCGCGCCGGCGAGGCCCGCCGCGAGCCCGGCGCCCGCCGAGACGGACGAGTCCCTGCTCGCGGGGACCCGCTACCGGATCCTCCGCGAGATCGGGCGCGGCGCGATGGGCGTCGTGTACGAGGCGCACCACGTCGACCTCGGTCGCGTCGTGGCGCTCAAGGTGCTTCCCCGTGAGCGCTGCAAGAGCCCGGAGTTCGAGACGCGGTTCCGGCGCGAGGCGCGGGCCATCGCGCGCCTGAAGCACGAGAACCTCGTCCAGCTCCACGACTTCGGCGTCTCGGCCGACGGCCGGCCCTACTACGCGATGGAGCTCCTCGACGGCGAGACGCTCGAGAAGTACCTCGATCGCGAGCGCGGGATGGACTGGCGCGAAGCGGCCCGCATCGGCGTCGAGACGTGCCGCGCGCTCGACGCCGCGCACGAGGCGGGCCTCGTTCACCGGGACATCAAACCGGGGAACCTCTTCCTCACGAAGGACGGGCGCGTGAAGCTCCTCGACTTCGGCGTCGTGCAGGTGGCGCCCGAGGACGAGACGGGGGACCCCGAAGCTCTCCGCCTGATCGGCACGGCCGAGTACATGGCTCCGGAGCAGGCCGCGGGAGGAAGCGTGGACGCCCGCGCGGATCTCTACGCGCTCGGCGCGGTGCTCTACGAGCTCGTGACCGGCCGCCAGCCGCACGTCGCCGGAACGACGGTCGCGCTCATCGATCGGAAGCTCCGCGGCGCGCCCGAGACGACGCGCGAGCGCGCGCCCGGCCGCGGCATCCCGAAGGCGCTCGATCGCGTCATCATGAAGGCGCTCGCGCGGTTCCCGACGCAGCGTTACGCATCGGCGTCCGAGCTCGGCGCGGCGCTCGAGTCCGCGATCGCGGCGCCCGGCCGCGACCGCACGATGCGGCGCCGGATCGCGGCGCTCTCGCTGTTCGCCGCCGCCTGCGGCATCGTCGCCTTCGGTGTGAAGAGCGCGAGGAACCCGGAGGTCCGAGCTCGCGCGGCCGCGACGTTCCGCCCCGCGTTCGAGAAGGTGGGCATTCACCCGCTCCCCGCCGGCGGCGCGCCCCGGGCGGCCGGCGCCGACGAAGATCCGGCGATCGCCGTGCTGTACGAGGCGCCGAAGCCCGCGCCCGAAGCGACGGTGACCGAGCCTTCGCCGAAGGCGAGCGACGCGCAACCGGACGGCGACGGCGAGGTGGAAGAGAACG
This sequence comes from Polyangiaceae bacterium, assembly GCA_035545855.1. Classification (GTDB taxonomy): domain Bacteria; phylum Myxococcota_A; class Polyangia; order Polyangiales; family Polyangiaceae; genus DASZVB01. Next base: position 8,128 of record DASZXK010000222.1, read on the forward strand.
CGCCGAGCGCACAGCCCACGCCGGTCCCCGCCGCGACGGACGACTCCGTCGAATCCGAGCTGGCGAAGGCCGACACGTACGTGAAGCGCGGTCAGTACCTCTACGCGCTCACGACGTACCGGAAGATCGGAAAACTGCGGAGCAACGACCCGCGCGTTCTCCGTGGCTGGTCGGAGGCCGCCGTGAAGACCAAGGGCTGGGGCGAGGCGCTCCGCGTCGCCATCCAGTGGGCGTCCCAGGATTCGGCGCCCGAGGCTCAGCTCTACCTCGCCCGGATCCAGCACTCCGCCGGCCAGCGCTACGGCGCCATCGCCACGCTGACGCGACTCGTCGAGAAGCACCCCGACCTCCGGGAAGCGGAGGATCTCCTGGATCGCTACGGCGAGAAGAAGCTCGCCTCGCGCTGAGCGCGAACGACTTTGCGCATCTCCTCCGAGCCGCCCACGACGGCTCGGGACTACCTCCAGGTGCCGAGCGGCTCAAGGTGGGGGTAGAGTCGCGCGCCCGCCGCCCAGATGGCCTCCCCGCCGGTTTCTTCCTCGACCCGAGTCGTCACGCACGGCTCCCCGTACCGGGTCATCCTCCGCCTGGCAGCGCCGACGGTGCTCGCGATGCTCACCCAGAGCGTCGTGAACGAGATCGACGTCGTCTTCTTCTCGAAGCTCCCCTGCCCCGAGTCGTCGAACGCGCAGGCCGCGCTGCTCCCGTCGCTCATCCTGCTCTGGATGTTCGGCGGGTCCCTCTCCGCGATCTCCGTCGGGACTCAAGCGATCGCCGCGCGGCGCATCGCCGAGGACAAGCCGGAAGAGTCCGGCGGCGTCCTCGTGAACTCGTGGTTCTTCGCGCTCACGGCCGGAGTCGTCTTCACGGCGCTCGGCTACGCCTGCCTCCCGCTCGTGCTCCGCTTCCTCATCAAGGTCCCCGAGGTGCGGGAAGCGGCACGCTCGTACATGCAATATCGCCTGCTCGGGATCGCGAGCATGGCGATCACGTTCAGCTTCAAGGCGTTCTTCGACGGAATCGGGAAGACCGTCGTTCACATGGTGAGCGCCATCGTGATGAACGCGCTGAACATCCTCCTCTGCTACACGTTCATCTTCGGGAACTTCGGCGCACCGAGGATGGGCATCGGCGGCGCGGGCCTGGCCGGGTTCGTCTCCACGTGGGTCGGGCTCGCGGTCATGGCGGGGTGGGCGTTCCTGCCGGAATACCGGAAGACGTACCGCCCCTTCTCGCTCTCCAAGCTGAACCGGGGGACCACCTGGAGCATCCTCCGGCTCTCCATCCCGAGCGGCGTCGCGACCGTCGCGGTGATGACGGGCTTCGCCCTCTTCTCGATGATCGTGAGCCGTCTGGATTCGATGCATGGCGCGGCCGTGGTGCAGACGGATTGCCCCGGCGGTCACGGGGAGGCCGTGAACAGCGCCGCGACGATGGTCATCGTCGGCATCTTGAAGCTCACGTTCACCGCGTGCCTCGCGTTCGGCACGAGCACGGCGACGCTCGTGAGCCAGTCCCTCGGTGAGAAGGACGGCGACCTCGCGGCGCGGTTCGGCTGGGCGTCGGTGAAGCTCGGCCTCGCGATCTTCGGCGTCGTCGGGCTCCTGGAGGGCGTGTTCTTCCCCGGCCAGCTCCTCTCGGTGTTCTCCTCGAGCGACGCGGTCCGTGAAGCGGCGATGACGCCCATGCGCCTCATGGGCCTCTGCACGCCGGTCATCGCCGTCGGCATGATCCTCTCGCAGGCGCTCTTCGGCGCCGGCAACACGCTGTTCGTCATGGTGGTGGAGCTCATCCTCCACTTCACGTGCCTGGTCCCCCTCGCCTGGGTCCTCGGCATCACGCTCGACTACGGCCTGGTCGGCATCTGGAGCGCCGCCATCACGTACATCGTGCTCCTCGCCACGACGATGACGCTCAAGTTCGCCAAGGGCGACTGGAAGAACATCCGGATCTGAGGGCGTCCCTCGCCCCGGCACGACGAAGCCGTGGGCTCAGATCGCTCTCGAGAGCGGCCGTCGGACGAATGCCTGGGGGTGCTTCGCGATCGGATAGTTTGTATACAAACCATCCGATCGGCGGCGTCCCCCCTCGCGACGCCACTGCCGTCGGGGCGGAGCCCCGGAACGCCGCGCGCCCGACGCCACGGCGACCCCGAGAAGATGCACTCGTCCCAGCCGTGAAGTGGGCTCTCGCCCTCACTTCAGCAGCTCTTTGAGCATCTCGTCTTCTTCGGAGTCCCCCCCGCTCCCGGATGGCGCCGGCGCGGCGGAGCCCGCGGGCGCAGCCGAGCCGCCGGGGCCCGCGCTCGCGGAGCCGGCGGGGCCGTCAATCAGCTCCTTCATGAGCGCGTCGTCGTCGGCGCTGTCTTCTTCGGCGGAACCGGCCGGCGCGGCCGCCGCGGACGGCGCTGCGCCAGGCCCCGCGGCGCCCTGCGGAGCGATGTCCTCCCCGGAACCCCACTTCGCCTTGTCCTCGGGCGTGCAGGGGAGCGGGTTGTTTCGGTCCTCCTGCACGCATTCCATGAGCCACGCTTCGCGCGGCGGCTCGTTGTACTTCGCGGCCTTGGCCTTCGCTTCCCGGATGTCCGCCGCGACGGCGAACGTGGAAATGCCCGGCACGGCGTCCACGAGGATGAGCCCAGCCGCCATGATCACGAGGAACGGGAAGGTGAACTTGTAGAGGTCCACCATGCTCCGGTTGAAGCGGTAGCTCGCGACGAACACGTTCTGCCCGAACGGCGGCGTGAGATTGCACACCTCGAGGTTCAAGAGGAACATGATGCACATGTGGAACGGCTGGATGCCGAACCGCGCCGCGAACGGGGTGATGAGCGGCACGCTGACGAGGATCATGCTGATCCCGTCCATCACCATGAAGTAGAGGAACATGTTCAGCGCGAACAGGAACTGCCAGCGCTGGTTGATCCCCGCCGAGCTCATCCACTCGTAGATCTTGTCGGGGATCTGCTCGCTGATCATGTAGTTCGTCAGCGACATCGCGAACGACATGATGAGGAGCAGGCCGCCCGCGAGCCCCATCGCGTTCCGGGCGATGCGGAGGAAGTCCTTGAAGTCGAGGTCCTTGTAGACGTAGACCTCGATGATGACGGCGTAGAACGCCGCGAGCGCCGCCGCCTCGTCGATCTGCGTGAGGCCCGTACCGAGACCTCCGAGGATGAGGATCGGGATGCCGATCTCCCACTTGAGCTCCCAGAGCGCGGCGCCGGCCTCCTTCGCCTTGAACCGTTGCCGCGGGATCTTGTTCTTGATCGCGACGTAGGCGGCGTAGAGGCTGAGCATCAGGATGACGAGCATCCCGGGCGCGATGCCGCTCTTGAACGCCTTGGTGAAGTCGATACCGGCGACGAGCGCGTAGACGAGGATCGGCAGCGACGGGGGGAGGAGCAGCCCGACGGAGCCGCTCGTCGTCACGACGCCCAGGGCGAACCGCTCGGGGTAGCCGTTCGCGACCATGGTCGGATAGAGGAGCGCGCCGATGGCGACGATCGTGATGGCGCTCCCGCCCGTGAACGTCGTGAAGAACGCGCTCGCCATGATGCACACGATGGCGAGGCCCCCCGGCACCCAGCCGAGGAATGCCTGGGCCGCGCGCACGATGCGCTCCGGCGTCTTGGACTCGGCCATCATGTAGCCGAGGAACGTGAAGAGCGGCACGGTGACGAGCACCGGGGAACCCGCGAAGCGCTCGTCGAGCACGTCGGGGGCGAGGAACCGGAGGACTCGCATCTCGGGGCTCGGATGGGTGAGCCACGCGAGCTCCGTCCAGCCGCCCATGACGGCGAAGACGGGGGTGCCGATGATGACGAGCAGGAAGATGATGAGGCCGAACATCGCTCAGGCCTTCCCTTCGGCTTCCGCGTGGTCGGACGGGAACTCGTCCGATTCGTCCGGATCCACGCTGACGTGCCCGCTCAGCGCGAGCAGCGTCCGCAGGATGAAGCGGATCGCGATGATGAAGAGGCCGATGGGGAACACCAGGTTCGCGGCGTTGATGAGCTCCCCTCGAGGTTCACCGCGCCCCGGCACGACGATGAGCGGCGCACGCGAGTCCTCGTCGGGGATCTTCAGCGCCTCCACCGGTTCCTTGCCGTAGCGCTCGACGAGGCCCGACTGGTCCACCCAGGCGTTCCACTCCTTGCCCTTGAGCCAGTCCGCGTACGTCTCCCCGCGGAAGAGGATGTGCGGGGTGCTCTTGATGTCGAGCGAGATCTGCTTTCGCGCGATGAAGAAGTCCTCGTCGAGCTGCTGCATCACCTGGCCGAACTTCTCCCCGGCCGTCATGTCGGCGCGGGCGCCGAAGTTCTCGATGGCGATGTGATCGAAGAACCCCCACGCGGCGCCCATGCTCACCGCGGCCGAGACGAGCCAGCCGACGATGACCATCACCATGCGCGGCTTGTAGCTGACGAACCGCGTCGCGATGTCGATGATGACGTGCTTCCCGCGCGCGGTGGCGAGCGAGCCGCCGAGCAGCGCGAGCAGGATCGTGAGCCGCGTGCCGACGCCGCGAAGACCGCCGAGCAGCGTGAGGACGCAGGCCTGCTGGTACCAGTTGAGGAGGTTCGACGAATAGTTCACGCCGACCGTCGCCCACGCCTTGGCGAGGAAGAGCCCGACGAACACGCCCGCGAGCGTCACGTTCCGTCGCACCGTGAGCGGCTTCTTCTTCAGCCCGAACCACGCCGCGGAACCGAGCGCCGTCGCGCCGACGACCGCGCGGAAGAGCCAGCCGGACGCGCTGTCCCCGGGCGGCGTCGAAAAGCCCTTGAGAAAAACCCATAAGGACATCGAAAGTATTTCGAGAGCGAGCGCGAGGACGGCGAGCCACGTCTCGAAGCGCGTCCACACCTCGTCGATGCGCAGGAGGGGGACGCCCCAGGCCGCGCCCTGTCCGGGAGATTTCCCATGTGAAGACGCGGGATTCCCGCCTGCTCCGCCCGCTCCACCGGCCTTCTGTTCTTCGGGCATGATCGCGCGCGAAGGTAGGCCAAGGGGAAAGGCACGTCTACGCGGCCTTTACACCCCCTGTACGAAAAACGTAAACCGGCCGTAGAAACGCGCGCGGGGCCGTCTCTCTCGAGAGGGCCCCGCGGCTCACGTGGCGCGTCGCGTCGGAACGCTCAGCAGGCGCCGATCTTCGTGAGGACGTCGCCCGGGAGCGCCGTCTTCACACGCTGGCAGGCCTTCTTGAAGACCTTGTCCCACTCCTCTTTCTCCGCCGGAGTCTGCTCGTGGGTGGTCATCTTCTTCTTCAGGCGCTCGAAGGCCGCGTCGTCCTCGCCGCGGATCTTCTTCAGGAGGAGGTCCGCCGCCGCCTTGCCCGCCTTTTCCATGATCTGGCGCTGATCGGCGGTGAGCTTCTGGAGGTCCTTCTCAGCGAGCACCGTCGCGCCGACGCCGTACGCCACGGCGCCCGTGTTGATGTGATCGAGCTTGGACGCCCACTGGAGCTGCTCGGCCGCGAGCGACGGCGCCGTGAGCACGTTGACCGCGCCCGAGTTCAGGAGCGGGAGGAACTCCACCACGTCCGCCGGCTTCGGCGTGACGCCGCCGATGGCCTCGTAGATCTTCGGCCCGATGATGTCCTGGCTGATGAGGCCCGGCGTCTTGCCCTTGAGCTGGTCCGGCGTGGCGACCTCGAAGCCGTGGGACATCGTGCGCGCAATGCCGACGTCGCCCCAGCCGCCGACGTAGAAGCCCTCGGCGTTCATCGCCTTGTCGAACTCGGGCTTCAGCATCTCGCGCTTGGCGTCGAGCTCCGCCCACGACTTGAACGCGCCCGGCATCTGCAGGGCGACGATGGGCTTGTAGATCGAGGAGAGGCCGACGGCGGTGATCGCCGCGCCCGTGATCTGACCGCTCTTGATCTTGCCGACGGTGTTCGACTCCGGACCGGCCGTGCCGTTCCACAGCCACTGGACCTCGACCTCGCCGCTCGTCTTTTCGTCGACGGCCTTGGCCCACGCGGAGAACACCTTGCCCCACGGGCTCTGCTTCGGCGCGAGAGTCGCGATGCGGATGGTCTGTTTGGCCTGCGCCGTACCGGAGAGCGACGCGGCGACGAAGGAACCGGCCAGGAGCGCGGCCGACAGCTTGCGAATCATCTTCTCGATCCTCCTAGAAACACGTGAAACGGGGGCTTGGGTGAGACGGAGCAGCCTTCGAAAGGAATCAATCGGCGGCGCCGATTTCAGCTAACCCCGCGAATCTTCCGGAATATTCAGCCGATGAAGCCGCAGTCTTCCTGGAAGATCTTGTTGTCCAGGTAGCGGCGGGCGCGCCGCTTGGCAATCAGGTTGGGGAGGCGGGCCTCCGGGATGGGATCTCCGGCCTTCAGGACCTCGTTCAGCATCTTCTCGTAGTTCGCCTTGTCGCTCTTCGCACAGTAGTAGCGCTGGGCGTACTGGAGCTGCGTCGAGAGGAACTTCCCCTCGTTGATCTGCATCGCGCGGTCGAAGTGCTGCTTCGCCTCGTCGAGCTCCGACTGGGCGGTGCGGGCGTGGTACGCGCCGAGCAGGATGTGCCCGAGGCCGTGCTCGAGCTTCTCGTCGAGCTCCACTGCGCGCTCGGCGATGGCGACGCCGACGTACAGGTTCGCCACCACCTCCGGATCGTCCTTCGCGATGCCGACGAGGCCGATCCAGGCGTAGCTCGCCCAGAGAAGATCCGGCGCTTCGGAGGCGTGGTTGAAGTTCTTCAACATGTAGGCGCGCATCGTGTCCGAGTTCCGCGTCGCCTCGTCGAACCCGGGCGCCTTCTTCTTCAGGAGCTGGACCCCGTAGAACCGCGCGCGCTCGAAGCCTGCCCGCGTCCGCGCCTTGTGGTAGGCGGCGAGCTGGTCGTCCTTGGCTTCTTCCGCCTGCTCGTAGTCGTCTTCGGTGAAGGCGAAGCTCGCGCCGGCCCAGCTCCTCGTGAGGAGGAAGAGCGCGTCTTCGTTGTCGGGGGCGAGCTTGTACATGCCCTCGAGCGTGCCGAGGCCGGCACGGGCGACCGCGCGAGCGACCTCGAAGTCGTGGAGCGTGTTCACGGCATCCGACCCGTCCCGCGTGCCCTTCACCTGCCCGTCGATGAGCACCTTCTTCAGGCACCCCGTCACGGAAAGGCTCATCGTCGCGGCAAGAAGCGCCCCGGAAAACCCTCGCAGAAAGCTCATGTGTCCCGCGTATGTACCGACGATCGACCCCGATTTCAACGCACCTCTAGGGCGCCGCTCCTCACCCGGACGGGCGGTCCTCCGCGAGCACGGAACAGGCGACACCGAGTCGCACGGCGGGGTCGGAATCTGCCAGGGCGGACGCCATTTCCGGGGCGCGCCCGAGGCGAAACAGTCCCACCGCCGCGAGCTCTCGCCACGCCGGCTCGTCCCCCTCCAGGCCCGGCAGGAGCAGGGGAACGGCCTTCGGGTCCCCGGCGGCGACGAGGGCGGCCGCAGCCTGACGCGCCGCTCCATCCTTCCCGGCGGCCGCGGTCTCGAGCGCGGCGAGCGCCGCGGCTCGGTCCGCGCGGACTTCGAGCAGCCGGGCGAGCGCGACGACGCGGACGACCGCGTCCTCCGACTTCCCGGCCGTGCGGAGCGCGGGCACGACGTCCGGGTCCGACAAGGGCGCGACCTGGATGGCGACGAGACGCTCGTCGGTCGAGCCCTCGGCGATCGCGCGGACGAGGACGGCTCGTCCTTCGCGCGCGCCCTCCCTCCCGATGCGAGTGAGCTCGTTCGCGGCCGCGACGGAGGGTAGTCCCTCGCCGCGTTCGGCGAGGGCGAGCAGCTCCCCCGAGCCGCCGAGCGGGAACACGCGAGTCATCCCCCAGGCCTCGACGATCGAGAGACGCACGGTCCGGTCCGCGACGGGGTAGAGATCGGCGAGCGCGAGCGCCACCTTGGGACCGCCGACGGAGCCCGCGGCGCGTATCGCGAGACTCCGATTGGACGGATCCGGATCGAGGCGGGACGCTTCGAGGAGCGCGTCGACGTCCGCCGGATCCTTCGCCTCGAATGCGGCGCGGAGCGCGGCCCGACGAACCCGTTCGTCCGGGTCGCGCGTGAAGGCGCGGCGCGCCGGAGCGTCCCCCGGCTCCGTCGTGAGGCGGGCCGCGACGGCCCGGAAGCCGCCGAGCGGCGAAGCGCCGTATTTCGACACCAGGGACCCGCGCGACTCCCGGCCGGCCTCGACGAGGGCGAGCAGAGATTCGGCGCCCGCGTCGTCCTCCGTCCGGGCGCGCTCGCGGAGCTCGGATTCGACGGCGCCGATGCAGGGACGCACCGAGTGGATGCGTTCGGGGGCGTCCTCACCCCGAGCCGAGAATACCTCTCGCCGCGCGACGGCCTCCGCGAGCCGCAGCACTTCCTTCCGACCGAGCTCCCGCGACGAACGCGCGCCCTGGATTTCCTTCTTGAGCGTCGCGAGATCCCCGGAGTACGCCGTCTTCACGTAGCCCGGCGTGGAACACGAGACGGACAGGAGCGCCGCGAGCGCCGCGAAACGGACGGACGAGCCCATGTCGTCCACGTCTAGCACAGGAGCCGGGAGCCCCGTCTTCGTCGTGAACCTCGGCGCGGGGCGGTTCCGGCGAGATCCGGGCCTCTTTCCGCGTCTTCGCGAGGTCGCCGGGGGACGCGCCACGGTGCGCGCGACGGGCTCGGCGGCGGAGCTCGCGGCTCTCGCCGAGCACGCCGTGGAAAATCGCGGGCTCGTGGTCGCGTGCGGCGGGGACGGGACGTACCTCGCGACGCTGTCGGCCCTCGTGACCGCGGCGCGCGGACGGCCCCTCCCGCCGCTCGCGTTCGCGCACGGCGGCACGGTGTCCATCGTGGCGAAGAACTTCGGCGCGCCGGGCGATCTGCTCGCGCTCGCGAAGCGCGTCGTGGACGAACCGCACCGGCTGCGGCTCGTCCCGCGGCCGACGCTCTCGATCGACGACGGGGAGACGGTGCGAACGGGCTTCACGTTCGGTACGGGACTCGTCTCGAACTTCTTCGACGTCTACGAACGCGGCGGCGCGCGCGGCAACGGCCAGGCGGCGACAATCGCGCTCCGCACGCTGTTCGGCTCGATCACCGGCGGCGAGCTCGCGCGGAGGATCCTGTCGCCGCTCCGCTGCACGCTCGAGGTCGATGGAGCGCGCCTCGCGCCGGAGGCCTGGAGCCTCGTCGTCGTCTCGGTGCTCGCCGACGTCGGGCTCGGTTTCCGGGTGAACCATCGCGCCGGAGAGGACCCCGGGCGGCCGCACGTCGTCGCGTCGCCGCTCGGTGCGCGCGCGCTCGGGCCGCAGGCGTTCCGCGTGCTCCGCGGAAAGCCGCTCGCCGGCGCCGGCAACTTCGACGGCCTCGTGTCGGAGCTCCGCGTGACGTTCCCCGCCGAGGGTGCGTACGTCCTCGACGGAGACACCTTCCGAGCACGCGCCGTGACGGTGCGCGCCGGCCCGACGATCTTCGTCGCGTGCTGAAGAGGGTCCCTTCGCGGGGAGCCCTCAGTTCAGGCTGGTCTTCTGATCTTGCGCGACTTCCGGAGCGACGCTCGCGGAACGGGCAATCTCGTCCCGGCGGGCGATCGCCGCGGCGACGAACCGCGCGAACAGCGGGTGCGGCGCCATGGGGCGGCTCTTGAACTCCGGATGGAACTGGCAACCGATGAAGTACGGGTGCCCCTCGAGCTCCACCATTTCCACGAGGCGGCCATCCGGGCTCGTACCGCTCTGGATGAGGCCGGCGCGCGAGAGCTGCTCCCGGTAGGCGTTGTTGAACTCGAACCGGTGCCGGTGACGCTCGCTGATCTCGTGCGCGCCGTAGATCTGCGCGGCGGCGCTGCCGCTCTTCAGGACGCACGGGTAGGCGCCGAGGCGCATCGTTCCGCCCTTCTCTTGCACGCCGCGCTGGTCGGGCATGAGGTCGATCACCGGGTGCGGCGCGTCCGGAGCGAACTCGGTGGAGTTCGCGCCCTTCAAGCCGCACACGTTGCGCGCGAACTCGATGACGGCGAGCTGCATCCCGAGGCAGATGCCGAAATACGGGATGTCATTTTCCCGCGCGTAGCGGATCGCGGCGATCTTTCCTTCGACGCCACGGTCCCCGAAGCCGCCGGGGACGAGCACCGCGTCCTGCCCGCTGAGGGCGGCCTGAGCGCCGGAACGCTCGATCTGCTCGCTGTCGATGTAGGAGAGCTCGAGCCGGGCGTCGTTCTCGAGGCCGCCGTGGACGAGCGCTTCGTGGAGGGACTTGTAGCTGTCCTTCAGGTGGACGTACTTGCCGACGATCCCGATCTTCACGGTGCCGTTCGCCGGCTTCTTGAACTTCTCCACCACGCGCTTCCACGAACCGAGGTCCGGCTGGCGCGACCAGATGTTCAAGCGCTCGGCGATCTCTTCGTCCAGCCCTTCGGCGTGGAGCACGAGCGGAAGCTCGTAGATGCAGGAGACGTCCACCGCGGAGATGACGCTGTCCACGTCCACGTTGGAGAAGAGGGCGATCTTCTCTTTCAGCCCGCGCGGGATGGGCCGATCACACCGGCAGAGGAGGACGTCGGGCTGGATGCCGATTTCGCGCATCTCCCTCACGGAGTGCTGCGTGGGCTTCGTCTTCAGCTCTCCGGCCGATGCAATGTACGGAACCAGCGTGACGAACACGCTGACGGCGTTCTGCGGCCCCGCTTCGATCTTGAGCTGGCGGATGGCTTCCAGGAACGGCAGGGACTCGATGTCCCCGACGGTGCCGCCGATCTCGATGATCGCGATGTCGGCGTCTTCCGTCGCTTCCTTGATGCGCGTCTTGATCTCGTCGGTGATGTGCGGAATCACCTGCACCGTCGCGCCGAGGTACTCGCCACGGCGTTCCTTCGAGATGACGGCCTCGTAGATGCGGCCCGTGGTGATGTTCGCCTTGCGGTTCAGCCGGGACGACGTGAACCGCTCGTAGTGGCCCAGGTCCAGATCCGTCTCGGCACCGTCGTCCGTGACGAAGACCTCGCCATGCTGGTACGGCGACATCGTCCCGGGATCGACGTTGATGTACGGGTCGAGCTTCATGTGCGTGACCCGGAGGCCACGCGCTTCCATCAGCGCGCCGATGGACGCGGAAGCGAGACCCTTGCCGATCGACGAGACGACCCCGCCGGTGACTAGGACGAACTTGGTTCGTCGATTCACCGGAGAGCCTCCATGTTCGCTTCTCGTACCACGCTTCATGGTTCCCTGCACCAAGTATTCAGTGACAGCCGTTCAGATCGAACTCGCGGGCGGGAGGAACTTTCCACACGCCCCGACACACGTCGGAAAATTCGGAAGCTCGGACTTCGGAAGCTCAGAAGTTCCCCAGGAGGCCGAGGCCGAGGCCCGAGCCTGCCGAGAAGGGAACGACGGTGATCTGTGTCGCGCGCGCAGAAGATTCACGGCGACGAAGCGGCGTGGTGTCTCGCGCGGGACTCGACGCGGTCGGAACGAAGGCGCCGTCGAGCATCGCGAGGATGCCGCCCGTCTGTCCCACCGCGGAGAGCCCGGTGAAGATCGTCCGGAGGACGACGTCGAAGGTGCCGCACGTCGGTTCGCGATCGGAGCATCCCGTCTTCGCGAGCGCCATGTACGGCCCTGCGACCGGGACGCGGAGCGCCGACGCGCCGTCGGAGTCCGACCACAGATAGGAGGTGCCCACCGCGGCGCCGTACCAGCCCGCGGTCACCGCGGCCCCGACGAGCACGAGATTCCACCGGGTGACGGGCGGCGGGTACGTCGACGGATTCGTGTCCGCCTCCGGAGCGATCGGCTCGTCGGCGCAGGCGACCCCGGGTGACAGGAGCGCCGCCGACACCATCGCCGCGAGCGCCACGCGCACGACCAGGGCGTTCGACGCTCGGGCGCGCGTCGTCATGCGGGCGGCCTATGACAACGCGGCGTCGCGAAAGCAAGCGTTCCGTGCCGACGGCTTCATTCGAGGCTCGCAAGCGAGAGAAACCGGCCCTCCGCGCTCGGCCGGAACCCCGCGGCGCGCGACGACAGGACGGCGACCTGGTCTTCGTGCCACAGCGGAACGACGGGCAACTCCCGCGCGACGAGCGCGGAGAATTCGGCGTAATAGCGGCGTCTGGCCTCGCGATCGGTCGTCGCCCCCGCCGCGTCGAGGAGCGCCGCGGCCGCGGGGTCACGGAAGCGGGCCCGGTTCTTCCCCTCCCCGCCCTCGCCCGGAATCCCGCGTGGATGGAAAAACCACGACAGCACGTTCGGTTCGGTGAGCTCGGGGATCTGCAGCAGCGCCACGTCGAAGCGGCCGGCGTCCAGGCGGGACAGGAGGACGCCGAGATCGAGCGGCGTCACGGCGGCCGGGAGGCCGGCGTCGGACAGCATCTGGGCCACCGCGCGGGCTATCGTCACGCGAGCGCGCTCCGTGCTCGTGAGCAGGGTCACGGGAGGAAGACCCGAGAGCACCGCGCGCGCCGCGTCCGGAGAGAACGGCTCGAGTGGGACATCGGGCGTCGCCCAGTGTCCGGTCGGGAGCAGCGTGCGAGCGACCTCGGCGCGTCCGGCGAGGAGCGTCTCCCGGACGAGCTCGCGGTCGATGGCGCGCGCGACCGCGCGACGGACCTCGGCGCGATCGAACGGCGGATGATCGTTCTGGAAGAGGAGGTACGTCACGTTCGCGCCGGGCCGTGACACGACGGAGAGCCCCGACACGCCGTCCAGCGCGGGGAGCAGCGCGGGAGAAATCGCGTTCTCGGCCACGTCGCTCCGGCCGGCGAGGAGCCGCTGCACGCGCGCGTTCTCGTCGCGCACGGTCCGGACGACCACGGCGTGCTTCGGCTTCGGCAAGACGAACGTCTCCGCCGGCTCGAGGTACACCGCGGACGGCTCCGCGCGTACGACGCGAAACGGACCGAGTCCGTCGAGCGCGCCATCGGACTCCGGCGCACGCCGCGCCTGATCCGCGCGCAGGATCGGCACTTCCAGATCGGTGAGCAGCGTCGCGCGCGGGTGCGCGAGACGTATCGCGAGCGTGCGAGGCCCGGTCGGTTCGCAGGAAGCGATCGACGAGACGATGCTTCGGTGAGGACTCCCGAGCGCGGGATCCGCGAGCGCCCGCAGCGTCTCGCACACGTCCTCCGGCCGGAGCGGCGCACCGTCGTGGAACGTGACGTGCTCCCTGAGCGTGACGTCGAGTGCGAGCGGCCCCGCCGGCACGAGGGTCTCCGCGACGAGCGGCACCGGCTCGAGCGTGTCCGGCGCGAGGCCGACGAGCCCCGCGTGCACGAGCCGCGTGACCTTCACGTCGAGCGCGCGCGTCGCGTAGCGCGGGTCGAGCGTCGCGATCTCGGTCGAGACGACGACCTCGAGCGCGCGGGGGCCCTGCGGCTCGGTTCGCATGCAGCCGGCGAGCGCGGCGGCGGCGACGACCACGCCGAGCGCGGGGCGCCACGGTCCGCGACGCGAAATGGGGCCGCCGGGACGCGGCGGAGCGACTCGACGTGAGCGGCTCACACACCGACGATAGCCGATCGCGAGCCCCCTTCCGTGCTCGGCGGATTTCGTCGCATTCTGTCGCCGGAATGCGGAAGCGCGCGCACACCCTGTCGGCGGGTCTCGCCGCCCTCGTGCTGGGCAGCCTCGCTCGCGCGGAAGACACGCCGTCTCCGGTCCCGTCACCCACCACGCCACCGACGGCGTCGGCGCCCGCATCGGCGATTCCGGCCCGAGCTCCGTCCCCGCCCGCCCCGTCGATCGCTCCGGCGCCGTCCCCCGCCGAGGCGCGCCTCGTGACGGCAGTGGAGGAGCTCGGCGCGTGGGCGGCCTCGGTGAAGGGACGTGCGGGAGCCGACGTCGTGGAGATCGACACGGGCCGGGTCCTCGCCTCCCTCGACGCGCATCGCGCGCTGAACCCGGCCTCGAACACGAAGGTGCTCACGGCCGCGGCCGTGCTGGATCGTCTCGGTCCGGACCATCGCTTCACGACGGGAGTCTACGGCAAGGTCGAGAACGGCGCGGTCCCGGTGCTCGTGCTCCGCGGCGACGGCGATCCGTCCCTCGAGACGGCGGACCTCGTGGAGCTCGCGCGTGCCCTCGTGCGCCAGGGAGTGCGGCGCGTGGACCGCATCCAGGTGGACCAGGGCGCGTTCGACGACCAGTACGTCCCTCCCGCGTTCGCGTCTCAGCCGAACGAGTGGGCGCCGTTCCGCGCGCCGGTGAGCGCCGTCTCGCTCGAGCGGAACGCGGTGACGCTCAACGTGACGCCCGGCCGCGCCGGGGCTCCCGCGAGCGTCTGGTTCGAGCCGCCGGGGTTCGTGGACGTGAAAGGCGTCGTCGAGACGAGACCGAGCAGCGCCGCCGACGGGGTGCGGCTCACGCTCCGCCCCGACGGCCCGCGCCTGCGCGCGGAGGTCGCGGGGTTCGTCGGCGCGGGAGCCACGCGCGTGCGCTACTCGAAGCGTGTGGACGACCCGCGCCTCTTCCCGGGCTATGCGCTCGCCGCGCTCCTCCGGGAGCTGGGCGTGGACGTCCCGGGCGATCCGTCGCTCGGCGGGAACGAGGTGCGCGCCCGGCTCGCGTACGTGGAGTCCGCACCCGTGTCGGTGCTCGTTCGCGAGCTCGGGAAGAACAGCGACAACTTCTTCGCCGAGACGCTCTTGAAGGCCCTCGGCGGCGTCGTGCGCGGAGCGCCGGCCCGGACCGAAAACGGCGCGAGCGTCGTCCTCGAGTACCTGGCCTCCCTCCAGGCCATCGATCCGGATACCAAAATAGTCAATGGTTCCGGCCTGTTCGACGCGAACCGAGTGAGCCCTTCCACGCTCGTCGCCGTCCTCCGGCACGGGTTCCAGAGCTCGCGAATCGCGCCGGACTTCGTCGCCGAGCTCGCCGTGGGAGGCGTGGACGGCACGCTCAGGAACCGCTTCAAGACGCACGCGGACGACCGCGCGATCCGCGCGAAGACCGGCACCCTCGATCGCGTCGTGGCGCTCTCCGGCTACGTGCTCGCTCCACCGGGCCGCTCGGCGATCGCGTTCTCCTTCATCGTGGACGGCGCCCCCGGCAAGCACGCGGAGGCGCGGCAGCGCATCGATCGCGCGGTCGAGGCGATCTTCGCGGTGCTCAACGACGGACGGTGACGTCCGATCTTCTGCGTGCCGTGCGTCCAGAAGGCGGGGCGCACCCGCAGAAAACGTCGACGCCCGGTCCGCGGACGGCGGCCGGGCGTCTCTTCGCGTATCGCGGGGCCCTCGGCCGCGCTACGTCACTTTCCGTTCTTCGCGACGTCGTCCGCGACCTTGTTGTCGAGGTCGGGCTTGTATTCGCTCTTGTCCGTCAGGGCCATGCCGATGAACAGCATGACGAAGAGGAACGAGCCGAGGAACACCAGCAGGTTCAGGCGCTTGTCCCACCAGAGGTGCATGAAGATCGCCATCACGAGTCCGGCCTTGATGGTCGCGATGATCATGGCGACGGCGAAGCTCATCTGGCTGCCGAGCCCGAGCTGCGCGCACGTCACCGTGAGCGCCGTGAACACCATGAGCGCCACCCAGACACCGATGAGGAGCGCGGGAGGCAGCGGGTGGGCGATCTCGCCATCGTGCCCGTGAGAGTCGTGTTTCGCTTCGTCCGACATGTGTCCTCTTCGGTACTCGCTCAGTCGATGAGGTAGAGCAGCGGGAACAGGTAGATCCACACGAGATCGACCAGGTGCCAGTAGAGCGCGGCGAAGTCGACCGGACCGAAGTACTTCGGCCCGAACTGCTTCTTCATCGCCTTCACCAGCATCCAGATCCACACGATCATGCCTGCGATGACGTGGATTCCGTGGAGACCCGTCATGCAGAAGTAGATGCCGAAGAAGCGCGCCGCGTTGCGCGGGGGCTCGAACTTGTACGGGTGCCCGCGCGTGATGAGCTTCTCCGCCTTCTCGATGCCCTCGGGCTTGCCCTCGAGGAACCCTTCCGGCGGCGGGCCGTTCTTCTTCACGTACGAGGGCATCTCCCACGCCTCTTCCGTCGGCTGGAAGTGCTTCCCGGGGAGGAGCCCGGCGTGGAACTTGTGCGAGTACTCCTCGTACTTCACCACCATGAAGGTGCTCGCACACGCGAGCGTGAGCACGATGTTGAGGACGAGCGCGCCGTGCTGCTTGAGCTGCGCGTTACGCACGGCCCAGGCCGCCGTGAGGGAGCTGAAGAGGAGCACGCTCGTGTTCAGCGCGCCGAGCTTCGTGTCGAGGAAGTAGTGGCCCCACTCGAACACGTCCGGATCGAGCGTCCGGTAGATCGTGTACGCGCAGAAGAGACCGCTGAAGAACAGGATTTCCGTGACCAGGAAGAGCCAGATGCCGAGCTTCCCGGCCTCGAACTGCGCCGCGGGCGTGTCGAAGTGATGCGCCAGGTGGAACGGCGCGTCCGGATCGGAAGACCCGTGCCCGTGGCCGTGACCGTGTGCTGCTGCAGTCTCGCTCATGACGAAGCCTCGGTCCCCTTGCGCTTGTAGTCGCCCGTCTTCTCGTCGTAGACCCAGTTGTCGTACTCGTACGGGCCTTCGGTGACCTGGGGAACGTCACTGAAGTTGTAGTAGGGAGGCGGGGACGGAATCGTCCACTCGAGGGTGTTCGAGCCCCACGGGTTCATCGGCGCGTCGGGCTTCTTCATGAGCGACCGGAGGAGGGACACCGTCGTCATCAGGAAGCCGATGCCGAGGATGAATGCGCCGATCGTGGACGCCTGGTGGAACGGCTGGAACTCCGGGAGGTAGTTGTAGTACCGCCGCGGCATGCCGCGGGAGCCCATGATGAACTGCGGGAAGAACGTGAGGTTCATCCCGATGAACACGAAGAGGGCGCCGATGCGGCCGGTGCGCTCGTTGTACATGCGCCCCCACATCTTCGGCCACCAGTAGTGGAGGCCGCCGAAGAAGGCCGTGATGGCGCCGCCCATCATGACGTAGTGGAAGTGCGCCACGACGAAGTACGTGTCGTGGAGGTGCACATCGGTGCTCATCGTCGACAGGAAGAGACCCGTCATCCCTCCGATGGTGAACACCCAGAGGAACATGAGGCCGTAGAGCATCGGCGTGTCCAGGTGGATCGCGCCCTTGTACATCGTGCTGATCCAGTTCAGCACCTTGATGGCCGTCGGGATGGCGATGAGGAACGTGATGCCGCTGAAGATGCTGCCGGCGAGCACCGACTGACCGCTCACGAACATGTGGTGACCCCACACGAGGAACGAGAGGATCGCGATGGCGACGCTGGAGAGCGCGATGAAGCTGTAGCCGAAGAGCCGCTTCCGCGAGAACACGGGGATGATCTCGCTGATCACGCCGAACGCCGGGACGACCATGATGTAGACGGCCGGGTGCGAGTAGAACCAGAAGAAGTGCTGGAACAGCACCGGGTCGCCGCCGAGCTCCGGGTCGAAGATGCCGATGCCGACCGCGCGCTCGACGATGAGCATGAGGAGCGTGATGCCGAGGACCGGCGTCGCGAGCACCTGCATGATGGCCGTGCTGTAGAGGCCCCACACGAAGAGCGGGAGGCGGAACCAGGTGAGGCCCGGGGCCCGCATCTTGTGGATCGTCACGATGAAGTTCAGGCCCGTGAAGATCGAGCTGAACCCGAGGATGAACGCGCCCGCGAGAGCCGGGATGACGGCCGTCTGCGTCGTGGTGCTGTAGGGCGTGTAGAACGTCCAGCCCGTGTCCGCCGCGCTGATGATGAGCGAGGAGACGAGGAAGCACGCGCCGATGATCCACATGTACCAGGACATGAGGTTCAGCTTCGGGAACGCGACGTCCTTGGCTCCGAGGTGCAGCGGCAACACGAAGTTGCCGAGAGCGGCCGGAATGCCCGGGATGATGACGAGGAACACCATCACCGCGCCGTGGAGCGTGAAGAGCTGGTTGTACGTGTCCGCGTCGACGATCGTCTTGCCCGGGGCCCAGAGCTCCGTCCGGATGAGGAGCGCGAAGAGACCGCCCAGCGCGAACGCCAGGATCACGCACGTGAAGTACATGATCCCGATCCGCTTGTGATCGAGCGTGAGGAGCCACGACGCGACACCCTTGTCGTGGGTCAGGTAATTGTCGTCCGCGGAGTTCGCGGAGGGCGCGTGGACGTCGGCTGTCGTGGTGGTGGACGCCATGGTCTTTTCCTACTTCTGCGCCTTGATGAAGGCGATGAGGCCCTCGATCTTCTTGTCGCTCAGCTTGCCCTTGAAGGTCGGCATGGCCGGGGGGAAGCCCTTCACCATCTTGGCCTGGGGCTCCATGATCGATTCCTTGATGTAGTTCTCGTCGACCATCATCGTGGAACCGTCGCTCATGGTCTCCATCTTTCCGAAGAGACCCTTCCAGCTCGGGCCCGTCTTGGGCGAGCCGTCCAGCGTGTGGCAGCCGGCGCAGCCTTGCTGGTTGTACATCTTCTCGCCGAGTTCCATTGGCGGCATGAGGTCCATCTTCTTCTGGGCGTCCTCGAGGAACTTCTCGAAGTCGGCCTGCTCGTGCGCGACGACCTTGGTGATCATGCCGGAGTGATCCGTGCCGCAGTACTGGTCGCAGAAGACCGGGTACTCGCCGGGCTGCGTGGGCTCGAACCAGAGCTCGGTATAGCGACCGGGCACCGCGTCTTCCTTCGTGCGGAACGCCGGGAGGCCGAAGCTGTGCACCACGTCCATGGACGTGATGACGGCGCGGACCTTGCGGCCGACGGGGACGTGGAGCACGTCGTCCGCGTAGCCGTTCGGGTACTCGAAGAGCCACTTCCACTTCTGGGCGGTGACGTGGATCTCGTAGGCGTCCTTCGGCGTCGTGCGGAGATTCACGAACCCCTGGAAGCCCCAGGCGAACATGAGGAGCACGACCGGGAGCGGCACCGTGGACCAGATGAGCTCGAGGCCCGTGTGGTGGTCCGTCGCTCCCTCCGGCTTCACGTTCCGGTCCTTCGCCTTGTACTTGATGACGAAGACGATCATCAGACCGAGCAGCAGGACCACGGAGATGACGCTGACCCAGTAGATGTAGTTGAAGAGCCCGTCGACCGCATCGGCGGTCGTGGACCCCCGCGCGGGGAGCCAGTAGTACGGGGATTCCGGGAGCTTCACCCCGTGGGTGAGATCCTTCGGGTCGGTGGCGAGTGCGAGCAGGTTCATCATGATGCGGAGCTCCCCGCGGAGCCTTCGGAAGAGTCGGGCGACTTCGCCTTCCTCTTCTTCCTGGACTCCGCGAGCCAGAACGAGGTCAGGAAACCTCCGAGAACGGTGGCGCCGATACCGCTCGCCGCGCGCATGATGTTCATGGCGACGGGAGCGTACCTTCCTTCTTTTTCGTCGTAGTGGAAGCAGAAGAGCACGAGCTGATCGATGCTCGAACCGATCTTCCCCTCGCTCGCTTCCACCAGAGAGAGCCGGAGCGTCTTCGGGTGGTACTCGATGCCGTAGAGGTAACGAGCGACCTTGCCCTCCGGCGAGAGGAGCATGATGGCGGCGGGGTGAACGTACTCGTTCCGCGCCTCGTTGAAGCCGTAGGTGAAGCCGACGGAGTCCGCGACCGCGCGGACGCTCGCCTCGCTCCCCGTGAGGAAGTGCCAGCCCGTGGGGACCTCGCGGCCGTACTGACCTAGGTAGCGCTGGCGCGATTTCGCGGCTTCTTCGGGCTTCTCGTTCGGATCGAGGACGACCGTGACGATGTCGAACTCGCTCCCGACCGTCCAGTCCACCTGCTTCATCGCGGCGACGAGCCCGTTCAGCTCGAGGCTGCAGAGCATGGGGCAGCGCGAGTAGTTCAGGGTCAGGATCACCGGCCGCTTGCCGCCGAGGTACGCGGAGAGCGGCGCCGTCCGGCCGTGCTCGTCCGTGAACACGGCGTCCTTCGCGACGCCCTCGCCGAGGCGTTCCTTGACGTCGATGCCCTCGAGTCGCTTCGGCAGCGGCTCCATCCGGTCGAGCCGTTCGCTCGCCGGGACCGGGCGCGCCGAAGCCGCGCCCGCAGAAAGGAGCGCGCACCCGGCGATGAGGCCGGCGACGGCGAAGCTCTTTCTGGCGAAGGGCGACTTCATGATTCTCAGTGCTTTTGCTCGGGCGCGGGAGGCGGCGCTGCCGTGCCCGGATGGGGCGGCGCGACGGGGGCCGCGGCACTGCCCTCGGGGGCCGGCGTCGGCGCGGGCGCGGCCGGAGCGGCTGGAGGCTCCGCGGTTGCGAGGTTCGGGTTCTTCCGGATCTCCTCCGTGACGAGCGCCATGGCGCGCTCGATCGGGACCGTGACCTGACCCTTGTCCTTGTTGCCCCAGGCGAGCGGCGCTTCGAGCTTCGCGCGCTGATCGGCCTTGAGGCGCGACACCGTGCCGAGGTCCGAGTACGTCCCGGACTCCATCCCGCGCGCGGTCGATTCCGACCGGACGAGAGCCGTCAAGGCGAGCGCGATCGCGAGGACCAGCGCGGCGCCGACGAGGGTGATCGTCGCGACCAGCCCGACGTTGGTGTTGTCGGGTTCCGTACTTTCCTTCCCAGTGCTGCTTCCGCTCATGGCTTTGCTCTCAGATGTTCTGGAAGGCGAGGGAGTCCGCGAGGCGCGGGTCCTTCGTGGGGACGAGGTTCTTGCCCTTGGCCGCGTTCGCGGCAGAGCCGAGGAAGAGGCCCACGGTGCCGACGAGCGCCAGGAGGTCCACCACGTGGAACGGGATGACGCCTTCGCTGACGTTCGGCATGACGAGCCAGTAGAGGTCCAGGTACTCGATCGCGAGGAGCCAGAAGCACCAGAAAGCCAGCGTCTTCCGGTTTCGCTTCACGTGCCGGGAGAGCAGACCGAAGAACGGGATGACGAAGTGACACGCGAGGAGCGCGCCGGAAACGACCTTCCAGTCTCCGTCGAACCGCACGTGGAACCAGTGGGTCTCTTCCGGAATGTCGCCGTACCAGATGAGCATGAACTGGGAGAACGCGATGTAGGACCAGAAGACGACGCCGAAGGCGAACATCATCTTTCCGAGGTCGTGGTAGTGCTCCCGGTTCACCGCGTGGGCGAGTCGCCCCTTCTTCTGGAGCCAGATGAGGGCAAGGCTGATGAGCGAGTACCCGCACGCCACGGCGCCGGCGAAGTAGTACACGCCGAAGATGGTGGAGAAGAACTCGGGGTCGATCGACATGATGAAGTCGATCGAGGCGAACGTCAGCGTGAGCGCGAAGAGGATCATCCCCGGGGCGCTGATTGCCTGGAGAGACTTGTTGATGCTCGCGTCCCCGGAAGAGTCCTGCGCGAGTGACTGCTTCAGGTAGTGCCGGGCGAGGAGCGTCCAGAAGCCGAAGTAGACGACGCAGCGGATCAGGAAGAACTTGAGGTTCAGGTACCCGGCCTTGTGCTCGAGCACGTGGTTGGCCTGGACCTTCGCCGAATCGGCCCACTCGTAGAGGTCCGAGTGCCCGGTGACCATCGGCAGGATGGCGAGGACGGCGAGGCCCGTGACGAGCGGCATCTGCGCCGCCAGGAACTCCGCCACCCGGCGAACGACGACGCTCCACTTGGCGTTCGTCAGGTGCTGGATCGCGACGAACCAGAGCGCTCCGAGCGCGAGGGCGAGGACGTACATGAACGCGACGATGTACGACTGCTGGAACTGCTGCCCGAAGGGCCCACCGCCCAGCGCGAGCGCCGCGACGAGAGCCGCTCCGCCGACGCCGAGCGCGACCTTGCTGAACGAGGCCGCTTCCTCGCCGATCTGGATGTTGTCTTCCAGGTGGACTTCTTTTCCGTGTGCCATGGTCTTCTCCGCTTCCCTCACTTGAGGGAAGCGCGCTCCTCTCCGGAGAGGTCCTGGACGGACGCCCCGCGGCTCCGCTGGAGCGCGCGGACGTACAGGATGATCGCCCAGCGGTCTTCCGCGGGGATCTGACGGCCGTAGCCCGGCATGTTGCGGACGCCGTTCGTGATCGTGTTGAAGATCTCGCCGACCGGCATGACGCGGAGGCGGTCCTCCGTGAGGTTCGACGGCGGCACCCAGGTGCCCTCGGCGAGAGAGGTCGCGCGGGCGTTCACCATGCCGTCACCCTCGCCGACCTGACCGTGACACGGCGTGCAGTAGATCCCGAAACGCTCCTTGCCGTGCTGCATCGTCGCCTCTTCGATCGCGATGCTCGGGGGGAACGTGCGCGCGTACGCGCCGCCTTCCTTGCCCTGGTAGAGGTGCGTGTCGTCGTGGAGCTCGCCGACGGCGACGGTGCCCTCGACCTGGGGGCGATCCGCCTCGTGATCGGCGAAGAAGGTGTTCTCGCGCTGCGCCTTGAACTTCTGCTGGAAGTCCATGTCCGGCACGATGTGGTGACGGGGGAGCGGCGACTTCGCCTCGCGGGCGTACGCCGCGAGCGCGAACGGGATGGTCGAGAACGCGGCGAGGATGAGGAGCACGTAGACGATGCCGCGGGGCAGCTCCGCCTCGCTCTTCACGTCCTCCGGCACGGCCTCGACCGCGACGGCCCCGGTGCCCTCGAGGAGCGCGCGGGTTTCCTTCTCGTCGAACGCCGGATCCGACGCCTGCACGAGCACGTAGAAGCGATCGTCCGTCGAGCGAGCGAAGCGCTCCTTCAAGTCCAGCGGGTGCGCGGGGAGCGGAAGCTTGTTCAGCGCGAGCATGCCGAAGACGGCCGTCAGAGACGCGAAGAGCACCGTCAACTCGAACGTGATCGGGATGTTCGCCGGGAGGCTCCAGAAGGGCTTGCCGGAGATGAGGAACGGGTAGTCGACGCCGTTCGCCCACCACTGGAAGCCGACGGCGACGGTGCAGCCCGTGAGTCCGCCGCCGAGCACCAGCCAGGGGAGGATCGTGCTCTTCACGCCCATCGCGGATTCGATGCCGTGGACGGGGAACGGGGTGAACGTGTCCCAGTCCCGGTAGCCGCCGTCGCGGACCTTCTCGGAGGCCGCCATGAGCTGCGCGGGCGTCTCGTACTCGGCGAGAAGACCGTGGAGCGGCGCTTCGCCGGACTCGGAGCTTTGCTTCGTCTCGTCGCTCATTTTCCTGACCTCAGTGGCCCGCGTGGCTGTGGGCGTGCTGCGCCTTCACTTCGGCCACGGCGACCATCGGCAAGTACCGGCAGAACAGCAGGAACAGGGTGAAGAACAGCCCGAAGCTGCCCGTGAACGTGAGGAAGTCCCACTTCGTCGGCGTGTAGTAGCCCCAGGAAGCGGGAACGAAATCGCGGTGGAGGGACGTCACGATGATGACGAACCGCTCGAACCACATGCCCACGTTGACCAGGACGTTGATGATCATCATCGCCCAGAGGCTCGTCCGGATCCCCTTGAACCAGTAGAGCTGGGGGAAGATCACGTTGCAGGAGATCATGGCCCAGTACGCCCAGGCGTAGGGGCCGAACGCGCGATTCTGGAAGAGGAAGCCTTCGTACTGGTCGCCGGAGTACCAGGCGATGAAGAACTCCATCGCGTAGGCGTATCCGACCATCGTCCCCGTCGCGAGGATGACCTTGTTCATCGCCTCGAGGTGGTGCATCTCGATGATGTTCTTCAGGCCGAAGAACTGACGCGCGGGCACGAGGAGCGTCACGACCATCGCGAAGCCGGAGAAGATGGCGCCGGCGACGAAGTAGGGCGGGAAGATCGTCGTGTGCCAGCCAGGAAGCTGCGACGTCGCGAAGTCGAAGGAGACCACGGAGTGCACGGACAGAACCAGGGGCGTCGAGAGCGCGGCGAGGATGAGGTATGCGCGCTCGTAGCGGTGCCACTGGCGCGACGACCCACGCCAGCCCATCGCGAAGATGCCGTACACGAAGCGACGGACGGTCGTCGTCGCGCGGTCCCGGAGGGAGGCGATGTCGGGAATGAGGCCGACGTACCAGAAGAGGAGCGAGACCGTGAAATACGTGGAGACGGCGAACACGTCCCAGTCGAGCGGGCTCCGGAACTGGGGCCACATGTTCATCTGGTTCGGGATCGGGAGCATCCAGTACGGGAGCCAGGGGCGGCCGATGTGGATGCCCGGGAAGATGAGCGCGCACATGACGGCGAAGATCGTCATGGCTTCCGCGGCGCGGTTGATCGCCGTCCGCCAGGGCTGGCGGAGGAGGAACAAGATCGCGCTGATCAGCGTGCCGGCGTGGCCGATACCGACCCAGAAGACGAAGTTCGTGATGTCCCAGGCCCAGACGACCGGGTGCATGTTGCCCCAGACGCCGATGCCGGTCCAAAACAGCCAGCCGATCGAGATGCCGAGCATCGCGAGCATGCTGACGGCGAGCGCGAACGCGACGTACCACCCGACGGGCGGTGTCGGCGCCTCCGAGACGCGAAGGACGGTGTCCGTCAGCCTCGCGAGATCGTTGTCGCCCTTCGGCGCCTTGTACCAGCTGTCGTAGTCTGCTGCGGCCATCAGACGAGCTCCGGATGGGGATTGCGCACGCGCGCGAGGTACTGGAGACGGGGACGCACGTTGAGCTCCTCGAGCATCGCGTAGGAACGCTTGCCGTTCTGGAGCCTACGGACCTGGCTGTTCGGATCGTTCAGGTCGCCGAACACGATCGCGCCGGTGGAGCAGGTCTGCTGACACGCGGTGCGAATCTCGCCGTCCTGGATGGGGCGGCGCGCGTTCTTCGCCTTGATCTTCACGTTCTGGATGCGCTGGATGCAGAAGGTGCACTTCTCCATCACGCCGCGGAAGCGAACGGTGACGTCCGGGTTGAACATCATCTTCTTGGTCTGGTTCCGCTCCTGCTTCAGCTCCTCGTGGAAGTTGAAGTAGTTGAAGCGGCGCACCTTGTACGGGCAGTTGTTCGAGCAGTACCGCGTGCCGATGCACCGGTTGTAGACCATGTCGTTCAGGCCCTCGCGGCTGTGCATCGTCGCGCCGACGGGGCACACCTGCTCGCAGGGCGCGTGTTCGCACTGCTGGCACATCATGGGCTGGTGGACGAGCTGCGGGTCGTCCGGGTCGCCCTTGAAATACACGTCGACGCGGATCCACTGCATCTCGCGGCCCTGGATGACCCGGGGCCGCCCGACGACGGGGATGTTGTTCTCCGAGACGCACGCGATGACGCAGGCGTTGCAGCCCGTGCACTTGCCGAGGTCGACGGAGAGACCCCACTTGTGCGCGTCGTAGGAGACCGGCTCCTGCCAGAGGGAGAGGAGCGGCCGGTGCTCGACCCGCTCCTTGGCGAAGTCGGGGTGCTCCTTGAACTCCTCGTAGGTCGCCTCGCGGACGAGCTCGCCCATGCGCTCGTCCAGGCCCTCCTGGCCGATCTTGTCCTTGATGGCGTGCGTCATCTGCGTGAGCGCGAGCTTGAAGCCCTCGCCCGTGGGCGCGACGCTGAGACCACCGCCGAACTTCTCGAGCTTCGTGGACTTCAGCTTGTACGTGTCCGTCCCGATGAGCTCCATGTCGCTCATCTCGTCCGCGAAGGACGACGGCATGCCGTAGTCGAGCCGGCTCCCGATGCCGACGACGCCGCACACGGTGCGGCCGTAGCCGAGCGTCACGCGGACGGAGCCGCGAGCCTGCCCCGGCGCGACGATCGCCGGGATCTTCACGGTCGCGCCGTTCACCGTGAGCGTGACGAGCGTCTGGTCCTCGATGCCCAGTTCCTTCGCCGTCACGGGGTTCACGAGCGCGGCGTTGCCCCACGTCTGCTTCAGGACCGGGTCCGGAAGCTCCTGGAGCCAGCCGTTGTTCGCCCACCGACCGTCGTAGATCTTCGGGCACGCGGAGATGGTGAGCTCGAGCTGCCCGTTCGCGACCGCGATGCCCGCCTTTTCCCGATCGGAGAGCGGGAACTGGGGGAGCGGCTTCACGGGTGGCTGCACGGGGGAGAGCCCGGAGCCGAGCAGCACGCCGTCGTGGACGGCCTTCCTCCAGAGCCGCTCGTCGCCGATCTGGCGCGAGAGCGTGCGCTTCACGATGTCCTGACCGTCCTTCGTCGAGTCCTCGAGGAGGTTCGCGACGAGCTCGATCGTCGAGAGCCCGCCGTAGAGGGGCGCGATGAGCGGCTGCTGGAGCGTGAGGACGCCCTCGTAGCTCCGCGTATCTCCCCAGGACTCGAGCCAGTGAGCGAGCGGGACGTGCCACGCGCACTTCACCGCCGTCTCGTCCTCGTAGAGGCCGGCGCGGATGGCCGTCTTCACCTTGGCGAGGGCGCCCTCGAAACCGAGGTCCGACGGCGCGTTGAAGACGGGGTTTCCGCCGATGATGACCAGCGTGTCCACCGAGCCCGCGCTCATGTCCTTCACGAGGGCGGCGATGGCGTCCCGATGCGTCGGACGGTCGGCCGTGAAGTCCGGCACGTAAGCGACCGTCTTCCCGACGTTGCCGAGCACCGCGTTCAGGCGGTGCGCGAGCGCGTGGACCTCCGGCGGCTGCTGCTCCCCGACGAGGACGACGCTCTTCCCGCGGTTCTCGAGGAGATCCTTCTCCAGGACGGAGAGGAACTTCGCGACCTTCGGGTCCTCCAGGAACGCGGCGGCGGGCTTCGGCTGGGCGGCGCCCATCTCCGCGCCCGGTGCGGCCTTCGCGCTGATCGATGCATCGAGCGCCGCGGCGACGGCCTTCACGAGCTCCGAGCGGAGCGGGAGGCGGTGGTCGGCGAGGCCGCCCGTCATCGAGAAGGTGCTCTCGATGACGTAGAGGCGGTTCATCTCGCCCTTCTCCGGGCTCCGGCCCTCGGCGAACCCGGGCGCGAGCCGGAGCTCCTGGCGACCGCTCAGGAAGTCTCCGTCGAGCGACAGGATGACGGAAGCCTTCTCGAGCGAGTAGACGGGGCGGTACGCCGCGCCGAACGCGAGCTCGCTACCGAGTCGGGCGTCGTCGTCGGAGACGGGCTCGTACTCGTACCACTTCGCCTCCGGCAGAGCGGCGAGCAGGCGACGCTTCATGTCCGCGACGGACTGCGACGAGCTCGACTCGGAGAGGACGCGGAACGTGCGGCCCTGGTTCGCGCGCGCGGCCGCCATGAGCGGCTTCACCGCGGCGAGGAAGGCTTCGAGGTTCGACTCCGTGCGCTTGCCGCCCGCGTACGTCGCGAAGCCCTTGCTTCGATCGGGATCGTACATCTCGAGGAGCGCGGCCTGGTGGAAGACGCCGCACGCTCCCCGGCTGTCGGGGTGGTTCGGGTTGCCTTCGACCTTGACCGGCCGGCCGTCGTAGCTCTTCACGTGGAGACCGACGGCGTAGCCACCGATGTCCATCGAAGAAGCGAAGTAACGAGGCTCGCCGGGAATCAGCCCGTCGGGGCGCCGCGTCTGGGGAAGGATCTTGTCCTCTTCCCAGCGACAACCCGTCGCGCCCGCGAGCGCGAGGGACGCGCCCATGAGCTGCATGAAGCGACGACGCTCGGGAGAGTTCGGGGGAACGTCCGAGACGGGATCCGCGAACTCGTGCTCGACGAACTTCTCGAACTCGGGGTTCCCCTCGAGCTCGGCGAGACTCCGCCAGTACCTGGGCTTTTCCGTTTTCTCGTTTACCGATGACATGTGGAGCAGTCGGTCGGGGGGTGGAGGTTTCTCTTCGCGGCGAGTTCCTTGCCGTACGCTTCGGGATCGACGCCTTCCGGGTGCTTCCAGGTCATGTTCGTGACCTCCTCCGGGGGGCGGAGGTTCTTGTAGGGGTTCCGGTGGCAGTCGAGGCACCAGCCCATGCTGAGCGGCGCGAACTGGAAGACCTCGGGCATCTGATCGATGCGGCCGTGGCACGTCACGCAGCCGACCCCGCGGGTCACGTGCGCGCTGTGGTTGAAGTACACGTAGTCGGGAAGGTCGTGGACCTTCTTCCACTGCATGGACTCGCCCGTCTTGAAGCTCGCCCGGATGGGCTCGAGCTTCGCGCTCTTCGTGCGGACGCGCGCGTGGCAGTTCATGCACGTCTCCGTGGGGGGAATCGCGGCCATCGCCGCCTTCTCCACGGTGTTGTGGCAGTACCGGCAGTCGATCCCGAGCTCACCCGCGTGAAGCGCGTGGCTGTAGGGGACCGGCTGGTGCGGCTGATACCCGACGTCCGTCGTCTTCGGGGAGGCCCCGTACCAGATCAGACAGATCAGGTAGACGGGCACCACCGTGAGGACGGGGCCCGCGAGCTGAACCGTCTTGTTCGCCCATCGAGGAAATACGAATCGATTCATTTCGAAACCCGGCCCATCGGGCCCTCGTACGAAGAAGTGCCGAGGGAGGCAGAGAGAAGAGCGACCCCGAAAACGCCGTCGCACGCCAGCACCGGGAGACCGAAGCAGGCGGGGAATCGTTCAGGGGCGTCGAAGGTTCGGGACATCAGGGGTGAGGTGCCAGGCCCCGGCTTGCCGGAGGCCATCATCGAGCGACCTCGATTCGTCCCGACGCACGCTCGGGCACGAATCACGCTGCGATCCGAGTCGGTGCAGCGCTTCGAAAACACACGCGTCCTTGGCGAACGCGCGGCCCTTAATGGCGCCAATGAATCAAAAAGTAAATGATGCGATGGCCCTGGCTCGCAACTCTTCGATTTGAATCGGAAATAGCCACCTTTCAGGGTGGCGATCTCGGCCCGCTAACCGGATTCTTATGGCCGTGCTGTCGCCGGAACGCCACGCGCGCGGAAGAGGACACGTGTGTCCGGAACGTTTCGAATCCGAGCCCGGATCGTCGGCGCGTCCACGGCGCGACATCCCGCGTACACGGAAGCGTCCATGCGAGCGGTCGGCCGCCGAAGCGTCCATGCGAGCGGTCGGCCACCGAAGCGTCCATGCGAGCGGTCGGATCTCGGACGCACAAAAGTCCGCGACGCGCACCGCCTGGGCGCGCGTCGCGGGGTGTGACGCGGAGAGCCGATCAGCTGTCTCTGATCTGCTTCCGGATCTTTCCGATGGCCTGCTCCTGGAGCTGACGGATGCGTTCGCGCGACAGGTTGTACTTGTCGCCGATTTCCTTCAGCGTGAGCTCGTCCTCGTTGTCGAGACCGAAGCGCCACCGGATGATGCGAGATTCGATGGGCGAGAGCGTGCCGAGGAGGCGGCGCACTTCATCCGCCCACCGAGACGCGGCGAGGTCGTCGTACGGCGACATCGCGTTGTCTTCGACGAGGAAGTCGATGAAGCGGCGACCGTCTTCGTCGCCCACGGGGCGATCGAGGGAAAACGGCGTGTCCGCGTAGAGCTCCCGGACCTTCTCGAGCTTCTCCTTCGGGACGCCCGTCTCTTTCTCGAGGTCTTCCAGCGTGGGCTCGTGACCGGTGCGCGCGATGATCGTCTGAGTCGCGCGCGCGACGCGGTTGTAGGTGTCCAGCATGTGGACGGGGATGCGCACGGCGCGTCCCTTGTCCGCGAGGGCCCGGCTGATCGCGTGGCGGATCCACCACGAAGCGTACGTGGAGAACCGATACCCGCGCGTGTGATCGAACCGCTCGACCGCCTTCATGAGGCCGATGTTGCCCTCCTGGATGAGGTCGATGAGCGGGAGGCGACCGCGGTTGTAGCGGCGAGCGATGCTCACGACGAGGCGGAGGTTCGCCTTCACGAAGCGGCTCTTCGCGTTCCGTTGGAGCACGTCCGTCTGCTTCACGCGGTCCATGAAGCGCCGGTATGCCGGCGTCTCGGCGACGGCGGCGAGGCTCTCCGCTCCCTCCTCGAGGGAGTCCGCGTCTTCGGCGATGGAGCGGACGACGTGGTTCGCGTTCGCCATCCAGATTCGATCCGAATCCGGGAGACGGACCCGGACCGCGAGCGAGCGAGCGAGGTCGTTCCACTCGCGCGTCTGCGCCGCGTTGAGCTTGGAGCGCTGCTTCTTGAAGACCTTCACGAGCCGGCGGAGCTCGGGGAGCTCGACGAGGTTCGGCCGCTCGGGCTCCGGAATCTCGGTCACGTCCGCCTCCAGACGGGCGAGGACGGCCTCCGCGAGAGGCAGGTGTGCCAGGAGCGCGACCCAGTGATCGAGCTCCGTTTCCTCGACGCGCTGCGCCGCCTGGAGCTCTTCGTCCGGGCCCATGACCTGGTGAGTCGCCATCTCCCGGAAGTAGCGGGACAGCGTGGAGTCCCCGGAGAGATCCGCGGGGATGGGGGCCTCGCGCTCGGGCGGGCTCGATTCCGTGAACGAAATTTCGCCCGCGACGGGCTCCGTCGCGAACGACCCCGCCTGACGCACCGCGCTCTCGTCTTCGGCGTCGTCGTCGATGAACTCGGTCGTCGCTTCTCGAGCTTGCGTCATGGGCTCCTCTTCCCTTGGTTGCGTGGTGACTCCGGACGATTGATTCGAACGGGCGCGTCCTCCCCCGGCCTGAAAGCCGCTTCGGCTTCTGTTCAGACGCTTCGAGCGCTGAATCGGTTTTCTGGATTGAACGTGCATGAAAACTGCGGGCTCCGATCGACGAAGCGTCGAAAACTCAAAGCAAACTCCGTGCCCCCTGGAACATTCCCCGGCGAATCGAGAAACGGCGATGAGCGAGCCCTGGCGGCGCTGTCAGAGTGGCGCACGTGGAATACGGGCGCTTCCGATCCGAAATGAAGGTCGGGTGCGGTGTGCCGGGTACGAAAAAAGTGCGGTCAGTCGCCATTTCTTGTCACTCGATCTGATTGGTAACCTCACCCCCGGAAATCGGACGGTCTCACCTCGAATGAAGTGCCCATCGCATACGGCGATGGCTCGGGTTCGGCTTCGTTACAGTGCGGATGAATGCGGGAACGGGCTTTCTCGGCTCTCGACGATGAGAGAACACTCGAACGAGAAGTCTTGTTCGAGCTTCGCGAGCGGCCACGCGATCTCGTGGCATTGACGCTCGGCGTCGCCGCGGCTGCTGCTGGACACACCGCGTTGGCGCTCTCGGCCGGCCTGCTGGCGCAGGGCTTTGCGGTATCGAGCGGGTCGCCACCGCTGGGCCCGGGTTTCATCCGGGGTTCCGCCGAGACGGCTTCGTATTTCGGGCTCGGATCGGCACTCGTCAAGGCTGCGGCGGGTGCGTTCGTCGCGGCCGAGGAGCACTCGCTCGCGGCGCGGGTGACGACCCGGATCCGCCGAGACCTGGTTCGCCGCCTGCTCGCGCGTCGCGGCACCGCCGCGCCGCCACGGATCCTGGCGGCGCTCTCCGTGCGCTTGCGCGTCGTCGAGCTGGCCGTGTCCGCGGGCGTTCTCGCACGGATACGCGCCGTGGTTCAGCTCGTGCCGCTCGCGGCGGCGCTCGTCTGGCTCTCGCCGGGGCTCGCCGGCGCAGCCGCCGTCGTGGTGGCTCCCTTCGCCGTGGGGCTCGGCGCGCTCCGACGTCGAGCTCGCGCCCGGACGGAGCGCGCCCAGGCGGTCCTCGAGGATCTCGAGCGGGGCGTGGACGAGCTGGTGCGCCACGCCGATCTCTTCCGGACGCACGGCGCCGCGGGCCCCGCCGAGGAGGCGATGGAACGCGCGGCCGAGGAGGCCCGGGTCGCCGGCGCGCACGTGGAACGGATGCGGGCCGCCCTGTCGGGCGGGAACGAGGTGCTCGCCGCTCTCGCCATCGTCGGAGCGCTCGCGATCGCAGGGCGCGCGGGGTTCGCGGGCGAGAGCTCCGTGCTGGTGCCCTTCGCGGCGGTCTTCTTCATGGGGTACCGCCCTCTCCGGGACCTCGGAGACGCGCGCGGCGCCCTCGCGAAGGGCAACCTCGCGCTCGACGCGGTGCGCGGCGCCGTCGGGCTCCGGGAAGCCGTCCCCGCCGCGAACGGCGAGAATCGGCCGCACGCGAAGCGAGCCGCCGAACGCCTCGGCCTCCAGCTCGCGGAGTTCGGCGCCGCCCGCGGCGGGCCTCGGACGTCGGTCGACGTCTTGCCGGGTGAGCTCGTGGCGCTGGTCGGCCCGACCGGCGCCGGCAAGACGACGCTCTTCCGGGCCCTCCTCGGTCTGGAAGAACCGGTCGGGCAGCTCGTCGTCGGCGGCGTGGAGGTGACCTCGGCGCCGCCCGGGCCGGCGGAACGGCCCTTCGCGTGGGTGCCTCAAGACGCGCCGATCGTCTCCGGGACGGTGCTCGCGAACGTCGGCCTGTTCGGGGGGAGCGTCGAGGCGTCACGGGATGCGCTCCAGCTCGTCGGCGCGGCGCGCCTCGCCGAGCTCGCCGAAGACGTCGGGCCGTCGGGGAGGCCGCTCTCCGGGGGTGAGAGACGGCTCGTGTCGCTCGCGCGGGCGTTCGCGACGGGCCTTCCGGTGCTGCTCCTCGACGAGCCGACGGAGGGGCTCGACGCGAACTCGACCCTGGCCGTGCTCGAGGCGATCGTGTCGCTCCGGGGACGGCGCACCGTGATCGTCGCGACGCACCGGGACGACGTCGTCCGCGTCTGTGAACGCGTCGTCACGCTCGGGGCGGGAGCCGGCGCCGAGCGGCGCGCGGCGGAGTGACGGACGCGCCGCGGCGCGTGGTCGAAGGGCGACGCGAGCGGCGGAGTGACGGGCGCGCCGCGGCGCGTGGTCGAAGGGCGACGCGCTAGAACTGGGCGAGGAATCGCGGATCGTTCTCGAAGAGGAGCCGCATGTCCGGAATGCCGTAGCGGAGCATCGTCGTGCGCTCGATGCCGAGACCGAACGCGAAGCCCGTGTACCGCTCCGGATCGATGCCGCAGTGAGCGAACACGTCCGGGTGGATCATCCCGCAGCCGAGGATCTCGAGCCACCCCGTGCCCTTGCAGATGCGGCACGACGAGCGCGTCGATTCCGTGCAGAAGACGCACTCCACGTCCATCTCCGCGCCGGGTTCGACGAAGGGGAAGTAGCTCGGGCGGAAGCGCACGTTGAGCTTCCGCCCGTAGAGGCGCTCCGCGAATGCGGTGAGCACGCCGCGAAGCTCCGCGAACGTGACGCGTTCGTCGACCAGGAAGCCCTCCACCTGGTGGAACATCGGCGAGTGCGTGACGTCGTCGTCGCGCCGGTACGTCGCGCCGCCGCTCACGACGGCCATGGGCGGCTTCCGCGTGCTCATCTCGCGGATCTGCACGCTGCTCGTGTGCGTGCGGAGGAGCGTGCGCGCGTCGCCCGCGCCCTGCACCTTCACCCAGAAGCTGTCCTGCATGTCCATGGCCGGGTGATCCGGAGGGAACGCGAGCTTCTCGAAGTTGTTGCTCTCGAGCTCCACCTCCGGCCCCCACGCGATCTGGAAGCCGAGCGACTGGAAGATGTCGAGGATCTCCGTGCGGACGCGCGTGAGCGGATGCACGTGGCCGCGCCCCGACGGGCGACGTCCGGGGAGCGTGAGGTCGTAGGGCGCGCCCTCGAGATCTTTGCGGCGCTCGAGCGCCGCGAGCTCCGTGAGGCGCGCATCGAAGGCCTTCTCGACGGCTTCCTTGGTGCCGTTCACGCGCTCACCGATGCGCTTGCGATCGGGACCCGGCACCTCGCCGAGGCGCTTCAGGACGGCCGTGAGCTCGCCCTTCTTCCCGAGGAAGCGCGCCTTCGCGGCGCGAAGATCGGGCGCCGTCGTGGCCGCGGAGAACGCTGCCCGGAATTGCTCACCGAGCGCGGCGAGCCCCGCTTCGATCTCTGCCGCGGCGTCGGACATCCGTCAGCCTTCCGAGAGGCGCTGGGAACCGCGCCTCCGAGAACTCAGGCTGCCGCGGCGAGCTCGGCGAGCTTCTTGAACGCCGCCGGATCGTTCACCGCGAGATCTGCGAGGACCTTGCGATCCAGATCCACGCCCGCCTTGACGAGCGCGGCGATGAACTTGGAGTACGTCGTGCCGTTCTCACGGCAGGCCGCGTTGATGCGGACGATCCAGAGGCTCCGGAAGTCCCGCTTCTTCAGCTTGCGGCTGGTGTACTGGTACTCCCACGCCTTGCGGAGGGTCTTGACGGCCTCCTTGTAGCGGGTGCGACGGCTGCCGTAGAAACCCTTCGCCTCGGTGAGTACGGCCTTGTGGCGACGACGCGGACCGGGACCTCTCTTGACGCGCATGACTCGTGTTCCTGTTCAGCCGTAGGGGAGAAGGATCTTCACGCGCTTCTCGAACGTGGAGTCCACCATGTCGTTGTTGCGAAGACGACGACGGCGCTTCCGCGACTTGCCGTTCATGTTGTGCTGCGCGCCGGACTTCGGGCGACGGACGCGGCCCTTGCCGGTGATCTTGAAGCGCTTGGCGGCAGCGCGGTTCGTCTTCATCTTGGCCATGGGAGGGGCGGGTTTATGGCGGAGAGAGGCTTCCCAGTCAAGGGAAGCGCGGCGGGTTCGGCGGCGCTCGGCGGGCGGCCCGGAACGAGCCTTTCGGCGCGGCGGGCCCCGAGTGGGCGGTTCGCCTCGCGCCGCGACGTTCGGATGGTTCGTATGCGAACCATCGGTTCCAGGAAAATACCCCCGGCGAATCTCGGGGAAGACCGCGCGAAACGGAAGCGCGCGCCTCGACGGCACGTCGCCGCGCTCGGACCGACCGGGGCGGTCGACCGGGGAGCTCACCCGTTCAGGGCCGCCGCGCGGTGGGTCGCCGCGCGTTGCCTCGGTTGACCCGCTGATATACGTCGCAAATCCCTCGGCGACCGCCCGCGCCACCGCGAAGCCATCCCGCCGAAATCAGAGGTCCCTTCATGCCGCAGTTCGACCCCCCGAAGTCGGGTGACGCCATCACGATGTCCGCCTCCGGCACCCTGAACGTGCCGGACCAGCCGATCCTCCCCTTCATCGAGGGAGACGGAACCGGGCCCGACATCTGGAAGGCCTCCGTCGCGGTGCTCGATGCGGCGGTCGCGAAGGCGTACGGCGGGAAGAAGAAGATCTCCTGGTACGAGGTCTACGCCGGTGAGAAGGCGAAGAAGCAGTTCGACGACTGGCTCCCGGAGCCCACGATCGAGGCGTACCGGAAGTACCTCGTCGGCATCAAAGGGCCGCTCACGACGCCGGTCGGCAAGGGCATCCGCTCGCTGAACGTCGCGCTCCGGCAGATGCTGGACCTCTACGTGTGCCTCCGCCCCGTGCGCTGGTTCAACGGCGTGCCGAGCCCGGTGAAGGTCCCGGGAGACGTGGACATGGTGATCTTCCGCGAGAACACGGAGGACATCTACGCCGGCATCGAGTGGCAGGCGGAGACCCCCGAGGTGAAGAAGGTCATCCAGTTCCTGCAGAAGGACATGGGCGTGAAGAAGATCCGGTTCCCGGAGACGTCCGGCATCGGCATCAAGCCCGTCTCCCGCGAAGGGACGGAACGCCTCGTCCGCGCTGCGATCGAGTACGCGCTCCGGGAGAAGCGGAAGAGCGTGAACCTCGTCCACAAGGGCAACATCATGAAGTTCACGGAGGGCGCCTTCCGTGACTGGGGCTACGCCGTGGCGACGCGGGACTACCGCGACAAGGTCGTGACGGAGCGAGAGTCCTGGATCCTCGGGAACGTGGAGGCGAACCCGAACCTCTCCGTCCTCGACAACGCGAAGCAGATCGAGCCCGGCTACGACATGGCGCCCCCCGACGCACAGGCGGATCTCCGCGCCGAGGTGGAAGCGGCCCTGAAGCTCCGCCCGACGCACGGTCAGGGGAAGTGGAAGAAGCTCCTCCGCATCAAGGACTCCATCGCGGACATCACGCTCCAGCAGGTCCTGACGCGCGCGAAGGAGTTCGACGTCATCGCGACCTTGAACTTGAACGGCGACTACCTCTCGGACGCCCTCGCCGCGCAGGTCGGCGGCATCGGCATCGCACCGGGCGGGAACATCAACTACCTCACGGGGCACGCCATCTTCGAGGCGACGCACGGCACCGCGCCGAAATACGCGGGGCTCGACAAGGTGAACCCCGGCTCCGTCATCCTCTCCGGAGAGATGATGCTCCGTCACCTCGGGTGGACGGAAGCGGCCGAGCTCGTCATCAAGGGCATGGACGGCGCCATCGGCGCGAAGACCGTCACCTACGATTTTGCGCGCCTCATGGAAGGCGCGAAAGAGATCCGCTGCTCCGAGTTCGGGCGCGCGATCATCGACCACATGTGAGTTGAGAGAAGGACCATGGCAAACAAGAAGATTGCTCTGATTGGCGCTGGGAACATCGGTGGCGAGCTCGCGAACCTCGTCGTGCAGAAGCAGCTCGGCGACGTCGTGCTGTTCGACATCCCGCAGAAGGAGAACTTCGCCAAGGGCAAGGCGCTCGACCTCGAGCAGGCGACGGCGCTCTCCGGCAACCAGACGCGCATCACCGGCACGAGCAAGTGGGAGGACTGCGCCGGCGCGGACGTCCTCATCATCACGGCGGGCATCCCGCGGAAGCCCGGTCAGAGCCGGGACGACCTCGTCGCGACGAACCTCCCCATCATCCGGGACGTCGCGGACAACGCGAAGAAGCACTGCCCGAACGCGTTCGTCGTCGTGATCTCGAACCCGCTCGACGCGATGGTGTACGAGTTCAAGCGCCGCACGGGCGCTCCGAAGTCGCACGTCGTCGGCATGGCCGGAACGCTCGACAGCGCCCGCTTCGCGCTGTTCCTCGCGCGGGAGGCGAACGTGAGCGTGCAGGACGTCCGCGCGATGGTGCTCGGCGGCCACGGGGACGACATGGTCCCGGTCCTCTCTTACACGACGATCAACGGCATCCCCGTCTCCCAGCTCATCGCGAAGGACAAGATCGCGGCGATCGTCGACCGTACCCGCAAGGGCGGCGGCGAGATCGTGAACCTGATGGGCACGAGCGCGTTCTACGCGCCGGCCGCGGGCGCGATCGCGATGGCGGAGAGCTACCTCCGGGACCAGAAGCGCATCCTGCCGTGCGCCGCGTACCTCGACGGCGAGTACGGCTACAAGGACCTCTACATGGGCGTCCCGGTCGTCATCGGCGGCGGCGGCATGGAGAAGATCGTGAACATCGAGCTCGACGCCGAGGAGAAGGCGATGCTCGAGAAGAGCGCGAAGAGCGTCCAGGGCATCGTGGACGTCGTGAAGAAGGCGGCCGGCTGAGTGAGGCTCGAGCCGGCAGGGCCGTCAGCCGGCACGGACGTCTGGACGCGAAGCGAATATCCAGTATGCGGGCGGCCGAAAGGCCGCCCCGCCCCGACCCAGAAGGCTTTGGAAGAACAGATCACGATCCGCAGGAGAGGCCACTAGCCACGAAACTACCGGCGCGACCGGCGGACGGCCGTCCCACGAGACGGAGCTGACGCGAGACGCAGCAGGCGTCGCAACCGAGAACAAAAACCAATGAAAATTCACGAGTATCAAGGCAAAGAGATCTTTGCGAAGTACGGGCTTCCGATTCCGAAAGGTATCGCCTGCTTCGAACTCGATCAGGTCGAGGCCGCGGCGAAGAAGCTCATCGACGAGACCAAGATCCCGGTCGTCGTCGTGAAGGCCCAGATTCACGCCGGCGGCCGCGGCAAGGGCGGCGGCGTGAAGGTCGTGAAGGGCGGCCCGGCGGAGGCGAAGAAGGTCGCG
This sequence comes from Polyangiaceae bacterium, assembly GCA_035545855.1. Lineage (GTDB taxonomy): Bacteria > Myxococcota_A > Polyangia > Polyangiales > Polyangiaceae > DASZVB01. The sequence goes on from DASZXK010000222.1 coordinate 45,398, forward strand.
TCGGAAATCCTCGGGATGCAGCTCGTCACGCACCAGACGGGCCCGGAAGGGCAGAAGGTCCGCCGGCTCTACATCGAGCAGGGACTCGACATCGCCCGCGAGCTCTACCTCGGCCTCGTCGTGGACCGCGAGAAGCGGCGCATCGCGCTCATGGCGTCCACGGAGGGCGGCGTGGAGATCGAGAAGGTCGCCGAAGAGACTCCGGAGAAGATCCTCACGGAGTGGGTCGACCCGACGATCGGCCTCGGCGCCTTCCAGGCGCGGAAGCTCGCGTACGGGCTCGACATCGGCAAGGGGAGCCCGAAAGCCAAGGAGACGATCGCGCAGTTCGTGCAGGTCGTTTCCAAGCTGGCGACGCTCTTCGAGAAGGAAGATTGCTCGCTCTGCGAGATCAACCCGCTCGTCGTGACGAAGAGCGGCGACATCGTCGCGCTGGACGCGAAGATCAACTTCGACGACAACGCCGAGGGCCGCCACAAGAACTGGCCCGAGCTCATGGATAAGGACGAAGAGGATCCGGTCGAGCTCGAGGCGAAGACGACGGGCCTGAACTACGTCTCCCTCGACGGCGACATCGGCTGCCTCGTGAACGGCGCCGGCCTCGCGATGGCCACGATGGACATCATCAAGCACGCGGGCGGAAACCCCGCGAACTTCCTCGACGTCGGCGGCGGCGCGACGAAGGAGCAGGTCACGAAGGCCTTCAAGATGATCCTCTCTTCCCACAAGGTGAAGGGGATCTTCGTGAACATCTTCGGCGGCATCATGAAGTGCGACGTCATCGCCGAGGGCGTCGTCGCGGCCACGAAGGAGCTCGGGCTCAAGGTGCCGCTCGTCGTCCGCCTCGAGGGGACGAACGTGGAGAAGGGCAAGGAGATCCTGAAGAGCAGCGGTCTCGAGATCGAGCCCGCGGACAACATGCTCGACGGCGCGAAGAAGATCGTTTCCGCCGTGAAGGCAGCGTGAGGGACAGATGTCGGTTCTAGTCGGGAAAAACTCCAAGGTTCTGTTCCAGGGCATCACCGGCTCCGCCGGCTCCTTCCACGCCGGGCAGTGCATCGCGTACGGGACGAACGTCGTCGCCGGCGTGACGCCGAACCGGGGCGGAGAGACGTTCGAGGGCACGGGCCCCGACGGCAAGAAGGTCGGCGTACCGGTGTTCGACACCGTCGCGGAGGCCGTGAAGAAGACGGGCGCGAACGTGTCCTGCATCTTCGTGCCGCCGCTCGGCGCCGCGGACTCCATCCTCGAGGCCATCGACGCGGGCGTGGAGCTCGCCATCTGCATCACCGAGGGCATCCCGGTGATGGACATGATCCGCGTGCGCCGCGTGCTCGAGACGAGCAAGACGCGGCTCATCGGGCCGAACTGCCCGGGCATCATCACGCCGGGCGAATGCAAGATCGGCATCATGCCGGGCCACATCCACCGGCCGGGCAAGTACGGCGTCGTGTCCCGTTCGGGCACGCTGACGTACGAGGCCGTCGGTCAGCTGACGGCGCTCGGCATGGGCCAGTCGACGTGCATCGGCATCGGCGGCGACCCCGTCGCGGGCATGGACTTCATCGACTGCCTGAAGCTGTTCAACGACGACCCGGGCACCGAGGGAGTGATCATGATCGGGGAAATCGGCGGAAACGCGGAAGAACGCGCGGCCGCGTGGATCAAGGCGAACATGAAGAAGCCCGTAGCGGGCTTCATCGCGGGCACCACGGCGCCCCCCGGCAAGCGCATGGGGCATGCCGGTGCCATCATCTCGGGGGGGAAAGGCACGGCGAAGGACAAGATCGCCGCGCTCACGGCGGCCGGCGTCAAGGTGGCGCCGAGCCCCGCGGAAATGGGAACGACGCTGAAGAGCATGCTCAAAGGATGAACAGGGAAATGGAACGCACGCTTTGCATCATCAAGCCCGACGCCGTGGAGAAGCGCGCCCAGGGCGCCATCATCGCGCGGCTGCAGGAAGAGGGCTTCCGCATCGTCGCGATGAAGCAGACTCATCTCTCGCGCCCGGTCGCGGAGGGCTTCTACGCGGTCCACAAGGCGCGTCCCTTCTTCGACGAGCTCTGCACGTTCATGACGCGCGGACCCGTGGTCGTCATCGCGCTCGAGCGCGCGGACGCCGTCGCGCACTACCGCAAGGTGATCGGCGCGACGGACCCCGCGAAGGCGGACGCCGGCACCATCCGGAAGCTCTTCGGCTCGAACGTCGGAGAAAACGCGGTGCACGGCTCGGACTCCGTGGAGAACGGCAAGGCCGAGACCGCGTACTTCTTCCCGGGCTACGAGCTGGTCTGAGCCGGCATCCGGCCGTTTCGGGCCCGGGCGTCTCGCGACGTCGGGGCCCGGGCGGTTCCGGAGAATCTCGCCGCGCCTGCGGGCGCCGCACAGGGACAGAAACGGGGGGGAGCTGCTCGTCAGTACACGCATGATCGCCCCCCCTTCCTCCCGCTCCGTCGATCCGCGGCTCGCCGCGGCGAGCGGCGTCATGCGGGACACCGTGGGGGCGATCCACAACCTGCAGCACCTCCTCGGCTCGGTGAAGGTCGGGCCGAAGGCGCTCGCCCGGGTCGTGCCGGACGTGCAGGCTTCTTCCGGACCGATGATCGTCGCTGCGGACGAGATGCATCGCGCGGCCGAGAGCGGCGCTCTCGGGAGCACCTCGGCTCGCGAGCTCTCGGAGCTCGTGAAGAGCCGCATGGAGGACATCTCCCGGGCGCTCACGAAGATCGCCCTCTCCGCGTTCCGTGCGAGCGATCGGCTGACTCTCGAGCAAGCGCTCGCCCCCGTCGTCCGGGATCTCGACGGCGCGCTCGAGCTCGTGGAGCTGTTCACCGAATCCACCGCCACCGGGCGCGTCCCCGTCGCGCTCTCGGACGTCATCCGCGAATCGGCGAGTCGGCCGGACACGAGCTCGGGCCGAGGCCGCCGCGTCCGGGTGACCACCTCCGCCGACGGCGGCACGCTCGTTCGCGTGAACCCGCGGCTCGCGCTCCGTCTCTTCTCCTTCGCCGTGGCGCTCGGTCCCCACAAGGACGGCGTCCACGCCGAGGCAGGAATTTCCGGGGGCGCCGCGACGCTCACGCTCTCCCCTCCGAGCCAGCCCGGCCCTTCCCTCCTCGTGGCGACCCCGGCGCTCATCGACCTCTCCCGGAAATGCGCGAGCGAAGTCGCGGTACTGTCCGGCGCGTCGCTCGCCGCGGAAGGCGGCCGCGCCATCGTCCTTTCCCTCCCGCTCGACCCGGGCGATTGAACGGGCAGAGAGACAGCCATGAACGAACCGACCGAAGCCACCCTGCGTCCCCTGATCGAAGCCGCCTTCGCCGATCGCTCGCTCCTCGAGAAGGACGACACGAAGCGCGCCGTGCACGAGGTCATCCACCAGCTGGACGCAGGCACGCTCCGCGTCGCGACGCAGGACGCGCCCGGCAAGTGGACGACGCACGCCTGGATCAAGCAGGCCGTGCTCCTCTACTTCGGCATCACGCGGATGGAACAGACGGAAGCGGGCCCGCTCGCGTTCAACGACAAGATCCCCGTGAAGCACCACCTCGCCGCGGCCGGCGTTCGGGTCGTTCCCCCCGGCACCGTGCGCTTCGGGGCCCACCTCGAGCCGGGCGCCATCGTGATGCCGGGCTACGTGAACATCGGCGCTTACGTCGGTGCCGGAACCATGGTGGACACTTGGGCCACCGTCGGGAGCTGCGCCCAGATCGGCAAGGACTGTCACCTCGCCGGCGGCGTCGGCATCGGCGGCGTGCTCGAGCCGCCCGGGGCGCAGCCCGTCATCGTGGAGGACGGCTGCTTCCTCGGCTCCCGGTGCATCGTCGTGGAAGGGATGCTCATCGAGCGCGAGGCGGTCGTCGGCGCGGGCGTGGTCCTCACGTCCTCGACGGCGATCGTGGACGTGAGCGGGCCGGAGCCCGTCGAGATCCGGGGGCGCATCCCGGCGCGGAGCGTCGTCATCCCGGGAGTCCGTCCGCGGAAGTTCCCCGCCGGGGAGTACCTCGTGCCGTGCGCGCTCATCATCGGGCAGCGCAAGGAGAGCACGGACCGGAAGACGAGCCTGAACAGCGCCCTCCGCGACTTCAACGTCTCGGTCTGACCATGTCGCTCGCCGAAACGCTCCTCTGGCTCTGCGAGATCCCCTCCCCCATCGGCGAGGAGGAGCTCATCTGCACGAAGGTCGCCGAGCGCCTCGCGAAGGTCCCGCTCGCGGGCGCGACGCGCCGCTACGGAAACTCCATCGTCGTTCCCGTCACGCGCGGAACCAACGGTCCGAAGGTGGCGCTCGTCGGGCACCTGGACGTCGTACGGACGGAGCACGAGCACCCGCCGCGCATCGAGGGGGACAAGTTGTACGGCCCCGGGTCGAGCGACATGAAGTCCGGCCTCGCGCTCATGCTGGACGTCGCCGAGCAGAAGAAGCGTCCGAAGGTCGACCTCACGCTCGTGTTCTACGCGCGCGAAGAGGGGCCCTTCGCGGAGAACGAGCTCGGCCCCGTGCTCGACGAAGATCCGGAGCTCCGTCACGCGGACATCGCGATGTGTCTCGAGCCGAGCGACAATCGCCTCCAGCTCGGGTGCGCCGGATCCCTCCACGCGAACGTGAAGTTCCACGGACGGACGGCCCACAGCGCGCGTCCCTGGCAGGGCGAGAACGCCATCCAGAAGGCCGGTGCGTTCTTGAGTCGTCTGGGGGCGCTCCAGCCGGAGAAGAGCCTGGTGGACGGCCTCGAATGGTCCGCCGTCGCGAGCGCGACGATGGCCAAGGGCGGCCGCGCGAGGAACATCATCCCGGACCTCTTCGAGGTGAACGTGAACCACCGGTTCGGTCCGGATCGGACGCTCGCTCAGGCGAAGGCCTTCGTGGAGCGGCTCGTGGGCGCCGACGCCACGGTCGAGTTCGTGGACGAAGCGCCGGCGGCCCTCCCCTTCCGTAAGCACCCGCTCGTCGAGGCGCTCGCCGCGAGCGGCGTCGTCTCGGTGGAGCCGAAACAGGCCTGGACGGACGTCGCGCGGTTCGCCGCGCTCGGCGTCCCGGCGGTGAACTTCGGTCCAGGGGTGAACTCCCAGGCTCATCAGAAGAACGAGTGGACGACCCTGTCGCTCCTCGACACCGGACGGGACATACTCGGCCGTTGGCTCGAGAGGATCTCCGCCTGATCCTGACTTCCCGCCGTCGGTCGCGCGCCGCGCTGCTCGCCGCCGCGATCGGATTCGGCAACGTCGCGTGCAACCAGCGCGCGATCGAATCCTGGCTCTCGGAGGGACAGCAGAACGCGGGACCGTCCCTCTACACGGAGGAGCCGTTCCGGAAGCTGGTGCTCGAGGTGAAGCGAGCGGTTCCGGCACCGATCCAGGTGCTCTCGCTCCTCGTGTACCCGGACCACGCCGTCCTCCAGGTGATGGACCCCGGGAACCACTCGCGCGCGCTCCAGTACGTGTACCGGGGAGGCGCGCTCTCCGACGGCGTTCCCGTGAAGCTCCTCGGCAAGGGGAAGCTCGAGGACAACGTCTTCCCGCTCGAAGCCGCGAAGATCGCCGCGATCCCCCATTTGACGCGCGACGCGCAGAACCGGGCGAAGATCCCGGAGGGGAGCGTCGCCCGTGTGCTCCTGAAGAGGAACCTTCCGGAAAGCATGGACATTCAGTTTCGCGTGTTCGTGACGAGCCAGCGCCGGGACGCCTTCTTCGACGCGAATCAGGACGGCGTGCTCATCGACTGAGGACCGAGTCCCCCGGAGCCCGGGCCGTTGCTAGAGTCTCCCTCGCCTCCGTGACGTTCCTCCGGAAACTCTGGTCGGCGCTCCGCCTCCTCGTCCCGTTCGGGCTCTTCGTCTCGACCAAGCCGCGGCACTTCCGCGAAATGCTGCGCATCGTCTGGGACAACCGCCGAGAGCTCCCGTACGCGCTCCGCATCCTGCGCCACGGCGTCTGCGACGGCTGCTCGCTCGGGCCGCGCGGGCTCCGGGACGACGTCCTCCCCGGCGTGCACCTCTGCCTGACGCGGCTCTCGCTCCTCTCCCTGAACACGATGCGCGAGATCCCGGAGGCGGCGCTGTCCGACGTGGACGCCCTCCGCGCGCTCTCGAACGAGGAGCTCCACCGGCTCGGCCGCATCCCCTGGCCTCTTCTCAGGCGCCCGGGCGAGCGGGGCTTTTCTCGGCTCTCCTGGGAGGAAGCGACGGAACTCGTCGCGAAGGCATTCCGGGACTCGGACCCGGACCGCGTCGGCATGTTCGTGACGAGCCGCGGGCTCACGAACGAGTCGTACTACGCGCTCCAGAAGCTGATGCGCGTCGCGGGGTCTCCGCACGTCGACTCGTGCGCGCGGCTCTGTCACGCCGCGTCGGCCGTCGGGCTGAAGCAGACGATCGGCTGGGGCGCTCCGACCCTCTCCCTCTCGGATCTCGCCGGGACGAAGCTCGTCATCGTCATCGGGAGCAACCTTCCGAACAACCAGCCCGTCTCCACGAAGTACCTCCGCGCGGCGCGCCTCGGAGGCGGCCGCGTCGTGGTGGTGAACCCGTTCCGCGAGCCGGCGCTCGAGCGGTACTGGATCCCGAGCGTCCCGACCTCCGCGCTCTTCGGGACGAAGCTCATGGACGACTATTTCCCGGTGCGCCCCGGCGGGGACATCGCCTTCCTGAGCGGCGTGCTGAAGGCACTCGACGAGATGAACGGCTGGGACGAAGCGTTTCTGCGAGAGCGCACGACCGGCGCGGAAGCCCTGCGCGAGCACCTCCGACACCTGTCCTGGTCGGAAATCGTGGCGGACTCCGGCGTCCTCGAATCGGAGATCCGGCGACTCGCGGCGATGTACGGCGCGGCCGAGTCCGCCGTCATCGTCTACTCGATGGGTCTCACCCAGTACGAGTTCGGCGTCGAGAACGTGAAGATGGTCGTGAACCTCGCGCTCGCGCGCGGGATGATCGGGAAGAAGAACTCGGGGATCCTCCCGATCCGCGGACACTCGGGCGTCCAGGGCACCGCCGAGTGCGGCGCGGACGCCGACAAGCTCCCCGGCGCCGTCGACATCACGGAGGAGAGCTGCGCGAGGTTCGAGGCGGCCTGGAACCATCCCATCCCGCACCGGAAGGGACTCCGCGCTGCGCACCTCCTCGACCGCGCCGGCGAGCAAGGCCTCTCCCTCCTCTACCTCGTCGGCGGCAATCACCTGGAGACGATGCCGGACCGGAAGCACGCGAAGCGGGCGCTCGAGAACGTCTCGCTCCGGGTGCACCAGGACATCGTCCTCAACACGACGACGCTCCTCGACGCGAAGGGGGACGTGCTCCTCCTCCCCGCGGAGACTCGCTACGAGCAGCGCTCCGGCGGCACCTCGACGTCCACCGAGCGACGCATCCGCTTCACGCCGGAGATCCCCGGGCCGCGCATCGCCGGCGCGAAGCCGGAGTGGGAGATCCCGGCGCTCGTCGGTCGCGCCCTGTTCCCCGATCGCGAGGACCTCTTCCCGTGGAAGGACACGAAGGCCGTCCGCGAGGAGATGGCGCGCGTGATGCCGCTCTACGCGGGCATCGAGAAGCTCGAAAAGGAGGGGGACTGGGTGCAGTGGGGCGGCGAACGGCTCGGGGCGGACGGGTTTCCGAACATGCCGGACGGCCGCGCGCTCTTCTCCGTCGTGAAGATCCCACGCATCGACGTGCCCGAGGGACGCCTGCTCCTCACCATGCGCCGCGGCAAGCAGTTCAACTCGATGACGCGCGGGGATCGCGATCCGCTGACGAGCGGTTCCCGGCGCACGGACGTGCTCCTCGACGTCCGCGACCTCGCGGCCCTCGGCCTCCACGAAGGGGATACCGTTCGAGTCTCGAGCGACGACGGCTCGATGACCGCGCACGTGAAGGCCGGCCCCTGCCGCGCGCATCACGTTCAGGCGTTCTGGCCGGAAGCGAACGTGCTGCTCGGACGGCGGTACGATCCCGCGTCCGGCGAGCCCGACTACGCGACGACGGTGTCCATCGAGCGGGTCGCATCGTCGTGAAGACATCGGACTCGATGCGCAGGCTCCCGGTCGCCCGGTTCTCCGGCGAGGGCGGCTCGAGCTCCGCAGATCTCGTCGCCGTGGAGGAGCCGCTCGAGATCCGCGTCGCCGGGGAGACGTTCGCCGTCACGATGCGGACTCCGGGCCACGACGAGGAGCTCGCCCTCGGATTCCTGTTCGGCGAAGGACTCGTGACGTCCCGGCGGGACGTCGGGAAGATCGCGCACTGCGGGAGCGTCGAGGACACCGGGCGCGAGAACACGCTCGACGTCACGGCGGCACCTGGCACGGCCTTCGACCTCGAGCGCGTGGGCGGACTCCGCCGCGGCACGCTGACGACCGCGTCCTGCGGGGTCTGCGGGAGGCGGAGCATCGATGATCTTCTCGCGCGCTGCCGCCGGGTCGAAGACGCGACGCGGTTTTCCGCGGCGGTCGTCCCGCGGCTGGTGGAAGGGCTCCGCGCCGCGCAGGCGACCTTCGCGGACACCGGCGGTCTCCACGCTGCCGGCATCGCGACGCCCGGCGGCGTGTTCCGGGTCGTGCGCGAGGACGTGGGACGTCACAACGCCGTGGACAAGGTCGTCGGCCGTGCACTGATGGACGACGGAGTTCCACTTGCCGGACAGGCGCTCGTCGTGAGCGGACGCGCGAGCTTCGAGATCGTGCAGAAGGCCGTGGCCGCGGGTGCGCCGCTCGTCGTCGCCGTATCGGCGCCGAGCACGCTCGCGATCGAGACGGCGGAGCGCGGCGGCGTGACGCTCGTCGGCTTCGCGCGCGACGGACGCTTCAACGCCTACGCGCATCCGCAGCGGATCGGTTGAGGCACCCGCTCCCACCGGCTGGGACCCCCCGCAGACTGCGCGTGGGGACCCCAACTGCAGTCTGGCGAGGTTCGGTGGACGCGCGGTGTGATGCGCCAGCGCGGCACAGGATGGCACAGCAACTACCACAGCAAGCATTTGATATTACTACACAGTTTGAGATCGCACTCGTGGCGCACCGATTGCAACCCCAGGTGGCTCATGACGAAGAAGCACTCCCGGATCGAACGACTGAAGGCCCCGTTCGTGGTGACGGCTCTGCTCGCCGCGACCGGCTGCGGAGGGTCGGTGAACGAAGGCAATGGTCAGCCGCTGGAAGGAAACGGCGGCTCGGGAGGCTCCGGCGGTTCGAGCGGGGGCGGCGCGGGCGCCGGTGGCTGGGACGGCACGGGAGGCTCCCAGAATCCGCCCCCGCCAATCTGCCCGGCAACGGTGCCCCTCGCGGGCGACGGCTGTTCTTACACGGGCGCACCGTGCACCTACCCGGCGGCGGGTCCGTGCCAGCTCACGTACACGGCGAGCTGCGTGAACTGGACCAACGGCGGCGGCGGCGTCTGGCAGGTGAGCAGCGAACCCGGGAACTGGAGCTGCAATCCGCCGCCTCCGATCCTGTGTCCGTCGGAGCCTCCGGTCGCGGGCACTTCTTGCGCGGGTCCGCTCGGCCCGTACTCGGGCTCCGACTGCGGCTACGGCGACTGTTACGGCACACCGACGGAGTACTGGAACTGCCGAATGGTGGGGCTCGATTCGATGCCCGTGTGGGTCCAGACGGGCATCGCGACCTGCAACCCGCCTCCCCCGCCCTTCGACGCGGGTCCTGGAATCCCGAGCACGGGCGGCGCGGCGGGCACGTTCGGCGACGGTGGCGCGCCGTGGCCGGACTGATGGGCGCGCCGCGCTCCTCCGCGTTGTACCGTACGGTCGCGTGACCTCGAAGCGCACCCCGAAGGCGAACGGCGGCGCGAGCGACGCCGCCCGCGCCGAATGGCTCCGCCGAGTCGAAGCCGAGTACCGCTCCGCCGCCATCACACAGCACCTCGGGCTCTGGCTCATCCAGATCGGCGCGCCCCCGGAGCTCATCGCCGACGCGGGACGGATCGTCGGAGACGAGATGATGCACTCGGAGCTCTCCCACGAGACGTTCGTGGCGGCGGGCGGGAGCGGCACGCCCAACCTGCCGCGAGAAAGCCTCGGCCTTCCACGGAGTCGCGCTCCGCTGGAGCACGACGTTCTCCGGGTCGGCGTGGAGGTGTTCTGCCTCGGCGAGACGGTCGCGGTGCGTCTGTTCAAGCGTCTTCGAGCGAAGTGCACGGCGCCGGAGGCGCGCCGCGCGCTGGACCGCATCCTCCGGGACGAAGTGCGTCACCGGGACTTCGGCTGGACGCTCCTCGAGTGGATGCTCGCGACGCCCGCGGAGAAAGAGTACCGCGCGCTTCTCGAGAAGGAACTTCCGGGGATGCTCGCCCGGGTGCGACGGAACTACGGGCTCGCGGTGGGCGAAGCGCCGCGCGATGCCCCGGACGTGCCGGAAGCGGACCGCGC
>DASZXK010000223.1:0-16558 GCA_035545855.1 Polyangiaceae bacterium
GCCCCGCAGTCGAGCCCGGCGCGGTGAGGGTTGTTCCGGGTGGAGCTCCCGTGTCCGACGAGGAGCACCAGGCGGGCGAGCGGCTTCGCGAGGCTCATGCCGCGGAGGATGCCGGCCGCTAGATCCACCCGCTCTTCGAGGTCGAGAGCGTGGCCGTCCACGCCCGTCGTGAGCCTCGGCTCGAGCGAGCTCTGCTCCTCCGACGTGAGCCCCGCAGCGCCCGGGTGAGCGCCCGCGCCGAAGCCGAGGGAGTCCCTGAGGAGGCGAGCGCCGTACGAGAGGCCCAGGGCTTCCACGTACGAGAACGCCGACGGAGAGCCCGCGGAGACCCTGCGCCAGCTTCCGCTCGTCGCGAGGCGTGTTTCGCGGCGCGACGCGAGCGACGCCCCTCCGCCGGTGTCGGTCACCCGAAATCGCGGCGCGAGCGGCCCCGGCAAGTGAGCACGGATCGCGCACGAGCCGGCGGGCAGGTACTCGGCTGGGAGCCCGAAGAAGCCCGCGAAACCCGCGGTCTGGATGGCCGGCGACTCCGACTCCAGTGCTCTCCGAAACACCTCCGAGCGGACGTCGATGCAGAAGACGGCCTGCACCGCCGGCACGGCGGGTGGCCGCGCGCCGGTTCCGGCGGAGAGTCCTGCTGCGACGCTCCGCTGCCACCCGATCTCCACCCCTTCCTGGAGGAGCCAGGACGCCGACTGGCTCCGCCGGACCGCGCGCGCTGCCGAGCGGAATCCGCCGACCACCTCCGCCCACCGTTTCCGAACGGAGGCGTCCGCCGTCCGGAAGAGCAGCCACTCCCAGGCGACGCGAACGCCGAGCAGGTCGACCAGAGCCTCGTCGTCGGGCTCGCGACCGTGGGTCGACCGCGAGAGGTAGGCGCACCACGCGGCCCACCCGTTCAGATCGAGGAGGAGCCCGAGCGAGTAGGGCTCGCGGTCCTCGCCGCAGACGCCGAGCTCGCGAAGGCCGAGCTCCAGCATCTCCAGCGCGGTGTGCGGAAGGTCGCGAACGGCGTTCTCGTGACCGCGGAGCCCCAGGACCAGGCCGGGGCTCGCGTCCACCTGCGTGTACCTCCGGAAGGTCGCGAAGAGGCCGCCTGCGCGATCGGGCTCGAAGGTCGCCTGGCCTTCGTCGAAGTACGCGGCGCAGAGCTGACTCGTGCTGGTGGTGACGAAGTCGCGGAAGGACATCGTCCGCTCGCGGGCGGCCGTCGAATCGAGGAGGTCCATGACGCGCGGCCAGCGAACGACAGGGAGGTCGTCCCCCTCGAGCAGGGCGCGCGGGTCGCGCTTCGCGTCCAGGTCGCCGGCGCGCGCCTGCGCCGTCTGGACGTCCCGCGCCGTCAGTCGCCCGCGACGCCACTGCTCCCGGTACCACGAGCGCGGCATCACCAGCCGGGCACCGGAGAGCGCCCCGACTCCGGCGGAGACGTCCTTCAGCGGCTCGTCCACCATGCCCCAGAGCGGGTTCACGGCGATGAGGGCGTCGAGTGGCCAGGCGGGAGCGATCTTCGAGGTCACGCGCCGGACGAGCTCCCGTAGCTCGCGTCGGACGGAGCGGTGGTCCGCTCCGTCGTTCTCCGGCAAGGGACCAGGCCTCGAGAGCGAACCTTGCATGACTCAGACCTCCACGATTTCGGGTGCGGTGATGGGGCAGGCCCGCGGACGATGCGCGGGCAGGTGAGGCGGCCACAGCCGGAACGCGACGCGCGTGAAGCGTTCGTCGAGCCAGAGCCCCGAGGAGAGCAGCGGGTGGACGGACCGCGCGAAGGCGCCGTCGGGGCGCGCGCGCACGACCGCTTGCAGCGCGAATTGAATCGCGAACCCGGACGACAGAACGAGGGCCCCGGTGAGCCCGGGCTCGGCGGGCGGCGGAAGGTGGGCGCGCGCGACCGAGTGAACGAACAGGTAGACGGCACCGAAGCCCGCCGCACGAAAGGCCAGCCGGAGGAAGAGCGGCGGCCGCGCGAGCCTCTTGCCGTCGGCGAGCAGGGGACCCAGCGAGAGCACGAGGAGGACGGCCGAGGCGAGCCCGGCGGGGCCCCTCGTGGGGTCCTCGCCCAGCGTGAACGCCGAGAGCCGGGACAGTCCGAGGACGAGCGCAGCGGCCGTCGCCGTCCCGAGTGCGAGGTCGGAGAACGAGACGGGGCGAACGAGAGCCCGGCCGTGGGAAGAAGCGCGCCAGGCGTCGACTCGCTCACCGGACGAAAGGAAGGCGTGCGCCTTGTAGAGCGAATGGGCGACGAGATGCAGCAGCGCCAGATCCCAGGCGCCGATCCCACACTCGGCGAGCATGAACCCGGTCTGTGCGCACGTGGACCAGGCGAGCGCGACCTTGACGCTCACGCGGGTGCTCGCGACGAGCCCGGCGACGACCGCCGTACTCGTTCCGACGACGACCAGGAAGAGCTGGGCGAGCTCCGCCCTCGCCATGAACGGCGAGAGGCGGATCATCAGGAAACCCCCCAGGTTCACGACTCCGGCGTGCAGGATGGCGGAAACCGGCGTCGGTGCCTCCATGACCTGAGTCAGCCATCCGTGAAACGGGATCTGCGCGGACCGGAGCGAAGCGGCCACCACGAGCAGCACGGCGGCCGCCTGGAGTCTCGCCGGTAGCTCCGGATGCGACTCGACCCACCCGAGCACCCGGCCGAGGTCCACCGAGCCCACGACGGAACCGATCAGCGCGACGGCGGCGAACAGGGCCGCGTCGGCGACCCGGCTGACGATGAACTTCTTGTGCGCGGCCACCAGCGCGGCCGGTCGGTCCGGGTAGAACGTCAGCAGCTGGTGAAGCGAGAGGCTCGTCGCCGTCCATGCCACGGCGAGGACCAGCAGGTTCTGCGCCATGACCAGGGTCGTCACCGCCCCGAGCGTCGCGAGGAGGAAGCGCGCGTAGCGATGCACCCCGGGGTCGCCGGAGAGGTAGGCGCGGGAGTACCGGGCGACGACGGCGCCGAGGGCGCAGACGAGAAGCAGGACGACGCCGGCGACGAGGTCGAGTCCGCCGGGTACCTTCGCGGCGCTCGCTCCCCCGACGAGCGCCGCGAGCAGCGTCGAGAGGCCGGTGACGCGCTCCGCGAAGCGGAGGGGGTCGCGGGGGCGGACCACGAGCGCTCCCGCGCCGAACAGCATGGGAATCGCCAAGAGAGCGGCCCCGAGCGGCAACGAACCTTCCGGTACGGCATCCATGGCGCCGTTGTTAGCTGCACCAAACGTTCTAAAAAATGACAAAATTCAGCTCAGAACGTTCGAGAATATGGAACGATAGGCCATGGCCGAACGCCTGAACTTCCACCACCTCCACTACTTCTGGGCCGTCGCCAGGGACGGGAACCTCACACGCGCGGCCCGGAGCCTCCGAGTGTCGCAGTCCGCGCTCTCTTCTCAGATCCGCAATCTCGAGGAACACCTCGGGCGGGCCCTCTTCGTGCGCGAGAAGCGTGCGCTGGTGCTCACCGAGGCCGGGCAGATCGCGCTCGACTACGCGGACGACATCTTCGCCTCCGGAGTCGAGCTCGTGGCGACGCTGCGAGAGGGCAGGCGCCGCGAACAGATTCTCCGCGTGGGCGCCGTCGCGACCCTATCCAGGAACTTCCAGGAGTCCTTCATCCGGCCGCTCTTGGATCGGCCCGACACGCGACTTCGCATTCATTCGGGGCGCCTGGAAGATCTCCTCGAGCGTCTCTCGGCCCACGCCCTGGATCTCGTCCTCTCCAACCGCCGTCCGGCTCGCGGGGACGGGCTCGCCTATCGCTGTCGACGCATCGCGCGGCAACGGGTGAGCCTCGTCGGTCGGAAGCGAGTGCGGTCCTTCCGTTTTCCAGAAGATCTCGCGGACAGGGCGATGGTGCTACCCGGCCCGGATAGTGACATCCGCGCCGAGTTCGACGCGCTCTGCGAACAACTGGGGGTGGCGGTGCGGGTCGTCGCGGAGGTGGACGACATGGCAACGCTGCGTCTCTTGGCCCGAGACACCGACGCCATCGCACTCGTCCCTTCCGTCGTCGTTCGGGACGAGCTCCGAAACCGCAGCCTTCACGAGTATCACATCGTGGCGGACCTCTTCGAGACGTTCTATTGCGTCACGGTGGATCGGCGATATCAGCATCCGCTCGTGCGAACGCTCCTCGGTCGTGAGGAGCAGGAGCTCCTCGGCGCGACCGCGATCGCCCGGCGCTAGGAGCAGCGCGCCCCGGCCCGGTCGGAGAGACAGGGAACGACCCTCGATGTAGACTGCCGCTTCGTCCGCAGAACCCTCCACGACGAAGCATGCGCGTCTCGTTCCGAAGTCCGAGCCTCTGGGCAGCGGGAGCCGTCGCGCTCGTCGCTGTCCTGATGGTCGTCCAGCGGTCACGCGGTCCCCGGGTGTCGGTCGGAGTGGTGGCCCGGAAGGCCATCGAGAAGCACGTCGTCGCGAGCGGGCGGGTCAGGGTCCAGACCCGCGTCCAGGTCGCCGCCCAGGTGCCCGGGCTCGTCGTCGCCGTCGCGGCCGTGGAAGGTCAGCACGTCAAGGCCGGGGACCTGCTCGTGCAGATCGACGACGCCGAGGCGCGTGCAGGGGTCGCGCAGGCGGGGGCTGCTGTCGCGCAGGCGAAGGCACGCGTCGAGCAGCTCCGCCGGGTCGGGGCGATCGTCGCGAACGAGTCGCTGCATCAGGCCGAGTCGAGGCTCGCCCAGGCCGAAGCGGATCTCGACCGTGCCGAGCGCCTGGCGTCGACCGGCTCCGTCGCTCCGGTCGAGCTCGAGAACGCTCGCCGCGAGGTCGACGTCGCTCGCGCGCAGCGTTCGGCGGCCGAGGCCCAGCAGATCTCCGCGGCGCCTCTCGGCGCCGATTCGCGCATCGCGCTGACGGCGCTCCTTTCCGCGGAGGCACAGCTCGCGGGTGCCCGGGTGCGCCTCTCGCAGACGCGCATCAGTGCCCTCCACGACGGCCTCGTGCTGACACGGTCGGTCGAACCGGGAGACGTCGTTCAGGCGTCGCGCACGCTCCTCGTCATGGCCGTCGCCGACGACGCGGAGCTCGTGTTCCAGCCCGACGAGCGCAACCTCGCCTTCATCGCGCTCGGCCAGTCCGCGCGCGCCGCCGCGGACGCCTTTCCCGATCGGCCCTTCGACGGAGTGGTGAACTACATCGCGCCGGCCGTCGATCCTCAGCGGGGCAGCATCGAGGTGCGGCTGCGCGTCCCGAGCCCACCCCCCTTCCTCAAGCCGGACATGACGGTCTCGGTCGATCTCACGGTGGCGCGACAGGCGTCCGCCTTGACGCTCACCACGGCTGCCGTCCACGGCCTCTCGAGCGCGACGCCCTGGGTGTTCGTCGTCGAGGGCGGGCGCGTCTCGCGGAAGAACGTACGCCTCGGCATCCGGGGCGAGGGCGAAACCGAGGTCGTCGGCGGGCTCGTCGAGGGCGAGCTCGTCGTCATCCCCGACGGGCGTATCCTCTCGGATGGGGAGCGCGTCCGCCCGGAGCGTGGGTGAGATGCCGTTCGAGTGGTTCGTCGCGCTTCGCTACATGCGGGACGCTCGAGGCCAGACCACGCTCATCCTGGCAGCCGTGTCGGTGGGCGTATCGGTCGTCGTGTTCCTGTCCGCGCTCATCGATGGCCTCCAGGCGTCGCTCATAGAAAAGACGCTCGGATCCCAGGCGCACGTCACGCTCCAGGTCCCGCGAGAGGCGCCTCGCGCCCTGGTACCGGCCGACGGCGCCCGGGCGATCGCGGCAGCGGTGCAGCCCGCCTCCCAGCGCCTCCGATCCATCGACGACTGGCCGTCGATCGTCGCCGCCGTCGAGCGGCTGCCCGGCGTGACGGCGGCGTCTCCGATGCTGACGGGGGCGGGCTTCGGCGTTCACTCGGACGCGAAGAGCCCGATCCGCATCCTGGGCATCGATCCGGAGCGTTTCCTGCCGATCATCGACGTCCGGAAGAAGCTCACCGAGGGGCGCGTCGACGTCGCGGGAGGTCAGGTCGTGCTCGGGTCCGCGCTCGCGTCCGAGCTCGGCGCCGGCGTCGGGGACAAGGTCCGGATCACGACGACGGAGGGGATCGAGGACGTCGTCACGATCGCGGGGCTGTTCACGCTCGGCAATCGGGCCGTCGACGAGACGTGGGTGCTCACGTCCCTCCGGCACGCCCAGTCGCTGTTCGCGCTCCCCGGCGGGGTCACGACGATCGAGCTCAAGGTCGCCGACGTGTTCGACGCGGAGCGGGTCGCGGACGAAATCCGGGACCGCACGGGACTTCGCGTGGACAGCTGGATGAACCTCAACGCCGAGCTCTTGCAGGGGCTTTCGGCGCAGAGCAACTCGAAGAACCTCATCGAGTTCTTCGTCGCGCTCGCCGTGGCGCTCGGAATCGCGAGCGTCCTCATCGTTTCCGTCGTGCAGAAGTCTCGCGAGATCGGCATCCTGCGCGCGGTGGGGACCCCGGGGCGACGCGTGCTTCTGGTCTTCCTCATCCAGGGCGGCGTGCTCGGATTCGGCGGTTCGCTGGCCGGCTCCGCGCTCGGCGCCGCGTTCGCCTGGCTCTTCGAGCGAACCTCGCTCGATCCGAGCGGGACGCCGAGATTCCCCGTACGGGTCGACCTCCCCCTTCTCCTGTTCGCGACCGGGCTCGCGACGGGCATCGGTCTCCTCTCCGCGGTCATTCCCGCGCGCCGCGCGTCACGACTCGAGCCGGCGACGGCGATTCGCAATGTCTGAGCCGTTGCTCTCCGTCGAGGGCGTCGTGGTGGACTACGGCGACGAGATCGTGACACGAGCGCTCGCGGGCGTGGATCTCACGCTCTCTCGCGGCGAGTTCGCCGCGCTCGTGGGGCCTTCCGGGTCCGGGAAGAGCACCCTGCTGAACGTCGTCGGGCTCCTCGAGCGCCCGACCCGCGGTCGAGTGAAGCTCGCGGGGACGGACACTTCCGCTCTCGACGAGGGCTCGCTCACGAGGCTCCGAGCGCACGCGCTCGGTTTCGTCTTCCAGTTCCACCATCTGCTTCCCGAGTTCACGGCGCTGGAGAACGTCATGCTTCCCGAGTGGGGGGACGAGGGCTACGCCTCCCCGGCGCTCCGGGAGCGCGCCGCGGAGCTCCTCTCCGCCGTCGGGCTCGCCGAGCGCGCGGGCTACAAGACGACGAAGCTCTCCGGAGGTCAGCAGCAGCGCGTCGCGATCGCGCGCGCGCTGTCGAGGCGGCCGCCGCTCGTGCTCGCCGACGAGCCGACGGGCAACCTCGACACGGACTCGTCGCGCGAGGTCTTCGCCCTCATGCGGCGGTTCAACCGGGAATTCGGCACGGCGTTCCTGATCGTCACGCACGACGAGCGCATCGCCCGGGAGTGCGATCGGGTCATCGAGCTCGTGGACGGCCGCATCCGCACGGACGGCGGGCCCTCGCGCGGCGCGCCGTAGGCCCGGCTTTCCGAGGCGGCCCTGCCCGAGCCGTTTCCCTGTTGCAGAGCGTCGCGTCACGAGTATTATCAGTCGTATGATAAAGAACTTCGCGGCCGCCGCCGTGTTCGCGGTTTTTTCATCAGCACTTTCGACGGGTTGCAGCCATGAGGACCCCGCGATCCCCGGCTACCAGGGGATCGTGGAGCTGGACGAATGGGTCCTCGGCTTCGAGCTCGGGGGCCGCGTCAGCGCCGTTCCGGCGATCCGCGGGGAGACGGTCGCGTCCGGGGCGAAGCTCGCCTCGCTGGATTCGCTCCTCGAGTCGACGCTCTGGTCGGCGCGGAAGAGCGAACGGGACGCGGCCGAGTCCCAGCTCGCCCTGCTCAAGGCCGGGAGCCGGGGGGAGGAGATCCGCTCGATGGACGCGCAGGTCCGCGCGGCGAAGGCGACGGAAGACCTGCTCGTGAAGAGCCTCGCAAGAGAGAAGGAGCTCCGCGCCCGGAACGCGTCGACCGACGCCGCCGTCGAGGACCTCCAGGGGAGGCTGGATCGAGCGATCGCCGAACGCCAATCGCTCGAACAGAAGCTCGCGCTCCTCCGTCGCGGCTCCCGTTCGGAGGAGCTCCGCGCGGCCGAAGCGCGCCTCGACGCTGCGAGCTCCCAGGTGAAGCTCGAGGAGGAGCGCATCCAGAAGCACGACCTCGTCGCTCCCTCCGGCGGCGTGATCCTGGACGTGCACGTGAAGGCCGGCGAGGTCGTCGGCGCCGGGAGCCCGGTCGTGACCCTGGGGGACACGAAACACCCCTACGCGGACGTGTTCGTTCCGGAGGGGAAACTGAAGGGCCTTCACGCAGGGACGAAGGCCACGGTGCGCGTGGACGGCGTGGCCGAGTCGCTCCCCGGCTCCATCGAGACCCTGGGCCGGACCACGGAGTTCACGCCGCGCTTCCTCTTCAGCGAGCGCGAACGCCCGAACCTCGTGATCCGCGTGCGCGTCCGCATCGACGACCCGCGGGAGCTGCTCCACGCCGGGGTGCCCGCGTTCGTGGAGTTCGAGGGGAGGGGAACGTGAGCGCCGCCGAACGGCTCGACCTCGCGGACGACGGCGTCATCGTCACGGACAAGCTCTCGAAGCGTTTCAAGGACCTCGTCGCGGTGAAGGACGTCTCGCTCCGCGTGAACCGCGGCGAGATCTTCGGCGTCCTCGGGCCGAACGGCGCCGGCAAGAGCACCACGATCCGGATGCTCTGCGGCATCCTGGATCCGACGAGCGGCAGCGGCCGGGTCGTCGGGTTCGACGTTCGCACCGAGTCCGAGAAGATCAAGCAGCGCATCGGGTACATGACCCAGCGCTTCAGCCTCTACGAGGACCTCTCGGTGGAGGAAAATCTCCGATTTTACGCGGGGATCTACGGAGTCCGGCGCTCGGCTCGGAGGGCCCGCGTGGAGGCCGTGCTCGCGTCCACCGGGCTCTCGCACCGGCGGAGGCAGATCGCCGGCACGCTCTCCGGCGGCTGGAAGCAGCGGGTCGCTCTCGCGAGCGCGACGATCCACGAGCCCCCGCTCCTCTTCCTGGACGAGCCCACCGCCGGCGTGGATCCGGTGAGTCGTCGCGAGTTCTGGGACCAGATCCACCGCATCGCGGCCGAAGGCACGACGGTGCTCCTCACGACTCACTACATGGACGAAGCGGAGCGCTGCCACCGCCTCGCGTTCATCTTCAGCGGTACCCTCCTCGATACGGGGACGCCGGAGCAGATAGTCACTCGCCGGAATCTCCGCGTCGCGGAGCTCGAGGTCCAGCGCGCGACGGAAGCGGCGGACCTCCTCCGGAAGCAGCCCGAGGTGGACGAGGTGTCTCACTTCGGGCCGATGCTCCGCGTCGCGACGCGGGACGGGGAGGATCCGGAGGCGCTGTCCGCCCGCGTGCTCGCGGCGCGCGGCATCTCCATCCAGAAATCTCGGCAGGGGCGCGCCACGGTGGAGGACGCCTTCGTCTCCATGGTGCGCGCGGAGCAACGAAACCACGAGGAAGGCTAGGATGTTCAACCGTCCGCTCGCCATCGCCTGGAAGGAGCTGCTCCAGCTCCGCCGGGACCGATTGACGCTCGCCATGATGGTGATGCTGCCGCTCCTGCAGCTCATGCTCTTCGGCTACGCCATCAACACGGACGTCCGGCACATGCCGACGGTGGTCTTCGATCAGGACCAGTCCGCCGCGTCCCGGTCGCTCGCCGAGCGAATGCGGGCGACGGGCTTTTACGACGTCGTCGGGAACGTGCGCGGGTACGACGAGATGGAGAGCGCGCTCCGGCGGGCGAGCGCGAAGGTCGCCCTCGTCGTTCCGCCTAGATACGGGTCGGATCTCGCCTCGGGGCGTCCCGCGAAGGTCCAGCTCGTCGTGGACGGCTCGGATCCGCAGACCGTTGCCAGCGCGATGAACACGGCCGCGTCGCTCGTGCAAGCGGACGCGTCGCAGCTCGTCGTGAAGAAGCTCGGCCCGCACGCGGAGCTCCCGCTCGGGCTGGAGACGAACGTCTGGTACAACCCGGAGATCCGGACGGCCGTGTACGTCGTGCCCGGGCTCGTCGGCGTCATCCTCACCATGACGATGGTGATGCTCACCTCCATGGCGATCGCTCGCGAGCGGGAGCGCGGCACGCTGGAACAGCTCATCGTCTCGCCGATCAAGAGCGTCGAGCTCATCGTCGGGAAGATCGTGCCGTTCGTCGTCATCGGCTACGTGCAGATGGCGCTGATCCTCACGGCCGGGCGCGTGGTGTTCCACGTGCCGATCATCGGGTCGGTGCCGCTCCTCTTCGCGCTGGCGTTCGTCTTCATCTCGGCGAACCTCGCGATCGGGCTCGTGTTCTCCACGGTCGCGCAGACGCAGCAGCAGGCGATGCAGATGTCCTTCTTCTTCCTCCTGCCGAACATCCTGCTCTCGGGGTTCATGTTCCCGTTCGAGGCGATGCCGCGACCGGCGCAGTTCCTGTCCACGGCGCTCCCGCTGACGCATTTCCTCCGGATCGTCCGCGCGATCACGCTGAAGGGTGGGACGTTCCCGGACGTCCGCGCCGAGCTCGTGTGGCTCACGGGCATCCTCGTCGCGCTCGTCGCGCTCGCGTCCCTCCGGTTCAGAAAGAAGCTCGGCTGATGGCCCGTCCGAGGAGCGACATCCAGACGCGCATCCTGCACGCGGCGCGTGCCCGGTTCCTCGCCGAAGGCGTGGACGGGGCGTCTCTCCGCCAGATCGCCCGCGCCGCGAAGACGAGCATCGGGATGGTCTACTACTACTTCCCGACGAAGGACGACCTCTTCCTCGCCGTCGTGGAAGAGGTGTACGCGCTTCTCCTCTCCGATCTGCTGCCGGCGCTCGATCCGAGCCTCCCCGTGCGGGAGCGCATCCTCCGCCTCTACGAGCGCGTCGGCCGGATCACGGACGACGAGCGGATGGTGATTCGCCTGGTGCTCCGGGAGGCGTTCATCTCCTCGAGCCGGATGGACTCCATCCTGGAGCGGTTCCAGCGCGGTCATCTGCCGCTCATGCTCCGCCTGCTGATGGACGGCGTCTCGAGCGGAGAGTTCGACCCGTCGATTCACCCGGTCGTCGTCATGCTCTCGCTCATGGCGCTCGGGGGCCCGGCCCAGCTCCTCCGGGCCGTCGCGGGAAAGCGCTCCCCATTTCCCGACATCCCGAGCGGGAAGGAACTCTCCGAGCAGATGCTCCGCATCCTCTTCGAGGGTGTCGGCAACAAGTCCAAAGGTGCAACATGAAGCGAATCCTTCTTCTCCGTACCGCACTCGGGGGCGTGCTCGTCGCGCTCGCGGGACGCGCGCAGACGGCTGCGCCGCCGCCCGCTGCACCCCCCGCACCCCCCGCGTCCTCTCCGTCGAGCGCTCTCGCACCCGATCGCGAGACCGAGCTCGCGAGGAAGCTCCACGGCAAGGTCGGGCAGGCGGGGGGCCTCACGGCGGATCAGGTCGCCGTCCTGGCCGTGCGCACGAGCACCGCCGATCGGGCGCGCCGGGCGGACGTCGAAGCAGCGCGTTCCGAGGTCTCCCGCGCGGACCTGGACTACTACCCGAAGTTCACGGCCACGGCGCGCTACACGCGGCTTTCGTCGTTTACTCCGCCTCCACTGGTTCCCGGCACGGCACTCAGTTTCCCGGTGATCGTGAACCAGTACCTGCTGCAGGGCAGCGTGGTCGTCCCGATTTCCGACTACTTCCTGCGCATCGGGCAGAGCAAGGAGGCGGCCGTGTCGCAGAAGGAGGCCCAGGAGATCACGGCGGAGGCGACGCGCCGCCAGATCGCGATGGAAGCGCGCCTCGCCTACTACTCGTGGGCTCGCGCGCGCCTCGGGGGCGTCGTCACGGAGCAATCCGTGGATCAGGCGAAGCGGCACCTGGACTTCTCCAAGGCCGCGCGAGATTCCGGAAGAGCGCCGAACGCGGACGTTCTCCGCGCCGAGTCGCTCGTCTCGGCCGCGGAGCTCGCGAACACGCGTATGCACGACGGGGAGGCCCTTGCCCTGGAACGCCTCCACACCGTCATGCACGACGGCGGACTGCCCCGGGAGATCGGGGAAGACCTCCTCGCCGGACTTCCCGACGGGGAGCCGCCGAGCATCGAGTCGCTGTATTCGGAAGCCGTCACCAGGCGCCCCGAGTTCCGTGCATTCGAAAAGAACGAGGCGTCGCTCAAAGGGCAACGCTCGGCGGCGAACTCCCGAGGCCTTCCGCGGCTGGACGCCTTCGGCAACGTGTACGTCGCGGATCCTAATCCGCGTGTCGTACCTCCCGAGGAGAGGTGGCGCGCCACGTGGGACGTCGGCGTCCAGCTCACCTGGAGCCCGAACGACCTCGGCAGCGCGAACGCCACCACGTCGGGCATCGACGCGAAGCAGAAGCGCCTCGACGCGGAGCGGGCGGCGCTCTCCGACGGCATCCGCGACGAGATCGCCGGGGCGCGGCTCGCGTACCTCGAAGCGCGGGACGCCGCCGTCACGGCCGATCGCGGTCTCCGATCCGCGGAGGAAGCGTACCGGGTTCGCCGCGAATTGTTCGAGCTCGGGCGCGGCACCGAGGTCGAGCTCATCGACGCCGAGAGCGACGTCCTTCGCGCGCGTCTCGAGATGATCCAGGCTCACGTGGACGCCCGCGTGGCCCGCGTCCGGATCGACCACGCGACGGGGCGCGACGTCGCGCCGCGCTGAGCGCCGGCGTGCACGGGCCGCGCTTCGTGCTTTTCCCCGGCGCGGGGGGCGGCTAAAAGCGGCTCCGCGTGTCCACTTCCACGGCGACCAGCGCCCGCTCGGTGTACCTCACGGTGCTCGTCGCCGCCCTCGGGTACTTCGTCGACATCTACGACCTCGTGCTCTTCCTCATCGTCCGGGTGAAGAGCCTGAAGGACCTCGGGATCGGCTCGGACGCCATTCTGGACACCGGGGTCGACCTCTTGAACACGCAGATGTTCGGCATGCTGCTCGGAGGAGTGCTCTGGGGCGTCCTCGGGGACAAGCGGGGGCGCCTCTCCGTCCTCTTCGGATCCATCTTCCTCTACTCCGCCGCGAACATCGCGAACGGGTTCGCGCAGACGGTCTCTCAGTACGCCGCGATGCGCCTCATCGCCGGCATCGGGCTCGCGGGGGAGCTCGGCGCGGGGATCACCCTCGTCAGCGAGGTGATGGGCAAGGAGCGTCGCGGCTACGGCACCACCGTCGTCGCGTCCGTCGGCGTGCTCGGCGCGGTCGTCGCCGCCCTCGTCGGGGATCTGTTCTCGTGGCGTACCGCGTACTTCGTCGGGGGCGGGCTCGGTATCGGGCTCCTGCTCCTCCGGATCGGCCTGTTCGAGTCGGGCATGTTCGAGAGCACGAAGGAGAAGGACGTCTCTCGCGGGAACTTCTTCGCCTTCTTCACCTCTGCCGCGCGCGCGAAGAAGTACTTCGCCGTGATCTTCATCGGCGTCCCCATCTGGTACGTCATCAGCATCCTGATCGGGCTCTCTCCCGAGATCGCGAAGGCGATGCACATGGACCCGCTGCCGTCCTCCGGGCGCGCGGTCATGCTCTCCTACATGGGTCTCTCCGTCGGGGATCTCGCGAGCGGCGCGCTGTCCCAGGTGTTCCGGAGCCGGAAGAAGAGCGTCGCTCTCTTCATCGCCATGAGCACGCTCTTCGCGACCGGCTACTTCACGATAGCCTCGTCGTCGCTGACGACTTTCTACGTCTTCTGCTTCCTGCTCGGCGTGGGAGTCGGCTACTGGGCCGTGTTCGTCACCATCGGCGCGGAGCAGTTCGGGACGAACATCCGAGCGACCGCCGCGACCACGATTCCGAACTTCGTTCGCGGGGCCGTCGTCCTCGTGACGCTCGCGTTCAAGGCCCTGAAGGGTCCGCTCGGGGTGACGGGGAGCGCGATCCTCGTGGGGGGCGTCGCGCTCCTCTTCGCCGTCCTCTCGCTCTTCTCCCTGGACGAGACTTACGGCAAGGACCTCGACTTCGTCGAGTGACGGGAGTCCGGCACCGGTCCGACGTAGATCGACGTCGGCCGGATGAGCCGTCCCTTGCGCCGCTCCTCCTCGACGTGGGCCGTCCAGCCGACGGTGCGCGCGACCGCGAATACGGCGCTGAAGAGCTCCCGCGGAACCCCGAGCGCCTCGAGCAGCACGGCCGTGTAGAACTCCACGTTCGCCCGCAGCGCCCGGTTCGGGTGCCTCGCCGCCAGGAGGGACGTCGCTTCGCGTTCGACGGCGCGCGCGAGCTCGAGCCTGCGCGCGGCGGGCGACTCGGCCCGCCCGGCCGAGAGCGCGCGGTGGAGCCGCTCGACGGCGACCTCCAGCACGGCAGCCCGCGGATCCCGCGTGCGGTACACGCGGTGCCCCATGCCCATGATGCGGCGTCGGGCGTCGAGCTCGCTCCCGAGCCACTCCGCGGCGCGCGACGGATCCCCGACGGAATCCAGCATGTCGAGGACCGGGCCCGGCGCTCCGCCGTGGAGGGGACCCTTCAGCGCCGAGATCGCGGCCGTGACGGCGGAGACGAGGTCCGAGCCCGTCGATGCAACGACGCGCGCCGCGAACGTGGACGCGTTCAATCCGTGGTCGACGACGGTCACGAGGTACGTGTCGAGCGCGCGCACCTCCTCCTCGGTCGCGGCGGCGCCACGGAGGATCCGGAGGAAGTCCGCCGCGTGACTCGCGGCGCGATCCGGCTTCACCGGCGGAAGTCCCTCACGCTTCCGCGCCCAGGCCGCGGCGAACACCGGCGCGGCGCCGACGAGCTTCGCGGCGGCGAGGAACGGCGGAACGCCCGGACGGCGATCTTCCGAGAGGTGCGCCATCGCGGCGCGGAGCGCGTCCATCGCGTCGGGCGCGTCGAGCGCGGCGCCGAGCTCCGGGAGACGCTCGTGCGCCGCCTCTCGCGCGGCGCCGAACGCGGCCTTCACGTCCCCGGCGGTCGGGGGCGCGTCGTCTCCGGCCAGGAGCAACGCGGAGGCCTCCTCGAACGTGGCCGTGAGCGCGACGTCTTCGACGTCCCTGCCCGCGATCACCAGACGGCCCTTTTCACCGTCGACCCAGGAGAGAACCGTTTCCGCGACCGGGACGCCTTCGAGTCCGGGAACGAACGCACGTGTACCTTTGGCCATGAAACTGCCCTTTCTGCGCGATCTCGGGAGCACCGCTTCGCGCCTCTGATAAAGGTAGGTTCATGGATCGGGTTGATCAACGTGGATTCGACAATCAACGATCCGAGCTCGTGTCGGCAAAAGAGGCCGCGCGGTACCTCGGCGTGCGCCTCGCGACGCTGTATTCCTACGCGAGCCGCGGCCTCGTCCGGAGCGAACCCGGACCGAAGGGGCGGGGCCGTCGCTACCAGCGTGCGGACCTCGAGCGGCTCAAGCAGCGGAGCGAGGCGCGCAGCGGTCACGCGCCCGTCGCGGCCGGCGCGCTCTCCTGGGGCGAGCCGGTGCTCGAGACGGCGGTCTCCGCGA
Source organism: Polyangiaceae bacterium (assembly GCA_035545855.1). Taxonomy (GTDB): domain Bacteria; phylum Myxococcota_A; class Polyangia; order Polyangiales; family Polyangiaceae; genus DASZVB01. The sequence continues at coordinate 15,377 of DASZXK010000223.1, forward strand.
TCCGGGAGGACGGGCCTTCGTATCGAGGAGTCTCCGCCGTGAAGCTCGCGCGGGACGGCGTGCGCTTCGAGTCCGCCGCGGAGCTGCTGTTCACGGGAACGCTGCCCGACGAGCCGCCCGAGTGGAGCGCCTCGGGCGTCGCGTCTCTCGTTCGCGAGGTGCGCCGGAGCGTCCCTCCGGGGCCGCCGCTCCCGACGCTCCTCGCCGCGGTGCCGCGCCTCGCGCTCGCCGACCCGGACCGTCACGCTGCCCCGGTCGCCGCCGATCTCGACCGCGGACGGCGCCTGATCCGCACCCTCGTGGCGATCCTCGGGCTCTCGCGCGGCGAGGACGCAGCGCTGGCCGCCGCGCGGGAACCGAGCATCGCCGGAGCGACGGCGATCGCGCTCGGCGTCTCGGCGAGGAAGACGCGCGCCGCGCTGGACCGAACCCTCGTGCTCACCGCCGATCACGAACTGAACGCGAGCACGTTCGCCGCGCGCGTGGTCGCGTCCACCGGGGCCGACGTGTACGCCTGCGTCACCGGCGCCCTCGCCGCGCTCTCCGGCCCCCGTCACGGCGCGTTCAGCGATCGCGTCGAGGCACTGCTCGACGAGGTGGCCGTCCCCGAGCGGGCGGCGGAGGTCGTCGCCGCCCGGACGGCCCGAGGGGAGGTCGTCCCGGGTTTCGGCCACCCGCTCTATCCCGCGGGAGATCCGCGCGTCGCGCCCATGCTGGAGGCGGCGCTCCCGCTCGCGGGGCAGAACCCGCGCGTGAAGAGCCTGCTCGCCATCATCCAGGCCATGGAAAGAGGACGTCGCGAGCCACCGAACCTCGATTTCGGTCTCGTCGTCGTCGTGCACGCGCTCGGCCTCCCCCGCGGCTCCGGCGCGGCGCTCTTCGCCCTCGGGAGGACGGCCGGCTGGATCGCGCATGCCCTCGAGCAGCGAGAGACCGGACGCCTCCTCCGTCCCCGTGCAACCTACGTCGGCAAGTGATTGGGTTCTGCGCGGCTCTAGATCACCGGCCGCTACCGGCCGCGAATCGGGATCACGGAGAATGAGGGAAGCGGAGGGGAAGGCAGGGGCTGCCTCCCATCGCGCGCTGAGGATTCGTCACATCTCAGCCGTCAATTCGCGCGGTTTCGAAGTGGGTAGATTCGGGGCTGCCCCACCCGGCATCCCGCAAGGCGGGCTGCCGACC
>DASZXK010000224.1:0-1676 GCA_035545855.1 Polyangiaceae bacterium
GGGTGTCCCGGCGGAAGGGGCTCAGGCGGGCTTCACGCGCCACGGCGGATTCAGGCGGTTTTCGCCGGCGTGGTAGAGGCAGAGCTCGTTGCCGTCGGGGTCCAGCAAGCGGGCTTCTCGCCAGAGCCACGTTTCGTCCCGCGGGGGCTGGCGGAAGACGAACCCCGCCGCGACCAGTCGCGCGACGTCGGCGTCGAGTGAGTCGGACTCCAGGTACACGACGGCCGTGTGGCCTCGGGGCACGGAGGGGACACGGTGGAGCGAGAGCGTCGCGCCGCCCTCGGGGGCCTGAAGCCGGACGTAGTCCGGTGGGCTGTCGACGATCAGCGTGAAGCCGAGTCGGACGTAGAAGTCGCGACCGCGGGTGACGTCTTCGGAGGGGAGCGTGATCTGGTTGAGCCGCATGGGGAGTGGGGTTCCCTGAGACCTGGTCCCCTCGCGGCGAGACGTAAAGGCGGGAAGCTGCGCCGACGCGAATCGCCCACACGGGCGCACACCGGCCGGGAGAAAGATCGAGCGATTTTTCCGGGGCCGCTCCGTTGACGGGGAGAGGAGCCGTTGGGACCATGGAACGATGCCCGGATCTGCCTCCAGTGATCGTCCGCCGCCGTACGTGGATCGCACGCTCCGCAAGGCTCCGCAGCGCGGGGTGACCGAGGTCCGGGGAAGCGCGCAGAAGAGGGATCCGCGCGCGGACAACTCCGTGCCGCCCGGCCGCGTCGACCGCTCCACGGGGGTGAGGTCGCTCGAGCGACCGACGGATCCCGCGCCGCCCGAGGAACGCTCCGAATCGATCCCGAAGGCGGCGGAGCCCACTCGGAGTGCGCCGGCCGCGGACACCGGCGCGCTGGACGCTCGGATCGCGCGGCTCGAAGCAGCGCTCGACACGACCCGAGCCGAGCTCGCGGAGACTCGATCGATCTCGGAGGGCCGCGCAGCGGACGCCAGCGCTGCGAAGGCGGACGTGGAGAGGCTCCGAAGCGAGCTCTCCGCGGCGATCGAGAAGGTGGAGGCGCTCTCCTCGAAGCTCGAGTCCGAGCGCGACGAGCGAGTCGCGACGACCGAGACGCTCCGGCGCGAGCTCGACACGACGCTCGCTCTCGCGAGGGAACGCATGGAATCGCTCGCGGATCGGACGTCGGACGCGGCGCCCTCGCGTCGGGCGATGAACCCGGAGGCGCCGCCGGCCCCGAAGCGGCCCACGGCGCAAGCGACGCCCAAGGCCGATTTGCCGCTGATCCAGATCCCGCAGTCGTCGGCGTCGACCGGCGGAGGCTTTCTCAAGGGAGCGCTCGTGAAGGCCGCGCTCCTCGCCGCGGTAGGCGCCGGGCTCTACGCCGCGGAGCGGAAGGAAATCGCGAAGACGGCGGCGACGCTCCTCGACATGCCGAAGGAAGCGGGCACGAAGACCTCCATGGCGAACATCCTGTCCATGGTGCAGGCGGATTTCGTGAACGCGCCGCTGCCCGCCCCCGACGAGTTTTCGAGCTACCTGAAGAGCCGCGCGGTCGCGAATCAGGAGAAGGCAGCCCTCGACGGCTGGGGACACGACTACCGCCTCGACGTGAACCCGTCCGCTCTCCGGAGCGCGGGCTCCGACGGCAAGTTCGACACGCCGGACGACCTCGTCCTCGAGATCGAGGCGAAGAAGAACGAGTCCTTCCACTGAGACCGCA
>DASZXK010000225.1:0-19514 GCA_035545855.1 Polyangiaceae bacterium
GCCGCCTGCTCGCGTCGCGATCGGTCACTGATTCCAGGAACTCGATCGAGGAGAACCGGATGCCAGAATCGAACGACCGTGAGACCAGCAGGCGAAAGTTTCTTGCACTGTTTGCAGCAGGCGCAGCCGCAACCGTCGGATGCAGTCAACAAGATGGTTCGCCGGCGCAATTCGGTGACGTCAGCGCCGGGAACGTGCAGGATTTGCCGGTCGGCGTGCTGAAGGTCGTCTCCGGGGCGCCCGCGCTCATCGGTCGCGACGACAGCGGGCTCTACGCGATGACCATCACGTGCACGCATCAGGGATGCGACGTCGAACCGAATGGAGCGGGAGCTTCTGCCGTCGCCCTGTGCCCGTGTCACGGGAGTCGCTACGATCGCTACGGCAACGTCACCCGCGGCCCCGCAGGTTCCGCGCTCGTCCACTTCGACGTGACTCTCTCGGCCTCCGGCGACGTCACCGTCCACGGCGGCACGCAGGTCGCCGCCGGGGCAAGGACGGCGGTTCCAGCCTGAGCGAGACGAGAGCCGACCGTCACGCGACGTGACGCGAGCGCCGGCGACGGCGGATCGAACCGAACGAGAGCAGGAGCGACAGCGTCGCGACACTCTTCGGTGCGACGTCCCAGGCTGCGAGCGCGCACCCGCAGCCGCTCGCGGTACTGCCCCTGCGGATCAGGTCCCCCGAGTCGACGGCGGAATCTCCGCGGCGACGGGCGCCGCGGCTTCCGGCTCCGTTTCCTCGTGGAGCCAGCTCCCGAGAAGACCGGCCGCGAACGCTCCAGCGATCGGCGCGATCCAGAAGATCCAGAGCTGCGACATCGCCCAGCCTCCGACGAACACGGCGGGTCCCGTGCTCCTCGCGGGGTTCACCGAGAGATTCGTGATCGGGATCCCGACCAGGTGAACCAGGGTCAAGGTGAGGCCGATCGCGAGCCCCGCGAATCCCGGAGACGATCGCTTGGAGGTCGCACCGAGGATCACCGTGAGGAAGATGAACGTGAGGACGAACTCGGCGAGCGCCGCGGAGCCGAACCCGAAACCACCGGGTGAGTGCTCGCCGAAACCGTTCGCGGCGAGCCCCTTCTCCAGCGGGTCGTAGCCGCCCGGGACGCTCTGCAGGATGCTGAGGAGAACGCGCGCCGCGGCGACGGCGCCGAGTACCTGGGCGACGATGTAGCCAGGGGCGTCCTTCCACTCGAAGCGCTTCGCGGCGCAGAGCCCGAGCGTCACCGCGGGGTTCAGGTGGCAGCCGGAGACGGACCCGAGCGCGTAGGCGCAGCCGAGGACGGTCAGGCCGAACGCGAGGGAGACGCCGAGGAGGCCGATGCCGACGTCGGGGAACGCCGCGGAAAAGACGGCGCTGCCGCACCCGCCGAACACGAGAATGAACGTTCCGAGCGACTCAGCCACCAGTTTGCGCATGGACTCGCGAGCGTACCTCGTCGGCGGCGGGAACGGGACACCGACGGGACGGGAGCGCCCGGGACCCGTCACTCCGCCGAACCCGAGCCCACCGCCGCCGCTCTCCTGCCGCGACGGAATAGTGCACCCATCTGGATCTTCGCGCCGTCCGCCACGGCGTAGAAGCACGGCACGACGATCAAGCTGAGGACGGTCGAGACGACGAGACCGCCGAGCACCGCGGCGGCCATCGGGCTCCGGGTCTCCGTGCCCGGGCCGAGACCCAGGATGGGTGGCACCGCGGACATCATCGTCGCGACGGACGTCATCAAGATTGGCCGGAGGCGGAGCGGGCCGGCCTTCTGCATGGACTCGGCCGCCGACAGCTCGGGCTCGTGCTCGCGAACCTGCGTCGCGTACTCGACGAGCAGGATGCTGTTCTTCTTCACGATGCCCATGAGGAGCAAGAAACCGATCATGCTGAAGAGGTTCAGCGATTTCCCGGACACGGCGAGCCCCATCACGGCGCCGGCGACGGCGAGGGGCAGGATGGTGAGCACCGTGACGGGGTGAAGGAACGAGTTGAACTGGCTCGCGAGCACCATGTACGCGACGAGGATGCCGACCCCGAGCGCGAACCAGAGACCCGAGGTCGTCTCTTCGAGCTGTGACGCCTGCCCCGTGGCGACGACGTGAATGCCGTTCGGCAGGGCGTCCCCGAGCTCCATCACCTTCGCCATCGCCTCCGCCTGCGAGTGCCCGGGGCCGACGTTGCCGTTCACGCTGATGGCGCGCTCCCGGTCCAGGTGACTGATCGTCTGCAGCACGGGCTCTTCCCTCTGCGTCGTGAGGAGGGAGAGTGGGACGAGCGCGCCCGTCCCCGTCCGGATCTGGATGCGGGAGAGATCCTCCGGACGCGACCGCTGGTCGGCGAGGAGCCGCATGCGGATGTCGATGCGGCGGCCCTCCGTCGTGTACTTGCCGACGGTGTTGCCGCCCACGAGCGCGCTCACCGTGCTCCCGATGTCGGAGATGGAGACGCCGAGCTCCGTCGCGCGGTCACGGTCCGGGATGATCTGGAGCTCCGGGGACCCGACCTGATAGTCGGAGGAGAGGTCCACCGCGACGCCGCTCGCCTCGAGGTCCTGCTGGAGCTTCGTCGCGGAGGCGACGAGCTGGTCCCAATCGGCGCCTCTCACGGTGAACGCGACGGGAGAGCCCTTCGCGGCGCCGAAGCTCTGCTGGGACGGATCCTGGACGGACGCGCGAACCCCGGGGATCCCCTGAAGCTCCTTCCGGAGCACGGCCATGAACTCCTGCGAGCTCAGCTTCCGCTGACCGGGTGGGACGAGGTTCAGGGTGTACTGACCGCTCCCGCCGGAGAGCGTCACCATCGTGTGCTCGATCTCCGGGTGCTTCTCGAGGCGCTCCTCCACCTTCGCGAGGAGCGGCGCCGCCGCGTCGATGGACGAACCGCCCTCCGTCTGGACCCGGAGCGTGAGCCGACTCTGATCCTGCGACGGCACGAACTCCGTCGGGATGAGCTTCACCAGGGCGCCGGAGGCGGCGAGGAGCAGCGTGGCGACGAGGAGCACCGTCTTCGGGAACCGGAGCGTGCGTCCGAGGACGTCCGAGTAGCGCCGCTCGAGCCAGGAGAACGCCGCGTCCGCGGCGCGCCCGATGCGGCTCCGGCCTTCCCGGGACGTCGTGAGCATCTGCGAGCAGCGCGCGGGCGCGAGCGAGATGGCCTCGAAATACGAGAGCATCACGGCGATGGAGAGCGTCACGCCGAACTGGAAGAAGAAGCGCCCGATGACGCCGTTCATGAAGACGACGGGGAGGAAGATCGCGATCACGGCGAGCGTCGCCGCGAGCGCCGCGAACGTGATCTCCTTCGTTCCCTCGGACGCGGCCCTCTTCCGGTCCTTCCCCATCTCCGCGTGGCGAAAGATGTTCTCCATGACCATGACGGCGTCGTCGACGACGAGGCCGACGGCGAGGGAGAGACCGAGGAGCGTGAAGGTGTTCAGCGTGAAGCCGAGGAAATAGACGACCGCGATCGTCCCGAGGAGGGACATCGGGATCGCGAGCACGACGTTCATCGTGCTCGAGAGAGAGCCGAGGAACAGCCAGCACACGAAAGCCGTCAGCACGACGGACATGACGAGCTCGAGCTCGATCTCGTCGACGGACTCCTCGATGAACTGCGTGGAGTCGAACAGGATGTCGACCTTCATGCCCTTCGGGAGGCTGTCCTGGATCTCCGCGACCCGGGCACGGACGGCCTTGGCGACCGCGACGGCGTTCGTCCCGCGCTGTTTCAGGACGCCGAGGGCCTGGAAGGGCACGCCGTCGAGGAGCGCGATGCTCGTCGCGTCCGCGAAGCCGTCTTCCACGAGGGCGACGTCCGAGAGGTAGACGGGTGCCGGCTCGCCACGTTTCACGACGAGGTGCTTGAACGTGTCGAGGTCGAGGGCCTCGCCGAGGAGCCGGACGTCGAGCGCGCGGCCGGCCGTCATGAGCTGGCCGCCGGGGACGTCCACGTGCTCGCGGGAAATGGCGGAGATGATGTCGTTCGCGACGACGCCCTTCTCCGCGAGCCGGTTCGCGTCGAGCCAGATGCGGACGTTCCGGTCCGTGACGCCGTTCAGCGTGATCTGCCCGACGCCCGGGACGGTCTGGAGCCGCTCCTGCACCTGGTAGCGCGCGGTGTCCGCGAGGAGCTGCGGCGAGAACGCCCCCGAGACGCCGATCGTCAGGATCGCCGTGTCGTCCGGGTTCGACTTGGAGACCGTGGGCGACTGGACGTCCTTCGGCAGCGAGCGCTGGGTCTGCGCGACCCTGGCCTGGATGTCCTGGAGCGCCAGGTCCACGTTCCGCGACATGTCGAACGTCGCCGTGATCCGGCCGCTCCCGGCGCGCGCCTGAGAGGAGAGGGACTGGACTCCCTCCACCTGGGAGAGCGCCTGTTCGATGGGCTCGATGATCTGGCGCTCGACGGAGGACGGCGCCGCGCCGGGCCACGACATGCTGACGGTGATGTTCGGGTTGTCGACGTCGGGGTACTGGCTCACGCCCACGCGCGTCAGCGCGACGACTCCGAAGAGGACCGTCGCCGCCATGAGCATCCAGGCGAAGACGGGGTTCTTGATGGAGACGTCGGTGATGTTCACGGCGGCGCCCCGCCTCCGCCCCCGCGGCGCTTCCGGTGCTCGGCCGAGCCCGCCGTCGCCGGTCCCGAGGCGCTTCCCGACGGAGCCGCGGCCGGCGCGTTCACCGGCGTCTCCTTCGCGTTCGGGTCCATCGAATCCACCTGCTTCGCGTCGACCTTCGCGCCGTTGGCGAGGGACTCCACGCCGCGCACGATGAGGAGCTCGCCTGCCTGGAGGCCGCTCCGGATCTCCACCCAGCCGTCCTTGGTGTTCATGCCGAGCGTGACCACCCGCTCGCGGGCGACGCCCCCGTCCGCGACGTAGACCACGTAACCGTGGTCCGTCGCGCGCGTCGCGGAGCGGGGGATGACGGGCGCCTGACGCTTCGCTCCCACGTCGATGCTGACCTCGCAGAAGGAGCCCGGCCGCAGCCAGTACTTCTTCTCCTCCGAGTTCACCTGCGCCGTCACTGCGACGGTGTGCGTCGCGGGGTCGGCCGCGCCTGCGACCAGGGTGATGGTCGCTTTGTAGGTGTCCTGCGTCTCCCTCATCGTGAACGTCGCGACCATGCCGGGCCTGAGTCGCGGAGCGTTCTCCGGTTCCACCTGGAAGCGAAGGAGGAGCGGGTCCGAGCGGAGCAGGGTGGCCATGAGGTACCCCGTGTTCACGTACTGCCCCGTCTCGACGGTTCGCGTCTGGATCGTGCCGTCGATGGGGGCGCGCACGAACGCGTCCCGGAGGTTCACCTGGGCGGAACGGACGTTCTCGGCCGCCACGGCCGTGTCCGCCTTCGCCGTCAGCGTCTTCGTCTGGTACGTCGCGACCTCTTCGTCCGGGATGAGACCGGGGTGCGACGCGCTCGCGGCGTTCCTCCGCGCGGCCATCGCCTCGTCGTCCTTCTGGGCGGCCTCGGCCTTCTCGAGCCCGGCCCTGGCGGAGTTCACCGCGAGCTGGAACCGCTCCGAGTCGATGACGACGAGCACGTCGCCCTTCTTGACGTTCTGTCCCTCGCTGAAGTTCACCTTGTCCACGACGCCCGAGACGCGCGCCGTCACCTGCACGCGCTCGAACGCCTCGAGCGTCCCGGGCGCCTGCACCACGTAGTCGACCGTCTTCGACTCGACGGCGAGGACGTCGACCGGGAACGCGACCCCGGCCGCGCCCCCGCGCCGGCCGCCGCCCCTCGCCGCGGCTGGAGCCGCCTGCGTCGCGTCCTTCTTGCAGGAGATCCCGCAGGTGAGCGACAGCCCGGCGACGAGCGCGGGCATCGCGAGGGAAGTCGTTCTCGGCCGCGCTCTCACTGAGACCTCGCCTCCGGTTCCTCGACCGGGCCGAAACCGAGGGCATTCCTGAGATCGAGATACGCCTGTTCCATCGACAGTTTCGCGGCCTCCCGCGTGACCTCCGCGTTGAACTGCTGATCGTTCGCGTCGCTCACTTCGAGCGCCTTGGCGAGCCCCTGCTGGTAGAGCACGTTGGTCTCGTCCGCGTTCTTCTGCGCGGACTCCGCAGCGGCGGTCGCGGCGGTGAAGTTCCCCCGCGCCGCGCGGAGGGCCGCGAGGGCGAGCTCGATGTCGTTCTGGACGGATCGCCGGAGGAGCTTTTCGTCGAGACGCGAGCTCTCGAGCTGGGCGAGGCGCTGTTTTCTGTCCGAGTACCGAAAGCCGGCATCGAAGATGGGCCAGGAGAGGTTCAGCCCGGCCTGCTCGTCCACGCCCTTCTCCGACGGGAGCGGGTCCACCGTGAAGCGGACCTGTCCCGACGCGCTCAGCGTCGGGAGGAGCCGCCAGAGCGGCTCGTTCGCGGAGGCCTCGAGCCCCTGGTTCTTCTCGTGGAGGGACTTCACGTCGGGCCTCCTGTCCTGGGCAGCGGCGACCATGTGGCCGCGTCGAGCGAGCGCGTTCTTCACGGTGTTCGTCCTCGCCTGCTCGAAGTGCTGGGCGGCGTGCGTGGTGTTGTCGGGAGGGACGAGCGGCCCGTCGACGGTCCGTCCGACGAGGAATCCGAGCGTGATGTACGTCCGCCGCACGTTGCCCTCGGCGTTCGCGACCTGGCCCTCGGACGTCGCGAGCTGGAGCTCCGCCTTCGTGACGTCGTTGGTGCTCGTGAGCGCGGCCTGGGCGCGCGCCGTCGCCGTCTCGAGGTTCGTCTTCGAAGCGGCGAGCTTCCGCTGGGCGGATTTCAGGAGGCCTTCGGCCGTGAGCGCCTGGATGAACGCCTTCGCCGTGTCGAACGCCACGTCCCGCCGGTCCTGGACGCCGCCCCATCTTTCCGCCTCTCGGTTGTGGAGCTGTTGCGAGAACTGCACGAACGCGCTCGGGCTGAAGAGCGGCTGGTTCAGCTGGAGCGCGCCGGCCGTCGCCGGGTTCGGCCCCTTGGCGCCCGGGTGATACGTGCTCGATCCGGATCCGTTGAGGGTCGGGAAGAACGCCTCGCGCGCGCGATCGACCTGCGCATCGGCGACCTCCACGCGAAGCGGCGCCTTCCGTGCGCGCTCGTTGTTTTCGAGCGCGAGCTTCACGGCGTCCTCGAGACGCATCGTCTCCGCCCGGGCGACGCGTGGCGAAAGCGCGAGCGACGCGAGCGAGACGATCAGCGCGGCGGGCGATCGAAGCACGAGCCTCGCCTCCGTTCGTGGACTATGTTCGGAGCATGAGGCGCTCCCTCGGGACGCTCGTACTCACCGCGGCGGTCCTCGTCGCGGCTTCGTCGTGCGGCTCGTCGGACGCGTGCTCGTGCGCCGTCGAGAACGCCGGAGAGCGTCGCGCGATCCTGTGCGGCGAGAGCGCGTGCGTCGCGGGAGCGACGTTCTCCTGCACGAAGGCCGGCGAGGCCGTCCGCGGCGGGGCCTGCGTCGCCGCTCGTCCGAGCATGCCGGACGCGGGCAGCGGAGTCGTCACGCCCGCCCCTCCCGTGGACACGAGCTGCTCGGACCTCGCCACCTTCTGCACGACGAGCTGCGCGGCGCCAGCGTCCGTCGCCACCGATTGCGTCGCGACGGCCTCCTCCGGGAATGCCTCGGCCTGCGCCTCGTGGACCTCGTCGAATCAGGTGCTCTGCCATCCGTGAAGCCTCGCCGGCTGGAGTGGGCGATGTTGCCGGGGTTCTCGCGAGCAGTCCTTCTCGACGGCGGGTTGTCGACGAGTCGTGGCGAGGCGCCGACGAGCCGTCCCGGCATGCTCACGAACCGTGCGACCGAGAACGTGGAGGAAGCGCCACGTCCCCGATCCCGGGGTCATTTCCGCCGCCTGGGCGCTTTCCCTGCCGCGCGGAAGCACCCCGCGACGTGATCGTCCACGAGGCCGCACGCCTGCATGAACGCGTAGCAGATCGTGGAACCGACGAAGTTGAAGCCGCGCTTCCCCAGCTCGCGGCTCATCGCATCCGACTCGGCGGTGCGCGGCGGCACGTCCTTCATCGAGCGCGGCCGGTGCACGACGGGGGCGCCACCGACGAACTGCCAGACGAAGCGATCGAAGGAGCCGAACTCCTTCTGCACGGCGAGGAATGCCTTCGCGTTCTCCACCGTGGCGGCGATCTTCGCGCGGTTCCGGACGATCCCCGGATCTCGGAGGAGCCGAGCTCGATCCGTCGCGTCGAACTTCGCGACGGTGCGCGCCGAGAAGCTCGCGAACGCTCGCCGGTACGAGCTCCGCTTGCGGAGGATGGTGCTCCACGAGAGACCGGCCTGGGCGCCCTCGAGGATGAGCATCTCGAAGAGGTGGCGGTCGTCGTGGGAGGGCCGACCCCACTCGTCGTCGTGGTAGCGGATCATGAGCGGGTCGCCCGTGGCCCAGGCGCACCGCGGGCGTTCGGGTGGGTCGAGGAGAGCGCGAAGCGGCGCGGGCACGGGCCGACAGCCGCACGCTTCCCGGTGCGCGAGGTGCCAGAGGACCCGCTCCTCCAGGGTCGCTTTCGGAGGCATCGGATGGGCCTGGTGGAATCGCGCGTTCAGGGTCACGCGGGGGACGATATCAGCCGGCCAGGAGACGTTGAATGTCGGGGGACGAAGAGTCGTCCAATCATCGGGTGATGGTCAGGCGGGTCTCGGGTTTCGTCATCCCGTTCTCGGCGCTCCTCGTCGGCTGCCAGGATGCGACGCCGCCGCGCGCCGCCGCTCTGCGCGCCGTTCCCTCGGCCGTGGCACTCGGATGCGCGTCGACGGAGGTCGCGGTTCACGAGATCCGAGGGGGCGCGACGTTCGAGGCCTGCGCCCTCCCGGCGACGGTCGCCGACCTGGTCGACGAGACGTCGCCCCGGCGTTTCCAGGAGGCACCGAATCTGAAAGACGGGGTCCTGGACGCGCTCGTGCTCGTGCGCGGCGAGCATTTCCTCCGCGGGCCGACGCGGCAGACGCTGATGGCGTGCGGTGAGGACCCGAAGAAGGACGACAACTGCTGCAACCGGTGCGACGGCGCCATCCTCCTCTCCGGGTTCGGCGCCATCCCCGTCTACTCGTGGGATCGGGTCGCGGCAGGGTGCGGGGGCGGATGCTGCGAACGGCCGAAGTGCCCGGAGTGGCTCCCGAGCGAACAGGCGGCGGTCGACGTCGTCGGCCGCTTCCACTCGGGGTTCGACCCCGAAGGACTCCGCAGCGGTAAACTCCGCGAGCTCTTGCCGGCGCTGTACTTTCAGCTCGCGGATGCGCCTCGCGCGCCGTGAACACCGACGCCGCGAACGTGCTCGCCGCGGCGCCGGGTGCCGGCCGTTCTCAGTTGCAGGTCCTGCCCGGCGGGCAGTACTTCACGCGGACTTGCTGGCAGGCGGCGGCGAGGCCCGTTTCGTCGCCGTTCGTGAGGAGCGTCGCGAGCGGGGTACCGGTGAGCGCGATCTTCTCCAGCTTGAACGTGGCGCTCGTGATCTGCTGGCCCTGGGCGTTGCTGTCGTAGAAGCCGGCCTGAGCGTCGCTGCACGCGGCGCCGGGGTTGGCGTTCGTGCCCGTCTCGCACCCGACGATCCGCGCGTCGGTGTGCGGGATCGGCTTGTTCGCGGCCGTCTTGTCGGGGCCCGTCACGTCGCCGGTGATGACGCAGGCGTTCGCCGCCGCGTCGAACGTGACGCTCGTGCTCGAGAGCCCGCTCTGGATGCGCGAGGCGCCGTACCACTGGTACGTCGTGAACGGGAAGATCACGACGAGACCCGGCCAGGCCGCGTAGTCGCCGCCGCCGGTCCCGCGCGGGCATTCACCCGGCACGGGGTAGTTCACGGGCGGGTCGGGGACCGCGCCTCCGATGAGATCGCCTCCGGCGCGCACGGCGACCGTCGTCACGCCGAGCTTGCCGGTCCCTTCGGCGTTCGACCACCAGGTCGCGGCGTTCGCGCAGGTACCGGCGTTCACGCACGCGCGGCTCGAGGGCCACGCGCCCATCGGATCCGCGAGATCGATGCCCATGAGCGACGCGACGATCGGCTCGGAGTAGCTCCCGCCGGGGACCGTGCCCGAGACGTTCACCGGACCGATCGTCGGGATGCCCGAGCGCATCCGCGCCTTGCCCCACGAGGCGACGGGCTGGTACTGCGCGTACCCGGTGCTCCCACCGCAGAGAGTCGGCGCCATGCCTCCGCAGGGGACCGTGGTCACCGTCAGCGTGCCGTCGCTCGCGATCGTCTGCTCGCGGAGAGACCAGCCGTACGTCGGGACGTTCGTGCCGTCCGTGATCGTCGGGATGCCGCTCCAGGAGACGGTCGTCGTCGCTGCCTCGACCCACGTCCCCGTCATGTCGCAGGCGCACACCGGGCCGTTCGCGGTCGGCGTGGACTTGTAGCCGGCCTTGCAGGTGCAGCTGTAGAAGTTCGGCGGGTTCAGGTTGGTGCAGCCGCTCGCGCCGGCGCCGCAGGGGCTGCCGGTCGTGCACTCGTTCAGGTCCTTGCAGGAGGTCCCGACCGTGTTGCCCGTGGTGCCCTGCGCGCAGGTGCACTGATAGTCGCCGGACGCCGGCGCGGTCGGCGTCGGGTCGATGCAGCCGGTCCCGAACGCGCCGCACGGGTCCGACGCGCATTCGTCCGTGTTCAGGACGCACTGGCCGTTCTGCTCGAGTACCGGCGTACTGCCCGACGTCGCCGGGCAGGTGCAGTCCCGGCCGTTCGGCGGATTGAAGCAGCTCGCGCCGCTCGAGCACTCGACGCATCCCGTGGCGAGCGCGCCGCAGGCGTTCCCGCTCCCGACGCACGATCCGCCGGAGCACTTGGACGTCGTCGTGCAGGATTTGCCGTCGTCGCAGGTGGCCTGGTTGTTCGTGTGAACGCAGCCGCTCGCCGGGTTGCACGAGTCGGTCGTGCAGACGTTGTTGTCGTTGCAGTTGACGGCCGTGCCCTTGCAGGTGCCGTTCGAGCACTTGTCGCCCGTCGTGCACGCGCTGCCGTCGTTGCAGGGGTTCGTGTTCGGGACGAACTGGCAGCCGAGCGTCGCGCTGCAACTGTCGTTCGTGCAGGGGTTGTTGTCGTTGCACGCGATGGGCGTCGAGTCGCAGTTGCCCGTCACGGAGTTGCAGGTCTCGGTCTCGCACTTGCTGGTCGGCGTGCAGTCCTTCACGGTGTCCACCGAGCAGGTGCCGTCGAAGCAGGAGCTCGTCGTGCAGGCATCGCCGTCGTCGCAGGTCGTGCCGTCGAGCGCCTTTCCGTACTGACACGTGTTGCCGCCGACGCAGACCGTGCCCTGCGTTCGCTGGCACGTGCCCGGCGTGTTGCAGGCGACGCCGCAGCACGAGCCGCCGACGCAGTGGGTGCTCGTGCAGTCCGCGTCCGCGGCACACGTTCCGCCGTTCGGCTTCGTGCACTTGGTGCCGTTGCCGTTCTTGTCCGTCGTGCCCGCCGGGCACACGCACTTGTTCGAGGTGCACGTCGCCGTCGCGTCGCACTTCACGCCGCCGCACGTCCCCGGCGCGCCGCCTGCGCCGGTGCCGCCCGTCCCGGCTCCGCCCGCGCCCGGCGCGCCGCCTGCGCTCGCGCCGCCATTGCCCGGCGCGCCGCCTGCGCTCGCTCCACCTGCGCCGGGGGCACCGCCGGAGGAGGCGCCGCCCGAAGACGCTCCGCCCGCGCTCGCGCCACCCGCGCTCGCGCCACCCGCGCCGGGTGTACCGCCGTTGCCGGAACCGCCGTCGCCCGACGCACCGCCGTTGCCGGGAACACTCGCGTCGGAACCGCCCGCGCCTTGGTCGCCGCCCGTCTCCTGAGCGCCGCCGCTACCCGTCCCGCTGTCCGTCGGGGTGCCGCCGGTGTTCGCGTCTCCGCCGGTGCTCTCGCCCCCGCCGGTGTTCGCGCCGCCCCCGCTCGAGGAGCCGGACGCACCGGACGAGCCAGCCGAGGAGCCGCCGCCCGTGTTCTCCGTCCCGCCGGTGTTCTCGCCTCCGCCGGTTCCGCCCGATGGGAAGATGTTTCCGCCGGAATCCGAGCCGCAGCCCACGACCAGCGCGGCGGCGAGTGTGAGAGTCGAGAGGCCAAGCAGACGGTTCATGGAAGCCATGGTCTTACTCCACGCAAAAACATGCGCCCGCCCTGTTCGAGAGGATGCGCCGGTCGGGATTCGGGTTCAACGGTAGACAGGACAATGAGCTCTCGGATGTTGCGCGCGACGCGTCACTGGCGGTCTCGTCGCGCCTGCCTGTGGTCAAAAGTGGTAGACGACGCCGAGCGAGATCACGTCGAAGCTCGCGGTGTACTTGCCGGCGTTGATGACCCGCTCGGGCCGCGCGTTGGTGGAGATCGCGGAGACCTGCGTCTTCCGTGCGGTCGCGTCGCCCCCGCCGCCCTGCGCCGCGGGATCGGGGAGAACCGTTCCGCCCTGACGGACTCCGTCTGGACCGAAAGTGCCGCCGACGCGCTGATCGAAGCCGCTCGTCGGGTCGTTCGGGTTCGCGTTCTCGACGTTCTGGTGCGCGGGCGGGCGCACGTCGAGCGTCTCGGAGAAGATGTGGCTGTACGCGAAGCGGAGATCGAAGCTCCCGATGCGGACCACGCCGCCGAGCCCGAGTCCGACGCGCTGGAACGCGAAGCTATCTATGTCCGCGTATTCCGGGTCGACGCTCCGGCTCTCCCAGAACGTCCCGGCGTCGACCTGGAACTGCTGCGGGACGACCGAATAACTTCCGCCGAGTCTCGCCTGGTACGCCGTCTTCCGGTGCGGATCGATCGCGGTCGCGCCGAGGTTCTGTGCCGTGGTCTTCTTGAGGCTCGTCCCCGCCTCGCGCGTGTACACCGTCGCGTCGCCCCCGACGTCGATCGAGTTCCGCGCGATGCCCGCGAGCTGGTAGCCGAAGTCCGCCTCCACGTCCCAGAGCTCCGTATCCATCGGATCGCCCAGGCCGCCGAGCTTCCGTTCGCGGAGCGGTTGCGCGTAGCGGGCGGCGAACGTGAGCTGCCACGGCATCCCGACCTGGATGTCGGCGATGGGGATCGGCGCGTTCCCGTAGGGGACGGGGCCCGACTTCGCCCCGTGGTGGAAGGTGTTCGTCTCGTACGTGACGCTGCCCGCGCCGTCGAAGTTCTCCGTGTACTTGAACGCGACGACGAGATCGACGGGCTTCACCGGCTTCGTGTGGAGCGACGCGGTGACGGACGGAACGAAGTAGTCCCTCGTCTCGAGCGTCGCGAGCCAGTCGCTCGACGGCTGGGTGCCGCTCACGGCGTTCTGCACGGCCGTCGCGCGGGCCTTCACCATGAGCACCTGGACCTGTAGCCCCACGGCGATCTGCGGGATGGGTCGGTAGCCGATCCCCGCCGTGGGGTTCAGCGCGAAGGGCACCTCCTGCTTCACCAGGCTGTAGCGGGTCGGCGTGGGCCTCGGGCCGTTCGGCGTGTTCATGGTGCCGTCGGAGCCGCCGTATTGCATCCCGGGGAGAAGGACCGGCGCGACGAACCCGAAGCCGACCCCGACGTTCTTCGAGAGCTTTCCGGCGTACGCGAGGTCCGGCAAGGTCGCCACCTTCGCGGAGTTGCAGACCTTGGGGAGCGGGGCGTTCGCGTAGTCGGGCGAGAGCGAGTCCCCGAACTCGGAGCTTCCGCCGTACGCGCCCCAGCCGTAGTAGCCGTACGGGTCCACGCACATGTGCGGGATGGGCGTGACGAGGTCCAGGATGATCTGGTTGCCTTCGAGGAGCGCGAGGCCGGCCGGGTCGTTCGCGAGCACCATCGGATCCTCCGCGCGCGCGGCCACGGCGCCCCCGCGCGCGACGGATTGATTGCCTCCGGGGAGAAGCTCGGTGCCTGCGGCGAGCGCGGTGCCGGCGAAGGAGGTTCCGAAGAGAAGGGCCCCTGCGGTCGAGGTACGGAAGAGACGCATCGGATTTCGAGACTGCTTTCGACTGTGGGCGCGCGGGATCAGGGCGGGGTCGTGCAAGAGATCGTGGGCGGGTTGTGGGCGAGCGCCGGGAACTGCGAGCGAACGTCCGGGCAGTCGAGCGACGCGCCCTTGTCCCCGATGCGGACGAGCTCGAACGTCGCGCGGCTGTCCTGCGCCTGGTTCTGGTCGTCGTCGAGGCGCGAGACGTCGGCGTCCTCGCACTTCGTCGCGGCCGTCCAGTCGGCGGCGCCGCAGCCGACGTCCTTCGTCCAGCCGTCGCACTTGTTGTTCGCGTCGCACGTCCCCTTGTCCACGACGGTGCAGCTGTGGACTCTTCCCTCGCTCTTCTCGTTCACGACGCGGCCGGTGATGCGCGTGCAGCTCTCCACCGTCGCTTCGAGGTGCGTGACGATCCGAGCCGCGACGCTCACGCACCCCGCGCGTTCGTCGATCGCGATCTTGTTCCCGCTCGGGCCGGAGACGATGACGGGCCGGACCGGCAGGTAGCTGTAGTGCTGCGTGCCGGAGTCCGTGACCTCGCTCGGGACGCGCGGCCAGAGGGAGAATCCGGGTTCGCCATCGTTGTCGGGGTCGGTCCACGTCGTCACCTCCGCGGACGTCGCGGGCCACGGCGCGTTCAGCGGATCGGCGCCGAGGTCGATGCCGACCACGGCGGCCGAGCTCGGCGTCTGGAAGGCGTCCCCGGGACGGATGCCCGGCGCCGCGAAGTCGTCGCTCGCCTGGAGCGGCAGCGGGTCGAACAGGCTGTTCGGCGTGTAAGAGGAGTACGTCTCCCGGAAGAGCGGGCTGATGAGATCGGGCGTGTTGTCCGTCCCGCAGCCCTTCCGCCGGATCACGAGGTTCTGTCCGTCGTAGGTGAGCTCGTGGAGCTCCCAGACCGTCGCTTCCATGCTGCCCGGCGAGACGAGGTTCTCGCTCGTGCCCTCGATCACGGGGCGGCCCTTCCAGCACGTGTCGAGGTCCTGGCGCATGGCCCAGAGCCCCGTGAGATCGCAGTGACAGGATTTCCCGTCGCCGACGAGGGGGGCCGCGCACGTGCAGGCGAACGAACCGCGACGGTTCTCGCACGTCGCGCTCGCGTCGCAGCCTCCGTTGTCCGTCTTGCACTCGTCGACGTCCACGCAGGTCGCGCCGTCTCCGGTGAAGCCGTCCTTGCATTTACACGTGAAGCCCGCGCCCGAGCCCGTGGAGACGACGTTCGTGCACGTCGCGTCCGGGTGACACGGAGAGACGGTCGCCTTGCACTCGTCGACGTCCACGCACTTGCCGGAGGAGTCCCTCGCGAGGCCGGGCTTGCACGTGCACACGTGCCCGCCGAGGACGTTCGTGCACGCCTCCGTCGCGTCGCAGCCGCCGTTGTCGGTCTTGCACTCGTCGGTGTCCGCGCAAGAGCCGACGGCGCCGGAGAAGCCGGGGGCGCACGTGCAGGTTCCGTCGGCGCCGCAGACGGCGTGCGGGTCGTCGTCCGTCCCGGTGCCGTCGCACTGCGCGTCGCAGGCCTTCGCCGCGCACGTCTTGCCGTCGCCGGCGTACCCGGGCACGCAAGCGTCGCAGACGGCGACCGCGCCGTCGATGCGGCAGAGCCCGTGCGCGCCGCACACCGCCGCGTCCGACTTCGCGGCGTCGCAGAGGGAGGTGCAGGCCTGGTTGCCGTCGCCGGAGAAGCCCGGATCGCACGCGCAGTCGTAGCCGCCGAAGGTGTTCACGCAGTGCGCGTTCGTGGCGCAGGAGAACGTCCCTGCCTTGCACTCGTCCACGTCGCCGCAGGTCGTCGCGTCCCCGGTGAACCCGCTCTTGCACTCGCAGGTGAAGCCCGGGTTCTGGCTCACGCAGGTCGCGTTCGGGTCGCACGTGTTCGCGACGCCCTGGCACTGGTCCACGACGGTGCAGGTCTTCCCGTCGCCCGTGTAGCCCGCGTTGCAGGTGCACGTGTAGCCGCCCGGGCGGTTCTTGCAGGCCGCGTTCGCGTCGCAGTCGTTCGTCGCGCCGGGCGCGCACTCGTCCACGTCATCGCAGTGGACTCCGTCGCCCGTGTAGCCCGCGACGCACGCGCACTTCGCGTCGGCGCCCGTCCCGCTGCACGTCGCGTTCGGATCGCAGACGACGTCGCGGCACGTCGTGGGCGGGAGGATCGTGATCCCGCCGTCGGTCTGCGCCCCGCCGGAGCCGCCCGAGCCCGAGCCGCCTCCCGTTCCGGCGGTTCCTCGAGCCCCTTCGTCGGGAGTCGAACAGCCGATGATCGCGATCGCAGAGACCAGGAGTAGGGCGAGCTTCAAACGTAGCCTCGAGCTTCTGCGAAAGGTCACACCGACACGGCCCGACACTTCGCCGAACGTACGCGCACCGCCACCATCCAATATGCTCTCGATCGAATCGGGGTCACAAGGAGGATTCGCTTGGCGCAGTGCGCCGCGACGTCATGTAAACGCGTGCTCTTCGTGCGAGCCTCGAGCTCGCGCCGAGCTCCCGGGCTCGCGCCGAGCTCCGAGAGCCACGCCACGAGCCACGAGCCACGAGCCACGAGCCACGAGGATGATGGCTGATGGAGGAACGCGGCCGGCCCGGGCGCCCCTTTCCCTACATCCTCCGACGACGTCGCTTTTCGTCGCCGATTGCTTGGCCCGGGGCCCCGGGTTACGAAAAAGGATCCCAGGCTCGTCATGCGGAACCTGACGCCCACTGCCTTCCTAGCGCCCGTCGCCCAGGCCCCTCAGCGCACGTTCCTCGGCGACAGGCTGGCCAATCGGTATCTCTTGCTCGAGCCGCTCGGCAAGGGGGCGGCGAGTCGCGTCTTCCTCTCCAAGGACGAGCGGACGAACGCGCAGGTCGCGGTGAAGGTGCTCCCTCCGTACGGTTCCTCGCCGTTCGCGACGCCGGAGCGGTTCAGCGCGGAGCTCGCCGTCGGTTGCGGGGTCGCTCACGCGAACGTCGCGCGGATCCTGGACGTCGGAACCTCCACGTGGGGCGAGCCGTTCATGGTCACTGAGGCCCTCGTCGGCGAGACGCTGGGCGATCGACTTCATGAAGTCTCGAAGCTCCCCTTCGAGCAGGCGCTCACGCTGGTACGCGAGGCCGCCCGGGGGCTCGAGGCGATTCACCGGGCAGGGTACGTCCACCGGGACGTGAAGCCGGACAACCTGTTCCTCTGCGACGAAGAACGTCACGGCGTCCGGGTGAAGGTCATCGACTTCGGGTTCTGCAAGCACCTCGAGCCCGACGATCGGGAAGAGCGGAAGGTGCTCGGCACGCTGGAGTACATGGCGCCCGAGCAGGCCGTCGCGGAGGCGACCGACGTGCGCGCGGACGTCTACGGGCTCGGCGTGGTGCTCTTCCGGGCGGTCACCGGCGAGCTCCCGTTCGATGCCTGCGAGAACCGCGGCATCCTCTCGCATCATCTCATCAGTCCCGTGCCCCCACCGTCGTGGCTCGTGTCGGACGTCCACCCGGCGCTCGACACGCTCGTCCTCTCCGCGACCCGAAAGCACCCGGACAATCGCTACCCGACGATGGCGGCGTTCCGGGAAGATCTCGACCGGGCCCTCGCCGGGCAGCCGGTCGTGGGCCAGCCTCTCTCCGTGACGCCGGACGCGTATCAGCCGAACACGGAAAAGGGACGGCTCGCGTTCGAGACGCTGTCCGAGGAGCTCTGAGGCGCACTCGGCCGGTCGTGGGGGTCACGCGCGGACGGTCGCGGAGCCCGCCGGTCCCGCCCAATCGCGCCCGTCACGCCCGGAGCGCCGGTGTTTCCGGACCTCCGGCGAGGGCGGGATTTCCGGCGCGGAGCATCTCTCGCCAGCGGGTGACGTCGTGTGGAGCGGGCTCCGTGGTCTCGAGGAAGTCTCGCACGACGGAGAGGAACCGTTCGGGGTCCGCGTGATGCGGAAAATGCCCGGCCCCACGAAAGACCTCGAGGCGGCTTCCGGGAAGCGCCCGGTGCGCGAGCTCGGCGTGCTCCACGGGGATCACGGCGTCGCGATCGCCCCAGACGAGCAGCGTCGGCAGGTACCGCGCGAGGTAGGCGCGGTCGAGCATGGTGACGGCCTGACCGCGGACGTCCACCACGGCGCGGAGCGTGCGGACGAAGGCGCGCCGCGCCGTCGCGTCCGGCAGCGTCTCGAAGACGCGGAGCCAGTCGTCCGCGTCTCGTCCGAGGTCCGTGCGGAGCGCCCGGAGCACCGCTGCGGCTCCGCGTGCGACCGAGTGCGCGTGGGGTAGGCCGAGGAGCGGCAGGAAGAAGTCCGCGTTGGGCGCCGCCATCAGGCGGAGCATCGGCGTGACGCCGCGGCTGACGCCGCCCGTGCTGACGAGGATGAGTCGCTCGCACCGCTCGGGGTACTGGTACGCGAACTGCATGGCGACACCGCCGCCGAGGGAGTGCCCGATGATCGTCGCGCGATCGATGTCGAGGATGCTCAGGAGATCCCGCATCGCGTTCGCGTAGCCGCCGATGGAGTAGTCGGCGCGAGGCTTCTCGGACCGGCCGTGTCCGAGGAGGTCCGGTGCGACGACGGTGTAGTGGCGCGCGAGCTCGGCGATGACGCCCTGCCACGTGTCCGAGCTGTCCCCGATGCCGTGGATGAGGAGCAGCGCGGATCCGCTCCCGGCGTGCACGAACGCCCGGCGGTAGCCGTGGACGATGCGATACGAGCACTCGATCCTCGGCGGAGCGGCCTTCGGTGCCGGAGCAGGCTTCGGGACGAGGGAGAGCATCGGCTGGACTCCGGCACCGAGGCGATCGGTACCTGGCAACCTCGGAGTCTCCGCCGGATCGGATTTCCGCCCCGTTTCCGAGCGGGGGCGTGGCGAAATCCCGAACGTTCCCGCGCGCTACGGAACGCGGAGCGCCGGGCGCTCCGTCAGAGCCCGAGACCGAAGACCGTGCGGAACCAGACGTTCCCGAAGCCGTCACCCGGCTCGAGCGTGCGCCCGAAATCCGACACGCGGAGATAGACGCCCGTCGTCCACCAGAGCTCGCCGAACTGCGCCATCACGGCCGGACCCACGTAGTGGTGCGGACCCATCGCGTAGACGCGCGGCCCTTCGTCTTCGAGCGGGAACTCCGCGTTCATCCACCACTCGACGCCGGGGTGGAACGCCGGAGTGACCTCGACCGTCGCGCCGGCGGACGGCGCGAGGACGATCTCGGTCTCTCCCTTGTAGTAGAACTCAGTCTCCTCCGTGACGTTCGCCATGATGCGCGCCGGCCCGATGCGGCGCTGGAGGATCACCTTGGCTTCCGCCTCGAACTCCTCCTGCTTCTCCACGATCTCGCCGTAGAGGGAGACGTCGATGGGCCAGGCACCCGTCTCGGCGAGCTTGTACCGGAGGCGCTGCTTCATGCCGCTGCCTTCCGGGGCGTTCGCCGCGGCGACGAACCCCGAAGGGGTGCTCGGCGCATAGAAGACGTAGAGGCCGAGCTCGAGGCGATCCGTGATGCCGTGCTCGAACTCCGTCTGGAACTGGAGGAGGCCGAACCAGCGCGGGTCCCCCGTGGTGCCGTCCTTCCCGCGGACGGGCGTCAGGTCCGTGAACTGTTCGATCTCCGTCGCGCCCTCGGCGAGCTGCTCGTGAGGGTACGTGAACGGGAGCGGACGCGGATTCGCGAGCGAAGAGCCGGCGGTGAAGAGGAGAGCGGTGAACGCGAGGGTGGAAGCGAGGACG
>DASZXK010000226.1:0-10394 GCA_035545855.1 Polyangiaceae bacterium
CGAGGCTTCGACGTCCTTCCAGCGGAGGCCGGCGTCCGCGTCCAGGACGGTGAAGCCCTCGGCGGTGAACGTGTTCGTTTCGTCCGCGGGGCGCTCGGCGATCGACTTCACGCGCAGGGCTCCGAACGGCGTCACCGGTCCGAGCGCGTGCCGCACGCCGAAACCGGCCGTGAACGTGCGCGTCGGTGCGAGGGCCACGGCTTCTGCATTGCCCGCGTTCTCGCGGTAACGGGCTCGCGTGAACGTGGCGTCGGCGTCGGCGAAAAGCCAGCTTCCGATCCGGTACCGGGCGCCGAGCTCGGCGCCGACGCGACGGGTGCGTCCGGCGGGCGACGTCGTCCCCGCGTCTCCCTCCCAGACGAGCTCGGAGTCCAGGTCGAGGATGAAGGCCGCCGCCTGGAGCACGAGGCCCGGGAGCGGACTCACGCGCGCGCCTGCTTCGTATCCCCACGCCGAGGTCATGAGCGTCGCCGCGTTCGTTCCGAGCACGGCGCCGCGCGCGTCGTTCGAGTGGAACCCGCGTCCGACGTCGGCGAACAGATCGAGCGCGGGCGCCGGCGACAGGACGAGCATCGCCTTCGGCATCAGGAGGGCGGCGCCTTTGATCCCGCTCGTCTTGGTCCCGGACCTGCCGGTATCTTCCAGGCGATCGTCGACGTTCACGTCGATGCGCTCGCCGCGCAGGCCCACGACGACGCGGAGCCAGCGGGCGAGTCTCGCGTCTTCTTCCGCGAACACCCCGATGTCGCTCTCGGCGACGTGCGCGGACACTCTCGGCTCGAGGCGCTCTCGCGCTGCGTCGTGGTAGAGCGCGTTGTCGATTCCGTCGGTGCGAACCTGGAGCCCGAGCGTCGAGGAGAGTGTGGCCGCACCCAGACGGACGTGGCGCTTCACGCGGAAGTCCGTCCCGAGCACCGTCCGGTCGTCGTCCTGCTCGATCTCGTCGCCGCGCGCGGGGTCGTCGCCGAAGAACGTGAAGTTCGAGTACAGCGAAAACCGGTACCGAACGAGGTAGGCGAGGGCGCTGACGTCGGTGTCGTTCGAACTCGCGGAATAGGCGAGGGACAGCATGTGCCGCTGCGTGTCCCCCCCTTCGCTCGGATCGACGTACCCGAAGTGGTCGATGCACGGCTCACCATACGCGGCAGGCGGCGGGTTCTCGGGCTCTCCCTCGCCGCAGACGGCCCGTGCGGGGATCTGTCCGGATCCGTGCCAGCTCGACCCGTAGGACATCCACGTCGCCGAGAGTTTGCCGCTCGTGCCGACGTTCCGGGTCGCCCGCGCGTAGACGTTGAATCGGTTCAGCCCTTCCGGATTTTCGAACGGTCCGTCGTCCGTGTAGACCTCCGCGGCGAGGATCGCGCTCCAGTCTTCGCCGAGCTTCGGCGATTCCACGACGAGTCCGCGCTGGATGCCGTACTGACCGACGGTGTACGCCGCGTAGCTCTCGTCGAACGTCTCGGCGAGCCGCAGGTTCACGGCTCCGGCCGTCGCGAAGTCCCCGAGCGCCGCGTAGTAGGGACCCTTGTACCCGTCGAGAGAGACCACGAGCTCCGGGATGAGGAAGTGGAGATCCGAGTAACCCTGGCCATGGCCGTGGCTCGGGAGGTTCACGGGCACGCCGTCGACGAAGAACGCGACGTCGGTTCCGTGATCGGCGTCGAAGCCGCGCAGGAAGTACTGGTTCGCCTTTCCGCCCCCCGCGTGCTGTACCGCGAACAGGCCCGGCACTGCCTCCACGACGTCCCCCGGCCGGAGCCGCGGCCGGAGCTCGAGCTCGTGGCCGGTGTAGCTGACACGCGAAGCCGCCTCGCTCGCCGGACGCTCCCCCGCGATCGTGACCTCCGGCTCCGAGTCCGGGGACGGCGAGGGGACCGGCGCGTTCCCCGGCGGCGCTCCGGCGTCCGGCGGATTCGAAGGAGCCTCCTCGGCCAGGGCCGGCGCGGCGAAAGCAATCGTCCACGCGAGGAGCAGGGCGCGACCCGTGAAATTCATCGGGCCGGACTGGTAGCACGAATATGTTTATTCGTGTCACCAGTCGATGATGCTACGCTGCCGTCCGGGAGGTCGTTTCATGCGCAGAATGGCGAATCTTTGGGTCGGCGTGCTGCTCGTCGCCTGCGGTGGAAGCGCGACGGACGGCGTCGTGAATTCTTCGCCGGGCGCGGCCGGCAACGCGGGCAATGCCGCCTCCGATGCCGGCTCGAGCGCGGGCGGATCGGGGAACGGGTCCGGCGGCATCGGGAGCTCGGCCGGGGGCGTCGCCGGCACCAGCGGTGGAATCGGTGGAACGTCCACCGGTGGAACCTCCACCGGCGGAGCGTGCGCGACCGGTCCTTTTGGCGACTGCGTCACGATCACGCCGCCTCCGCCCGGGCCGTCCTACTGCGGCGGCGTGGCCTGCGCCGGCGGCGAGGAGTGCTGTCTCGCGACGCTGACGTGCTTTGCTCGCTCGAACCCGAGCGCCTGCGCGGCGCCTCCACCGGACGACGACCCGCAGGGTCTCCCGACGTGCGCGTCGAACGCCGACTGCGGATCGGACGGATACTGCGAGTCGCCGCAAGGGCAGTGCGGCGGCGCCGGGCACTGCGTCTCCCGATGGAACTGCGGATCGAGCTCGGGCTCGACCTACTGCGGCTGCGACGGCAAGACGTACGCGGACGTCCAGAGCGCGTGCAACGCGGGCGTTCGCGTCGCAGCCATGGGCGAATGCGGGAAGGAGGCGCTCCTCGGCGGCGGCGGTTCGAGCGCCGGGTTGAAGGTCGTCCTCTGCGGGGCGGACACGCAGTGTCCGAGCGGGCAAACGTGCTGTTCGCTCCTCGGGTACTGCCTGGATGCGGCGCACGTGCCCCTCTGCGTGCCGCCGCCTCCGGGCGCCACGCGCGCGTGTCTGACGGACGCGGACTGCTACCTCGACGGCGAGTTCTGCGACGGCGAAGGGTGCGAGGGCCCGGGCGGCTGCGTGACGAAGAGCGGCTCCTGCGGCCCGACGCTGAACGCGGTCTGCGGCTGCGACGCCCAGACGTACCTGAACGCCGACTGCGCGAAGAGCGTCGGCGTCCGGATCGCCTTCACGGGCACCTGCGGCTAGCTACTGATCACGGCTGTTCCGCGTGCAGGAATTGCGCGCTCACCGGGCCTTTCGCCTCGGAGAAACGGCCGTACCTTGTCGGGAGTCCGACATGAGTCCAGAGAACGACGCGGGAGCACATCCGACGGACGGGCCCCCCCGCGTCGACCTCGACGAAACCCCGAGCGCGGCCGTCTTCCGCAGCATCGTGGACGCGATGTCCGCCACCGCGTACTTCGACGCGGACCTCGTCTGTCGCTACGCGAATCCACAGGCGGCGAGCTTCCACGGCTTTCCGCGCGCCCTCGCGGGGAAGCACCTCCGCGAGGTCGTCTCTCCGGAGGTCTTCGTCGAGCGAGAGAAGGACTACCGGCGGGCACTCGAGGGAGCGCCGCAGCACATCGAGCGGGAGCGAACCCTCCCCGACGGAACGACCTCCCATTTCGTCGCTCACTACGTTCCGCACGTCGTCGAGGGCAAAGCCGTCGGCGTGGTCGTCTTCACGACGGATCTGAGCGACGTGCGCCACGCCAACGTGATGGCGACGGTGAACCAGCTCCTGGAACAGCGCGTCCGTGAACAGACGCAGGCGCTCCGCGCGAGCAACGAGCGGTTCGGTACGCTGTTCCAGTCGAGCCCGGTCGCCATGAAGGTGCGACGCCTCCGAGACGACGTCGTCATCGAGGTCAACGAGAGCTATCTGGAGTTCTCCGGTTCGTCGCGCGGCGAGCTCGTCGGGAGACGAGTGCCGGTGGAACACGTCCGGTTGCGGGAGGACGCGCAGCGCTCGCACGCTCGTCCGGACGGTTCGATCCGGGACGTCGAGGTCCCGTTCCAGACGAAGACCGGCGAAGTCAAGACGGCGCTCGCGTCGAGCCAGGTCATCGACTTCGCGGAGGACGGTCCGTGCGCGGTGTCCACGTTCATCGACATCACCGACCGGAAGCGCGCCGAGCGGCGCCTCGCTGCGCAGCACGCGGTGAGCCGGGTGCTCGCGGACGCGACCTCGCTCGCCGAGGCAGCGCCGCCGATCATCGAGGCCATCTGCGCCTCGGAGAGCTGGGATTTCGGAGCCATCTGGCGGGCCCACGAGGACGGTCGCCTCGCGTGCGCCGGAGCCTGGCACCGGCCAGGCTCCGAAGCCCTCACGCAGTTCGTCGAGGAGACGCGGCGTTTCGCCTTCGCGAAGGGCGAGGGCGTGCCGGGCCAGGTGTGGAGCGTGGGCCTTCCGCGGATCGTCTCGGACCTCCCCGCAGAGCCGGGGTTCTTGCGCGGCGCGACGGCGGCGCGCGCCGGCCTGCGGAGCGCCTTCGTGTTCCCGATCCGGCACGGCGACGAGGTGACCGGAGTGATCGAGCTGATCGGTCGAGCTCCACCGTCCGATCCGGAGTTCCGAGAGATGCTCGCCGCGGTGGGGCGACAGATCGGACTCTTCGTCGCGCGTTCGCGCGCGGCCGCCGAGATCCAGCGCAGCGAGTCTCGCCTCGCGACGGTCATCGAGCACCTCAGCGAGGGTCTGGTGATCGTCAGCAGGGAGGGGAAGGTCGTCCACTGGAACCCCGCCGCCATCGCGCTCCACGAGCTCGAACCGGGCGAGGACTGGAACCGGACCCTGGCGGACTTCCACCTCCTCTTCGAGCTCCGGACGCTCGACGGTGACCAGCTCATCCCTCTCGAGGATTGGCCCGTCGCCCGGGTACTCCGGGGAATGCAGGTGAAAGGGTACGAGGTTCGCATCTCGCGCCGGGACCGCTCCTGGCAGCGAGCGTTCAGCTACGGTGGCTCCGTCGTGACGCTCGCGGACGGCAGCGAGATTGCGGTGATGACGATCGACGACATCACCGAGCGGACGCGTCGAGACGAGCTCCGGCGCCTCAGCGAGAAGCTCACCGAGGAGAATCGGCGCATCCAGGAGGCGAGTCGCCTGAAGAGCGAGTTCCTAGCGAACATGTCTCACGAGCTCAGGACGCCGCTGAACGCGATCATCGGGTTCACCCTCCTCCTCGAACGCGGCAAGGCGGGTCCGGTCACCGCGGAGCAGCACGAGTATCTCGACGACGTCCTCACGAGCTCGCGGCATCTGCTCCAGCTCATCAACGACATCCTGGATCTCGCGAAGATCGAGGCGGGACGCGTGGACCTCGCGCTCGAAGACGTGAGCCCGGCGGTCCTCGTCGAGGAAGTGACGAACGCCATGCGGGAGCTCGCACGTCAGAAGAGCCTCGTCCTTCGCACGGAGATCGCTCCGGCGCTCGGTCACGTGCGGCTGGACGTGCGCATGACCAAGCAGATCCTCCTCAACTTCCTCGCCAACGCGATCAAGTTCACACCCACGAACGGGACCGTCGTGCTCCGGGCGGTGCCCGAGGATGCGCGCTCCTTCCGCGTGGAGGTCGAGGACACCGGCATCGGCATTCGCCCGGAGGACATGTCACGCCTCTTCGTCGAGTTCGAGCAGCTGGACGCCGGCCGAAGCAAGCACTTCCAGGGAACGGGCCTCGGGCTCGCGCTCTCGAAGAAGCTCGCGGAGGCGCAGGGCGGACGAGTGGGAGCGGAGAGCGTGTTCGGAAAGGGAAGCCGCTTCTACGTCGTGCTTCCGCTCGCGGCGGGCTGATCCGCCGTCGCCGGTCGGACCGGGAGTGCGGCGGACGTCCTCCGCTCGCGCCGGGTCTTCCCGCCGACGTTCAGGACTTCGCGATGCGGCCGCGGAGGGCGGAGACGCGTTGACGGAGGGCGTCGGCTTCGCGCGCGACGTCGGGGAAGTCGTCTTCCGTGGCGGCGGAGGCGAGCGCGCGGGCGTCGTTGGCGATGGCGGCGAGCCGGTCTTCGACGTCTCCGGCGACGGAGCCCGGGTCCGTTCCGTGCTTCTGCAGGAGTTCCACGAGTTCGCGCGCGCGGACGCCGAGCTCGCCGAAGCTGCCCATGTGCGCGCCGAGCCTGACGGAGCGCGCCCGGATCGCCGCCGCGCACTCCGCGAGGGGCAAGAGGGCGGCGTCCTGGCGGCTCTGCATGTTGCTCATCGCGATCGCCACGCCGCGAAGCCCCTCGGCGAGACGTTCTGGCAGCGCCAGCGCCTCGTTCAGCTCCGTCAATGCTCGGGCGATGTTCTTCTCCGAGTTCAGGGTGATCTTCCGCACCGCGCGAGACAGCGTCTCCAGGTGCACGAGTTCCGATTCGAGTGTTTCCGCCGCGCGCACGATCTCGGGCGATTCCTTCGACGACCGGTTCATCGGACGCCCAGTGTATCCACCGATCGGCGTGGCCGTCCCGTTCCGGCGACCACTCCGGAGGACGCACGCGCGCCACACCGGCCCGGTGCGCGGTTTGCAGAGACACGGAGCGATGCCCCAGCGCACACGAAGCTTCCGCGGCGCCGTCGTGGGCGCGGCGCTCGCGGTCGGAGTCGCAGCCGTGCTCGCCGGGAGAGCGGCGCACGCCGAGGAGCGCTCGGCGTCGAGCGGGTTCGACCGAGGCCTGTCGTTCCTCTACCTCGATGCGGAGGGCGGCCTCGAGTCGCTCGGCCTCGAGACCTTTCAGGCGAACGATCTCGTGGACGCGACCGTCGTGAAGACCACGCAGACGGGCGGTCTGCTCGGAGTCGGCGCCGGCGTGCGTCTGATCTTCCTCACGCTCGGCCCACGCTTCCGGATCGGCGTCTTCGACGCGTATCAGGTGTGGACGTTGAACGGCGAGCTCGGCATCAAGGTGCCGCTCGGACGGTTCGAGCCGCACTTCGAGCTCGGCGCGGGCTACGCGTCGCTCGGCGCGTTCTCGAAGGACGACCTCGGCGGGCCTCGAGCCGGTGACGTGAGCATCACGGGATACGACGTCCGCGGAGGAGGCGGCCTCGACGTCTTCGTGACCCGGGGCTTCTCGATCGGCGCGAACGTCTCCGCGGAAGTGCTCGGGCTCACCCGCCCCGGCGTCTCGCTCGACGAGCTCGCGAGCAACAACGGCGCGACCGTCGACGTGAACGGCAACGCGAACGTGAAGACGGACAACCTCTACTCGCTCGACGGCTCGAGTCTCGGTTTCGGGTTCACCTGTGCGCTCGTCCTCGGGCTGCACCTCTAGCGGGCCGTCGCGTGAGGAAGGCGCGGCCGTCGCCCGCCGAAACGCGCCTTCATGACGCCGTGCGTCTGCCTTTGGAGCTCTCCGCAGTGCATTTCTGGCCGCCAGGGTTAATCCGGGTCGTTCACGTCCCGCTCGAGTGTGCGCTCGAGCGCCGCGCCTCCGTGGCGAGTGACCGGTTCCTTTGGTAGAGTGATTTTCCTTTCACACGCACACACGCGCACGTGGGGTGGAGCACGAATCATGTCTTGGCGTTTCCAGGTGTTCACGGCTCTCGCACTGATCGGAGTGGGCTGCTCGCCGAAGTCCACGTCGAGCGAGGACGTTTCCGGGATCGGCGGAACGAGCTCCGCGGGCGGCTTCCCCAACGGCACGGGCAACACGATGTCCGTCGGCGGCATCGGCTCCGGAACGGGCGGAGACGGCCCGATCTTCGATCCGGGCCACCCTCCGCCCAGTAGCGACGGTCCGGACGCTTCGTGCGGAGCCCAGGCCGCGAGCGCGGAGAACGTCGTCGAGACGGTGACGGAGACGGTGACCGAGCAGGTTCCGCAGCCCGTCGCGATCTACATCATGCTGGATCAGTCCGCGAGCATGGTCGGCCCGAAGTGGACTGCCGCCGTGGGTGCGATCACCGCGTTCCTGACGGACCAGAAGTCCGCCGGGCTCGACGTCGCGTTCCAGATCTTCCCGAACAACTTTCCGCCGCTGCCCTCGGGGTGCTCCAACTGCGCCGGCACCGACTGCGCCGTCCCCATGTACGCCATGGGGCAGCTACCGGGCGCTGCCGCGGCGATCACCGGCGACCTCGCGCAGCGCCTTCCGTTCGGGCTCGGGACGCCCATCGAAGCGGGCCTCCGCGGATCGACGCAGTTCTGTGCGAGCTACCAGAGCGCCCACCCGGAAGAGAAGTGCGCCGTGGTGTTCATCACGGACGGCGCGCCGTCCACCTGCGCGACCGGGCAGGACCTGGTGAACATCGCCGGCGCCGCCCTCACCCAGAACAAGGTGCAGACCTTCACCGTCGGGATGGACGGCGCGGACTACACGCTCCTCGATCAGATCGCCCAGGCGGGCGGGACGGACTGCACTCCGAACGCGCCGAGCTTCGCCTGCAACGCCACCGACACGCAGAGCTTCCTCACCGCGCTGGAGGGGATCCGGACGACCATCACCGTGACGCACGAGGTGACCCACGAGGTGACGCACACCAAGCCCGTCGCCTGCGAGTACTCCCGTCCGGACGTGCCCGACGGCAAGGCGTTCGACAAGTCGAAGGTCAACGTCGAGTACACGACGGGCGGCGTGAAGACGGACGTCCTCCACACGGACAGCGTCTCCACGTGCCCGCCGGAGGGCGGCTGGTACTACGACGACAACGACGCCCCGACGAAGATCCTGGTGTGCCCCAGCACGTGTACGACGATCACGAGTCTCACCGACATCACGTTCAACGTGCTCTTCGGCTGCGAGACGAAGAACGTCCCGGCGCGCTGAGCTCGGTGCGCCGTTTGCCGAGCGACGCAGCTTCGGCGTTTCGTCGCGGTGTCGGGTGCTGGGGCAACCGGCGGCGGCGTCGACGCGCCCGGGCACGTCCCTTGCCTCGATCGCTCCGAAATGAGGATCCTGATCGTGTACGGGACCACGCACGGCCACACCGCCCGCATCGCGGAGCGCATCGCGAGCCGTCTGAGGGAGCGCGGAGCGGCGGTTACTCTCGCACCCTGCGCGAAGGAAGGACGCCCCGCGGAGTTCGACGGCACCATCGTGGGCGCTCGCGTTCACGGGAGCCGCTACCCGTGGCGCGTCGACCGATTCATCCGACGGCACCATCGCGCACTCGCCTGCCGGCCGTCGGCGTTCTTCTCCGTCTCGTTGCTCCAGCTCTCGCCCGACCGCGCGCGGAGCGTGGCGACGCACGCGCTCCCGGCTCGTCGCATCACTCGACTCGGGTGGTCGCCCGAGCTCGTGAAGGTGTTCGGCGGAGCGCTCTACTGGAGGCGCCAGTACGGACGGCTGGCGCCGCTCTTCAAGCAGATGTGGCGTCGCACTCTCGGGCCGGTGCTGGACACGGCACTGGAAGAGCAGATTTTCACGAACTGGGACGACGTCGATCGGTTCGCGGACGACTTCTTCGAGCTCACTCTGTCCCGTGTGAGACCGGGCATCACCCGCCTGCCGTCGGAAGAGTTCGCGCCGGCCGCGTCATGACGCTGTCCCCTGGTTCCGTCCGGCGCTAAGACCATCCCCGTGTCTGGACGGATGGAGTCACCGGAGCTCGCGGCGCTCGTGGCGCGCGCACGAACGGGGGATCGCGCCGCACTCGAGTCGGTACTCGCCGCCGTGGCCCCGTCGGTGCACCGGTTCGGGCTTCGGATGTGCAAGAGCGCGACGGACGCGGAGGACGTGCTCCAGGAGACGCTCCTCGCCATCCTGAACCACCTCCCCGAGTTCGAGGGGCGGGCGTCCCTCTCGAGCTGGGCGTTCTCGCTCACCCGGAGCGCGTGCGCGCGGAAGCGTCGGGGCCTGAAGAATCGTCCGCCGGTCTCGGACGAGCACCTGGGTGAGGAAGCCGACGTCGCTCCGTCTCCGGAGGCGCGCGCCGCGGATCGCGAGCTCGCTTCCGCCCTCTCGACCGCGCTCGGCGGTCTCTCGGACGACCACCGGGAAGTCGTCTTGCTCCGCGACGTCGAGGGGCTCTCCGCGCCCGAGACGGCGTCGGCCCTCGGGATTTCCGTGGATGCGGTGAAGAGCCGTCTCCACCGCGCGCGCGAGGCGCTCCGGGCGGCGCTCCGTCCCGTGCTCGAGCCGAGCATTCCCCGGGGCCCCGGGTGTCCGGACATCGTCGCGCTCTGGTCCGAGAAGATGGACGGCGACCTCAGTCCGCGGGACTGCGCCGCGATGGAACGGCACATCGAAGGCTGCGCTTCGTGCGGCGCGGCCTGCGACGCGCTGAAGCGCACCCTGCTCGCTTGTCAGCGCGTTCAGTCGGGTCCGGTGCCCGCGGACGTCCAGCGAAGCGTCAAGGCGGCGCTCGATGCCTGGACGGCGCGCGCGCCGTCCTAAATCACCGGCCGCAATCGGGATCACGGAGAATGAGGGAAGCGGAGGGGAAGGCAGGGGCTGCCTCCCATCGCGCGCTGAGGATTCGTCACATCTCAGCCGTCAATTCGCGCGGTTTCGAAGGAGTGGGTAGATTCGGGGCTGCCCCACCCGGCATCCCGCAAGGCGGGCTGCCGACCGCCCCAAGCGT